>JACKBT010000052.1 GCA_020634415.1 Ardenticatenaceae bacterium
TAGGGGTTTGGTCAAAGGGGGTGGCGATCCATGATGGGGATGATGAGGCTGGTGGACATGCGGGGGAACATGACGGCGGCATCGTTGAGGGACACCTCAATGAGGTGAGTGGGGAGCAGGTCGAAGATGGTGTATTGGGCGGTAAGGGGCCATCGGCCGACTCCGGGACGATAGGCTGGCCCAGCTTTCAGCCCTTGTTGGCCCATTTTTTGCCGTACCTGACCATGTATTTCTCGTGTGCCAGCCACAACCCAGGCCAGGGTGATTTCATCTAAGATGACGGCCAGCATGAGGTCTTCTTGGATGAGTTCGGTTTGCCGTTTGTCGAGGGATGCGCCTAAGGTGCAGAGGGCGAGGACGACGGAAACTGTTTCATTTGTAAAAAGGTGTTGGATGCCGGGCAGTTTGTCTAGGGAGAATTCTTGGGCAATGGCGCGAGGGGCGGCCAGTTGCGTGACTTCGGCCAGCATGGCTTCGTAGTGGGGTTTCATGCGGCTGCGCCGTCTTTCGGTGGGGTAGCGTTTGAGGAAGTGGGAAACGGCCGTTTCCGGCCGCGACAGCTCAATAATGTCACTCATGCCTACCATAACCCCATCACCTGCCGCAAAATCGCCAACTCCCCAATGTGGTAGGCGTTGTGGTCAGCCACAATCAGGATTTCGCGCAAAATGTTGTGCCCATCCCAGCCATGCGGAATGGGGGCATACAAATTCGTGTCTGAACTCTGCACAATGTCCACCAGTGCTTGACGATCGGCATAAAACTCATGAATCGTGCGATTCCAGCCCTTCTCATCCGTATCCGCCTCGGATGCAGGCCATAGATCATCGGGGAAATTAGGCGCAACATAGGCGGGGTTGCCGATGTAATCGAGGATGTCGTATTGGCAGATGCGGATATGTTCCAACAGATGCCAAAAGCTGTACCCAACTTGTGGCGGACGGGTGTTGATGTGGGCCAAGGGGAAGGTGGCTACTGCATCTTCAAAGAGCATATGTGCCTGCCGCTTGAGCAGCATATTTACTAACTGTGTTCTTAATGCTTGATCTGAATTCATTTTTTTTACCTCATCAGTCCTAATCATTTTACAGTAGTTATGAGTTTTCGTAACTGTTCACCCTCCCGGAGGTTTTCCCTCGAGAGAGCCTCCGTAAAAGAAGCCTCCGGGAGGATTTCTCACTCGAGGGACTGAATAATTACGAGTTTTCCTCATTTTTTGCTCATACATGTACCCCTAACTGTATCCTTTTTCCCTATCCTGACACATTGAGAAGGCGCAGTGGATGGCCTATGATGAAGGTATCTTATGAATTATTTGAATATGGGAGATGAAAAATGGAGTTGAACAATGACAGGCGTGTTGAAAACAGCCATTTGCCCCAGGTTGGGCTAACGCTGAAGGGGAAAGTGGCGCTTGTGCTTGGCCCTGATAGTGACAACGGCCGTTCGCTGATTCGCAATCTGGCCGCTAAGGGGTCTGATATTGTGCTGGTCTGCATAAATGGCATTACCCAGGCGGTGCTGCGGCTGCAAGCCGAAGTGGAAGCCTTGGGGCGGCGCTGCCTGGTGGTGGTGGGTGATGTGCGCAGTTGGCGTTTTAGTCAGCAATTGATGACGCAGATTATGCAAGCCTTTGGTCATTTGGACATTTTTATTGATTTTTCGGCGCAAACAGGGGAGCTTGAAGAAAAAGAGAAAACGATTTTCCCCAATGCGATGATGATGACGGCCGTTTTGAAGCAGATGGTTGCATAAAAAAAAGGATTGGCAGCTTCTGCTGCCAATCCTTTTTTTATTAGCTGCTTGCGGCTAAGCGGCCAATGCCTTTTGGGCATAACCGCTGGCCAGGTAAATATCTACCGCCTCATGCCGGTTGCTGGCCTCTAGCTTGGTGAGGATGTTGTGGACGTGGTTTTTTACTGTGCCGCACTCAATAAAGAGTTCATCAGCGATGGCTTTGTTGGTATAACCTTCACCAATCAGGTCTAGCACTTCACATTCACGTGGGGTAAGTTCTTCCAGCATCTCGGGTTTAATGGAAGTCGTCAGCGGTTGTTGGCGGGATAGTTGGGCAATACGCTCCATCATCAACGCCACCACGACGGGTGAAACGAGGGCTTTGTTTTCTCTGGTGGCGATGACTTTGCGCACCATGTCTTCCAGTGATTCATTTTGGGTAATGCAGCCGATAGCGCCGGCTTCAATGTATTGGAGGATGTTTTCAGGACGGCCGTCTACGCCAATCACAATCACCTTCACCTCAGGGTGAGTGAGATGGATGTTGCGCAACAACTCAAACGTATTACCACCGCCCAATTCTGTGCCTACCAAAGCCACATTAGCATGGGGCAGCAAAAAAGAAAGCTCCTCCTCAGTTGAAGCGCAGCCCGCTACACAAACATCAGGCTCTTCGTCCAGAGTGTTGCGCAGGGAATCGCTGACTAAGCGGGAAGGATGGGCAATTAGAATACGAATCATAGTAGGGGTTCTCCTTCAAACAAGATATAGTTTCGCGTGTTTTTAGTGATGAGTTAATTATGGGGGAAAAACGGCCGTTCCCGAATGGGGTACTACCCTACCTTTGGCACAAAAACAACCTGATTTCCGGGGAAAATGGCGCGTATTGACTGCTAATGAGTAGGAAAATAGGTTGCAGGTATGGCGGGGCTAAAATAATGTTGGCCGTGCTGCACGGCCCGAATGGCCTGCGGCAGCTCTTTGGCCGCATGTTGTTTCAGCACATAGCCGCTGACACCTTTCTTGACAGCCTGCTGCACCAAAACAGCATTCACATTCATCGAAAAAAGAATAACTTGTGCAGCCAAATTTAAGGCACGAATCCGTTCGGCGGCATGAATGCCATCCATCTCGGGCATAGTAATATCCATGACAATAACATCGGGTGATTGGTCTTGGGCCAATTCAACGGCTTCTTGCCCGTTAACGGCCGTTCCCACCACCTCCATATCATCCTGGCTCTCTAACAAGACCCGGATACTTTTTCGCACTAAACTATGGTCATCTGCGATGAGGATACGAATTTTTTGCGAAGACATAACCAATACGTTTTAATCATTGGGATTCTGTAAAGAATCATCAAACCACATGAGGCGGCAACATCTCCACCCACGCCAGCTTCTGAGCAATCTTCCCACAAAGCCCCAAAAGTCGTATGGGGGATTACCCTACCTTTTATCCACAGCCACCCCTATTCACCACCAAAAATCAGCCCATGCTTCATAGCCGTGCGAATGAGACTCGGCAAATCATTCACTTCCAACTTCGCCATCAAATTAGCCCGATGCTTCTCCACCGTCTTAATACTAATACTCAAAATCTCGGCCACACCACCGTTGGTATGCCCCTCCGCCACCAATTGCAGCACCTCACGTTCACGCGGTGTCAGCAAATCGGCCATACTCTCAGCCTCCACCGCCGGAGGCGACAACAACATAGACATCACCGATTCAGAAATGGTGGGTGAAAGATAGACCTTGCCCTGAACGGCCGATCGCACCGCCAACAACAGCTCCTCACTCACCGCATCCTTCAGCAAATAGCCCTTCACCCCCCGCCGCAAAAGCTGCTGCACAATCGTCGTGTCCTCGTGCATAGACACAATCACCACCTGGGTGGGCAAATCAAACGACAAAATACGCTCCGCCGCCTGCGCCCCATCCAAACGCGGCATAGACAAATCCATCACCACCACATCCGGCTGCAACTGCTCCGTCAAATCAACAGCCTCCTGGCCCGTCATCGCCTCCGCAATCACCTCAATCTCCCCTGTGCGCTCCAACAAAGCCCGCAAACCCTGCCGCACCAAATTATGATCTTCCGCAATAATAATTCTTATCATTGAGTCGCCACTTCCAAATTATCGGGCAGTGGAATAAAAGCCATCAGCATTGTCCCTTCACCAGGCCGCGAATAAACCTCCAGATTCCCCCCCACCATCTCCATACGCTCATACATGCCAGCCAGGCCAATACCGGCCGTTTGTGCTGGAACTTCATCATCTGGTGTCAAGTCAAAACCACAGCCATCATCCACTACCGACAAAACAACATGTTCCGCATCTGCCAGCAATTTTACCTCCACTGTCTTTGCTTTGGCATGTTTCGCCACATTCGTCAATGCTTCTTGAGCAAAACGGTAGAGCGATAGGGCCGTAAGCTGCGGCAAATCAGGAATATCTCCCTGCACATACGTCACCTGAATAGGCGTATGCGTCGTAAAATCCTGGCACAAACCAGCCAAAGCCGCATCCAAACCAAAAGAATCAAGGCCAGGGGGACGCAAATTATGAGCCAGCAGCCGCAGCTTGCTCATCGTCTGGTCCGCCAATTGGCTCGTCTCCGACAAACTCTCTCTCACCTCAGCCAGCTCATCGGGCAGACTATCCTGAATCATGTCCAGACTAATTTTAAGAGAGGTGAGAGACTGCCCTGCCTCGTCGTGCAGTTCGCGGGAGATGCGCTGACGCTCCTCCTCCTGCGCCGTGATAACCAGTTGGCTGAGGCGACGCATCCGTTCGCGCCGTTTTTCGGCAACAAGGCGGGCGCGGCGTTGATTTTCCAACAAGCGGGCATTTTCAATCGCCATACCGGCCTGAATACCCAAAATCGTAACCAGTTGTTCATCTTCGGGCTGGAAGGTGTTGGGGATGGCACGTTGCAGGCTGATGGTGCCGATACGGCGCACAGAGCCTTGAACGGGGGCTACCAGCAGCGAGCGGACATTGATGGACTGGTCTATGGGCAGACGGCGCGGGTCTTTTTGCAGATCGGTGACATTGATGATGTTGCCTGTGTGAATGACGCGGCCAGCGATGCCTTCGCCGATGTTCATCTCGTAATCGCTGAGGGAAATCTCCAGACCGGCGGCGGCGGCGGGGCGCAGCCGCTCTTTTTCGCCCTGTGTCAGGTGGATGACGGCCCAATCCACCTGGGGCACAATTTGGTGGGCCAAATCAACAATGAGCTGCAGCACTTTGTCGAGATCGGTGATTTGGGCGAGGGCCTGGCTGATGCGGGCGATGGCTTCGCTTTCTTTGAGCTGGCGCTGTAGCTGTCCGTGCTGCCGGGCATTGCCAATGGCAACGGCCGTCCAGTTACCCGCCATCTCTAACAAATGTAAATCATCATCGGTAAAGGCATGGGGGTTGCTGTGCGTGGCTTCTAACACCCCAATGCGCTGCTCTTGCCAATGGATAGGCACCGCCAACACAGCCTGCGGCTGATAGCTAACCGGCTGGGAGAGGCTGGGTGAGAGCTGGTGCAAACAAGCTTCACCTCGCAAATGCAGGGGCTGGCCCGTTTGCCACGCTTGCCCAGCAATGCCCACCCCGTCTGGTGTGCGCAAGCCCACCATGCTGCTTACGGTGTCTTGAGACATGGCGGTGACGACCAGTTCGTCTTGCTCGTGGAGCAGAAGGAGGACGGCTTCGGCGCGGAGCAACGGCCGTATGGCGCTCAACACCCGCTCGTAAATCACATGCAAATCCAGGCTGGCAGCAATGGCCTGTCCCATCTCGTTAAGGGTGGAAAGCTGGCGCACGGTCTTAGACAGTTGCAGTTCCGTCTCTTTTTGCTCGGTCATATCTTGGGCAGTCCCGCGCAGTTTGGTAATTTGCCCTGCCTCATTGTAGAGGGGCTGGCCGCGGGCGTGAATGACGCGGGTGAGGCCGTTGGGGCGGATGATGCGGTGGAAGTAGGTGAAGGAACGGCCGTGCTGCACGGCCTCACTAAATTTTCGCTGGACATAGGCCACATCATCGGAGTGGACGGGTTTGAGAAATGCCTGGTAAGAAGGCGTCACTTCGCCGGGCTGCCAGCCGAAGATGCGATATAACTCATCTGACCAAACCATGCGGTTGGCGGTAATGTTCCATTCCCAATGGCCGATGTGGGCCAGGCGTTGGGCTTCGGCCAACTGCATCTCGCTTTGGCGCAGAATTTGTTCGGCGGCGATGCGCTGTAAGGTTGTGCCTACCTGGGTGGCGATGTGTTGGATGATGGCCTGGATGTCGGGGTGGGGCGGCTCGATGAGCGGGGAGAAGAATTCGAGAACGGCCGTTACTTCACCAGCCACTTGCACCGGAAAGGCAAAATAGGCTCGCAGCCCTAAATCGGTAAGGGTGGTCTGGCGAATGAATTCGGTAGTTTGGGTGACATCTACGATGATGACTGGCTCGCTGCTCTGCTGCAATTTGCCGGTTACTCCTTCACCAGAGGCGATTTTGGTCTGGGTGGTGAGGCGGCGGAAAAGCTCGAAGCTGTCTTCTTGGGAACTGTACCAGATTTGGCTGCTGATGAGCCGCTGCTCGGACTCTGACCAGCGGTAAACGTGGGCCAGGGGCCAGTGCATGAAGGTGGCTATTTTGTTGAGGACGAGTTGAAAGACGGAATCGGCCGTTTGCGCCCGACTTACCGCCAGCATCACTTCTTGCAAAAAGGCCAGAATATCCCGCTGCCGCTTGAGTGAACTTCTTAATTCGCCAGTATCTTTAATTTCTTGAGTCAATATATTGCTCCCTATCTGCAAAAAGCCGACAGCCGGCAAACGGCCGTCATGGGGTGCAACAGGATTTGGTGTAAGGCTAGACTGGAGCAGTTTTAAAAACTGCTCCAGTCTTTTGAGTCCATACACAAAAAAATAAGTGCACCCGCCGTCATGCTAGTAGTACCATATATAAGGGGTAATAAGCAACAATAGAAAAAGAGCAGTCGAGTTGACTGCTCTTTTTCTATTGTTGGCTTTCCCTAGCCCAGAGGGGTGAACCGCTTGGTGTGTAGTTGTTAGGCTCGCTGTACCAGCCCTAAGATGTAGAGGAGGACGACAGCACCCAGAATTGCTACCAATAAGCTAGCGATGCTGAAACCTGAGGTGCTAATACCGAGAAGACCCACTAAGAATCCACCTACGATGGCCCCTACGATGCCAACGATGATGTTGGCAAGCGCACCCATTTGGGCATCTCGATCCATAATCTTGCTGGCTAACCAACCCGCTAATGCACCAAACAGAATCCACAGAACGATGTTTATCAATGACATGCTAAATCTCCTTTTTGACGGCAAAACAAGTGGTTTTACCATTATTTGTATTTGTTGAAATCAATTTTGTTGTTTGCGTCATGTTTATGCCTACGCAAAACTTGATGCTTACTGTAAGGGCAATTGGGCCGCTTCACAATGTATCTTGGCATATCAGGCGGGTATAGAGTGGGGTATATTGAGCAGACCGCAATTGAGGAGGTTATCCTTACCAAACCGCTTTTTTGCCTATATACTAGGAAGCTGTTGGCCTAGGAGCCACCTGGTTTTGACCTTTTAATTTGTAGGGAGACGGCCGTTATTCGCCACGATCGCTCATCATCAGCACAAACTTGCCGCGCCCATTTGCGTATATCATCTGGCAAATAACAATATGAATGGGGCAGCAGCGGCAAACGGCCGTAACACCCTCCCAAAATAGATCAAATTGGAGAAAAATATGTTCAAAAGCTATGTAAATCCCGATGAAAACAAAGAGGCCAACCGCCAACTACCGCGTCTTATGGTAGAAGGGTTGTTGTTAGGGGGCACGGGTCTTGGCGTACTGGCTCTCATCTTTGAGATTGCGGCCGATGCCTTCAGCGTGGCCGCCTACCAGACCCTCTTAGCCATTCACGGCGCAGAAGGCTACCACCAAATTGCCATCTATGCTTTCATCGTCCTTTCCGTTCTCCTCTTTCTGGGCATTGTGCCAGCCTATAAAGCCGGGGCCTATCTACGCCCCAATGCCGGCGGCAGCGGCCCCCTGGTCGAGGCCATCGGCCCGCCCAAAATGCGCTGGCTCTCCTGGATTGGCAGCAGTCTCTTCTTCCTCGATGCCATCTTAACCATTATTATCAGCTCCATATCCGCCTCCGATGTCACAATGCTTGTTCTGCCTGAATTGGCTCCTTACCGCATCGTCTTGGCCGAAATCTTTGCCTTTTTTATTATGGTGGTATTGGTGGCCATGGGGCCAAAACGCGCTGTGCCTCTCTTTCTCATTGGTGGCGGGGCATTTACGCTGTTTACCATGGTGGCCTTGAGCATGGTGGGAGCGGCCGCGGCGGGCAACCCCGAATGGGCCTTTCTCACTCGCGGCATTGTCAGCCGCCTGGAGGCTAACGGGGTGGCAGAGCATGTGGTACGGGCGCAGCAGGATATTTCCGCTTTAGGCACAGTCACTTTCTTTCAGCTCTTTTTCCGTTCTATGTCTAGTGCCATGCTGGGGTTTTCTGGTTATGAGGTGATTCCTGCCAGTGGCAAACACGCCGCCCGCCCCAAATGGAAGGTCATTAACACGGCGTTGACGTTAGCGGCCGTTTTCCTCATTGGCACAGGTGTGGTGCAGCTATACGCCGCCCAGCGGTGGGAAATTCCGGCCACAGAAGGGTACAGCACCCTGCTCATTGAGTATGAAATTATTGCCGCCCAATCACTAGGCACGGGTGTGAACCAGGATGGCATTGTGATTACGGAGAATGACCGGCAAACGGCCGTTGACCTTTACGAAAAACGGCAAGAAGAGCTAGCCCAAGAGGAACAGCTAGGCGATGAAAACACCCCCGATGCCTTCACCGATCTCTCCCGAGACGAATACATTGAAGTCGTCGCCTACGATCTGGCCCTGGCCCGCAGCCTGGCAAGAGCCACCGAAAACACCAACGGCTCCACCTTTCTGGTTGTGGCCGGCACCCTCTTAGCCATCATCCTCCTCCTGGCGCAAGGCGGTGGCTATGTGGGCGGGGCGGCGGTAGCAGCTACAGCGGCGCGACTCGGCCGTTTACCCGGCTTCTTTCAGGATGATCGCATCGGCATCGGGGTCATTTGGGGCGTTTCCGCTATCCTCATCCCCATCATCCGCGAAGTTGTCATCGTCGAATCCTATTACGCCTTCGGCTTCGTTAGCGCCTTCGTCATCACCAGCACCACTGTCTTCTTCGTGCGCGATGATGCCCTGCTCGAACGAGGCATACAGCCCGGTTCCGGTGAAGCCAAATCCCTCAAATTCGCCGGTTTGCGCGGCATGATCGCTAGTTACATTATGGCTATCGTACTCGTAACCCAAAAAACAGAAGCCTTGTTAGCCATCGCCGTCGCTGGGGCAGCCATCACCCTCTTCCAGATTTTTGTGTCCAATGGTGGACTCAAGCGGCTGGAAAAAGATATTCAACCGCCAGCTTTTCCACCTGGAAGCAGCAAACTGGCCTATGAAATGGGCATACAGCGTGCCCATGATGAAGCACGGCAGCGTGGCATTGTAGATGCGACTGAAGAGTTAATTGAATCAGGCCGATTGGCGAAGTTTAATGTAGGGCCAGACCGGGTGCGTACCCTGGTCGCTTATCTCTACAACATTGAGCCAGCCCTCTTTGATCCCCACCGTTTCCATGATCACCACGAGCGTATCGAGGAGCCAAATCTTGACCTGGAAGCGACTTACCGCACTGCCTACGAACAAAAAGATAAGGTGGCGCGGCGCATTGAGGATTATTCCCATTTTGGCATCTTCATGTTTATTCGCAACTACCATTTGAACTGGGTGGCCGCAGAACATGGCCGCGATGCGCAGGCCGTGCAGCAGGCGATGCTCGATATTCTGTTCCCCATGACATCCCATGATGTTATCTGGAAGGAGTATTGTGCCTTTAAGCCGCAGCACTTCCCCGAACCTATCTGGCAGTTTAGCCGCCAACGTTATCTATGGGCCAAAGATCAGTGGCCGAATTTGAGTGACCGCATTACCACGGTGTGGACGCTGCAAGATTTTGGTCTTTTACCCAAAGAGGTAAATATTAAGACGATTATTTCTGTGGCTCAGGGCAAGCAATATAAGGTTGTGAATATTCATATGGAGCATGATGATGATGGCTCGGATCACCTGGAGGTGGAAAGCGAAGTGATCCAATCTGACGCGAATGAGGGGACGGCCGAAGGTTAAGGGTAAATTTTCTCGCCGTTTTCCATCATGGTGATGAATTTGGCGATGCGTTGCCGGCGGGTTTCGGTTTTTTTGGCGGTTTGGACGCGAAAGCAGAAGGCGTAGCGGTTGGTTTTGTCGAGTTGGTTGAAAAAGGCTTGGGCTTTCGGATGGGCATCCAGGGCGGCCTGTAATTCGGGGGGGATTTCGTCGGCACTTTGAGGGGCGTAGGCGGCTTGCCAACGGCCGTTTGCCTGCGCCCTCTCTACCTCAGCCAATCCGGCTGGAGCCATCCGCCCACTCTCGATTAAAGCGGTGGCTTTCGCCACATTCACTTTTGACCAGATGCTGTTCGGCCGTCGCGGCGTAAATCGCTGCAAATAAAACTGCTCATTGTAAGCCCGCTTTTGCCCATCAATCCAGCCATAACACAAGCCGCCTTCTACCGCTTCGGCATACGAAACAGAGGTCACACCCTGCCCCTTTTTGGCAATTTGCAGCCAGACCCCGGGCGCATCGGCGTGGTTTTGGGCCAGCCACGCTTCCCAATCTGTTTGGGAAGTTACGTGGAGCAGGGGTAAATCGCTGGGAACGGCCGTCATGCCCCCTCCGTCTCCGTTGCCTGCATATGAGCCACCGACTGCCGAATCAACTCTTCCAAAACAGCCAAATCCACATCGGCCAGCTTATTGATGTAAAGGCAGGATTTGCCCGTTTTGTGTTTGCCCAACGCGGCCATGAGTTCATCATACCGCTCAAAACCAGCCATGATATACAGTGTTAGATTCTGTTTGCGCGGGGCAAAACCCGTTAGGAACCAGTCACCTTCGCGGCCACTTTCGTATTTGTAGCGATAACTGCCAAAACCAACAATGGCCTCACCCCACATTTCCGGTTCCGCGCCCGTCACCTTTTGCATCAGCTTCATAATGGTGAAGGCATCTTGCCGTTTTCTCTCGTTCTCTACCCTGTTCAAATAAGCTTCCACATCCCCCTCATTCCGTTGTGTCTTTAATTCAGCCATTTTGCACTCCTTTAGGAATCGTCCACAAATAACTTTATGGGTTAGAAAGAGACTGGAGACTAGAGACCAATTAGCCTCTTATCTCCAATCTCTACTCGTTCAAAGTTGTTTGTAGGCAAATGCTAAACCTGATTAACCAGCACTATGATAGGCTTGCTCTATCCAGGCAATAAGTTGCTCATCTACTTCGTCGGGGTCAACAACTTTCACAATGTAATTGCACATTTTACCTGGCCCCATCTCATTCAACCGTTCGTCGGGGGCCAAATCCTTGATATTTAGCCCGACTTCCACGCGGCTGTTGGTGGCGGGGCCAATCATGGCGAACTGCTTTTTGCGGCGCAAGCTGACGTAGGTTTTCTTGGGGGCAATTTCAAACTCCCCCAATTGGTTAACGGCCGTCATAAGTTTGTCGTGGATCGGCCGTAAATGAGCTTTTTTATCCACGTAAATGCCATCTAGCACCTCGTCTGTAGATAAATCTTGCGCTTTGGCCGCACTTGCATCATCAGCATTGAGAGCAAAATGGGTGATAGTATTGGCATCCCCATGCCCCAGCCCTAATTCACGCTTGAGCATATCGCGGATTTGACCATGCTTGGTCAGTCCACTTTGTTTAACAAACCGTGTTAGTTCTTCCAGGGATTTGCCAGTTTTTGTTTGTATATTTTGCAGTTGGGTTTCCAGGGCTTTATCTACAACACTCATTTTCATCTCCTTTGTTGAAGCAATAAAACAGAACTCATGTTCTTATTTTATCTTGATAATTTATTACCGCAACTTAGCAGCAGGGTTTGGGAGTCGAACAAAAGAAGGTTGTCTAACAGGCTGTCGGAAAAGTGGCCGTAGGCGCGGTATCCTTACCGCGTTCCCAGAGCGCGAAAGGGATTTCGCGGCTACAAATTGGGGTTCTCCGACAAACTGCTAGGGCAAGACGACAATATCATAAGGCAAGGCGGGCACAATTTCGCGGTTGCTGCGGAATTCTTCGACGGCGCCCACGACGCGCACGGTTGTGCCGGGGACCCCCAGGGCGACATTGTTAGGCACGCGATCCAGAATATTGCTCCAAACAAAAACAAGGATTTCGCCAGTGTCGTCCATGACGAAGATTTTGGCGCCACTGCTGATGCTTTCGATGCGGTTGATTTGGCCGGTGATTTGGACGAGTTCACCCATGTGGTTGCCCAGATCGCCGATGCTGCGTTCGGGGGCAAAGGGTGCGCCAACGGCCGTTACCTTCACATCACCGCCAAAATCCGGCACAATCTGCAACTCCCCCTCAAACATACCCACCTCACCCGTCGCCTGCACCATCGCGCCCCGGTTCAGTTCGGGCGCAGCCCAACACTCATCATACACATTGTGCCACATCAGCAGCGTCACCTGCCCCGTGCCATCGCTCAGGGTGAATTTGAAGCCGCCCGAAAAGCTGGCCGTATGCACCACCGTGCCATTCACCGTTACCTCCTGCCCCATGCTCTCTGGCAGGCTGCCGATGGCGGCGGTGGTAAAGGCGGGCGTAGCGGTAACCGGGGGCGGCGGGGGGCTGGTGGGAACGGCCGTTGCCGCAGCCGTGGCGGTGGCGGCAGTGGTGGCCGTAGCCGGTGGCTGTGGTGTGTTCGTGGGAATGAAGGTGGGCGTGATGGTAGGTACGGCCGTTGCTGTCCCTGTCTCGGTAGGCACGGCCGTTTCCGTCATGGTGGCCGTGGGCACAGTTGTGGGTTCATCAGTGGGCGGCATAGGCGTGGGCGAAACGGCCGTTGCCGCTATTTCCACCACCACCTGTGTCGGCACAGGCTCGGCCTCGGGACTGCCACAAGCCACCAACAAAGCCATCCACAGCCACAACCAAACCAATCGTTTACTCCGGCACGAGAAAAATGTTTGCATGATTTCCTCCCAATGATTTTATTGAAAAAAGCGAACGGCCGTTTCCACATACACCCGCGTCGTTGGCTCCAGCGTCGCCACCTCCACATACTCCGCCGCCTCATGCGCCCCACTGCCACGCGGCCCAAACACAATGGTGGGAATATTACCCTCCGCCACATAGATATTGCTGTCACAAATGCCCTGCTGCGGCGAAAAATGGGGCGGCTGACCGATAACCGACTCATAGACCGGATTAAACGCCTGGAAAATGGGTTCAGTCTCCTCCACAAAATAGGGTTCATAAAAAGGCGGTGGCGTTTCGATGGTGACTTGCGAACTGAGGTTGAGGGAATTAATGAGGGTTTGCATATCAGCCACGGCCGTAGCCACACTCTCCCCCGGCACAGTCAGGCGCGTAATAATCACCTCACACTGCTCCGGCACCACCACCGCATACTCCTTATAGCCCCCTTCAATTTTCAGCGTGGCGTAGTTGCCACTGCCAAAAAGGGGATGCTGGCCGATGTTTAGCCGCTCCAAAGCGGCCACAATCTTGCCCGCATCCTCAATCGCATTCACCCCCCGTTCAGGATGAAAGGCATGAGCCGCCCGCCCTGTGACCGTTAACTTGTAAAGCACCTTGCCGGTGATGCCATTAGGCAATCCCCAGCCCTCGCCCACGCCGTAAAATGGTTCACCCAGCAGCATAGCATCGCTCCGGCCATAGGCCGTTTGCAGCAAAGCACGTGCACCTGTGCCATACCCTTCCTCGTCTACCGTCGCCGCAAAACCGACTTTGCCTAAACGGCCGTGTACCTCCTTCGCCTCCCACAGCGCCTTAAACGCCGCCAGGGCACAGACCACACCCGCCTTCATATCCATCGAACCCAGACCGTATAACTTGCCATCCTTCTCCACAGGCTCAAAAGGGTCAGTGGGCCAGTTTTGGGCGATGTCTACGGTATCGAGATGGCCGGTAAGCGTGAGAAAACGATCACTGCCCTGGCCCGCAAAACTGGCATACACATTCGGCCGTCCTGGGGACACTTCGTGCCACTCCGGCTCCAGCCCCATCTCCCGAATTTTAGCGGCGACATAGAGGGCTAAATCTTCCTCGCGGGGCACAATGGAGTTAATGCGAATCATTTCTTTGAGGGTTTGCAAGAGATAGTTGGTATCAATGTGAATCATAGGGTCTCCTTAAATAAAATAATATTGTCATTCCGAGCCGTCTTCGGCAAGAAATCTTTGTACTATACAGCATAGAGGTGCCTCAGCAGCCCCCAATTTATTGCGGCCAGATTGAATGAAGCGGCCAGATTTGGCAGTGGAGAATGCGTGCCGAGCCGCCTTGCACCTGGCAGACGACCTGGTTGTAGGGTGTGCTGGGGAAGATTTGTTCGGTGAGGGCAAGACGGCCGTTATCCACAAAAACCTCCACCGATGACCAGTCCACAAACAGGTGCAGGCGCAGCTTATTCCCTTGCAGTTGCCAGGGAGCCGTGTGCCGATCAGCGGCAAAATCAGGGCTAAAGTTGGTCTGGCCCGACTCGCGCCGGTCTACAAAGAGACGGCCGTTTTCGAGACGGCCGTTTTCCCGCTCATACCCCACCACCGTCACCTCACCAAGCTCGTTTTTAAGGCTGAGGCTAAACCGCTGCGCCGTTTCCAAATCACAGTCGAGCAAGATTTCAAACGCGCCTGTAAGGGGGATGTCGCTGAGAACGGCCGTTTCCCCCACCACCTGCTCCCCTACCACCACCGCCTCACCCCGCAAACATTCCAACTCGTTGATCGGCTGCGTCACCAGTTGAATCACCCCATCGGCATCCGTCACCAAGCTCAATTCACGGGGCACAGTCATGGCACTGCGCCAGGGCGCGGTGGGCGTTTTACCCGCATACAGCCAATTACTCATCCAGCCAATACCCACCCGCCGCTCATTAGGCACATCCGAAAAAGTAATCGTCGCATAATTATCACAGCCATAGTCCAGCCAGCGCACCGTTTGTGGCGGCGAGGTGTTGGTAAAGGAACGGCCGTCAAAATCCCCCACAAAATAGCGCGTCGCCGTCCCCCCATTCGGCACACCCCCCCACAAACTCACCAACATCACCCACTTCTTATTCGCCGCATCCCCATCCACCGCCAAAGGAAACAGATCAGGGCATTCCCAAACCACACCCCCTTCAACCTCATCCATGCCAAAAGCACTGGCAAACGTCCACACCTTCAAATCGGCCGACGTATAAATCATAGTCTGGTGGCCGGCCACCAAAATCGCCACCCACCGTTCACTCGCCTGATGCCAAAACACCTTCGGGTCACGGAAATCACGATGCTCCCCATTGGGAATAACCGGATTCCCCGCATATTTCACCCAAGAACGGCCGCGATCAACACTAAAAGCCATACTCTGCTGCTGCGATGTAGGCGTAAAGTTCGTATACAGCGCCACCAGCACCTTCTCCGCCCCACTTTGCAAACCACACGAATTATGCCAATCCACCACCGCACTCCCCGACCAAATCTCCCCCAGCCCATCAGGCGCCAACGCCGTCGGCATTTGCCGCCAATGCACCAAATCAGAGCTAATCGCCAACCCCCAATGCTTTGGCCCCTCACTCTCATGCGAATGGGGAATCGCCTGATAATAGAGATGATATTCACCATCATAAAAGAGCAGGCCATTCGGGTCATTCATCCAACCAGATACAGGTGTAAAGTGATATTGGGGGCGGTACGGCTCAGCATATAAGACTTGTGTCATCTTGCTCCTCAAACTGTGGGATATAGCTTGAATTTTATCACCGTGTGAGATTTTGTTCGAGGAATGTAACTACTAACCCTCCGGGAGGTTTCAAACGAGATGTTACCTCTGGGACAAACCTCCCGGAGGATCGCTCCAGAGAGGCTAAGTAGTTACCGAGGAATGAGAAACTCTGCCTACACCCCCTCCCCCGCGCTGCGCTGCACCACCGAATGAAAAATTGCCAGACTCTTCTTGGCAATCCCCGTCCAGCCAAAATTACGCCGCGCAAAACGCGCCCCCTCCACCGACAGTTGATGCGCCAGGTCAGGATACAACATCGGAAAAGCCAGCATCGTGCCATACTCAATCGGCCGATTCGGATTGGCATACAGCGCATGTTTGCCAAAATCAATCAGCTCAAACAGCCCCCCATGCACCGTAATAATCGCTGGCGTGCCACAGGCCATCGCCTCAATTGCCACCATGCCAAACGGCTCATACCGCGACGACAGCGAGAAAACCGAAGCCGCCCGATAATAATCCGCCAAATCCTCATCAGCCACATACTGCACCCACTTAATCTTGTCACTCACCCCCAACTCCGCCGCAATTTTTTGCAGGCCAGCCACCCCCTCATCATCCTGGATGGAGCTTTCGCC
Source organism: Ardenticatenaceae bacterium (assembly GCA_020634415.1). Next base: position 16,268 of record JACKBT010000052.1, read on the forward strand.
ACCAATGCCCGCTATCAATCGGGCCTCCGGCACCAATTCAACCAGCGTCGGCAAAGCCTGAATCAGCAAATCATACCCCTTGTTATGCGCCATACGGCCCAGCGTCAAAACATCCGAAACATGCAAATCATACTTTTGCTGCAAAGCCTGCCGCTCCGCCTGGCGCACCGGCGAAAAGCGATCTTCATCCATACCTGGTGGAATCGTCGTCAACCGCTGCCCCAGCAGATCATACTCCGCCCTGAGCAGATCAGCCTGCGGCTCAGTCGTGGCAATCACGTGATCACAGGTCTGGTAAACCAGAAACTCCTTGCGGATGCGCTCTTTGAAGCGGTAAGTCGTCTCCATCTCCGCCACCTCCATGTCATTGCCCATATTTTGCTGCTTCCACCAGCCCAACGAGTGCGGCGTATGAATGTGAGGAATTTCCAACTCCTCAGCAATCTTCTGTCCGGCCCAACCCGCATCCCAGTAATGGGAATAGATAATGTCATAGCGATAGGTGCGGGCGCGGATGGCCGACAATAAATTCGTGACAAAATCGCCCACATGATCGTGCATGTCCTCTTTGCGGATAAATTCTTTGCCTCCAAAGGGAATGCGCCAAACACGCAAGTTCTCATTCACCTCATCATATTCAGGCTGGTCTTCAAAGCGGCGTGTCACCAAATCCACGCGGCGGCCCAGGCGGCTAAAGCGTTTGGCCAGTTCCAATACATACACCACCTGCCCACCCGTGTCTGGTTTGCCCAGTTCCGGCTCGGCCGAAACATAACCGTGTAATGAGATCATTAAAATATTGTTGATTGGTTGCGAAAAGGTTTCCAATTTTTTCCTACTCCTTATTGCGCCCGACCCAAAAGGCTCAGGCGATTACGTGTAAATCATGACAGGCACGGATAAATTCGGAAGCTGACCAGGCTTGGAAAGCTTTGCCCATCGGCCGTCCGGTACGACCGTGTGCCCATTCGTTAAACTCCCATTCATGCAAAATGCCCAGCTTGTTTAATTCTGTGAGATGATACAATTCCTGCAAAGCCAGATCGCGTAAGCCCAGTTTGTTTACAAAGCGCACCCAATGCCCACCTACAAAAGGCCAAATGCCGCCGTTGTGGTAATGGTGGGGCAGGTTAAGCAGGTTAACCGTGTAATAGGCCCGCCAATCGTTGTCGCCGACGGTGACGGCGGGGTAGAGGTTGGCTATGGGGTACGGTTCGTTGACACCCACGCCCCACAAAAAGCGGAAGGTTTGGCTGGCGCGGGGGACATCAATCACATCGTAAAGAAAGGCCAGCACATTACCCAATGTGTCGCAGCGCCAACTGAAGTCGAAGGGGGTTATTTGGGCCAGGAGATAGCGGGCATCACCGATGGAAAATTGTTGTTCGGCGAAGGAGATAGATTGATAGACGGTTTGTTGGGTTGTGGGCCAAAAGTTGGCGAGGATTTCGCGCTTGATGGTTCTGGCCCAGCGGAGATAGTCTCCGGCCCGCTGCTCGTCGCCCAGCATTTGCAGCAGTCGGCCAAAGCATACGTTGCTGCGATACCAGATGACTTCATCATAAAGAACGTTGTAGCTGCGGCCAAACAAATCTGTCCAATCGCCTGCTTCGGGGATTTCGAGGAGGGCATCGTTGTTGCTGTCGTGGGCGGCCAGCCAATCCATGACGTGCTGCATGGGGGGCATGTATTGGCGCAGGAAGTCGTGGTCTTGGGTTTGGGCGACATAGGCGTAGAAGGCGATGATGACCCATGCGCCGCTGTCTACGGCGGCGATGCCGCCAATGCCTGAGTAGTCGGGGCTGGCATCGTCTATGCGGACGTTGGCGGGGATTTGGCCGTTGGGGGAGATGTTTTCGAGGAGGGTGATGAGGGTTTGACGTTGGCATTGGTGGATGTCTTCGTCTTGGGTGAGGAGGGGGAGTGAGCCGAGGATGGTGATGGCCCCGTCTCTGGCCCAAACGCTGCGATAGTTGGCATCTGTGCCGATGACGTCGTTGTCGGCCAGGGAGCAGGCGGAGAAGCCGAGGGGGGTTATGTTGCGTTTGAGGGCTTCGATGGCTTTGTGGTAGCCGTAGCGGATGGTGGCGAGTTGTTCTTGGGAGAGGAGGCCGATGGTTTCGCCGCTGGAGGTGCGAATGGTGTCGCGCAGGTGATCGAGGGTAGACGGCCGTTTCTCCTCCTCCACCACTTCTTCCATAACGCCATAATGCTGCAAACCCGCCAGCACAGCCTGCGCACAAACCTTGTGGGGCGGCGCAGCATAGATGGATAAATCTTTCACCTTTGCCAGCAGTTCCGGCTGGGCATTGCCGGGCACAATCCCTTGCACATCGGGCAGGGCAAACATGGCGCTGTCGTTGCCGCTGTCGCCCGCAACCAGCACCTGGTTGGGGGACAGATCGAGATGCTGCAAAAGCCAGCGGAGGGCATTGCCTTTGTTGGCCCACTTGGGCAAGATATCCAGATGCCGGGAACTGGAATAGACCACATGCACTTCCAGGCCGGCCTGGTCCAGGGCGGTGCGCAGGTCGTTTAGATGTTCGGGCGTGGCATCGTCCAGATACCAGCTCGATTTGTAGGCGTTTTGGTAATGTTGGGGCTGTTTGGTGAGGGGCAGCGAACTCTGGTGGAGGATTTGGTCAACCTGTGCCAGATTCCAGCCTTCTTCTAAAATCTCGGTGAACTCTTTGAGGAGCGTTTGGGCCTGGGCATCGTAAACGGCCGTACCCACGCCGCTGATGATGTAGTCGGGGATGGGTAAACGGCCGTTATCCACCAGCCGCTGCACATCAGCCAACAAACGCCCAGAGTTGTAACAGAGTAACGGCCGTTCCCCCTTTTCTAGCTGCTGCCATGCGGCCTTAAAATGCTGGGCCGAAGGGTCATCGCCCAATAAAGTGCCATCCAAATCGGTGGCAAATAAACGAAAGGTCATAGAGAGTTGTCCTTAGTATATAAACGAAAAACGGCCGTTTTCACAAACCTAACGATCTTGAAAACGGCCGTTGCCTACAGGTATGAATGTTTTCAATCAAGTCCGTCTAAGCAGATTTGCACCCCTCCATCATACTGCCCCCAGCTATTGTGTCAACACCCTCTAAGCAGTTACTTGGGCTTTTAGGGCCTCGGCATCGAAAACGGTGCTGCAGCCCTGTTCCATAGACAGTTAACATAAGAAGTTACTGGGTCAAGGCTTCTAACTGCTGCAAATCTTGCTGGAGGGCATCCAATTCCGCCCCATAGGTGGCCCAATCGCCATCCCGCTGCGCGGCTTCGGCGGCTTCAAAGTGGGCGTTGGCCGATTGGATGAGTTCGTCGAGGGTGAGGTCGGTGGCGGGGATTTCAGTTGTGGGGGGAACGGCCGTTTCCTCCCCCTCCTCCTCTTCATTATCAATCGTCGCCACCTCCCCTGGGGGCAGTTCAAACAGATCGGCCAACGCTTCACCAAGTGTCTCCCGCATAATAATGCGTTCATCACTAGACACAATAATCCGCTTCAACTCCGGCAGCGCACTCGTATCCGAACGGAGATAAATAGGCTCCACATAGAGAAAATTATCCTCAATCGGCATCACTATCAGATTGCCACGAATAATGCTAGAGCCACGCTGATCCCACAGTGAAAACTGCTGCGAAATCTCCGGCTCCTGGCTAATCCGGCTTTCCACCTGGATGGGGCCAAAAACCAACTCCTGCTTAGGCAGTTCATAAACCACCAATTCGCCATAGTATTCAGGATCATTCCGCGCCGCCAGCCAGGCCACCATATTGTCCTTGCCTGCGGGCGTGTAGGGCTGAATGAGCAGATATTCCGACTCCGTTTCACCGGGCAGGGGCAGCAGTACGTAATACGGCTCCATCTGCTGTTCGGCCGTGCTGCTCAGACTGCTCTGCGAGGTGGTGAACACTTCAGTAGCGATCTCCCACTGATCTTCTTTATTGTAGAAAACGCGCACATCCGTCATGTGGTAGACGAGGTATTGGAAGCGTTGAATGGTGAAAAGGTCTTCGGGGTAGCGCAGATGGGAGTGTAAATCGGCGGGCATCTCATCCAGCGGCTGGAGTAGGCCAGGGAAGGCGCGATCATAAGCGCGGATGATGGGATCATTGGGGTCGGCCAGATAGAAGCGAACTGTACCATTGTAGGCATCTACCGTGATTTTAACGGCGTTGCGAATGTAGTTAAGGCGGCCGATTGCAGGCCATTCCATCGGCGTGGCATAGGGGAAGCGGTTGCTGACAGTGTAGCCATCGAGCATCCACATCAAACGGCCGTCATCCGTCACAATCAAATACGGGTCATCATCCAGATAAATAAACGGCGCAATCATCTGCACCCGCGTCTTAATCTCCCGGTGGAACTGCACCCGCGTCCCCGTATTAATCTCATTACTCAACAGAATATTGGCATCCCCTTCCCGAATGGCAAAAGCAATCCGCTTAAAATAGCTGTCCAACGGCACACCACCCGTACCAGCATAGCTGGTATACACATTCTCATTGCCGCTGGGGTAGCTAAACTCCTCACGCCCACTGCTCACAAACACATTATCCGTCGTGAGTTCACCATAATAAATTTCGGGGCGCGTCACCTCCAGATCAATCCGGCTGCGCGGCGGCAAATCTTGGATAAAGAACTGGGGCTGTCCATCCGATGTCACTTCGTCTACAGGGTTCATCACCACGCCATAACCATGCGTAAATTCCAGATTTTCATTCACCCACGAGCGCGAAGGCAGCTCTGCTTTGTTTAGCTCACGGGCCGCCAACATCACCTGCCGTGTCTGCCCATCAATCTCGTAACGGTCAATGTCAATCTCGCCAAACTCGTAATACGGCCGTAAAGCCTGCAACTGCTCATACGTATCCCGCAGCGGCCGATAATCCCACAAACGCACATTCTTCAAGATGGCCTCATTGGCAATAATATCCGCTTCAGACAGAGGATCGCCCAATTCAAAGGTACGCCGTTCAATCTTGTCCAGGCCAAAAGCCAGGCGGGTGGCATCAATATTGTATTGGATATACGGCCGTTCCAACTCGATCTCATTCGGAATCACCGAAAAACGCTGCAGCACCGCCGGATAAATACCCCCCACCACAATGGCCGCCGCCAACCACAGCGCCCCAGTAATGAGTAACGGCCGTATCGCCAAACGCACCACATTATAAAGCGCCGCCAGCACCGCCAGCACCATCACAATCATCTGCACCCACAACGCCCACCGCGACGCATTCATATCCGTATAACTCGCACCAAACACCACCCCACGCGGCGAATACAACAGATCAAACAAACTTAGCCCATGCCCCACCGCCCACAACAGCAAAACCAACACCAGCAAAATCGCCACATGCCGCCGCATCTCCGGCGACTGCGCCAACTGCCACCGCCCCTGCTGAATATCCGGCAGCCGATTCAAGAGATAAATAGGCACCAACCCAATCAGCGTAATAACCAGCAGCGAAACCAGCCAGCCCTGCAAAAAACGAAAAATAGGCAGTTCAAACAGATAAAAGCTGATGTCATAGCCATAAACAGGATCAGCGGCACCAAAAGGAACCCGATTAAAAAAGAGCAAAAACTCCTCCCACATCTGCCCCCCCGAACTGCTAAAACCCAACGTCAACACCAGCGCCGCCCCCGTAATAAGCCACCTCAACCCCGGAATTTGCAAAAGCTGTGGCTGATGAGGTGGCGTACTGCGGATGGCCCGCAAACGGCCGATATGCCAATTCAACAGCAGCACCCCCGCCGCCAACACAAAAAAGACCACCGAACTACCCACACGCACCCCCCACTGCGTCAGCCACACCGAGCGATAGCCCAACTCCGTAAACCACAACCAATCCGTATACGTTGTCACAATCCAGCTCAGACTCAAAAACAGCACCACCACAAGCGCAATCAGCCAAGTAGTGCGGCTAATGCGAAAAGGCTGCACCGGGCGCGGAAAAGGGGGACGATTACGGCCGTTATCACCACCATCATCACCCCCGCTGCCACCATCCTCCCAATCCTTCATCGCCCGACGAAAAACTTCTGGAATGTCAAAGCGATTATCATCATCATTCATTATGTCTATCTCCTCTAGTCGTAACTACCCTGGGGTCAAACACCATTTAGATACTTCATCACAGCCAAGCCACATTCCCATAGGATGAAGCCAGTTAAACTGCCAAGCCTAACCCCTATATCTTGAACCATTGTATTCGATTTTCGTGGATTTAGCCTGAAAAATCAGGAAGGCATAAGCACACAAACAAACCCAATGCGCCGCAAATTACTCCCCTACCCCCCACACCCGAATCGTGCCATCAGCCGCAGCCGAAACAATTCGACTGCCATCAGGCAGCAAAGCCACACTGCTCACAGAAGCCGTATGACCTTCCAAAGTCCGCAACAACAGACCGCTCTCCACATGCCAGAATCGTATATTGTGATCCCCCGCCCCCGTTATCAGCCACTGTTCATCCCGCGCAAATTGCATACTCCACACTGGACCATTATGACTGCCCAACACATGCAGCAAAGTTCCATCTTCAACCCGCCACAACCGCACCGTATGATCCAGCGCCGCCGAGGCTAACAGGCCATCATCGGCCGTAAAAGCAAGCTGCCAGATAATGCCTTTATGTCCTGAAAAGGTCGTTTGCAGCACTTCTTCCGCCAAATGCCACAAATGAATGCGGCGGTCACTCGACCCAGAGGCCAGTAATTGCCCACTGCTGTTGAAGCAGACACTAGACACAGCATCCCGATGCCCTGGCAATGTTTGCACCCACTCCCCATCAGCCACCCGCCAAATTCGGATCGTTTGGGCTTCGCTGGCGGATGCCAAATACTGCCCATCAGGAGCAAAACAGACATCCACCACCGCCCCTTCATGCTCCGCCAACGTATGCGTCATAGTACCCGCAGCCGCATCCCACAAGCGTACAGTTCTGTCTATGGAAGCCGAGGCCAGCAGCTTGCTGTTGGGAGCAAAAGCGAGGCGGTAGATATGACTCAGATGCCCTATCAGAACGTGTTGCAAGCTAAACTCAGGCAGGGAATAGACCAGGATGCGGGCATGATCGGCCGTTGCCAACAACTGCCCATCATCAGACACAACCAAACTTTGCAGCGGCCCCATATGACCCTCAAGGGTCGGACCAGCCACACGCGCCGCCACATCCCAAAACTGCACCTGGCTGTCCGTCGTCGAGACCAGAGTTCGGCCATCTGGGGCAAAAGCAACCGTAAGCACAGGGGAATGATGGCCTGTGAATTCGTGCAGCAGTTCACCTTTATCACTGCTCCACAACCGCACCACATGATCCGAAGAAGCCGTGGCCATCAACTTGCCATCAGCCGAAAAAGCCAGGTCATTTATTTGCTGATATTGCCCCGTCTGAGAAAACACCTGGCTCACCTTTGTGCCAGATCGGCGCAGGCGCAGCCAACCAGTGGCATTCATCTGCCAGGCATTCAGCGTCCCATCACGGCTGGCTGAGAAGAAGCGACGGCCGTCTGGCGAAAAAGCAGCCTTCACCACACCCTTTACATGTTTCTGCAAATACACCAACGACATCTCATCATCAACTTGCCACAGACAAAAATGTTTATCCTCACTGCCAGAAAGCAGATTACTGCCATCCGGCGAAAAGGTAAGGGAAGAAATAAAACCACGATGCGCTTCCCACATGTGCAGAAACCGTCTGTTCTCAAGCTCCCAAATAACAATGACCCCATTTTCATCAGCAGAGGCCAGAGTCTGCCCATCTGGCGAGAAAGCCAGCGCATAAATGGCACTATCGTGGCTCCTAAGCTCGGCCACAAACTCCCCATCTTCAACCTGCCAAAGCTGCACCCTATGCTGCCAAGAACCAGAGGCCAAAAGCTTATCATCTGGCGAAAAGGCCACCGCTTGTACCGGCGAGACAGATTCCAGAAAACGGATTTCCGCCAAAGGCTGCGTTTGGTATAAATAAATGCCTAACGCCGTTGCCAAAGCCAGCACTTTGCCATCATGTGAATAGACCGCCTGTTTCACTGCCCCTTTTCCCAGCCTCTCTAACTGTTCATAACCATTTACAGTATCCAGAAGAGCAGGATCAATGTCGTCAATCGTCATCTTCTCAGCCACCTCCTCTTGAGGTGGCTCCTCCCCTTGTGGGGCAAAGGGCCTCGTTTGGGACTCCTGGCTTAACTGGGCTGTTTGCGCCTCCGACGCGGTGCCTAAACGAACCGTTTTATCCAGCGTATCTGAAGAAAATTCAATGAGAGGGGTCGTCGGCGGGCGATTCTTCGTGGTCTGTTCTAATAAGGCTACAGCTTTTTCGCCATAGCGAGTGTAATTTTTGCGCCGCGTGATGACATGCGTAAAGGACATGCGAGCTAACAACCAGTTTTGGTTGTCTAAGGCCTTCACACCTTCGTCAAAATAGCGGGCTAGTTCGATTTCTTCCAGGCATCGGGCCAGGGCTTTTTGATAGCTGTTTCTTTGGCTGGCATCTTGCGTTATACCCAGCAGTTTTTCATAAACCACTGCGGCCTCTGACCAAATTTCGGCTTGCAGCAGGGTGTTGGCCTGGGCTTCTAGTTGGGAAATAGATTCTGTTGGCCTTTGGCTGGCTCTAAATTCGGCCGTTTTTGGTCTGGTTGCACGCTTTGGGCTTGTTTGAAGTTGAGCGATTTTTTCGGTGTTACCCGCATTTTCATAGGCGAGCAGGGCCTTATCTATGAGACCCCGCTGCAAGGCCATGTCGCCGCGCTGGTTCCACACGGCCGTTTCCACCACCCGCACTCTTGCTTGCAAATCATCATCAACCAGATCAAGGTCATTGAACTGATCACAGGCACTCAAAGCCTCATTCCGCGCATCCGCCTGAAGCCGCACTTCCGCCAGCACCACCAACGCCTCGCCTAAAGGCTTTTGCGCCTCAGCCACATCCAACTTGTAAGCACGCTCCAAATGTTTAACGGCCGTTTCCACCGACCCCACCGCCAGCAGCGAAGCCCCCAGCGCCACCTGCGCCCCCACATGATACGGAACCTTACTCACAACCTGGCGAAAAAGCACCGCAGCCGCCTCCGGCTGTGCCTGCGCCATCAACGCCTGCCCCTCCTCAAACACCCCATCTATTTCCGGGTTCAACAGATGATCCAGGTGCGCCTTCACCAAACCAACAGGCTTAAACTGCCGCACCCAGGCATGAAAAAGAGGGGGTACTAAACCATACGCTTCATCTTCCACCCCTTGCAAAAGGCCCCGCGCCACCAAATCATCAACCGACCAATCCACCTTATGCGGCCGCAGACGAAAAGCCTGTGCTTGAATGACTTCAGCCACCGCCTTACTCTCTAAAGCAGCCAAAGGTTGAGACTGTTGAGCCAGAACGGCCGTATACAACTGCTCCGCCACATCCAGCCCCTCCCACAACAAAGCCAACGGCCCTTCCCCACTCGCCGCCAAACCCTCCACCACCTCCGCCACCACCCCCGGCTCAACCACACCCGGCTCATCCCCCCTCTGCCACAACGCCTGCCCCACCAATTGCAAACAATAAGGATGCCCGCCACACCAGGCCATAATACGCTCAACCGCCGCCTCAGTCAGCTCAATACGCTCACCCCCACCCGCCAGCAAAGCCTCCGCCTCCGCCCCCGTCAACGGCCCCACCCCCTGCACCGACATCGCCCTAACCACCGACTTCAACTTCGACGGCAACTGTTGCGGAGCATAAGAACTGGTATAGATTAACGCTGGTGGCGAATCACCCGTCAGAAAAGGAACGACCTTCCAGAAACCATGATCACCCGGCAATTTATCCATATCATCCAACAGCAGCACCAGGCGTGATTCCCCTAAAGCCTGATCAACCTCAGGCAAAAAATAGCTGCGAAAGTCATTGGATGACTCCGGCAAAGGCCGGTCTAAACCAGTCTGCTCTATAATTTGCTGCGCTAAATCATCCAGAAGCTCATCTAACGGCCGTTCCCCCAACTCAAAAAAAACCGGCGTATACCCCTCCGCTGGCAGCACATCCTGCAAATAACGGAGGAGAGAACTCTTCCCCATCCCTCGCGCCCCATACAGCAAAAGCGAATGAGTCGAAGCAACCTTTAACTCAGATAATATCCAACCAACAACATCTTGACGGCCGCAAAAAGCGGACGGAATTACAGGTACTCCAACAAAATAAGGCATTAACGAGATATTCATTCATGCCTATTCTACCTATGTTCCGCTTAAATCGTCCAGTGAGAACCCTAGCTTGCCCCCAATCATTCATAAACCCCCACACCTCCAACACGAAAAAATTGCCTAAAAGATAGTCACCATTCAGGCCAACCAACCCCCTCCTTGCAGAAGAAGTTCAACTTCTCAGAAGAAGTTGAACTTCTAAAAAGGCAAGAAATGAGAGATTGGAGACTGGACATTAACCAGTCTCCAGCCTCCAAATCGCTAAAAAACATGGATCAAACAAATTACGCTTTCGCCACCAGCCAGGCCGCCACATACCCCTCCTGACCGCCACTGGTACGCACTTGCAGCCACTGCCCCTGCTGCCCAATCTTCGCCGCCGCATCCGCCTCAATCGCCGTCAAAGCCGTCCCCGTCGGCAGCGTACTCATAAACGTATCATTCGCCACCCGCGGCTGCGACCGCAGCGAAACCTGATCCACCTTCGTCTTCACCGCCACCCCCGAAGCCGCTGGCGCACTCGGCTGGCTCGGCGCACTCGGCGGAGATGGCGCCACAATCGGGGCCTCCGTCTGCTCCACATACCAGGCCGCCACATACCCTTCCGTATTATCACTCAGGCGCACCTGCAGCCACTGCCCCTGCTGCCCAATCTTTGCCGCCGCCTCGCCCCCTTCAATCAGCAGCAGCACATCCGATGGCGACAACAGCTTCACAATCGTGCCACTCACAGGCTGCTGCCGTAGAGACAGTTGATTGATCTTAGGCTTAACCGCCACAGGGCCAGTAGATTGCCCCGTCGCCTGTTTGGCCGTAGGCGTATTTTTACGAGTAGAACTGGAACTCGGAGCCGGAGCCGAAGCTGTAGCCGCTGGCGGGAAATCCCCCTTGCCATGCCAAATCGCTTCCAAAATAATTTTGCTCGGGTCCTTGCTGGCAAAGCCATACCGCTCCGTCAACTTATTAGAAGCCCCCTGCTTATCCCAGGGATCCCAAATCAAATAATCATTCCCCTCTTTCTTATAGAGAACCACCCAATGCCCCTGAATACCCGGATCAGCCGACCAGTCTACACGCACCACAATGAGCGACCCCGCAGCCAAACCCTGATCAATCAAATCCATCGGCATCGGCCCACTTTCGACATGCTTTTGCCGCTGCATCCCCAATTGCGGGAAAGCACTCGGCACCTGGGCCGACTTAACCCAGGCTCCCGAAAAGCCATTTCTGGATTTCATCAAATCATTCAGAGCCGCTGGTGTCGTACTGCCCCCATAATGATTGACCACCATTGCCATACTTGTCAGTAAACAGCCCACCTGTGAGATTGTCAGGCTGCTTTGCAAACCTATTTTCTGGTTCGCCCATCGAGGATCGTTTTGATACAGTTGTGCCATCTTGTGTCTCCTTAAAATTTTTCTTTTTCAATTACACTTCTGCTTGTTTTTCGACAATATTCTGCACCACTTGGGCAATACCTTCCATCAGCTTGCCCGTTGTACTCCCATCCGCATCACCCGTTTCGGCATCCGTCATCACTTCCGCCATCTTGGCAATGCCTGCCACCATATCCCCTGCCGAACTATCACCATCACCTTCCGCTGCTGGCGCGTCACCTTCGGTTTCAATTTCGCTTAAAGCCTGCTCCACCATCTCCTTCTCGGGGGAATCGGCTAGTTGATCCTTCAACTCCTCCAAGGCATCAGCCACATCTTCAACTTCTGCCGCCACTGGCTTGTCCGCCGCCTCAGATTGGTCACTGCTCGCTTCTGCCTCATCGTCATCATCCGACCTGGCTCGCCGACTGTCGGCCACACGTTTGGCGACTTTTTGAATGAGTGTCGTCAACCCACTGGCGGGGTTAATCATGGTATTGATGGTGATTTCGGCCACATCAGGCAGCACCATAACCACGTTTTTGATCATATCTTCGACGTTGTTCTCGTCAGCATCATCCCCCTTCCCGGCCTCCTCTTCCAACTGCTTTAATGTTTGCAACACTTTCTGCTTCTCTTCGGAGTCGGGCAGACCATCCAGCTTGGCATAGAGGTTGCTGAGGGCAGATGTGGATTTAACGGCCGTTTCCCCCCCCTCTGTCTTCACGGTTATCGGCACATCTGGCTGGCTTGTCGGCACAGGCGGCACGGCCACAACAGCCGTTAGCGCATGGCTCGGTGCCAGCGCCGCCAAAAAACGCTGCTTCTGCTGCCCAAACTCACGCAAAACCACCTCCCGCTGCAAACCCAACTCCAAAAACTCACCACAGTAACGGCATTTCTTAGCCTGCATCTTAATCGGTTCAGCACAAAAAGGACATTCAATATGATAACTCGTTGTCATGCGATGTTTCCTGCTACGTATTTAAGATACTGGAGTCTGGCGAATTTTATAGTCCTCTCTGGTATGTGGGGCGATTTTGAAAATCGCCCTACTCTGGAAAACTCAAAAAACGCCACTGTCCAATAAGATATGGTAGTCATTTGTGATCAAAAACGAAACGCGAAACTGCTCACTAAAAGGTTTCACTTGTCTGTTGGTTGGCTTCCCCTTGCGTACTCTAGATTATAGATATTACATTCCATCTAACAAGTGGGACAAAATGTGAGTTACGGCCGTTTCACCCACTGCACCACCCGCAGCAGCCACAACGGCCGTTGCAGCCCCTGCCACACCTCCAGCGCCACCTCATCCCCACCCCCAGCACGGCCATACTGACGGCCGTTAAACAGCCCCGCCAACAAACGCACCGACGGCCCCAGCCGCGCCACCATCTCCCGCAGCCAACCCCACCGGGCAAACACAGCCAACCGCGCCACCATCCCCTCCGCAAACTCCATCGGCGTCTGGCTTGGCCGCACCAACTGCCCCACATAAACCGCCTGCCGCTGCAAACGGCCGAATACCCACACCACACCACCCGTTGGCGGCCCACGCTGCCGCCACCCCACCACCAACAGCCCCACCACCAACAGCCCCACCACCAACAGCCGCCCCCAGGCAAAAGACACATCCGCTTCCGGGATAGGCATCGGCTCTGGCAGCAGCCCATCACGAGTCACCTGTACACCCGGCAGCATCTCCACTTCAGCCCAACCAGGAGCAGCAAAAACGGCCGTCGGCTCAAACTCCACCCAGCCCACATCCGCCAAATAAATCTCCGTCCACGAATGCGCATCAATCTGCCGAATCGTCTGCACCCCCGCCGCATCCGGCGGCTGCGCCCGATAGCCCACCACCAGCCGCGCCGGCAAGCCCAAACTCCGCGCCATCACCGTCATCGCCGAAGCAAAATAATCACAATACCCCGCCTGCTGCTCAAACAAAAAGAAGGCTACCGGATCAACAGCACGCGGCGGCAGCGGCACATCCAGCGAATAGCGATACTGACGCAAAAACGTCTGCAAGGCCAACGCCTGCGCCAGCGGCGTCGCCTCACCCCCCGCCACCGCCTGCGCCAATTCCCGAACCCGCTCCGGCAAATCATCCGGCAATTGCGTGTAACGCTGCTGAATAACAGCCGGAACCTCGCCAACGGCCGTTTGCATCTGTGCCACCGTCGCCGTCGTCAATTGCGAGACAGCCCGATAACTCCGGCCCGCCTCCGACTGCACCCATACCAAATCAGTCAGGCCCCGCCACGTCACCACCACCTCCTGGTCAAACTGGCGCGGCAGCCCCAGCGTATACCGAATCACCCGGTCATCCAACAGCCAGTAAACAGATTGCTCCAGCACAGTTTGCCCCGTTACCGGCGATAAGGGCAGTTCCACCCCCGCCGCAAAATGCTCCTGCCGCCCTTCCGAAGAAGCCCAGCCCCGCCCCGTATACACATCATAACTCAACCCACGCCAATGGCTGGCATGGGCCGGCAGAGGGGTAGACACAACGGCCGTCATCACCACCGTCTCACTCAACTCCGGCGCATTGCCCAACAAATAGGAACGCGGCATCACCCCCGAACCGCCGCCACTTGGGCCAAATCCCCCCGCCCCCGGCTGGCGCACCCCGCCAAAAGCCCGCGTCAAGGCCGCCTCCGCCTGCTGCACCACCGCCTGCTGCCGAAAAAAGTCCGCCAGCCGCGTCAGGCTAAACGAGGGCAGCAGCAGCGCCACCACCAGCAAAGCTACCGAAATCACCCCCGCATAAACCGCCAAATCCGTGCGAATTTCTGTCGAGTAGTCCACCTCATTGGCCTGCCACTCCGCCTCCAAACTGGTGTAATACATCACCCCCGTCAGCAGCCCCGCCAT
>JACKBT010000053.1 GCA_020634415.1 Ardenticatenaceae bacterium
TTGTGTATGACCAGACTGGCGCAGTTTTCAAAACTGCGTCAGTCTTTCGAGCCGTTACACAGAAAGTAATCGCACCCGATGGAGTTCGTGCCGTTGCTTGCCACAGGGCAAATATGATAAACTCAGGGCTATGATGACACCATTTTGGCCCTTAGTTATTGAATTAGGCCGCATTAAAATTTCGAGTGCGGTGCCCTTGACAGACCTGATCTGGTTTGTGGGTGGGTTGGTTTTGTTGGCGGGTTCGTCAGCGGCCGTTTTGTGGTGGAGTCGTCGGTCTCGTCCTGACCCCTTTGTGTGAGGAAGGCCCCCAGATTGATAACAAGCGCATAGTTTGTTTGAGTGTTAAGCTAATGACGTAATGACGCTATTACGCCAACTAAAACTGTAGATTTGAGGAGCGATAGAAAATGATTGATGTAAACCAACTGCGTCGTGGCACAAGTTTTGAGCACGACGGCAATTTATATAAGGTGACGGAGTACAGTCACACCAAACCGGGGCGCGGTAAGGCCACCATTCGCGTGTATGTGCGCAATTTGCGGACGGGTTCCAATTTGCAGATTACCTTTACTTCGGGTGATCGGGTGCAAGATGTGCGGTTGGAGAAACGGCCGTTTCAATTCCTTTATGACGACGGCAGCTTTTATGTGTTCATGGACACAGAAACCTTCGAGCAAAAGTACATCAACCACGAGGTCATCGGCGATGATTCCAAGTATTTAATTGACAACATGGAGATGGAATTGCTCTCCTACGAAGGCGAAATTCTCGACTACGATCTGCCGATTACGATGGAATTTGATGTGGTTGAGGCCGAAAATGCGGTGGCTGGCGACACAGCCACTGGCGCAACCAAAGAGGTCATCACCCAAACTGGCCTGAAAGTGAAGACCCCCCTCTTTGTGCAGATTGGTGACCGCATTCGGATTAATACGACGACGGGTGAATATTTAACGCGTGTGTAATGAACTGTTGTCAATGTCAAGGGATTGAGCAAGTTTTTGACCCTGGTTTGGCCGAGGGTGATCTGAAAGCCTATCGTGAAGATGGGCCGAAAAAGACAACCGTTTTTCTGCTGACGGCGTTAAAGCAGGCGGGGGTAAAGGGCCTGACGCTGTTGGATGTGGGTGGCGGTGTGGGGATTATTCAGCATGAATTGCTGCCGGCCGGAGTGACAACGGCCGTTCACATTGATGCCTCCACCGCCTACCTGGCCGCCTCGCAAGCCGAAGCCAAACGGCGCGGCCACTTCGAGCGCGTTACCTACCAACACGGCAATTTTGCCGACTTGGCCGATGGTTTGGCAACGGCCGATATCGTCACCCTCGACCGTGTGATCTGCTGCTACCACGATATGCCCTCTCTGGTACATGCCGCCGCCAGCAAAGCCAACACCTACATCGGCCTCGTCTTCCCGCGTGATACCTGGTGGCTGCGAGCCGCCAGCCGCCTGCCCAACTTTGGCCTATGGCTCTTCCGCAATCCCTTCCGCATCTTCGTCCATGCCACCGACGCGGTAGATGCGATTTTGCGTCAGTACGGCTTTGAACGCCGACTGCACAAACGCACCTTTTTGTGGCAAACTATGTTATACGTTCGCTAAGCAAAGGCACGCCTTTGCCCTACTGCCGCCAGCACCCCTCAAACAAAAAGCGCCAGTCATTTGACTGACGCTTTTTTGTTGTACGTCCTCAATAAGGGTTTGCGATTTACATGGCAGCCACTTCTACAACATGGGCCGGGCCATTCAATGTGATTTTAAGCTGGTTCAGCACATCACGTCCTAAGACAATCTCTTCATGTTGAGCGTCCGCTAAAACACGAATGCCCGGTATAGTCTCAGACCCGATTTCGATAACAGCCAGGTAAACATCGTAAATTTGCACGGAATGTGGCCCCCAACGCATTCGCGCTCTACCTACTTGCTCCACACCTGCCTGTTGCAGAAGGTGTGTGGGAATAATGGTAGCATCTGCTCCCGAATCTACCAGTGCTTTGAGTTGAATGCCTTCACTCTTGCCTACAGGGCGCAATAAGAACTCGATTACCGGCATCGCCGGTCCGTAAGCATAGTTGGTGTCGTAGTCGAATGTGTAAATCATTCGTAACTGTACAGACCCGAAGGGTTTTACCTGCTGGTCATTGCCCTTTTAGGGCCTAAAACCCTTCGGGTCTCTCGGCAACGTGAATAGATACAATCATTCCAAGTTGGAGATGAGACGAGGAGAACGGATGTGATACTCTTCTTGTGCCTGTGGTTGTACGGGAGCGATCCAGACAAATTCATCAGGATATTGTTCGCGCATTCGCAGGAATAATGTGACCTGATCGGTGTCGTGATCTACCAATTGCCCATCATGAATAGCCACATATTGGCCTGGATACTGCTGCCATAGTTTGGGATGAAGTTGTTGAAAGGCGGCTTCTTCTCGCGCAACGGCCGTTTCCCTTTCCAAACTCCCTTCTCCCACATCCGTTAGCTGGATCGCTTCAACCAGGACCTCAGACACATCTTGCTGCTTCATCCGTGCCACTTGTTGGGCACGGCGATAAAGTTTATCAGGAATTGTTAGGGTAACTTGAGTTCCCATAAGTACACCTACTTGTATGACTCTCGCGCCTATTATATCAAAACCTGCACAATAGCTTCATTCAGCCTAAACCACCTAATATCCCGTTCACATATTTGGAGTTGCGGCTGCGGGGGATGGGAAAACGGCCGACTGCCCACTGCAACCGTTCGCTGTGTTCCGGCGCGGCTTTCAACTCGATCACCACCAGATCGGGCAGCGGCAGGGGGTGCTGCAAATTGGGGCGCGGTGAGAGGCGTTGATCATAGGCCATCTGGTTGTAATCCAGGGTGGCGCGAATGGCCCCATCTACGGTCACATAATATTCGCGGTGGTAGCGGTTGATGAGGGTGGGTTGGGTGGTGGCGGTCAGCCACTGCTGCCATTCGGGATCGGCCGTTTGTTGGATGGTGGCGAGGAGGTGCGAGAACGGCCGTTGCCAATCCCACACACACGCCAATACCTGCTGCCGCTTCCCCCCCAACAAATTCTGCTTATACTTCAACTCCAAAGTAGGATTAGTGATTGGCGATGGACACGCATCTGTCTCCAGTCTCCAATCTCCAATCTCCCCATACCAGCGCAGCCGCAGCTTTTGCCGCTCCCCCACCCCGGCCAGATTAGCATTAAAGCTGTTCAACGCGGGCGTATCCAGATAGAGGCTGTTCACCAGGCGCGGCGGAAAGGCCGTGCGGAAGCCCTCCGGGTGCAGGCGCAGCCAGGTGCGGGCCTGGGCCAGATAGGAGGCATCGCAGGTGAGCTTGAGTTCGTAGCGCAGGGAGGCAGGGGCGTTGGTCATGGTTGAATGGCAATGCCTGGGCGGGCGGGGGTGAGCGTGACGGTTTCCTGGCCGACTAAGCGAGTGGCGATGTAGATGGTGGGTTCTTGTTGGAAGGTGAGTTCGGGGTCTTGCAGGGCGGTCAGCGGCAGGTGGAAGCGGGTGAAGTGCAGGGATTGTCCGTCAAAGGCGGGCAGGGTGTAGCCCTCGCCGCTGATGAGCCAGGCGGGATCGGGTTCTAAAAAGGCAGCGCCGTCAATGTCAAAGCCGACGATCTCGATGGGCAAGTTCAACACGTTGGCTACGTCAATCTGCACGAGTCCCTCGTGGGACAGGGCAGGGGAACCGAGGGTGGCGAAGATGGGTTGGCGGGGGGCCAGGGATTGGCGCATGAGGGCCTGCCGTTGGGCTAAGGTTTGCCAGGGGGGCGTGGCGGGTGTTTCAGGACGAACGGCCGTTGCCCAACTTTCCCATTCCGCCGCCAAATCGGCCTCCAATTGAGCCAGGTATTCGGGTTGGCTCACCTCTTGTGCCGCCCGCACGTAGGCCGCTTGCAGGTCGGGGTCGTTGTAGGTGGCGTTGAGGGGCAGACGGCCGTTACCCCGCAGCGGATTACCATTGAAGCCAATTGGCTCTAAACGGCCGTCTGCCGCCCGGTAGTAGTAGCGCACATTCACCAGCGACACAGCTTCTGTTGCTCCCCATAAATCTACTAACGCCAGAAAACGGCCGTACTGAGCCACATCAAACACCTGCGCCGCTGTTAGTTCCCCCGCTTGCAGCCCGCGCAGCAGCGCAATTGCGCTGTCCTTCTGCGCCGCCAGCACGGGATCATCGGCGATGGCGGCATCGCGGAAGGTGTCTACCTCGAACAGGGGGAAGGCATCGGCCGTTAAATTGGTAACGGGATCGGCGATGGCGGCGGCCAGATCGCCCTCAAAATAGGCTACGCTTTGCCACAAACGCTCGGCGGCAAACTCCACCATGACGCCATCGGGTCGGGCCTGCGTGGTCGCCAACTCCGGGCCAAAGCCCTCTTGCAAAGCGTAAATGCCCCAGTCGTTACCGTTGAACTGCACCTGGACGAACTGGTAGCGTGTGGCTAACAGCCCTTCGCGGCGCAAATTTTCTAAAAAGGCCCATTCGTTGAGCCAATTGTTATCGGCGGGATCGCGCAGTTGGAAGCGCTGCATGTTCAGCAGCAGGGCATCATCACGGGTGCGGATGTCGAAGTTCCATTTGTCGTCGTCGTTCAGGTGAACGGCCGTTCCCGGCAGCAATCTCATGCGCACCCGCACCACCGCACCCGCCAGCTCCATCGTCGCCGCCACAAAATCTGCCTCATCGGCGATGAACACGCCCTGGGTTTGTGCCTCGTCGCGCTGCTGCAAGATGGTGTTGTAATTGTCGAAGGGCATATCAATGACGAGCGTGGGGAGAACGGCCGTATCCCCACCCGCCACCACCCGCGCCAAATCCTCCCAACCGGCCCCCAGCCAGCCCATCAACCCTGCCTGCCCTAACCATACTCCCAAAGCCAGCACCAGCAGCAAAAACAGCAGCCAGCCTCCGCGCTGCTTCTCTAACTGCCTGTCGTTACTTTGACCAATTTTCATGATCTGTTAGTCCAGCGAGAGGGCTAAACGCAGCCCCCGATCAATCTGCTGCATTTTCGTCACAGATAACTGCCCCACCTTTTCCGTCAAAAGCGATTTATCAATGGTCAGAAGCTGCGATACATTCACAACAGACTCTTTGGGCAGCCCTGAAACCCGCGCTGCTAACGGCACATTACCAGGGGCAGTTGCCAGACGCATGTTGGACGTGATGACGGCTACGATGATGGTGTTGATTTGGCTGCGATTAAAAGAATCGGCCTGGATAATGACAACGGGCCGCGAATAGCCAGGCGATGAGCCGACTGGAACAGGTAATGAAGCCCACCAAATTGCCCCGCGCTGCATCACCACTCTTCCTCAGACAGCGAAAGCCACTGCATCTGCTGCAGCATCGGGTCGAGCGCAGAACTTTCTTCACCGTATAAAATATCGAGAGCTTCCGTCACATCTTCATCACGATATTCTTCAATATAGGCGGCTAGGGCGCGGGCATAAAATTCACTGCGCGACATACCCAACCGCTGTGCCAATTTTTCGGCTTCAGCAAACAGGGGATCGGGAATAGAAATAGCTGTTTTCATAAGGGAAGTATAACTCTGGTTATACCAAAATCAAGCAGTTGCCTGTGGCACAAACCACTCCCGCTTGCGGTAAATCATGGCCTGGATTTGGGCCACGAGTTCGCCGCTGTTTTGCTCGATGATGGTGATGTGGTAGGTGCCGATGGGGCCGTTGAGGGCTTGCTCTTGGGCTTCGGCGATGAGGGTGTCGCCAGCCTGGGTGGCGCGGAGGAAGCTGATGGTCATGTTGAGGGCAACGGCCGTTTGCCCCCGTGAATTCCCCGCTGCCGCAAAGGCAATATCGCCCACACCAAACACAATGCCGCCGTGCGTCGTGCCATGAAAGTTCAGCAGGTTCTGTGTCACCGTCAGCGTCACCCGGCTGTGTCCGGGAGCCACAATTTCCACCTTTGCCCCCAAGTGGTTGGCAAAAGCATCTTGTTGAATATGGTCATGAATAGCTTGCTCTCGTTCGTTCATAGGTAGTGGGAGACTAGAGACTAGAAACCATCCGTCTCCAGTCTCTAGTCTCTAAAACCGTCCTCCAAAGAAAATTTTCCGCAAAAATTCTTCCTCTGGCACTTGTCTGTCGGCAAAGGCTTTCGCCAAAGGTTCATCATCATAGGGTACAGTGCGCAGTTCGATGGTGTAACGGTCGTTTTCATCACCCCCGTAACCTGTCCCTGCGTCCACTGCTGGTGCGCCACCTCGCCATCACTCATCCATTCCGGCTGCGGTTGGGGCAAGCCATAAGCCAGCCACTCGTCGTGATTACCCATCACAAACTGCGTGTTGGGCACATTTAGCAGCACCTCTAAACACTCTGCCGGAAACGGGCCAATCGCCACTGCATCCCCCAAATGCACCAGCAGATCATACCCTTCTTGTTCGATAGCCCGCAGCACCGCTTGCAGCGCAGGCAAATTGGCATGAACATCAGTTATCACGGCAATCTTCATCATTCGTAATGACCCACTTACTCAATTAGCTGATCCCCACACTTGCACAGGCACCCCATTAAACGCCGCATTGCCAGTGAGGGCATCCACCTGCTGCTCGTCGGTTAAATCGTTGAGGCTGACACCAGCGTGCTGCTGGGCCACTTGCAGTTGCACGCCATCGCGCCCATGCCCCCAGCCGTGCGGAATGCTGACCACGCCGGGCATCATCGTCTCGCTCACCTCCAGCCGCAACTGAACCTGGCCCACTCGTGAGGAAACCGTCACTATTTGCCCATCTTCCATCTGCCGCGCCTCGGCATCGTCGGGGTGCATGAGCAGGGTGCAGCGGTCTTTGCCCTTCACCAGCCGCTCGCTGTTGTGCATCCAGGAGTTGTTGCTGCGCAGGTGGCGACGGCCGATGAGGGCGAGGGACTGGAGACTGGAGACTGGGGACTTTGCCGCTGCGCTAACAGTCTCTAGTCTCCAATCTCCAGTCTCCAATTTCTGCGTCAAACGCGGCAAATCGGCCAAAATCTCCTCTGGGGCCAGGTGGATACGGCCGTTTTCCGTGCAAATCCGCTCTTTCAAGTTGGGCTGTAATGGCCCCAGGTCAATGCCGTGCGGGGCATTTTTCAGCTTGCGGAAGGTGAGGCTGGTCTCGTTGATGTTCTTGCCCCAACCGCCATATGGCCCCAGCCGCAGCCCCAAATCCAAAATCTTGTCCGGCGCGAGGCGTTTGAAGACATCGAGGCGGGCAATTTGGCGCAGGGGATGGGGCGAGCGTTTGTCTAGGCGGGTGCGGAGTTCATGCAATATTTGCCAGTCGGCCAAACGACCGTCTTCCGGGGCAAACAACACGGGCGAATATTTGGCCGTGTTGCGCACCGCCAACAGGTGAAAGGCCAGATCATAATGGTCTGTTTCCAGGCCCGTTGTCGGCGGCAAAATGATGTGGGCATGGCGCGTGGTTTCATTGACATAAATATCAATCGCCACCATAAATTCCAGGCTGTTGAAGGCTTCATCTAACTGCGTGCCATTGGGCGTAGACAGCACCGGATTGCCGGCCACTGTTACCATCGCCCGAATCTGGTCTTCACCAGGGGTCAGAATCTCTTCGGCCATCGTCGAGGCAGGTAACTCGCCGTTGAATTCGGGCAAATCGCGCACACGGCTGCGCCAACGGCCGTAAGCACCCACCCCACCCAGCGCCCGCGTAATCCCCACCACATCAAAGGCGGGCAGCGGGAACATGGCCCCGCCGCGCCGGTCCAGGTTGCCGGTGATGGTGTTGAGGACGTTGATGAGCCATTGGCATAACCCGCCAAATTGCTGTGTGGAAACCCCCATACGGCCGTAACAAACGGCCGATTCCGCCCCACAAAAATCCCGCGCAATCTGGCGAATGGTGGCCGCCGTAATGCCCGTGGCCGCGGTCACCGCCTCTGGCGTGAAGGCAGCCACACTTTGCTCCACCATTTCCAGGCCATCGGTGAACTGGGCCAGGCGGCCCGGATTTACCAGCCCTTCGGCGTAAATGGTGTGGATGAGGGCGAGGAGGAAGAGTGCGTCGGTGCCGGGGCGGATGAAGTGATGGGCGGAGGCCATTTGCGCCGTTTCCGTGCGGCGCGGATCCAGCACCACCACCTGCCCGCCGCGCTGTTGGATGGCCTTCAAGCGTCTGTCCATCCCCGGCGCGGTCATCAAACTGCCGTTGGAGGCGATGGGATTGGCTCCGAGCATGAGCATGTAGTCGGTGTGGTCAATGTCGGGGATGGGGATGAGGAAGTAGTGGCCGAACATGAAGCGGGCGGCGAAGTGGCTGGGCAGTTGGTCGGCGGAGGTGGCGGAGAAGCGGTGTTTGGTGTTGAGGGCGCGAATGGTGGGTGAGCCGAAGAAGAGGCTGCCCCAGTTGTGGACATTGGGGTTGCCGAGATAGATGCCGACGGCGTGACGGCCGTATTTCGCCTGCACCCCCTGAATGCCTGCCACCGCCTCGTCAAAAGCCTGCTCCCAGCTAATCTGCTGCCAGCCATTTTCCGTGCGCTTCACCGGATAGCGCAGCCGATCCGGGTCTTCGTAGATGTCTTGCAGGGCGGTGGCTTTGGGGCAGATGTGCCCCTGGCTAAAGGGGTCGTTTTTGTCGCCTTTGATGGACAAGATTTGCCGATCCTGGTATTTGATTTCCAGGCCGCACATAGCTTCGCAGAGGTTGCAGGTGCGGTAGTGGGTTTGTACGTGGGACATAGCAGGACTCCTTTTGTGGATTGTGTGGGGCTATGATAGCAGGAAAGGGGGGAAGCAGTAAATTTTTAGGTCATCATTTGCCTCATCTATTTAGGCGCAGGTATAGTGAATAAGGCAGGATTATGTGGCGGCTCGGCCAGGAAGTCGGCCGCAGCACGATGTCTATCAGGATTTACAAAGGAGCGACGACGGAGAGATGAACCCAATTTTACAGAATATCTTAATCGCAGCGGGGATTATGGTGGCGGCGTGGGCTGTTAGCTGGCTGGTTTGGCAGTTGTTGGGGCTGGTGCGCCAGCGGCTGACGGAGCGCACGAAAACGCAGTTGGATGATGTGTTTATGAAGGCGGTGCGCCTGCCTTTGCGCCTCTCTATTTTGGTGTGGGGGATGGAGATTGCTTTGGCGGAGACGCAGGCTGTGCCAGAGGGTTGGGTGGGGGCGGTGGATCGGCTCTTTTTTGTGCTGTATGCCATTATTGTGTATCTGGCTCTGTATTGGCTGATCAGTGGGCTGATTAACTGGTATGCGCAAGAGGTGTCGCATCTGACGAAGACGGATTGGGATGATCGTTTTTTGACGTTGTTTCGGCGGATTGGGTTGGTGGTGTTAACGGCCGTTGTCGTCATCACCATTTTAGGCCGTTACGGCATCGAAATCAGCGGCCTTGTCACCACATTGGGCATTGGCTCGCTGGCGGTGGCCCTGGCGGCGCAAGAGACGTTGGGTGATATGATCACCGGCTTCACCATCATGATCGATCAACCCTTCAAAGTGGGAGATCGGGTTGAGGTAAATGAAATTGATACCTGGGGTGATGTGGTAGACATTGGCTTGCGCAGCACCCGCATTCGCACGCGAGACAACCGGACAGTCTCTGTGCCAAACTCCGTCATTGGCAAAGGTCTCATTGTCAACTACTCGGACCCTACTACGAAGTATCGGGTGCAAACGCATGTGGGCATTGCCTATGGCTCTGATGTGGAACGAGCGCGGCAAGTTATGATTGAAGCGATTGAGGCTGAGGATTGGGTGATGAAAAATGAGCGGATTGAAGCTTTGTTTTTAGAGTTTGGTGATTCGGCTTTGATTTTTCGGGTGCGTTGTTGGATTGAGCATTATGTGGAAACGCGCCGCATTATTGACAAGATGAATACGGCTCTTTATCAAGCGCTCAATCGGGAAGGCATCGAGATACCCTTTCCGCAGCGTGTGGTGCATGTGGTAAGGGCTGGGGAAGGGGGCAACGGGGCTGATCGTGTGTTAGATGGGTGATGGGCAGCAGAGGACAAGGGGCAGGTGGCATGGCAGAAATCTGCCACTTGCCCCCAATGGATTACTCTGCCAACACATCCAGATGACGATAGCCGCGATTCCAGTAGATGAGCGGCCGTTCGTCGGGGCGGGGGACGCTGGTGGCCTGGACTTCGCCAATGTAGATGGTGTGTGTGCCGGCGATGACGCGCTTGTAGATGGTGCAGTCGAGCCAGGCGAGGGCATCTTGGAGAATGGGGGCACCGGTAACGGCCGTTTCCCAATCCCCTGCATCAAACCGTTCCTCATCCTTCAACCAGGCAAACCGGTTCGACATCTCCATCTGGTCTTGGGCCAAAATGTTGACGGCAAAGGTTGCCCCCGGCGTTTCCAGCATGGGGTAGGCGCTGTGCTGGTGGTCAATGGCTACCATAATCAGCGGCGGCTCTGGCGAAATGGAGGCAAAGGCGGAAACGGTGAGGCCGTGTGGTTTGGCTTCACCGGGAATTTTGAGGGTGACGATGGTGACGCCGGACGGGAAGTGGCGCAGGGCATCGCGGTATTGTTCGGAGGTAATTGACATAAAGTAATTACGTAATTACGTCATGACGTAATTACGTCGTAAAACGGCCGTTATCTTATCACACTCTCGGCTTTACAAACTGGACATTGGGGCAGGCAAACCCAGAAATTGGCGCACGATGGGAGCCAGATCGGCCAGGTTGTTGATTTGTTCGGCAAAAGCGGCATGGTCTGGCCCCACCACAATGGTGGGCACAGGGTTCATGGTGTGCTGGCGCTGGCTTTTGTCTTCGATGTTGCCATGATCACTGGTGATAATCAGCAGACCGTGTTCATCGTCCCAGGCGGCTAACAGACCACCGAGAGCTTCATCAATTATCTCCAGATGTTGGGCAGCATCGGCTAAGGAGCCGCGATGTCCGGCGCGGTCGCTGGGCCAATGCTCGAAGAAGCTGAAGTGGTAGGTGCGGGCGATGGCGGCGATGCGCTGGCCTGCTTCAGCTAAGGTCAATTCGGGCATGTCGGTGTAGCCCAGGTGGGTGCGCCAGGCTTCATTGGTAAAACCGGGGCTGACAGCACGGCCGTTTCTTAACTCCGCCGCACCCATTAACGACAACCCGGCGCTGGTCGCGGCCAGAGGCACGGCTGAGAGCAGATGTTTGCCGCTGTTGATGCCATCAAAAAAGCGTTGGGGATAGGGGGTGATGAGGGCGGCTGTGCCGCCAACGGCCGTTACTTGGCTGAATAGTGTGCCTTGCTGAATAACTTCGGCGACGGCGGGATTGGGTTTGGGGCCGTAATGTTCGCCGACGAGTTGGGGTACGTTGCGGCCGGTGAGAATGGTGGCTTGCCCGGTGGCGCTTTGTGGTTTGAGGGGCATGTCCAGGTTGGCATCGGTGGGGATGAGGGAGGCGCGGGGTGTGGTGAGACGGCCGTTTTCGCGCACATACCACTTCTCGCCCAACAAAGCCGTCAAATGGGGCAAGTGGGCCGTAACGAAGGGGTTGGTATCGGGGTCATCATCGCCCAGGCCCACGCCATCCATGAAGAAGAGATGGACGTGGCGGGAGGCGGGCGGGGAGAGAGAGGAGAGGGGAGAGGGGAGAGGGGAGGTCATTTGGGGTCGGTTATCCTTGGCGGGGGTATAAGGCTAAATAGGGTGGTTGATATGCTGGTGTATTGGTGTAATGGTATATTGGGTTTATCGCCTATACTTAATACACCCATACACCCATACACCTCCCCTAAATCAGCCCCAATGAGCGGGCGCGAACGGCCGCTTGCGTGCGGTCGCGTGAGCCAGTTTTTTGCAAAATGTTGGTGACGTAATTCTTGACTGTGCCTTCGGCTAGGTGAAGCTGTTGGGCAATTTGGGGATTGCTGTAACCCTGGGCAATGAGCTGCAAAATCTCCTGCTCCCGCTCCGAGAGGGGGTCGGTCAGGGGGATGTCATCGGTGGTGGTGGGCAGCCGCGATAGTTCGGTGAGGACTTTGCGGGCGATGGAGGAGCCGATGAGGGCGTTGCCGCTGGCAACGGTGCGAATGGCGGCGGCCAGTTCCGCTCCCGATACGTCCTTTAACAGATAGCCCATTGCGCCGGCTCGCAGCCCTTCAAACACATAGTTGTCTTCGTCAAAGGTGGTGAGGATGAGGATGTGGGCTTGCGGCCACTGCTGGCAGATGCGGCGGGTGGCTTCTACGCCATCCATTTCGGGCATACGGATGTCCATCAGCACCACATCGGGCTGCAGTTGGGCGTAAGCGGCCAGAGCGGCGGCCCCATTATGGGCTTCGCCGACTGCATCCAAATCATCTTCCAATTCCAGCAGGGTGCGCAGGCCATCGCGCATAAGGCGTTGGTCGTCTACGATGAGGATGCGCAGGGGGTTAGTCATGATGGGGCAATGGTAGCTGTAACTGGACTTGTGCGCCACCGTTGTGGTGGGGGTGGAGATGGAGACGGCCGTTTAACTGCACCGCCCGCTCCTGTAGACCCTGCAAACCAAAATGCCCTTCGCGGATTTGGGGGGCACCATTCTGTCCATCGTCGCGCACGGCTAGGGTGATGGTGTCGTTGGCGGCGGCTAAGGTGAGCCAGACAGTTTGGGCCTGGGCATGGCGCTGCACATTGGTCAGGCACTCTTGGGCGGCGCGGAACAGGGTATGGCGATGGCTGGCGGGCAGTTCGGGCAGTGTGGCGGGCAGGTCGCTGTGGATGGTTAGCCCGGTGGCTTCTTGGAAGGCGTGGGTGAGGCGGGTGAGGGCGACGGGCAGAGGCACGTCATCGGTGGGGGAGAGGCGCAAATCGGCGACGGTTTGGCGCAGTTCGGCCAGGGCCTCTTTTAGCTGTTGGCGCATGGTGCTGACCATAACGGCCGCTCGCTCTGGCTCCTTAGGAATGAGCCGCTGCGCCCCTTCTAACTGCACCACGGCCACCGTCAGGCGATGGCCGAGCGCATCGTGCATCTCCTGGGCCAGCCGATTGCGCTCTTCGGAGACGGCTAGCTGCTGCACTTGCAGGGCATATTCTTTTAGCTGTTTGTGCGCTTCTTGCAGTTCGTCGAGCAACTGCTGGCTTTGGCGGCGGGCGGCGATGGCCTGGGCTAAGGCGGAGCCAAAGGCGGCGAAAAATACGTAGCCCCCTAACATGCCTAAGTAGACTAAAATGTCCTTTCGCCAATTATGCACGTGGCCTTCCCCCCAAATGGTGATTAGATAAAAGATTAAGACCCATATGAAGCCTTGCTGTAAAGGCAGGAAGAGCATGGATTGGGCGCTGAGGATGTAAAAGAGGGTCTGAATGGAAAGAGCATTGGGGGGGTCTTGTAGGTATATGGCCAGGATCAGGGTGGTTTGGGCCACAAAGTAGAGGTGAACGTAGAAGGGTTTTTGTTCCAGGCTGAGGAAAAAAGCCAGGAGGATGCCGAATATGAGAAAGAATAGGATGGACAGGGGGTGGCTGAGGCCAAACCAGCCGATGCCGGGTGTGATGCTGCGGGTGACGGCAACGGCCGTTGCACCCCAGGTGATAAAGGCGGCGACGTTGAGGAGGAAGAAGTTGTAGTCGGAAGACGGCCGTTTGCGCATAACCCGATTATACCTGCGAATGATAAAGTGCTACAGAGACACTTCTCGCTCAGGTGCCGTTATACAAGAGATGATAGGGCAATTGGCTTAATTCCCTTACAATTGAGTCATGAATCTTAGGAATGCTTTTAGTCTCACACTAACTCTTGTGCAAAGCCGTTAAATTTAGGGATAGTGTATTATGGGTAGAGATTGCAAAAAGAATACTTGCTATCTAGCAATAGATTTGGCAACATTAAACTATGAAATATGAACAATCAGACCCCGAATTAGCCGAACTCAAGGATACAGTTGCAGAAAAGCGTAAATATCATGTCTTGTTAGCTGATGATGCTCGTATGGTTGCCAGGAATTGGCTGGAAAGAATTGATTTAGCAGGTGCTGTTAGTTTTGGTTTACCAGAGATAGATGATAGATACCATGTTTGGCGTGTTCCTCTTATAAGGACGGATGCCGAAGAGCGGGTTGGGGAGGTAGTCATAGATGCTTACACATCATTATTGTTAACCGATAAATCAACAACACCAGAAATACTTGAAGCACGCTTGCTGCGACGGAAAACGGCCGTAACCAACCACAAAAAAACGAAAAAGAAAAAAAATTACAAACTTTCTACACTTCGTAACACCATCGCTGCTGGGGATGCAGAAGAAATTTTGCCCGAATTTCCTGAGGAATCAGTAGATTTGGTTTTTACCTCCCCTCCCTACTTTAATGCCCGCCCTGAATACGAAGATTATGTAACTTACGAAGAATATCTCCTGAAAATGCGAAAAATCATTCAAGCCTGTCACCGTGTTTTGAATGAGGGGCGGTTTTTTGTGATGAATATCTCTCCTGTTTTAATAAGACGGGCCAGCCGTAGCCAGGCTTCCAAAAGAATTGCCGTGCCCTTTGATATGCACCGTCTCTTTGTCGAGGAAGGTTTTGATTTTATTGATGATATTATCTGGATGAAGCCAGAAGGTGCGGGTTGGGCAACTGGTAGGGGACGGAGATTTGCTGCTGATAGAAATCCACTCCAATACAAGCCTGTGCCAGTTACAGAATATTTACTTGTATATCGCAAACAGTCAAAACATTTGATTGACTGGAATATTAGGACACACCCTGATCAGGAATTGGTACAAGCCTCCAAGGTGGAAGATGGTTACGAAACGACCAATGTTTGGCAGATAACACCTGCTTATGATAAAGAACATCCAGCTATCTTCCCTGAAGAGTTGGCTCGTAAAGTGATCAGCTATTATTCCTTTGCAGATGATGTGGTGCTTGATCCTTTTGCAGGCTCAGGAACAGTTGGGCTGGCAGCGACAAAATTGAAGCGACGTTTTGTGTTGATTGATCAGGAGGCGCAATATGTTGACTTGATGCGAGAACGGGCAAAGTCATGGTTAGGCAAGCAAGCATCTGATGTTTTGTGCCTAAATTGTCCACCGATTTCGGTTGATGATATGCTCTTTTGAGGGGAATTATATGAGCGAGGGTGAATCAATTAATAGCTTTGTGGATCTATTAAGTGAGGATGCTTATTCTTTGCTTAGTACCAGTGGTAGCGATTTAGTCCAAAAGATAGGTTTGGAAACAGCACGAACAGTTGTGTTAGATGTGTTATCGGGGCGCAATTTGCGTGATTCGACGGAAATGTTAACCCGATATAGATTGGCAGCTCTGAATGCGGCGGCTGTTGCTCTGATGCTAAATGGTAGTTTTTTACAAAATGATTTTGTTGAAAAATTGCCGGAAATTGCGGAAAGGATTTTGCGACAAAAACAGTTATCGAAGCAGGAACGATGGTTGGCTCAATGGGTGTTAGGGTTGACTGACAAAGCCTCTCAAAATGTTTTGCGTGACAATGCACATTTGTTGGCGGAATATCGCCAAAGATATGTAGCTATTTATGAAGAAGTGATTGTCCAAAATAAGGTGAATTTTGGAGAGTTGAAAGCTCAAGTTTATTTGAATGATAATCATGTGGCCGATTTGAATTGGAAATTTATGCTCTATCTGTTGGGTATGATTGGAGCGCAAACTTTAACAATTCGCGGGCCTGAGAAATCAGTTTATGGCAAGTTGTTTGAAAAACTGGTCTTGGGATCGTTGCTGCATATTTTGGGGTTTCAATACACAGGGACAAATAGTGCAGTCAAATTTCAACGGGAGTTCTGGTTATCATCTCAAGGGGAAAGACGCGAGAGTGATGCGACAGCACTTTGGGAGGCAGGCAATGGCGCACGGTTCGATATTGGTTTCATTGGGCGCGGTAATACGGAAATCTCACTGGATAAGGTGACACGATTTACACGAGAAGTAGAGCTTGGTCGTTCAACATGGTACATGGCTACCATTATCATCGTAGATCGTATTGGTAAAGGCAGTCGAATTAAGCAGTTAGCCCAACATGTTGAGGGAGATATTGTGCAAATGAGTTTGGCGTATTGGCCTCAAGAAGTTGCTCAAATTCTGCATCAGCGGATGGGTTTTGAGCATCCGCTTGTAACGATGCCTCGCTCTGACATACATGACTATCTTGCGCATGTAATACAAACTGTGCCATTAGCTGGTTTTCTTTCAAGAACTGAGTAGATAGTTTGGGTAAATACAATGCAAGGAAGCCTAAAAAAAGATGGTGGATGGTAATGATGTCTAATACGCTTTCAAACCACGAACGGCCGTTTGAACTCGGCCTCTATAATTTTGTAGACAACGGCGCATTTCTGAACCCCAAGCAGCGCCAAAACCCGGTAGAGATTATGCAAAATCTGCTGGAGGCGATTGCGTTGGCGGATGAGGTGGGGCTGGATGTGTATGCTATTGGCGAACATCACCGCGAGGAGTATCTGGTGTCGTCGCCAGCGGTGGTGTTGGCGGCGGCGGCGGCGCGGACGAAACGGATTCGGTTGTCAACGGCCGTTACCGTCCTCAGTTCCGATGATCCGGTGCGTGTGTGGCAAAGTTTTGCCACGTTGGATTTGATCGCAAACGGCCGTGCCGAAATCATGGCCGGACGCGGCTCCTTCATCGAATCCTTCCCCCTCTTTGGCTACGACCTCAACGACTACGGTGCCTTGTTCGACGAAAAATTGCGCCTGCTCATCCAACTGCGCGACAATGAACGCATCAGTTGGTCGGGCCAGTTCCGCGCTCCCATTCACGATCTGCCCGTGTATCCGCGCCCGGTGCAAAAAAAGATGCCCATTTGGGTGGCAGTGGGCGGCACACCGGCCTCGGTGGTGCGGGCGGCTTCGCTGGAACTGCCGATGGCTTTTGCCATCATCGGCGGGATGCCGGAGCGGTTTGCGCCTTACTTTGATTTGTATCGCCGGGCGGCGGCGGAGCATGGTTTTGACCCGAATGTGCTGCCCGTGAGTGTGAATTCACATGGCTTTATTGCGGACACGACGGAAACGGCCGTTAACGCCCACTACCCCGCCGCCACCGCCATGATGAACAAAATCGGCCGTGAGCGGGGCTGGTCGCCCGCCAGCCAATCCCAGTTGGAGCAGCAGCGCCATCTGCGCGGCTCCGATTTTGTGGGCAATCCTGACGAGATTATCGAGAAGATATTGTTCCAGCACGATCTGTTTCAGCACCAACGCTTTTTGCTCTACATGGGCAACAACAGCATTGAGCACAAGCTGATGCTGCGGGCGATTGAACTGTTTGGCACGAAGGTGGCACCAGTGGTTCGGGAGGAAATCGGCCGTCGCAACGCAGCCAAATGATAAAAAATATGGTTCTTGGGGATTTCGTTTGAATCGGAGTGGAGGCTTTAGCCGGAACGTTTTCATGAACCCCGGCTAAAGCCTCCACTCCTTCTAACCCAATTTCATTTGCGCATAATGGGCAAGTAGGTCTTGTTAAGCCCGCCAAATAGGGCAACGGTGTAAGGTTCGCCCGCGGTGTGGGTGATGGTGAGTGTGCCGTTGTGGGGGCCAGCCGTAGCCGGTGTGTAGCTGACGTTGATGGTGCAGCTTGTGTCGGTGGCCAGGGTGGCGGGGCAGTTATTGGTCTGGCTGAAATGGGTGGTGATGGTGATGTTGTTAATCGGCAAGGGGCTGCCGGTGACGTTGTGCAGGGTGACGGGTTGGGGCGGGCTGCTGGCATCGTCAAAGATTAACTGATCGGGGGAGATGGCTACTTCGCCGCTGTCAATTAAGATGCGGGAGGTGAAAGGGGCCAGGCTAAAGCTGCCCGTCATCACATTTTGATCCAAATCGAGGTAGAGGCGGCTGCCCAAATCAATCAGCAGCGGACTTTGGGTGTTGTTGTAGAAGATACGCGAGAGGGGCGGCTCGCCGACGTTCAGGGTGAACCAGTTGGCTGTGGAATGGGCATCGTGGCCGCTGTTGGCCTGCCATTGGGCCAGCGTTTGCAGGTTGAAGCCGATGGAGATGTTGTCGGCGCGGTAGGGGTTGAAGTAGTCGTTGAAATCGGCCGTGCCGATGTTGCTGCCATCGGCACCTTCAGTGTGCAGCGTCTTGGCAAAGGTGAAGTTGTCAGTGAAATTCAAGCCGTACAGAATGTTGTTACTTAAAGACGAGATGTGGGTAGGGCTGCCATACAGCCCAATCTGGCCGCGACTCATCGAGCCGGCGTTGTTATTGTAGACGGTGTTGCCTGTGACGGAGGCGCGTGAGTTCTGAATTAAAATGCCGTCAATGGTCGAGCCGATGACGGTGTTGTCGGCGATGGTGATGTTGTCGGCGGCGTTGTCTATGTAGATGCCGATGCCGAAGAGGGGTTGGAAGGCGGGCGCGGCGCCGTCGGTGCTGCCGGTGGCGGAGATGATGATGTTGTGCTGGATGGTGACATCGTGGGCGTTGGTGGTGGCGAAGTTGCCGCTGCCGTAGACGGAGATGCCGCCGTTGTCGCCTTTGGCGTAGCCGGATTGTTGGATGCTGTTGTATTGGATGGTGCTGCTGCCGCCGAACATCTGGATGCCGCTGCTGCCGGTGCGCTCCAGGTGGTTGTATTCGATGGTGTTGCCGAAGCCGCTGAAGGCGGGCTGGTCAACGGGGAAGCGCATGGCCATGCCGTCGCGGGTGCAGAAGCCGCCGCCATCGGTGATGGCGCAGCCCATGCCATCTCGCCCCAGGTTTTCGATGAGGGCGATGTCGCGGATGGTGTTGTTGCGGTAGGTGGAGTTGGTGGTGTAGCTGTTAACGGCCGTATGATTGGCCCGCTCAATCACATTATCCTCCACCAAAATATCATGCCCACCGCGCCAGCCGCTGTTTGGCCCGGCATTCCAGACCCAGGTGGCAAAAAAGATGCCCGCATTATCCACATCGCGGATGAGCAGGTGGCGTAAGGTGAGATGGCTGTTGTCCTCCAGCTCCAAATTGCGCGGCGTGGTCACGCCATTGTCAAACCAGCGGCTCACTTCCAGATTATCAAGCACCACATAATGAATCTCATCTTGCAGATGCCGCCCCAAAATGATGCCGCCGTGAAAGCCCTCGTCCGCGCCCGTAATGACCACTGAGCCAGCGATGTTGCTGGGTGTGCCGCCGCTGTGATAGAGGTAGACGCGGTGACTGGCTGTGTCGTAATACCATTCGCCTTCCTGGTCGAGCGTGTTGAGGTGGTTGCTGAGGAAGTAGCCCCAGTCGGTGCAGTTGCCGCTCCAACAGTCGGGGAAGGTGTTGAGGGTGAGGGTGGAGCCGCTGCTGCTGGCGACGCTGCGGTTGAGGATGTACCAGCGCATCCCTTTGATGTGCGCCCGTGCGCCGCTCCAATTGCCTGGCGGTAGCTGGTTGTCGCTGATACTGCTGCCGTTGTGGCTGTCTATGGTGCTGTAGCCGCCATTGCCGCTGCCGAGGTTGGGCCAACGGCCGAATGGCAATCGCGCCTCCCCTTGAAAAAGCTGATTCACCCCATCCTGGAACAGCCCGGCGTTGCCGCCAGCGGCCAGATCAGCGACATAGATATTGCCACTGTGCAGCGACCAGCCCGTAACAGGTTGTGCGCCGGAGAAAACAGGTTTGTTGGCGCAGTTGGCGGGGTAGCTGCTGTAGGTGATGGGGCTAACGGCCGTGCCGGAGTGGGTGACGACGAGGGATTGGGTGCGCCAGGTATCACCACATTTGAAGAGAACGGTGTCGCCAGGCTGCAAGTTGAGGCTGTTGACGTGAGTGATACTGGCAAACGCTGTACCTTCGGAGAGGCCGTTGTGGGCATCGCTGCCGCTGGAACTGCTGACGTAGTAGGTTGTGCCGCCTGCGCTTTGGGAGATAGGCGTTGTCTGTTGTGTGAGGAGAATGAGGAAAAAGGCGAGGGTATAAATAGATTTTCTGGACATGGTTTGGTTCTCCTTGTAAGGTGCAAGGCACGGTAGTCCGTGCTTTGCACCTATTGTAATAAGGACGAACCAAATGGCAGTAGCCTTTCCCGGCTACTTATGAGACCCAGGGCAGTCCGAGGGCGTGGGCCTGTTGGGTGTAGTTGTGGATGTGCTGCCAGCCGACGGCGTACATGTCTTCTTGGGCGACGAATGATTTGTGCCAGGCGACAATATCGGCCAGGGCTTCTTCCCAGGTGTAAACGGGCCGCCAGCCGAGGCGAACGGCCGCTTTCTCCCAACTCAAACGCAAATAACCCGTCTCTACTTTGGCATAATTGGGATCGGTGTGCAGCCATTGGCCGGAACCCCACAGTTCAATCAGCTTTTCGGCGAGGGCCTGGGCGGGAATGCCTTTGACTTCCAGGGGGCCAAAGTTCCAGGCTTCAGCAAAAGAGACATCGCCTTGCAGCAGCTTAGCTCCCAGCCACAGGTAGCCGCTGAGCGGCTCTAGGACAAGCTGCCAGGGGCGTACACTGAGTGGGTTGCGGATGCCGATGGGTTCGCCGTTGATGAGGGCTTTCATGCAGTCGGGTACGAGGCGGTAGGGGGCAAAATCGCCGCCGCCGATGACGTTGCCAGCCCGAACGGAGGCGATGCCTACGCCGTGTTCGCCGTATTTGGCGGTGGGGAAGTAGGTTTCGCGGTAGGAGGCGATGGCTAATTCGGCCATGGCTTTGCTGGCGCTGTAGGGATCGTGACCACCGAGGCGATCAATCTCGCGGTAGCCCCACAGCCATTCGGCATCGTGGTATACCTTGTCGGTGGTGATGCTGACGAGGGCGCGGACGCTGTTGGTCTGGCGGATGGCTTCTAGCATGTTGACGGTGCCGAGGGCGTTGGTGTGCATGGTGAGGTGGGGTTCGGTGACGGATCGGAGGACGATAGGCTGGGCGGAGAGGTGGAAGACGATGGTGGGTTGATGGGTGACGATGACTTCGTGCAGTTGGTCGTAGTCGCGGATGTCGCCGCGGATGTCGGTGATGTGCTGGCTGAGGTTGCTGAGGATGAAGTTGCTGGGGGTGGTGGGTGGTTCGGGGAGGGCATAGCCGATGACGTTGGCTCCTAGCCGTTGTAGCCAAAGGGCGAGCCAGGAGCCTTTGAAGCCGGTGTGGCCGGTGACGAGGACAGTACGGTTTTGGTAGATGTTGTTGAAGGGGGTCATAGTGTTTGTGTCCTATGGGTTGACATAACGATTGAGCCGCTCGACGTAATGGGTGAGGCTCATGTAGTTTTCGATGCGGGAACGGCCGTTGCGTCCCATTTCTTGGGCTAATTCGGGGTGTTGCAATAAATGTTGAATGGCCTGGCGCATGGCCTGGACGTTGCCGGGGGGGACGTAGATGCCCGTCTCGTCGGCGACGACTACATCCGTTTGGCCGGGGGTGCTGGAGCAGATGACGGCTTTGCCCATAGACATGGCCTCAAGAAGGGCGGTAACACCGGCCTGGAATTCCACGTTGTAGAGGGGCATCACCAAAAATTGGCTCATGTCGTAAAGATCGCGCAGTTCAAACTGGGTGAAACGCTGGACGGTGACGTTGGGGGGGATGGTTTGATCGGCGGTGGTGTCGGCACGTTTGGACCAAGGGCTAGCGGCGGCGGCAACGAGATGGACGTTTAACCCGTCAACGGCTTTGAGTAAGGTGGGATAATCACGAAATTCCAAACCGACGGCACAGATGATGGGCATTTGTTTGTCTAGGCTGGCGCGGAGGGCGGGTTGTGTCTCGCCAGCTTGTTCGGGGGAGAAGAAGTGGTCGTCTACCATGAAGGGGGTGAAGACGACGCGCTCTGGGGGGACGTGCCAGCGGTCTTGGATGAACTGTTTTTGCCAGGTGGCGTAGACGAAGAAGATGTCTATGTGGGACTGGATTTTGAGCCAGTCGAAGAAGAGCATTTTTTTGCCGACGGAGAGGATGTGGCCGATGGCGAGGTGGCGGGCGCGTTGGCCGAAGCTGGCGAATTTGAGGAGCAGGGCGAGGGGGATGGCGATCTGTTCGCCGTCGGTGAAGATGACGCGGTATTGGCGGCGTTTTTTGTAGCAGGCCCAGGCGAGTAGGGCGTTGTTGCCGGCGATTTTTTGGATGAGACGGCCGATCCTACCGCTTTGCTGTTGTGCTTTTTGGTAGTCTATGAGGTCGGCTTTGAAGGTGCGGGCCATGGCGATGTAGTCGGTTAACGGCCGTTTGCCTGCGGCGATCTGTTCTTCAATATCTGCGGGAATGTTGCCGGACACGGTTAGGAGTACGTCGTTCATGCGTTGTTTTTTGCCTCGTCAATGATTTGTTTTAGGAGGGTGATTAGGCGGGCGGCGTTGGTGGGGGCATCGTGATGTTGTTGGACGATGGTTTGGGCGTTTTGCCCGTAGCTGCGCCGTAAATCGGGGTTGGTGATGAGTTGTTGCAGGGCTTCGGCTAATGCGGCCACGTTTTGTGGGGGGACAACCAGCCCGGTCTCTTGGTGACGCACGATTTCGGGGATGGCGGCGACGTTGGTGGAGATGAGGGGCAGCGTAGCGGCACCGGCTTCGGCCAGCACCATGGGCAGGCAGTCGCCGAAGGTGGGCAGGCAGAAGATGTCGCTTTGGTGGAAGATTTGTTTGAGTTGGGGGGTGTTGGGCTGCATGTTGTTGTAGATGGTTAGGCCGTCTTCGGGGGGCAGGGTGTCTTTGGTGACGAGATGGAGTTCGATGTTGGTGGTGGCGCGGAGTTGGCGGAAGGCTTCTAGCAGGATGTGCCCGCCTTTGCGTTCGAGGTTGGCCCCGACGAAGAGGATTTTGACGGGTGAATTGGCGGAGTGTGTGGTGGGAAACGGCCGTTGCCATTCGGCCGTATTGACACCGGGGGGGATGACCGTTATTTTGTCGGGTGGAACCTGATATTCGTCAATTAAGCCTTGTTTGGCCCAGTCGGACCAGGTGACGAGATGACGGGCTTTTTGGTAACAGGAGACGTTGAGTTGCCATTTTTTCTGTTCCAGCCAGGAGGGGCCGGTTTCGTGGGCGTAGAATTCGCCGAGGCGGTCATATTGCAGGGGGGTGGCATCCAGGGAGACGATGGCGGGGATGTGGCGCATCCAGTTTTGGGCGAGGATGGCGGGGACTTGGGTGTGGAAAAAGAGGCCATCTACAGGAGTCTGTTGCTGCCATTGGGCGATGGCTTGGCGGGCTTGCAGCCCTGCGTGAACTGTCCAGTTGCTTTTGACAACGGGGATTTGGGCGATGAGTCCTGTTGTTTGCCAGGTGGGTAAGGCCCATCTGGCTTTGATTTCGGGATGGGAGGGGATGTTTTGCTGTAGGTTTTTGCCGTGGGTGACGTGCCCTAATACTTGCTCAATGATGAAGCCGATCTGATACATGGGGTTTTCTCTGTTTAGGGTATGGGTAGGGAGGGGGAATCTGGTTTCGTGCGGAAGGTGGCCGGGAAACCTGTTGAGATTAGAAGGAGGATAAGTAGGCCCAATTCGATGACCCAGTTCAAATGGATGCCTGCGAAGGGTGTGAATAGATAGTAGTCTACTGCGTGTAAGGATGTGGCTCGTATGATGACGAAGCCGATGAGGAGCAGTAGTTGAATACGGGTGAGGAGGTAGCGGCGGGGTGATTGGCGCAGCCGCCAGATGTTGAGGATGAAGAGGGAGAGTATGAGGATAATGACAAGGCCGATGAAGGCGGCTTGTATGGGTCGCCGCTCTTGCCACCACTGCTGTTGGTAAGCCCAGGTGCGGCCCAGTGTGGTGAATAGAGTGAGGAAGTTGAGTTGTTTGTTGATGCCGAGCAGCAGGAGGATTGTGGCTGAACTTAGCCAGAAGCGGCGGTGGAATGGGGGGGTGGGGTGGGAAACGGCCGTTCGCGCCTGAAACCAACAACTTAGAGCTACCAGTAGATAGAGGGCGACGGTTAGCCAACCCCAAATGGTGGGGTCGCCAATGCCTGGCTGCCAGCCGATTTGCAGGGCGTGAAGTGAAGGGAGGGTGTGGGCAATCATCATTATTGACGGGGGTACTGTTTATGAATCTAGGGTCAATTGTAGGAGGGTAATGGAGTAAGGGGCAAAGGTATAGGTGAAGGGATTGTCGGTGATGGGCAGGGGCAGGGAGGGGGCGTTGGAAAAGTCAACAGCAGGGTTGGTCTGGCCGTTGAAGGTGATGGTTTGGGCGTCGAGGGAATCGGCCGTTAACACATCAGCGGTGGCGGTTTGGAAAACGGCCGTGTCTGCTAACAAAATCGCACTGGCGATTGGTTCGCCAGTCTTATTAATTGCCAAAATCGTGAGCGTTGCTTCATCGAGCCGACCTGCATAAACAGATAGTACCGTGTCGGCAGGAACGGATGTGGACACTGGCAGCAGTTCGCTGCCAAAGTGTGACCACAGCTTATAAGCGTAATATTGGGGATAACGTTGATAGGTGTCGGCGTGGATAAGACCATAGTCCGTGCCATTGCCCGCTTGACCATTGGACAGATCCCACTGGGCGGCGATTTGTACGCCGTTCGCGGCCATCTGCCCCACTGTGTCAGCCATGAACAGCGCATTTACCATGCGTGTCATAAGTTGTTCGTTATCTTGATCTTGTACGGAAAACAGGTTGTATTCGGTAACAGCCACAGGAACCTCACGCCCATCGGCATATTGGTCAAAAGCAGCTTGCACATCGGCCATGATGGTCGGCCAGGTGGTGAAGGGTTCGGCCAAAACCGTAGCGTAAGCGTTTGGCGGATCGAAAAAGGCATATTGGTGAATAATGTAAAAATCCATGACATCACCAGCCGCAGCAATAACTTCGTTGCCCCAATCTTTCCAGTCATCTTGAATGGGAATGCCCACAGCGCCCACAAGAATGGCAGGGTCTACCGCTTGCATGGCTTCTCGATACTCAAGGTAACCTTCCTTGCGGTCCGTTCCTTCACCCAGGCCATTGACGTATTCAGTCCCATCACAAGTCCACACATCTTCCCAACCAAAAGGCACACAATCTGTACCGCTGTCTCCTTTGCCACCGTATATTTCATTGCCAATTTCCCAGTACTGGATGCCAATGGGCTGGGGATTGCCATTGTCGCTGCGTAGCTGTGCCCAGTCACTTACTTGGCCCCAGTCTCGCCCCCGTACATCCAGGCCGATTACTGTCTCGTCCGTCACTGAGCCATTGAAAAAAGCGACTAAGGCGGCGGCTTCTTTGGCTGTCCCATTCATATTGATGGTGTACATGGCTGTCAGGTTTGTCTCTTGGAGGAAATTGAGAAGATCGGTGGGGTGGGCGGCCCAGGGCCAATAACATTCAGCTTCTTCGTCTATGCCAAAACCGTTGCGTTCGCAGGCCAGCCAATCGTAATAATTGCTCCAACTCCCACCCGGAATTCTGATGAGAGAGAGGCCGGACATTTGTGTTTGGGCAAGAAAATTGCTGTCGGTCATCCTGTCTTTTGTTAACCAAATGGGCAGGTTGGAACCTAAAATATGAGGATTGAGGGGGATGGCTGTATCGTTATGGTTGATGGTAATGGTGACATTTGGCTCTAGCGGCGGGGTATGTGTATGGGTGGCTTCGATAGAGGCTGCTTCTTCAGTAGGAACTGGGGTTAGGGTGGACGGAACGGCCGTTTCTGTGGCTTCGCTTTCTACGAAGAGGGATTGGAGAGTGGGGGGAGCAGCGGGCGTGTTTTCAACGGGGGTCTGACAAGCAACCATAAGGCTGGCAAGTAACAGGAGAAAGTGTAGTAAGGAATTGCTTGGTGTTTTCATTGGGTAATAAATGTAGGCTATTCTTCAATGATGATTTCCAGGTTATCAATATAGAATGTCTGTAAATAACCTTCATCATTTTCAATGGTAATGCCTGTTACGTAGAGATAATCTGGATCAAACTGTAAATCTTCCAGCCATATTTCAATTTGAACCCAATTTTCTGGCGGAATATCTTCTTCGATACCTAAGAAGGACAAGCGAGTTGGAATAAATGATGGGAGGTTGTCATTGGGACGAACGGAATCATCGTTGGCTACCCAATATGGATATTCGTTGCTGCCGAGGATGGTTATGCCGATGTCTTCGGGGCCTATATAGTCTTCGCTGTAAAGCCAGAAGCGGATTGTGGCTACGTTTTCATGCAAGAAGACTGTTCGAGAGTCTTCTTGAACGGTAAAGAATAATTTGCCGAAGTTTGCTTGGGGGGTGATGGCTAGGGCGTAACGGCCGTCGTAAGGGGCTAACTCATCTTGAGGATCGTACTCCATATCGTAGCTGTTTTCTAAAGACCAATCACTTTGCAGGGAATCTCCGTAGACTCTTAGAATGCGTCGTGAAAGAGGAGCAGATGTGGTGGGGGCGGTTGGGGTTTCTTCTGCTACGGTCGTGGCTGTAGGGGTATCTGTTTGCTCGATCACCACCTCTGTATTGTTATCCGACAATTCTGGAAAGACTGGGGATTGATCGGCCGTTTCTCTACTTCCACTAACAAAAATCGGGTTAATGGTTGGTGTCGGGAATGTACTCTCAGATTGTCCTGATTGCTGACTTGTACAGGCAATCAAAAAGAATGCAAATATAAAGATCAAGAGAAAAACTTGAAACACATTCTTATAGGGAGGATGCTTGCAATATATTTTCATTCCGATTGCTATTCACAGTCTGTAATTGAAAAAGGCCGCTCCAATCTGAAGCACTACACGGCAGCTAGAAAACTGGAAACTTACAAAGCCTTTAACCCCATCGTATCACAATCCTGGCATTATTGCTGTTATTTGTTTGGGCATTTGGTTACGAACTACCGGCTGGTAAAGGGATAGTATCCTCATTTTCTGTCTGAATACGTAGCACCTTAGCTGGCACACCAGCGGCCACTGCGCCAGGCGGAAGATCGTGAATGACGACGGCATTTGCGCCAATTTTCGAGCCATCGCCAATTGTTATGCCGCCTAATACCCTGGCTCCCGCTCCAATAAATACGTTGTTGCCAATGCGAGGAAACTCATGATTGTTTCGCATTCCTATGGTCACAGCAGCAATAATGGTGCAGTTCTCCCCCAGGCTGTTGACTGAAATAACTGTCCCAATGGGGTGAGCGATATAAAGCCCGCCACCAATGTCATCCCCAGGCGAAATCTCCAGGCCAAACCACCGATACAAGATACGTTGGATAACTCCTGGCAGGAAAGGGATGCGCTTACGTTTGAACCAAGAACCAAGCCGAAGCCATAACATGGCTCGTAAGGGCATGTGTGTTATCAACAGCCTGAGCGTTGTGCGTAAAGTAACTAATTCTGCGGCAGCCACTTGTTGTGGATAAATCCAGCGTTGCACATCTTGTTTAAATAACTTTAGAGACATATTGATTTTCAATTAAGAATGGGCTTCGACCCCGGCAAAAAACGAGGCTCGTCCCCCTAATTCGTCACTAACACCTTGATAATATTTCAGGTTAAAAATACAACTGTAGGCTATTCGCGGCAGACGTGGGAGGCGGAGCCCAGCACCTATTTGGGCAAAGGCTTTTAAGCCGTTTACCGTCCATTTGCTCACATTAGGCCGATCTAGCAAGGCATGTATTAGGCGTTGAATGAGGGGCTGCCGATAATGAAATTCGGTGAATATGGTGGGTAAGAGCCAATCTTGGCCTTTTTTTTGAGAGAAGATGACATCGTTACGGCCGTATTCATAGGGCGTAGATATCCAGGAGCGAAAACTGCGGTTGGCGTAATGATACCCTATTGCCTCAGGTAAAAATACAAACTGTAAGTCATACTTTGTCAGACGATAGGCCAATTCAACATCCTCTGCCCGCCGGAATTGTGTGTCAAAACCGCCAGCCATCACTAGATATTTGCGAGCCAGGGAGGCGTTGCCTGTGTAGAACTGACGGGCGGTGGGCTGCCAGCGACCCTGCTGCATGTCATTATATTGCTTGTATAGCATCTCCTGCTCCCAAGCGACCCAAGGGGCCATTTGGTAATCTGCGGGGGTTAACATCGGCCCCAAAATGATGAGGTCATTCTGGCTTGTTTTATGGGTTTGCATGTGTAGCTGAACCAAGTCTGGTGTGGGCACGACATCATCATCTATAAATAGGGCAAACTCCCCGGCGGCGGCGGCTATGCCTGTGTTACGAGCGGCCGCTGCGCCTTGATTTTTTTGGACTAAGGGCTTCAGGGAGAAGGCGGTTTGTAAGTTTGACAGATATTCATTTGTTCCATCATTCGAGCCATCGGAAACAACTACTACCTCGAATTTGTCTTTGGCATAGGATTGTTGTTCTAATCCGTTTAGCACATGTTTAAGCTGGGATAAACGGTTGTACGTTGGCAAAATAACAGAAACATCGAACATTATACGCTCACAGATTTTCGGGCCAGCTCATACATGGTGTTGTTTTCTAGTTCACGAATGATATGGGCTGGAATACCTCCTACAAGTACATTGGGTGGTACATTTTTGTTTACCACTGCGCCAGCGGCAATGATGGCACCATCACCTATGGTGACGCCGGGCATGATGACTGCCCGCGCCCCAATCCAAACGCCATTGCCAATGGTTACGGGTTGGGCGTAGTAGGGGCCAGCTCGTCGAGATGAGTCGCCTAGGTGGTGTGAACCGGTCATAATCATGACTTGGTGACCAATGCCTACATTGTTCCCAATTTGGATGGGTGCGCCTAAGTCTAGAATGCAACCGAAATTGAACCAACAGTATTGTCCTATTTTTAGTTGGTGTGTCAGATTGATGCCGGTTATGGTAGGGGTTCCCCACATGACGGTTCCTTTGCCAATCTGAAAACCTAACATGCGAAATACGGCCGTTCGCACGCGGCTGCCAACATGATAGGGCAGTGGTGATAAGAGAAGACGGGCTAGCAGGTAACGGCCGTTAAACCCATGTAGCTCCTCCCCAATTACAGACTGCACTTTAATTAAATTTGATCCCAAACTCTATTCACTCCTAAAATATTCAATACAACTACCTATTAACCACAAGGGTAACATTACCAAGTGATGTTTATCCTTACGCACCCATCGCCTAAATTTGCCTAATTACCTTCGCGGGAACACCAGCAGCCAAAACTCGAGGCGGAATATCCTTTGTCACTACACTTCCTGCCCCTATAACACTGCCTGCTCCAATACGCACGCCACTTAACACAATGACTCGTGCGCCAAGCCAAACATTTTCCTCAAGGATAATCGGTGCAGATTCAGGGCGCTGCGAACGCAGCTCAGGCTCAATACGATGGAAGTCATTATCCATCATGATCACATACGTGCCGATATTGCAACGTGGACCAATACGAATCAATTCTTGAGCCGCAATCGAACAACCATAGTTAATAAAAGTAGACTCCCCAATTTCCAAGCGACCTGTATATTCAGCAACAATTTCAGTCGTAGCAATCGTGGACACCACTCTTACCCTATCTGCAATTGTCATAACCCCCCAGTTATACACAGAGGGCCTTCCCCATACGCGAACCTTTTTGCCCAAAGAAGTTGCCCTACGTAGATACCACCGTGCCCGCAGTACGGCCAATCCCTTTTGCCATAAATCACGCAACTTCATTAGGTGCACTCACAGTCTCCAAAGGAAGAATATCGGGCAAAACATTAGGTTCAGGTGACCAAGGGTAACGCTTGGTCAAAGCTATTTTGGGGCGAGATGCTATACGCTCCATCCCATTAATAATCCCCAGCATACACCCCAAATAAATCATACTTTCAATGTCCCAAGACATATCTACATAAGCATAAGTGAAATGCATGACTACATAGAGAACGGCCGTCATCATAACAGCCTTCAAGTCAGGATCAAGAAGCCTCTGAAACACTTCAAGACCCGAAATAAGCGACCACCCAATCAGCGCAATCAGCGCAAAAAACCCCCCAAACCCCACCTTCATCCAAATCCAAACAATAGAATTATGCGTGATATATTCCCAAAACGTGAAAAAACTAATATCCGGCATCTCCACAAGAATATAGAATGGTTTACCAAACCCCACACCTGTCAATGGCACCTGATGAATTGTAAAATCAATATTTATATTCTCTAGAACACGATAAATATCAGACGATCTATCTTCCGCTGCAGCCTGGTCTGTGGCAAAAACGGACTTAATAGCCTGCGCCGGCAAACCTAGTGCCCCAGAACTATTCCAAAAAATGCCAATATAAATAACGGCCGTAACCGTCAGCACAGGCATGATTCCATAAAACAGCCGCCGATTCTCCTGAAACAAAATAA
Source organism: Ardenticatenaceae bacterium (assembly GCA_020634415.1). Next base: position 30,155 of record JACKBT010000053.1, read on the forward strand.
TAACTAACAGCACCAAGGCAATGCCAAGTGTCAAAAAACCAGCCCGTCGCTTCATAACCATAAACGTCAGAGCCACAAAAGGAAGCATCATAGGCAAACTCAAACGTTTAGCCAGAGAAGCACGAAACAAATAACTAGTTGCCAGCAACACAAAAAACGTATTAATATGAATCGCTGCCGCATGAGCCGCAATACTATCTACAGATGACAAATCATTGTCGATGACAAAGAAATAATAGTGGTTGCCAATTAAGCCTTCTCCAAAA
>JACKBT010000054.1 GCA_020634415.1 Ardenticatenaceae bacterium
GGCCGATTTTTAGCTGGTAGAGGGTGCTGCCTTGCTCGGTGATTTCGCGCATGATGTCGCGCTCGACGAGGGTGTTGAGGGCCAGGGTGACATCGTGGGGGTCGAGGTGGATGTTGTAGCCTTCTAGTTGTTGGGCGGCGAGGGCGGCGTGGAAGGGGCGGTCGGGGTCGAGGAGGTGGGAAACGGCCGTTAAAATCGCCCGTTCTGTAAAAGAAGAACGCTGCCACAGATAAGCAAAATGCACTTCGCCCAGCCGCAGCATCTCATCCAGAGCCGCGTTCACATCGGAGATGGTGACATAGGCGGTGCGCTGGGCATTGGCCCGTTTGATAAGAGTGTAACAGACAAGCTGCACGAAGTAGGGATGTCCCGCCGTAACACGCAAAATTTTGTCGAGGGCCAGGTCATCATAAACCAGATCGGGGGCGACGGGGCGGGTGATGAGTTCAATGGCCGACTCATCGCGCAGGTAGCTGATTTTTTGGTAGAGGGCGATGTTGAACAAGACTGACCAATAGTCCGCGCTCATCTCTTCCAGGCGGCTGGTGCCGACGAAGATGAAGCCGAGCCGTTCGCTGTGCTGCATGAGGTGGCGCAGGTAGGGGAAGATGGTGGGGGGCAAGATTTTGTCGGTAACAAGCTGCTCGATGGCCTCAAATTCATCGAAAACGAAGACGAGGGTGGTGTCGGAAGGCAGTTGGGCCAGGATTTGGGTGAGGAATTGGCGGCGAAAACGGCCGGTTGGGTTGTGCTGCCATTCTTCGATGTCAGGCACATCAATTTCAATGTCACGATTAGCCAGGGCATCGGCAATGAGCCAGGCGATGTCGTGCAGGAAGGCGGGCATACCGGGGGTTATGCCCAGCGATTGGCAATCAACATAAACGGGCAGCAGTGTGGGCGGCAGATGTTGATCGAGGCGGAGGAGGACTGAGGTTTTGCCGGTGCGCCGCTGGCCGATGAGCATGAGGACGTTGCGCTGTGCTTCTTGGCCGATGTTTTCGGCGATGAAGTTGAAGAGGTGTTTGCGGCCGACGAAGATGGGGCTGTTTTGGCGCAGGGGGGTGCCGGGCATGTAGGGGTTGGGGATGGGCCTGAATTCGCGGGTGGGGGGCAGGAGGTGTACCATGTCGCCGAAGGCCAGGACTTTGTCTTGCTGGTTGCGGTCGTCGTAGGTGAGGGTGAGAGAGATGCGGAAGTTTTCGTTGATTTTGGGTTCGATGGTGAAGCTGATTTGGCGATCTCGGTTGGGGAGGAGGGTGGGGATGATTTGGGGATCGCTGTGGATGGTGTAGGCGGGGTTTTCATCTAGGATGATGATGACGTTTTCGGCGGCAGCACGGCCGTTATTTTGCACAATTAGGACGACTTCGGTGCGTTCGGTGGGGATGAGGCGCTTAGTTTTGAGGGTGACGGTCAGCTCGGCGCGGCCGCGCAGGAGTTCGATTTCGGCGTTGACGAGGCCGACCCAGCGGCGCATGGTGGCGCGGACGAGGGCTTTTTCGATGTGGGCGGGGAATTCGGTGAGATGCAGTTGCAGTTGGCGCAGCAGGAGGGCGGCTTCGTTGAGGTAAACGAGGCGATCTTCGGCCAGGTCTACGCGCTCGCTGTCGCGCAAATTGGTGAGGATGGGCAGGAGGGCATCGAGGATGGGGCTGTATTTTTCGCTGTTGTCGAGGTGGTCGAGGAGTTCGACGAGGCGGGGGCGCAGCAGGCTGAGTTCGGTGATGCTGGGGGCGTTGAGGAGGGCTTCGCAGGTGCGGTAGGTGAGCAGCCAGCGTTCGTAGCCGGTCCATTTGGGTTCGAGGTTTTTTACTTCGTCGAGGACGTTGAGGAGGATGGTGAGGCCGGCGTCGGGCTGGTCGGCGAGGAGGTAGATGCCATCGGCGAGGCTGGCGAGGAGGTAGTTGCCGCGCTGGCGGGCCTGGCCGGCCAGGTTGAGGAGAAAGTCGGGGGAGCCTTCGGTGTTTGTGTAGCGTTGTTCGAGGAGGATGAGGGTTTGCAGGGGTTGTTGGCGCAGGCGGCTTTGGAAGCGGCGGGCGCGGGCGGCGGGTGTTTGGGATTGGCGCAGGAGGAGAACGGCCGTTGCGGCGGCGGCTAGTCCTAGAAGGGTGTAGCCGGTGGTGCTGATGGGGCTGCGGGGGGGGATGAGGATGGGGGCGGGGGCGGAGGGCGGGGTGATGATGCCTTCGTGGAAGCCGTCGTTGTAGTGGAAGCGGTATTGAACGGCCGTTGCCCCTGTGGGTACATTTATATTGGGCCAAAAGAGTGGCCCGCTGCGGCTGGCGAGCTGTTCTTCGCCTTGTGGCTGCCATTCGCCTGCCGCTGGATCGAAGATTTCGGGCTGTACGAGAACGTCGTCGCCTTCAACATCTTGGACGGAGATGCCCAGGCTGTATTGGTTAGGGCGCATGTCGTAAATGATGTTGGTGAGTAAGGGGGGGCGGTTTTCTTGACCACGAAAGCGCTGTACGATGCCGGTGTCGGTGATGGCGAGGAGGTCGGTTTGTTGGCCGGAGCGCAGGACGGTGAGGGCGAAGATGCCGCCGACGAGTTCGAGTTCGTCTATGGGGTCTAGGTCGCGGGTGAAGAGGCGAATACGGCCGTTGGCGCTGCCAGCGGCGATGTCGGGCAGGATGTCGCCATCGAGATCGCCCCAGTAGAGGGCGGTGATGTTGTCCATGCCGGAGATGCGCCAGGAGATGCTGGGCTGATTTTCGCGGATGTTGAGGCGCAGGAGTTGGCTGGCGTTGGTGGCGATGAGGAAGGATTCTTCGGTGAGTTGGTTGAATTCTTCGCGGGGGAGGACTTCTTCTAGAACGTCGTTGGCGGGCAGGCTGGTTATGGGGCTGCCGCCGAGGGAGACGGGCCATTGGGGCAGTTGGATGCCGCGCCAGTTGTGGCCGTGGACATTTTCGTCGTCGGTGAGGGCCAACCAGGCGGTGGCGAGTTCGCGGCCGGGTTGGTTGAGTGGGTAGGCGTGGCGAATGGGCTGACTGTAGGTGGCGATGGGGAAGTTTATGATGAGGTCGGGGTCGAAGGGGCGGATGTGGTAGATTTGGGTGGTGGTGACGGCTAGTAGTTCGGTGCTGTGTGCTTCGCTGCTGGGTAGGGTGAGTATTTGTTGGATGGGTTCGTTGATGGTGGTTTGCCATTGCTGGCTGCCGCTGCGGTCGTAGTTGAGGATGCTGCCGTTGTTGGTGGCGAGGAGGATGTCGGTGAGGTCGTCGTTGTTGAGGTCGGTGATGAGGAGGTCGGTGATGAGGCTGGGGAATGTTTGCTGCCAGAGGATGAGGTTGTTGAGGTCTTGCAGGCGTAGTTGGCTGTTGGTGATGGTTTCGCCGCTGGCGTTGGTGTCGCTGTGGCTTTGGGTGATGAGGATGTGGGGTGGTTGGCCGGGGATGGTGGGGACGGTGGCGAGGTGGGTGATGGCGTCGCCGGGGGGGGTGATCCAGATGGCTGTGCCGTCGTTGTCTATGAGGTGTAAACGGCCGTCTTCAGCGCCAATGAGTAATTCGTTTTCTCGGTCGTCATCAATGTTGAGGCTGAGGTAGGCGTTGGGCTGGGCGCGGAGGTTGTATTGCCAATCTTGGGTGTTTTTGTTGGCTCCGATGCCGAGGCCGAGCAGTTGTAGGCTGGCAGCGCCGGCGATGGCGACTTCGGTTTGTTGGTCGTGGTTGATGTCGGTGAGTTGGGAGAGGGTGGTTTGGTCAACGGCCGTTAAGGTGCGCAGGGTGGCTCCGCTGTTGCCGCTGAGGAGAATGATGTCGGCCAGTTGGCTGCTGCTGTTGGGGCTGGGGGCCAGCAGGGCGGCGAGGGCGGGCTGGCCGGGCTGGCGGGGGGTGTTGTGGTGGTGTGGGGTGCTGATGAGGCGGGTGATGCTGCGATTGGCATCGGGGGCTAGTTGGGCGGTCCATTGGCGAATGCCCTGGTGGTTGTAGGTGACGATGCGGCCGATGTTGGTGGCGGCGGCGAGGGCGGGGCCGCTGGGGAGTTGGACGGCTGTTAGGCTGGTGATGGGGTGGTTGAGGGTGCGCAGCCAGACGCGGGGCTGGCGGTCTTTGTCGAAGAGTTGGAGCTGCCCCTGGTTGTTGCCGACGGCGATGAAGGGGGTGGTTTGGTCGGCGAAGGTGATGAGGGTGAGGGCGGTTAAACGGCCGTCAATGGGGCGATCCCAAACGGCCGTGTCGTCGTCGAGGAAGATGAGCTGGCTGAAGCGGCGTAAACCGAAACCGCGCCCCAGGATGATTTCATCGCGGCCATCGGTGTCTACATCTTGGACGATCATTTGGGGTTGGGTGTTGATGGTGGGGTTGGTGTTTTGGGTGTAGCGCCATTGTAGTGTGCCTGCGGCATCATATCGCTGTACCTGGCCGGAGGCGAGGAGGAGGAGGATTTGTTCGGGGGCGTTGCTGCTGCTGTGGAAGGGGGCTATGGCTATTGGATCGCTGTGATATTGGGCCAACCATTGGGCCTGGGCTTCTTCACTGCCGTTGAGGAGCAGGCTGGGGGGTGGGGCGATGGGGGTGATGGGGATGCGCCAGCGTTCGCTGCCGTCGGCGGTGAGGAGGACAAGTTCGTCGGCGGTGGCGAAGATGATTTCGCGTTGGGGGGCAGTGTCGGTGTTGGCGGTGCTGATGACGAGGACGGGTGCGGTGTTGGGGTAGCGCCAGAGGCGGCGGCCGTCGGCGGCGATGAGTTCGATGGCTCCGCTTTCGTCTACGGCGATGAATTCGTCTATGCCGTTGTGGGTGATGTCGGCGGTGGTGAGGTGGCGGAGGCGGATGGGGTATTGCCAGTAGCTGTCGGTGGGGGTTTGGGCGTTGGCTTGGGGGGAGGTGAGCAGGAGGTAGGTGGTTGTGAGGAGCAGGCAGAGGATGAGGCGAAGGGGGAAGGGAGAGGGGGGAGGGGGGAGGGGGTGGTGGCTGCTCATTTTGGGTCTTTCCTGAGGGGATAATTGTAGCATATTTCGTGGGGGCGTATTGCTTGCGGCTTTGCCCATGTTATACTTTCTCAGCTTTTATTGTTTATTTGTAACTACTAACCCTCCGGGAGGTTTCAAACGAGATGTTACCTCTGGGACGAACCTCCCGGAGGATCGCTCCAGAGGGGCTAAGTAGTTACGTTTATTTGCGTAATGACGTAATAACGTAATGACGTAATTTGGAGCTGGTATGCAAGCGATTTTGACGCATGAGCAGGAGGAACTGCTTAAACGGACGCGGGATGTGTTGGGGGATTTGCGGGATACGTTGGCGGAAACGGCCGCTTCGGCTGAGGATCGGTCGGCGTTGGCGGATTCGATTCGGCAGTTGGATGATCTTTTTTTGTTGGTGGTAGCGGGGGAGTTTAATTCGGGTAAGAGTTCGTTTATTAATGCGCTGTTGGGGAAGCAGTTGCAGCCGGAGGGGGTGACGCCGACGACGGCGCAGATTTATTTGTTGAAGTATGGGCCGGAGATTAAGCAGTCGCCGGGGGATAAGGGGATTTGGATTCAGACGGCGCCGCTGGATTTGTTGCAGAAGATTAGTATTGTGGATACGCCGGGGACGAATGCGATTATGCGGGAGCATGAGGCGTTGACGGCGGAGTTTATTCCGCGTAGTGATTTGGTGTTGTTTTTGACGTCGGCGGATCGGCCGTTTAGTGAGAGTGAGCGGGCGTTTTTGACGCAGATTCGGGATTGGGGCAAGAAGATTGTGCTGATTGTGAATAAGGCGGATATTTTGACGGAGGATGGGGAGCGTCAGCAGGTGATGAATTTTGTGGAGAAGGCGGCGCGGGATTTGGTGGGTGAGGTATCGGCCGTTTTTTTGGTGAGTGCGAAGCAGGCGCAAAAGGCGAAGCAGGGGCAGCCGCAGTTGTGGGGGACGAGTGGTTTTGAGCCGATGGAGCAGTATATTCATGATACGTTGGATGATAATGAGCGTTTTCGCTTGAAGCTGCTGAATCCGTTGGGGGTAGGGAATAAGCTGGTGGGGAAGCAGTTGGCGGCGATGCAGGCGGATTTGGAGTCGTTGCAGGCGGATACGCAGTTGCTGGATGATATTCAGCGGCAGATGACGTATTATGATGAGGATATGCAGCGGAATTTTAGGGCGCGGCTGGGTGAGGTGGATAATATTTTGTTTGAGATGGAGAAGCGGGGGAATCAGTTTTTTGATGATACGATTCGGATTGGGCGGATTCCTGATCTGATGCGGGCGAAGTATATTCAGAAGGCGTTTGAGGAGGAGGTGATTGGGGATTCGGCGCAGCAGATTGAGTATCGGGTGGGTGAGTTGGTGGATTGGATGGTGGAGCAGGATTTGCGGCAGTGGACGGCCGTTGCGGAGCATATGGCGCAGCGTAAGGATGCGCACCAGGGGCGTGTGGTGGGGCAGTCGGGGCCGCGTGAGGGGACGCTGGCTTATGATCGGCAGCGGTTGGTGGATTCGATTGGTAAGGCGACGCGGCAGGCGGTGGCTAGTTATGATCGGGAGCGGGAGTCGGCACAGATTGCGGAGGCGGCGAGAACGGCCGTTGTCAATACTGGTTTAGCGGGTATTGGTGTGGGTGTGGGTGTGGCGGTGGCGGCGGCGGCGCATTTGGTGTGGGTGGATGTGACGGGGATTTTGGCGGGGGTGGCGGCGGCGGCTTTGGGTTTGCTTATTTTGCCCTCGCGTCGTCGTCGGGCTAAAGAGGAGTTGGAGAGTAAGTTGAATGATTTGCGGCGGAAGTTGATGTCGGGTTTGACGGAGCAGTTTAACCGGGAGATGCAGCGCGGGGCGCGACGGATTGAGGATACGGTGGCTCCTTTTACGCGCTTTGTGCGGGCGGAGCAGGATAAGATTGGGGTGCAGCATGAGCAGTTGGTGGCGTTGGAGGCGCATATTACGGGGCTGCAAGCGCATTTGCGCTTAGAGAGTGCGGAGGCGGCTCATCATCGTGAGTGAGTGGATGGTTTATAAGTTGGATGAAAACGGCCGTGTTGTCTGGCATTATCCCGCTCAAATTCTCGAACGCCAACCAAACTTTGTGCGGTTGGAAGCCTTTTTTAATCGAGACGATATGGCTTTGGGTTATACGACGTTTAAGCGGGGGGATCGCTTTATGGAGACGTTTTACACGGATCGCTGGTATAACGTGTTTGCGGTGTATGACCGGGATGATGGGGGGTTGAAGGGGTGGTATTGTAATGTGTGCCGGCCGGCGCGGGTGGTGGAGACGGCCGTTTATTGTGAAGATTTAGCTTTGGATGTGTGGGTGGGGGTAGATGGCTCCCATTTGGTGTTGGATGAGGAGGAGTTTGCGGAGTTGGCGTTGGGTGAGGAGGAGAGAAGGGAGGGGGAAACGGCCGTGCAGCAGATTTTAGAGGCGGCAAGCGAGAGAGGCTTACCTGCTTAAAATAAAAACACCCTCGTCATAGAGGGTGTTTTTGTTTGATTTAGTGGGAAAAGAGGGGATTAGCCTCCGCTTAATGCGCCAAATGTGGCTGCCGCGCCAAGACCAACGGCTGTGAGAATTGCGCCAATAATCAATGAAACAACAAAAACAGCGATGAAGGCAATAATGGCCGTCATAATGGCTTTGCCACTGTCCAATTCCAGGCCTTCACGAATAGCGATAAAAGTACACGCCAGAGTCCAGAGCCAGCCTACAAAAGAGCCACAAACAGGGATAATGCCTAAGATGCCAGGGGCTTGAGCATAACCAAGCACGCGCATCATCTTGGGCAATGTAGCCTGGCCACCAAACAGGGATGTGCCTACAAAATATGTGGCTGCAGCCCATATGACCCAACCAATGAAGGCATTAAGTAGTTGACTTAGAAATGCTCCGAGAAAGCTGCCACCCATAGCGGCTGAAATGCCACCACCAATTAAACCACCGACGATTGCTACTACAGCGACCACAATGGCGGCTTCGGACATTGCATTTTCATCGCTTTCGATTTCGTTGTAGGTATTGACATCCAGTTTCAAAACACCAATTATACGTTGAACTAACATATCTTTTTTTTGATCCTCCAGGTTATGAAAAATAATAAATAATCTTTAACCAGTGCCTCTATAGTTCAGTTTATTCGATAATTAAGCCTCCTTGCTGTTTGTGAAATCGCCAATAAAGGGTCGCCGACGAAGCGCTATGCATGGTGGGGTGCTAGATTGCGCTGCTTGCGGCGACGGTATACTCTGATTATCCAAATAGTCAGAGTGAGAGCAACAAAGACTGCTAAGATGGGGATGAGGATGGAGAGGATGGAGATGAAGAAGGCGATGATGTCTTCGACGAGGCTGACGAGCCAGTTGCCTGTGCCGGCGGTGGTGGCGGTGACAAACGGCCGTATCGTCCCTTTTGCCGCATGAACTGACCCCGCTAACAAGATGCCTGCGACCAGAGCCACAATAGGATGAATGTCTGTTACCACATTGGCATTGGCGGCAAACAGGATAGCACCGGCGGCAGGGCGTACAATGGTTTGGATGACATCGTTGATGGTGTCTACGGCGGGAATTTTGTCTACCGTCATTTCAATGAATAGTAAAATGCCCAAAATGCCAATCGCCCACCAACTGCCAATCAGGTTGTATGGTTCTGCTAGCTGTAAATAGGGGCTGTTGAGGGGAAACCGAGCGGCCAGGGCGACGATGAGGAGGGGAATGTAGGCATTTAGCCCGGCGCTGGTGGCGAGACCAAAGGCTGCACCTAAACCACCCAATGCTTCAAGCATGAAAATTGCTCCTTTGGGGATTGGAGATTACAGACTGGAGACTATGGTGTTCTGCTCAATCTCCAATCTCTAGTCGCTAGTCTCCACCCTTATAAACCCGGAAATCCGGTCATCGTTCCGGTTAGGCTAAAACGTAAATAGCTAATGGCACTGAGTTCGGTGATGGCGAGGATGAGGCCAATGAGGAGGGGGAGGCTGGCTTGCTGCCAGTTTTGGGCCAAACTCTCGCGGCGGGTGAGGATGAGTACCATGATGCTGTTGAGCGTGGTGACGATTGCCAGGAGACCGACCACGCTGATGATGGCTAATACGTAGAGGAGGTGGGGTTGGTTGCTGAGGGTGAGCAGAACGGCCGTTCCGCCTACCACTACCAATCCACCCAATTCTCGCAGAGTGGACAGCGACGGCCGAAAATCTTGCTCACGCCACAGGGTTTGAGCTAAGGTTGGTAAGAGGATCGCGCCCATAGCCAGCCCTGTGCCTGTGCCGGTGAGTAGACGCAGCCAGTTGCGTGGCTGGTAGAGGTGGGGGGCGTTGGGGAAGAAGTGGCTGTAGGAGTTGAGGCCATCGAGGCCCATGATGCCGATGAAGCCAAGCAGAATGAGTAAGATGGGCAAAGGCGGGAGGAATGTGTGGCGGCTGCGCCCAGCCAGCCAAAGGGTGAGGAGGCTGAGGGCTGCACCCAGGTACATGCCGGTGCAGCGGGCGCAGAGGGGGAGTTGACGGCCGTTTATCATGAACGTCCGCTCGGTGAGGCGGTGGCAAACGGCATAACCCATCCAATCTGCGCCAGCCAGAATATGATCATGGGTGAGGTGGTTGGGGTCGGTGATGGTGTAGAAAGCCATAATGAAGATGGCTCCTAAGATGATGAGCAAGAGGAGGGGGCGGGGAAGCGGCCGTTTATTGTCACGCTTTATCTGACTTGTCGTCATTTGGGGGTGATTCTTGTGATGGTTCTTGAAAAAAGAAAAAGAAAGCGGCTGCTCCCTCAACGGGATGATGCATATTTTCCAGACGACCTACATAGGCATCACGGCCATGAGGAATGTGACGATACAGTTTGCCATCTTGCTCAATCCGTGCCATGTAGATGTCTGGGCCAGGTTTGTGGGCGTAAATGTGTCCGTCGTCATCCACGCGCCCCACATACTCATCGGGGCCAACGCGGTGGGCGTAGATTTTGTTTTCCTGGTAGTTTACATGGCCGATGTATTTGTCGGGGCCGAGGCGTTCGCTGTAGATACGGCCGTTATCGGGATCAATGCGGCCTAAATATTTATCACGTTGGTGGGGTAAATGTTGGTAGATATGGATCATATGCCGGATTATAGCAGAAAAGCAGTCAGGCGTAATTGGCTTCTGCCCGATGATCCCTGATTACCGTTGACCGATCCCCTTGCCAATGTTACGATCAAACTGTCAAGTCGGCTGGGTGATCGCGGCTCCACCTGGAGCTGAGGAAAGTCCGCACTCTACAGGGCACGGTACCGGCTAACAGCCGGGCGGGGCAACCCGACGGCAAGTGCAACAGAGAAGAGATTGCCCGTCTTTGACGAGTGAGGGTGAAACGGTAGTGTAAGAGACTACCGGCGATGGCAGCGATGTCATCGGCCAGGCAAACCCTACCGGGAGCAAGACCAAGCAGGGTGGATGGTTAAACTGCAATTTGCAGTTTAGCCTACGGAGCGGCCCGTTCCGTCTGACATCCGGGTAGGTCGCACGAGCATATCAGTAATGATGTGCCTAGATAGATGATCACCACCCTTCGGGGAACAGAATGCGGCTTATAGGCTGGCTTGACATAACTACGTAATTACGTAATTACGTAATTACGTAATTACTTTATGATTACTGTTTTGTTTGTTTGTTTGGGCAATATCTGCCGCTCACCGATGGCGGAAGCTGTTTTTCAGCAGTTGGTGCAAGCGGCAGGTTTGGGGGAGCAAATTCGGGTTGATTCGGCCGGTACGGGTGATTGGCATGTGGGGGAAAAGGCGCATTATGGTACGCGCCAAGTTTTGGCAAAGCATGATATTCCTTATAACGGCCGTGCGCGGCAAGTGACGAGTGCTGACATGAGATCGGCTAATACATATGTGGTGGCTATGGACAGCCGTAATTTGGCGGATTTGCAGCGTCACTATGGTGCACATTCTAATCTGCATCGTTTGCTTGATTTTGCTGTGAAAACGCACGAGCGAGATGTGCCAGACCCTTATTACACGGGTGGATTTGATGAAGTGTATGAGCTGGTGCTGGATGGCTGCCAGGGTTTGCTGAAGATGATTCAGGAAAGGGAGCAGTTGTAGAAGATGGCTGTGCAGGTGTTGTTAGAGGTTCTATAGGGTTCTTCAGGATTTCAGGGGGTGATGCCCATTTGTTTGGGCGTGGCTTTATGCCCGCCCTCTGGGACGACCACAAGGGTACGCCCCTACATTTAGGCTAACCTGACGAATTCTCCAAGAGCCGAAATTAGTTGGGTAATCAGTAAGTGGCTGCCTGGTGGGTGTGTTGGTTACTGGTGCTGTTTGGATTTGGAGAGAGTGTATGCAACATGAGGTAATTGTGGTTGGTGCTGGCCCGGCCGGGTCTATGACGGCGATGAGTTTAGCCCAACAGGGTCATGATGTGCTGCTGCTGGATCGGCAGGCGTTCCCACGAGATAAGACGTGTGGGGATGCTGTGCCGGCGGGGGCTGTGGAATTGATGTATGAGATGGGGATGAAGGATAAGGTGGAAACGGCCGTTGCTCGCGGTGAGTTTTATCCAGCTTATGGTATGCAGTTGGTATCACCTCAAGGTCATGTGTTGGATGCGGCATTTGCCAAAGGTCGGCACATGGGGCTGGATTCTTATGTGGCTCCTCGTCTCTATCTGGACGCTGTGTTGCAGCAACATGCGCTTGACAGCGGGGCCAAATTCCAGACGTGGACGGTGAAAGAGCCGATTGTGGAAAACGGCCGTGTCACTGGTGTGCGTGCTCAAACCAACGGCAGTATCAAAGAAATCAAAGCCCAAATGGTGGTTGGCGCTGATGGTGTCACCTCCGTCATCACTCGGGCGCTGCGCCCTAAAGAGGGTATGCACCAGGACGGTCATCGGGCTGTCGCTTTGCGTGCCTACATTGAAGACCTGGAAGAGATTCCGAACACGGTTGAGTTCTTTCTTTATAAAGAGATATTGCCTGGATATGCCTGGATATTTCCCATTGGGGAGGGACGGGCTAACATTGGTCTGGGTTTGCGTTTAGACCATCTGCGCCAACATAATCTGCGCTTGAAAACGATGCTGCAGCATTTTTTGGAGATGCCGGCTGTCAAAAAGCGGTTGAAGCAGGGAGGTAAGCTGCATGATATAGCCACCTGGCAGCTTAATTTTGGTTCACAAAAGCATATGCAGCACACTTATGATGGGGCTTTGCTGGTTGGTGATGCCGCCGGATTTATTAATCCTTTAACCGGTGGTGGTATTCATAATGCACTTGTCTCGGCGCGGCTGGCAGCGCAGACGATTCACAATGCTTTGGCAGACAATGATACCTCGCGTGAGCGTTTGCGTGTGTATGAAACACGCTGCCATGAAGAGATGTGGGATAGTATGAAGCGCTCTTATTTTATGCAACGCGCTTTTATGAAATTTCCTTTCCTAATTGATTGGTTGGTGAGATGGGGCAAAGAAAACAGCCAATTGGCCCAAACTTTTTTGACGAAGTTGTAGATGATTAATGCAATAGACAGGAGTTGATTTTGGCGGGAAGCTCGAAGATGGGGGTTTCTTTGGTGATGAGGTCGTTGGCTCCGGCAGCCAGGCTGTTTTCCCGGGTTTCTTTGCGGGAATCGGCTGTGTACATGAGGATGCGGGGCATTTCGATCTCGTAACGGGTGCGAATTTCGCGGCAGACTTCAATGCCATCCATGCCGGGCATCATGACATCGAGCAGGACGACGTCGGGCATTTCTTCTTGGATGGATTTGAGTGCTTCACGGCCGTTTATGGCACCACGCACAGTATAACCTGCATTTTCCAATATAATGCGGCATAATTCTACGAGGGAGGCTTCATCATCAACGACGAGTACTTTGTTTGCCATAGCTGTTTATTGTATTGAAGGGTTACAACATCGGTAAATAGGCATAAATGCCCATAACTGTGTATGTTATACGTCTTTCTAATCGAGTTGTCCAGAGAAAACGGCCGATTCTAAGGATATAAAAGGAGCGTGAATTCCATGAAGCTGATAGTTCGCTTGGTGATCAATGCCCTGGCATTATGGATTGCCATTGAGTTAATTCCTGGTTTTAACTTTGAAGGCAGCAATGTATCCCTGCTGATAATCGCTTTGATATTTGGGTTGGTTAATGCGATGGTGCGTCCCCTCATCTTGCTTTTGACATGCCCCTTAGTGCTGCTGACACTGGGGTTGTTTATTTTAGTCGTGAACACGATTATGCTGTCGCTTACAGTGTGGCTGTCTGGGCCGGAGGTGTTTGGTTTGGGCCTGACATCGCAGGGCTTCTGGACGACTTTTCTGGCGGCTGTCGTCATTAGTATTGTGAGCGGTGTGATGAGTGCGTTGGTGAAGGATGATGATGAGAAGCGGGATAGGCGGTAGGCAAAAAAAAGCCCGCATAAAGCGGGTCAATATTTTTTCTGGGGCAACTGTGTAACTAATATTTAGTTACTGAAGAGCCAAAGCTATGTCTGGCTGTTACATTTTGGGCCTGTGGGCCGCGTCCATGATCCACCAATTCAAATTCGACGCGATCGCCTTCATAGAGGTTGCGATATCCGTCGCCGTCAATTGCTGAATAATGGACAAATACTTCTTGCCCACCATCATCTGGATTGATGAAGCCGTAGCCTTTTAACCGACTAAACCATTTGACAATACCACTAACTTTCACTTTATACCTCCACTACACTTTGCTAGATAGCACGATTTGGCGCGCCCGAAATCGTGCTTCTCTACTACCAATACAACTTAAAAAAGATACCAATACAACGGTTAATGATTAGGATAAAGTTATCATGGGGAGGGGGGTAAGTCAATTGGGCGCTGGATGATTTCACAGCAGTTTTACACCGTAAATGCAGCGTGAATGAAGGGGTTAATGCCTCTATATGGTGGTTTATGGGGTGAGGGATGCACGGCCGTTTTCCGGCTAAAAACGGGGTTTGAAGAGGCCTTGTAACAGGACGTGACGGTAGCCTTTATCTCTAAAACCGAGGCGTTGGGCTAGCTGTAAAGAGGCTTCGTTGTTGTCGGCGACGGCATAGAGGGGAAGACGGCCGTTTGCCAATACATGATTTACCGCTGCGGCTACTACACTGCGGCCAAAGCCCTGCCGCCGGTGACGCGGATTGGTAGTTACCGTTATTTCTGCGAAAAAATTGTTTTGCCAATTGATGCCTGCCGATGCCGCAATCTCATCCTGACTGCGAATGATAAAGCGAGGGTATTGATTGTTGGAAGCACTTTCGGTGACAAGCACATTGATGATTGGCTCAAACTGGTCTTCATCTAAGACGAGTATGTTGATGTTTTCTTCGGCTTGTACGTCGAGTAGGGCTGTTAGAAGAGGGGCATCGGTGGGGAGCATGTTGAGGATAACGGCCGTTTCTGGCGCAATCGCCTTATATAATAACTCCAGACTGCCCGTCATGTCATCCGGTGGTAGGCGTAGTGTTACAAACGGCCGAAACAAATCAATCCCCGTGCGCGACAAAGCCACATACCCCGTCGCCAAAGCAGCATCAATGGGGTAAGTCATAATCTGGGTGCGCTCCTCCGGGTAATGGAAGGCAAAATAATCAGCGATGCCATCGAGCGGACTGCGCTCGTTGAGGAGGTGGCGAATGGCCTGGCGTGCGGAACTCATCGGAACCTGGGGAATGGAGTGGAACTTAAGCTCCACTCTCCAATCTCTTTAACGCTTCAAGGGCAATCTGAATTTCTGCCTCTACAGCCTCAGCCACAATTTGTTGATGGGGATCATAGGTGTCCATGTTTTCGCCAGCGGCAAGGACGTTGCCATCCACAGCCAAAATAGCGGCTGTGGCCGCGCCACGTAAGCTGCCGACAATGAAAAGGGCCGCACATTCCATCTCGACAGCCAAGACGTTAGCTTGGGACATAACCTGGTAGTCTGGGGTGTTGATGGTATTGACCCCCGCGTAAAAATTGTCACGGGTGATGACGATGCCGCTGTAATGGGCGCGGTTGTGGGAAACGGCCGTTCTCCTCAACGCCATCACCATCTCTGCATCCGCCACCGCCGGATAACCCTCCGGCACAGTTTCTCGACCATAGCCCGTGTTTTGCACCGCTGCTGTGGCAATCACCAAATCACCCGACCGAATATTTGGCTGGATGCCCCCACACGTCCCCACACGCACAATGCGCTTGGCACCAGCCGCAATCAACTCCTCAAAAGCAATCGCTGCGCCTGCTGCCCCAATGCCATGCGAACAAACCGTAACAGCCATCCCCTCAAAAGCGCCCTGGTAAATGCGATATTCACGCCGCTCATTCAGCAGCACAGCATCTTCCAGATACGCTGTAATTTTTGTGGCTCGTGCAGGATCACCACAAACTAAAACGGCGGGGCTTACTTGCCCAACTCTTAATTCGGTAACAGGTAATATCTTTGTTGACATAAACTGTCCTGATGGGGTTGGAGGTTGGAAATTGGAGATTTTAGTCTCCAGCAGCCAATCTCCAGTCTCCCAAATTAAAACGCTCCCGAAGGAGCGTTTAGTGGAGATGGCGGGAATCGAACCCGCGTCCGAAAAATTCGACCTCTGAACGTCTACAAGCTTAGTTAACCTACTTGATGTTTATCGGGGCTGCCCCGGTTAACAGGGTCTAACACCGACTAGCTAATGACTCCCGAAAGAGCCGCTTACCCACCTCTATTAGCATCGAGGTGGCGCACGTTGACGGATTTGTCGCCTGCTCCTACCCGGTCAACGAGCGGAATAGGGCAGACGGGGTTCCATCGTTGGGAACCTCTACTCTTTATAGCTGTTTTAGGCAGCCATTGGAAGAGCGTTGTAAGAACGTGTAGTGTTGCCACTTATCGTTGTGCTTCCAGTTTATCGAGTTGTAAAGCGTGCTCGGCTTGCAGTCCAGGATCAACCTTCCCCGTCGAAGCCTATCATCCCCATTTCAGAGATAGACAGAGTATATCACGTAGCTGAGTGACCGTCTATCAGAGTTTTATTAATACTTTAATTATGTCAATCTATCCATCATCCGATAATAGATGGCGGCAAAGGGCAGGAACCAGGGTTTGTTGCGGTAGAAGAACATGGTCTGGTGCTTGATTTGGGCATAGGGGCTGTCCTTCTTTTTGCCGGCCAGGAGCAGCCCAGCCTCAGTGCCGACGTAGGTGGCAATGGAGACACCATGCCCTCCATAACCCAGGGCATACATCACCCCGTTAATACGGCCGATATGCGGCATCAAATCGAAGGTGAGTCCTAATTGTCCGGTCCAGGTGTGGGTGATAGGCACGTTGTCTAGCTGAGGGAAGACACGGTGCATTTGCTCTTTTAGGCTGGTGGCGCTTTCGTGTGGGTCGAGGTCTACGCTGAGGTTGTTGCGGCCACCAAAAAGCATACGGCCGTCTGGCGTAATGCGAAAATAGTTCAAAAAGTTCTTCGTGTCATAAAACATGCGCCCTTTGGGGCTAAGCTGCTGCTGCATGGCGGCCGGCAAGGGTTCGGTGACGATGATGTAGCTGCCGACGGGGAAGACACGCGGCTTGAGTTGGGGGATGAGGCGGTCGGTGTAGCCGTTGGTGGCTACGAGGACATCTTTGGCTTTGACAATGCCCTGTGTGGTGTGGACATTAAAGCCGCTGCTGGTTTTCTCAATGCGGGTGACACCGCTGTTTTCACACAGTCTGGCCCCGTGTTTGGCTGTGACCCGCGCCAGTTCAAACACATATTTGGCGGGATGCAGCCCCGCGCTGTACTCATCCACCATGCCGCCATAAAAGGCATCCGAGCCAATCTCGGAATGGATGTCGGATTTGGGCACCATCTCCATGCGATGGCCGAGTTCCTGACGATACCAATCTATCTTTTTGGCCATGCTTTCGTAGTGGGCGGGTTTGTAGGCCAGGGCGATATGCCCCTTGCGCACGTAATCACAGTCTAAGCCTTCATCGGCCACAATTTCGCCGATGAGGTCAATGGCATCGAGGGAGGTTTGCCAGAAGGTGCGCCCCATTTCTTTGCCGTACATGTTGATGATGTTGCCGATTTTTTGTTTGATGCCAGTGGTAGCCATGCCGCCATTGCGCGAACTGGCTCCCCAGCCGATGGTGTTGCGTTCGAGAACGGCAACGGCCGTTCCCGCCTTGGCCAACACTCGTGCCGCATTTAATCCCGTAAAACCACTGCCCACAATGGCTACATCCACCGCCTCTGGCAGCGGCGAAACCGCCAGATTGGTGGGTCGGGGATAGTTGTCAGTCCAAAAAGGAACCGTTTTCATCAATGCCTCCAAGAGTGGTAAATAGTGAGCGTATTTTCCGCCACCATCCTTGTTCTGGCAATGATGTTTTAGGGGTTTTGTCTATTGCGGAGGACGAGGGGAATATGCCGATTGGGTTAGCCGTAGTCGGCTAACGGATGATTAATTATCGAATGGGATAGACAGGTGTATTGGGAGATAGGTTTGGTTTGGGGTTTGCCGCAACTGCCGAGGAGGTTGGGGGGGACGGCCGTTTCCACACTTACTACCACTTCATGCACCCTTCCGCCATCAGCCACAAACTGCACCTGCCATTGGGAACCATTGCCGTTGTGGTGCTGGTGGTAACGAAAGGCGGATACGGCCGTTTCTCCCGTCGCCTTACGCAAAAAATAATCGGCCGCTTGCACCACTGGTTCATATTGACCATGCCCGCGATAGTTGTCCAGAATGATCTGGCCTTTTTGATGTCTGGTTAGGAAGTCAGACGCATTTTCGGGGGACAAACGGCCGTGTAACACGCCATCGGGCAGAGTGAGCATGGTGGGAGCAAAACGGTGGCCACCAATATGGGTGGTTTGCCAGACGGCCGTTCCGGCCAATGGCTGTAAAACTCGGTAAAAAGCGCCCCCCCACAAGGCACAGCAGCGATCTCGTTTGCCATTGGTACAGACCAAATACAAGGGATGTGACCACTGAAAACGATCATATTCAGGCGTACCGGCGACGATAGCTGGCACATCCAGTGCGGCTAAATCTTCGTAATTATCTAGCTCAAAGCGGTAGAGGAGGCCGTTTTCAGGCAGGGCTATAAAGAAGGATAGGGTGGGTTCTGTTTTGTGTTGGCGGATGAATTGGAGACGGCCGTTACCGACCATCTCCAATTGTTGTTGTAACCAGGTTTGAACGGCCGTTGGCAATTCATTATCATCGGTGGCTTTAGCCGACCAGGGCCGATTGTATTCCAGTAAAAACCAGATTTTGATGTTAGAAACGGCCGTGCCAAAAAGCTGCTCGCCGATTTGTGCCGAAACTTGTGAACAAAATAAATCACTCATGCCCTAATTAAAGCGTGTTTCCCGGCCGCCGCAAATGATCCATAAACTCATTGCGCGTCATCGCATTCTCCTTGAAAGAACCAAGCATCGCACTCGTCACCATGCGCGGATGCTCCTTTTTTACACCGCGCATCATCGAACACATGTGTGAACCTTCCACCACAACAGCCACACCCAATGGATCTAACACTTCCTCAATCATCTCCGCAATTTGCCGCGTCATCCGCTCCTGCACCTGCAAGCGGCGGGCAAACATTTCCACCATGCGGGGAATTTTGGAGAGGCCGATGACTTTGTGACGCGGAATATAGGCCACATGAGCGCGGCCAAAGAAGGGCAGCATATGGTGTTCGCACATGCTAAAAAACTCAATTTCCTTCACAATGATCATCTCATCGTATTCCACATCAAACAAAGCGTCATTCACAAGTTTGACGGGATCGGTTTTATAACCAGCCAACAACTCATCATACATTTTTGCCACACGATGCGGTGTGCGCAGCAAGCCTTCCCGCTCTGGGTCTTCGCCCACGCTGGTTAAAATGGTGCGCACGGCATCTTCAATAACTGCATACGGCTCTGCAGGCATCTCGTTTTCCCGCAGCTCGGCGGCATCAATCACGCGCACTGAGCCATTAGGTGAACCATTCTGATGGGTCAAATGTGTATTGTGTAAATTAGACATTATCTCTCCTTCACTTATGATGATTGTGGGTCATAAGTATTGGCTTAGACGGGATTTTGCTCTGTTTACTTACCTGCATTTTCGTTTGATTAAGGTTATACTAACGGCCGTAATATCTCCCACACACAATAAGCCATCGGAGGCAAAAAACAAACATGACGAGCGAAACTTTAACAGTAACCGACAATCGTACAGGACAAACCTACGAATTCCCCATCACACATGGCACCATCAGCGCGATGGATCTGCGAAAAATTAAAGTGAATGAAGACGATTTTGGCATCATGAGCTACGATCCTGCCTTCAAAAACACCGCCTCAACCAAAAGCACCATCACCTATATTGATGGCGACAAAGGCATCTTACGCTATCGTGGTTATCCAATCGAGCAATTAGCCGAAAACAGCACCTTTCTAGAAGTGGCCTATCTCATTTTGTATGGAGAACTGCCCACTCAAAAACAACTAGATGATTGGCGCAATGAAATAACCTATCACACCCTCATTCACGAAAACATAAAAGAGTTATTCAGCGGCTTTCGCTACGATGCCCATCCCATGGGAATGCTCATCAGCAGCATCGCCGCCCTCTCCACCTTCTACCCCGAAGCCCGTAATGTAGATGATGCCAGTGTGCGTGAATTACAGATTAAGCGGCTGGTAGCCAAAGTGCCCACCATGGCCGCCTTTGCCTACCGTCACAGCGTCGGCTTCCCCTTCAATTACCCCGACAACGATCTGAGTTACACCGGCAACTTCTTGAACATGATGTTCAAAATGGTCGAGCCACGCTACCAGCCACAGCCCGCCCTAGAACGTGCCCTAGACATTCTCTTTATCCTCCACGCCGATCACGAACAAAACTGCGGTACGAATGCCATGCGTTCCGTATCCAGCTCAAAAGTAGACCCCTACAGCGCTATGGCCGCTGCCGCCGCCGCCCTTTTTGGGCCGCTGCATGGTGGGGCTAACGAGGCCGTCTTACGCATGTTAGTCGAGATTGGGCATGTCAACAATGTCCCTGAATTCATAAAGCGCGTCAAAAATCGAGAAGTGCGCCTCATGGGCTTTGGGCATCGCGTCTATAAGAACTACGATCCGCGGGCGCGTATCATCAAGAAAGCAGCCGACGAGGTATTTGAAGTAACCGGGCGTAACTCACTGTTGGATATTGCTCTGGAACTGGAAAAAATTGCTCTAGAAGATGAATACTTTGTAGAGCGAAAACTGTATCCCAATGTAGACTTTTACTCTGGCATTATTTACCAGGCGATGGGTTTGCCTACGAGTATGTTTACGGTGATGTTTACGATTCCCCGCACCATTGGCTGGCTGGCCCAATGGAATGAAATGATGAACGATTCTGAACAAGCAATTGCCCGTCCTCGCCAGATTTATCTGGGTTACGAATCACGTGACTTTGTGCCGATGGAACAACGGTAATATAAACAGGAGATTGGAGACTAGGGACTAGAATCATTCAGTCTCTAGTCTCCAGTCTCTAAAATTTTCTCCGCCCCTGAAAACCCGTATGTAATTCATGATAATATTCGATGCGATCTTCACCAAAACGCCAGCATAGATAGACTTCACGGCCGTTTTTCTCCGCCAAAAAATCTAACAACCCCACATTCAAATCCTTGATCACACAGCCATATTCTTGAATTTCGGCTATCAACTGCTCGATAACCACAAAATCCAACGTCAACTCCGACAAAATCGGACTGCCCCGATCGACACGCAAATCCTCAAAAAGCTCATCAACCTGGCGGCTCATCTTGGCCGCTTTCGCCCGTCGGGTGATGAGCGTATCCATCAGAGGTTTAAGTTGGGGCAATAGGGCGTTGGCCTCTTCTAAAGTGAAATACCGTGCTGGCATAGGATAAAAAGAACGGGACGGATAGTGTCACTATCCGTCCCGTTAATTCGCAAAAAAAATGGGGCTAAATGTTAGCCGCCACAGCCGCAGCCACCACCGGCCGCCGCATACGCATCAGACTGCCCAGATGTTTTGAAAGAGTGACCACAACCACAGGAAGAAACGGCGTTGGGATTGTCAATCTTAAATCCGCCGCCCATGATGCTGTCTTCATAATCAATCGTGGCCTGATTGAGATACATCATGCTGGTGGGGTCAACAAAAACCTTCACACCACCCTGTTCAATGACGTGATCGTAGGGGCGTGGCTCAGCTTCTAGTGCCATGCCATACTGCATTCCAGAGCAACCTCCACCAGAGACAAACACACGGAGACCGTGATTGGGAACTTCTTTTTGAATGAGCAAATTCCGCACGGTGCTGATAGCACTTTCAGTCAGGTGAATGGTTTCTGTCTCAATTAATTCTACTGTACTCATGCCTATTGTCCTTTATATGAATAGGTTAAACTCATATCGAAAAATATTGATATGATTCTAACAAGCAAGCGGACTCGTGTCAATTTTCATGAGAATATTCTTGAAAACCCCTTTTGTAACCCATCCTGGCAAGATGATGACATGCTGCCAACTCAATCGCTCATTCAAGGAAAACGTTATATACTCCTCGCCTGAAAATTCAACCTACAAGGAGTCCAAATCATGAGCACATTAGATAAAGTTGATCCCGAAATTATCCCCATTCTGGAAATGATCCCCCCTAATTTCATCAATCTCCACGACATTCCTGGAACCCGTACCTTTGCTGCTCAAATGCTGGAGGCGATGAAATCGCAGATGCCACTCGTTGAGGGTGTAAGCAGTGAAGATCGGCACGTGCCAGGGCCAGAAGGTGATCCTGATGTCATGGTGCGCATCTATTGGCCGGAAAATAGGCCCGAAACGCTGCCTGGTTTGTTGTGGATTCATGGGGGTGGTTATGTTTTGGGTGATGTTGAAGGGGACGATGCCGCTTCCCGCCAACTGGCTAAAGATATTGAATGCGTCGTGGTTTCTGTCGAATATCGCCTGGCTCCTGAACATCCCCATCCGGCACCGGTTGAGGACTGTTACGCAGCCTTGAAATGGTTCTTTGCCCATGCTGGCGAGCTGGGTGTGGATGCGAATCGTATAGCCATTGGTGGAGGTAGTGCTGGGGGTGGTCTGGCGGCCGGATTGGCATTGTTGGCTCGGGATCGGGGTGAGGTGAATGTTTGCTTCCAACTGCTTGTCTATCCCATGCTGGATGATCGCAGTATTACACCATCGGCGCAGGTGGAGGACACACCGATCTGGACGCGAGAGAGTAATATCATCGGTTGGCGCTCTTATTTAGGGCAGGAGGGCGGTGGTGAGGGCGTATCGCCTTATGCAGCCGCAGCGCGGGCGACTGACTTGACCGGTTTGCCACCAGCTTTTATTCCTGTGGGAGATGTAGACCTCTTTTTGGATGAGGATATTGAGTATGCACGGCGGCTGATGGCGGCGGGTGTGCCGACGGAACTGCATGTGTATCCAGGGGCGATTCATGGGTTTGATGGGTTGGCTCCGATGTCGGCCGTTGCCCAACGTTTTATTGCCAACCGTAACGGCATCTTGCGCAAAGCGTTACACGGCTAGGTAAATATTCTAATCTTTGCCTGCCTAATTCATCATGAAGAAAGACCCGTATCGTCGTATTGCACGGCATTATGACCATTTGTTCCAGTCTATGAATGCGGGGTTGACGGGCATTGGCATGACGCTTGCCAGGCCACAGACGGGCATGACTGTGTTGGATGTGGGCTGTGGGACGGGGCTGCAATTGGCGCAGTATCAACAAGCGGGGTGTATGGTGGTGGGGTTGGATAAGTCGCCTTCGATGTTGCAGGCGGCGCAGCAGAAGCTGGGCCAAACGGCCGAATTACACTACGCCGATGCCACACAAATGCCCTTTGCCAACAACCGCTTTGATTTGATAACGGCTACTTTGGTGCTGCATGAGATGGCCCCGGCAGTGCGGGATGGGGTGATGGGGGAGATGAAGCGGGTGTTGAAGGATAACGGCCGTCTTCTCTTCACCGACTATCACCCTGGCCCCCTGCGTCCGCCCCAGGGTTGGACGAGCAAATTTCTTATCACCATAGCTGAGGTTTTGGCGGGGCGGGATCACTTTCGCCATTATCGCCACTTTATGGCGCACAAGGGCTTGCCCGACCTGTTGGCGGCACATGGTCTGGTGGTGGAGAAGCAGAAAATTGTGAGCGGCGGTAACATGGGTGTTTTTTTGTTGCGGCAGGATGAAGCAAGATGACAAACTTAGAAAAAGTACGGATTGGTATAGCAGGTTTGACGCATGGGCATGTGGGTTGGATTTTGTCACGGCCGTTTCACGCCACATACGAAGTTGTAGGGATTGCCGAGGAGGATACGGCCGTTTACGGCCGTTACGCCCAACGATTTGATCTCAGTAAAATCCCCATCTACACCACTTTAGAGGAAATGCTGGACACGGCCCAACCCGAAGCGGTTGTCGCCTTTGGTTCGATTTACGACCATCTGGCGGTGGTGCAAACCTGTGCGCCGCGTGGCGTGCATGTGATGGTAGAAAAGCCGCTGGCGGTGAACATGAGCCATGCGCAGGCGATGGCTGATTTGGCACGGCAGCACCATATCCATTTGTTGACCAATTATGAGACGACCTGGTATGCCAGCAACCATGCCGCTTATCAGTTGGTGCATGGGGAGCGGTTGATTGGCGAGGTGTGGAAGGTGGTGATTTATGATGGGCATAAGGGGCCGCAGGAGATTGGGGTGCAGCCGGAGTTTTTGGCCTGGTTGACGGATCCTGTGCTAAACGGCGGCGGCGCGGTGATTGATTTTGGCTGTTATGGCGCGAATTTGATGACGTGGCTGATGCGGGGGGAGAAGCCGGTGGCGGTAACGGCCGTTACCCAGCAAATCAAACCCCACCTCTATCCCCACGTAGATGATGAAGCCACCATTGTCGTCACCTACCCCAAGGCGCAAGCCATTATTCAAGGCTCGTGGAATTGGCCGATTGCACGCAAGGATATGGAAGTTTATGGGCAGACGGGGCAGCTACACGCGCTCAACGCGCTGGATTTGCGCATTCAGACGCAGGCGGATAAGGAAGCACGGTTAGAGAAGTTGGAGCCATTGGCTGAGCCGGTGAATGATCCGTTTGTTTATTTTTCGGCCGTTATCCGCCACCAAACCCCCCTTCACGACAACGACCTTTCCGCTCTCAGCAACAACCTCACCGTTGTCCAAATTTTGGATGCGGCGCGGGAGTCGGCGCGGAGTGGGCAGGTAGTTTATTTGTAATGACGCATTACGCTGTTACGTCATTAATGATGGAATAGCCGTGTTTCCGTCAAAGCCATGACCATACCATACTCATCACAAGCCGCAATAACGAGATCATCGCGGATGGAGCCGCCGGGTTGAGCCACATAGCTGACACCGCTTTGTTGGGCGCGGTCTATGCTGTCGCGGAAGGGGAAGAAGGCATCGGAGCCGAGGCTGACACCGGAGAGTTGGTTGAGCCAGTCCCGTTTTTCGGCGCGGGTGAGGCGCACGGGCGTTTCAGTGAAGTTTTCCAGCCAGATGGCTTCTTCGGCCGGGGTCAGTTCATCTAGCAGGAATTGGTCTATGGCGTTGTCGCGGTTGGGACGGCCGATTTTGGCTACAAACGGCAGCGCTAACACACGCGGATGCTGTCGCAGCCACCAAGTATCGGCCTTTGTGCCTGCCAGCCGGGTGCAATGGATGCGCGACTGCTGCCCCGCACCCATGCCAATGACCTGCCCGTCTTTGGTGTAACAGACGGAGTTGGACTGGGTGTATTTGAGGGCGATGAGGGCCACGATGAGGTCGCGTTGGGCAGCGGGGGAGAGTTCTTTGTGGGTGGTGACGATGTTGGTGAGATCGGTGGGGGCGGGAACGGCCGTATTCCTGTGCTGGGCCATCATCACCCCAAACAACTGCCGCGTTTCCATCTCATCTGGCTCGTAGCTGGGGTCAATTTGCACAATGCGGTAGCCGCCGCCTTTTTTGCCGCGCAAAATCTCTAAGGCTGCGGGTTCATAACCAGGTGCAATCACGCCGTCAGACACTTCGCGGCGCAGAAGTTCGGCGGTGGGTACATCTACCACATCGCTGAGGGCGGCCCAATCGCCAAACGAGGAGATGCGGTCGGCCCCACGAGCGCGGGCGTAGGCCGAGGCCAGCGGCGATAGTTCCACATTACCCACGAAGTAGGCTTGTTTGAGCGTGTCGTCCAGAGGTTCGGCGACTGCCGCGCCTGCCGGGCTGACGTGTTTGAAGGAGGCAGCGGCAGGGAGGTTGAGGGCTTGTTTCAGTTCGCGGACGAGCTGCCAGGCGTTGAGGGCATCGAGGAGGTTGATGTAACCGGGACGGCCGTTTAGCACGGCAAAGGGCAGCGATCCTTCGTTCATAAAGACCCGCGCCGGGGTTTGGTGCGGGTTCATACCATAGCGGAGTTGGAGTTCGGTTGGGGTCATGTATTTGGGGTAGTAACTGGGTAACTAAGTAATTGTGTAATTGGTTTAACTACCCAATTACCTAATTACTCAATTACTTCTTGTAAATAGGCCGTAATCGCCGTGTCATAGTCGCGGGTGTGAGCGAAGGCTTTGACGGCGAGGTGACGGCGTTGATTTTCGTCGAGGCTGTTGGTTTGTAGGGCGGTGAGGGTGGGGGTGTAATCGGCCGTTTCGCACACTACAATCACCCGTGCAAAGTTTTTGGCGGCAGCACGTAACAACGTCACGCCGCCAATGTCAATCTGCTCAATGGCTTCGGTTAGGGTTACGCCGGGCTGGGCGATGGTTTCGTTGAAGGGGTAGAGGTTGCAGATGACCATATCTATCATCTGAATGTTTTGGGCGGACAGATCGGCCTCGTCGCTGGGGATGTGGCGGGCGAGGATGCCGCCGTGAATGGCGGGGTGCAGTGTTTTGACGCGGCCGCCGAGCATCTCGGGTGCGCCGGTTATGTCGGCGACGTCTTGTACAGGCAAGCCTGCTTCGCGCAGCAGGCGGGCGGTGCCGCCGCTGGCGATGAGTTCCCAATCTAAAGTTACCAATGCCTGGGCGAATTCGACCAGGCCAGTTTTATCGTACACGGAGAGGATGGCTCGTTTTGTCATGATTGTGAAATGTAGCACAAGGGGGAACGGCCGTCTAATCCTGATTTCCTTATTTCGCCAACTCCTTAAACTGCCCTGTCCTCGGGAGAGATTCATGTGAAATTTACTAAAAATCGTGGCACTTTTGGGGGAAATAAGATAGGCAAATTATTTTTTTTGTTTAGAATTAGGGGGTATGTTTTGTTATATAGGGTGTGTCTAGGTGTTGTGACTAATGGAACTGTTGCAGCAATTTTAGACATCATCTGCTTTACATCTATCATTACCTAAAGGCGTAATCTAATGCATACTTATACCTGTGATCCGGCGTTAGAAATCAGTGGGCAGACATTACAAGCCTACATAGATAATGTTCAAGCTGACATTATCGAACCTATCTTTCATAAGCACGGGATGTCAGTTCCCGACCCCGAAAAGTGGTATCCTCTGCAACCTGTGTTAGATGTATTGAAAGAGATTCATGACAACCCAGATGCGACGACAAATTTAGTGGCTATTGGCGTGAAAATAGCTGAGTATGGGGTTGAACCAGAGGATATTATTGCGGCTCCGTTGAATGTAGTTTTTGAACATTGGGAAGAGCATATGTATTCAAGTGTGCGCAATGGGGATGCTGGCCGCATTATTACCGAAAAGGTGAATGACAAGTTTTATAAAATTACGCAACAGAATATCTTTCCCGATGATTTGTGTTACGGATTGGCTTATGGCTTTGCCCGCAGCCGTTTGCCGTTAGGGGTTAATTTTAGGGTTTGGTATGAGGATTATGATAACCGTATTGATAATGGTGGCGGGGATAAGACGGTTATTTGTGTGCAATGGGAGTAGGGGTTTGGGGTGAAACGTTTTAGAATGTAAAAGGATGGGTTTTACCCATCCTTTTTTGTTTTTTATGGTCTGTCGGTGGCCGGTGGGGAGATGATGATGGGCAGGTAGTTTTGTTGGGGGGTGGTGAGGGTGAGTAAACGGCCGTATGCCGCTAACACCTCATCTACCGTAAACGCACAGTGGCCGTAACGCTCCGCCGCGAAATGATCGTGTAAGGCGGGGCCGTGAATTTTGGCCGCGTATAGGGGACTGTGCCAGTAGGGAACGACGGGATCGGCCGTGGTGTGTAGGGTGACGATGGGGCGGCTGAGGGAACCTGTGGTGATGTAGTGGGCCGCAATCTCATCGAGCGCAGCCTGATCGCCGCTGACGCGAATTACGCCCGCATTGAGAGCCGCATCATCATCGGAACCTGTGTAGATGCGGTGGGTGTTGCTATAGGGCTGGCCGCCGAGCTTGAGGGCGGCATCGTTGGTGGCGAAGACGTTGTACCAGAGCAGCCGCTCGATGGTGGCGGTGTTGGTGATGGCCGGGGCCGGTGCGTACAGCGCGTTGGCGGTGGTAAGGAGTTGGGTGGTGGTATAGGCGTTGGCAGGGTCGCTAATGGCGGGGAGAATGGTGCTGTTGTAGTGGTTGTCCCAGTTGTCTATGAGTGATTGGGGAATGTTGGTGGGATCGCCAGGCATGAGGCCCGGAAAGTAGTAATCGAACAAGACACGAAAGTCGCCAAAGTAGTTGACTTGTGCGCCAAAATCGCCATAGGGGCCGCACATGGCTAACCCGCCATCGAAGCGGTCGGGGTAATGTTCGAGGGCGAGGGCGGTGATGATGCCGCCTTCGGAAACGCCAGCCAGGTAGGTGTGGTTGGGGGGGCCGTACTGGGCGGCAAAGATGTCGAGCAGGTCTATGATGTCGGTGAGGCCGGGCTGGATGGCGAGGCCGTTGGTGCTGTAGCTGGTGGTGGCGAAGGCGTAACCGAGCAGGTTGACGAGATCAATGATGGAGTTGCCGCCGATGCTGATCTGGTCTTCGGGGATGCCGATGGGGGCGGTGGGGGAGACGTAGCCGTGGGCGTAGACGAGGAGATCGCCGTTCCAGTTGTTGGGGACGCAGAGGCGGTAGATGGCGCCGCTGGTTTGGCTGCCGTCGGGATCGCAGGTGGCGGCAGGGCGAGGGGGGAGGGGTGAGGGGCGAGGGGGGAGGGGGGCAACGGCCGTTGCCGGCTGCACTATCAATAGTATGAGGAACAGCAGGCAAGCACAGAGGAAGAGTGTTTTACGTATCATCAGGCTATTGTACACTTGTGGTTCATTATTTACAGGGAGAATTGCATGATGAAACGTAATGGTATGATCAAACTTGTTTGTTTAGGGATGCTGCTGGTGTGGCTGGCGGCTTGTGGTAGTGGGGGGGAAACGGCCGTTCTGGAACCGACTGCTATTGCCAGTACCCATGAGGAAACGGCGGCTGTGCCGCCCACGCCGACGTTGGTGGCCCCGGCCGCTGCCGATGAGGCTGCACCAACGGTGGCGGTGGCAACGGAAACGGCCGTTCCCCCCACGCCTGTGCCCCCAACCCCCACTTTTGTACCGACGGTTACGCCGCCACCGGCACCTGTGGATGAGGCGCAGATTCGCCAGGAATTGCAAACGCTGGCTTTTCCCGCCGGTATTTATGAGGGTGTGTATGCTTTTCCGCTGCCGCAAGACCCCCATGTGTGGCTGGTTCATTCGGTGGGATTTCGGCCGTATGAGACGGTTTCTAATCATGCGGCGGCGCTGTACCGTTATGTGGATGGGCAGTGGCAGGAGTTGGCGCGGGTGGAGTTGGTGACACCGGATATTTTGTATGAAGAGGCGATTGCGGCGGTGGATTTGGGAGACGGCCGTTATTGGTTTGAGGAGTACAGCTATGTGGGCGCACATGGCAGTTGTTATGAGCTGCTGCGTTATGATTTTGCGGCTCTGGATGTGGTGATAAGTAACTGCCATTCCAGTAATGCCAGTGGTGGCATTGGCGATTTGAATCAAGACGGCCGTCCTGATTTGGTGCTGAACCAGACGATTGATTACGTCTTCTGTTTTGCCTGCGGCGTGCGTTATCCTTATTATGATGTATTGGAGTTTGTGGATGGGGAGTGGCAGCCGGTAACAGTCCGGCTATTGCCCGACGATGCCCAGGTTGACATGCGCAACTTTAATAATGAAGCGGTACGTTTGTACAATCTGGGTCTGTTTAAGCAAGCCGAAGAGACGATCAACTTGATTGTGGGTGATGTGCCCCTTGTGCTGTGGAATCAGGCCATTATTCGTTTGCACGCGGAGGATGCACGTTTTCAGGCGCAAAATGGGCCGCTGCCGGTGTTGGGCCAGATTTTTTATGGAGATTATGCCGCGGCTTTGGACATGCTGCGGGTCTATCCGCCGGTGGAACTGTTTACGCTGCAAAATAATCCGCTGTTGGTGGGCACGGTGGCTGAGGGGTGGGAGGATACATTTGCCGAATGGGTGACGAGTACGACGGTGAGTGTGGTGGAGGGGCAGCCGGATATGGCTTCGGCTCATTTTCTTTATGGCTGGGGTTTGTATCTGTTGGATGCGACGGATAGCAGGGTGATGGGGGAGTTGGAAACGGCCGTTTCCCTTGACCCCACTGAGCCGCTGTATCAGGATAGTTTGGCCTATTTGCGTGGAGAATAGACTGGGACACAGAGATACGCAGAGAGGCAGAGAGTGCAAGATTTTGGCTGTTTGCTTCTGTGAATCTCTGTGACACTGTTATTAAGGAGTGATGTTTTGAACACTGAATTTTTCAGTCTAGTGATAGTATTGCTTTTAGGTTCTGTACTAATGGGGGTTGCATTGTATTTAATTCTCTTTAAGCCCCAAATAGGTAAAAGGCTTATTGAGATGGGTAAATCACCTCTGCTACCGTGGACTAAAAAGCGAGGTGCTGATGATATTATGATATTAATGAC
>JACKBT010000055.1 GCA_020634415.1 Ardenticatenaceae bacterium
TGATGATGGTGAGGAGGTCGTCGTCGGGGATGCGGTTGGTGCAGGGGCCGATGGGGGTGGCGGTGGGCGATGGTGTGGGGGTGGGTGTGATGGTGGCGGTGGGGGTGGATGAGGGGGGTGGCGAGGTAGGTAAGTTGTTAATGGCTAAGGGGGTGGCTGTGGCGATTGATGTGGCGGTGGCAGGTGGGGGCAGGGTGGCGGGTGGTGGCAGGGTGGCGAGGGAGGCTTGTTGGACGGGGATGGTGGTGGTTTGGGGAGTGGTGGGGGGAACGGCCGTTGTCTGACAGGCCGTTAGCCAGAGGATGAGCAGCAGGATGGTGGTCTGAATTTTGCGCATGGCAGTTAATTGTAGCGGATGGTGGGTTAATGTCATCTCTAAGATTGGGCCTAATTTAACAGTTTCTTTACTACATCTCCCCTATAAAATTGGGCTATCATAGGACATGGTCGTTGGGGTAACTGTGATATTGCAAGATGTGGTATAGTATTGGGTAAGGTTGAATGAGTTTGCAGTGGGTACAGTGTATAAGGTCAGATGAATATCAGCAGTCATGAGTGAGGACAATTTCGTGGAGTTTACCGAGCAGTTTGAAGATGATTCTGCTGAACTGTGGTTGGCAGAAGGTGAGGTGGTGTATCGGCCGTTTCCGCATAAATTGGAAGCGAGTGAATACCATAAGAATCCGGTGTGGCGGGTGCGCCTTGAATTTGGGGATGAGCCTACACAAACGATTGGCTTAGACATTAATGATGACATTGTTTTGGGGCGGGGCACTGATTTACCGAATCAGATTGATTTGAATGCTTATGCAGCGGGTAAGTTGGGTGTTTCGCGGCGGCATTTGATGCTGCGCCCGACACCGAACAAGCTGTTTGCCATTGAGATGGGCAGTACGAATGGCACGCTGCGTAACGGCCGTTCTCTCGGTTTCAATACACCCTATTCCTTGATGAGCGGCGATGTGCTGACGTTGGGGCGGCTGACGATGGCGATTGAGATTGTGGACCGGCCTCGTTCCCAGACGACTTGGTTGGCGCGGGAGCTAAATCTGGCCGATGCTTTGTCGGAGATTGGGCAGGCGATTACGTCTCAGTTGGAACTGGAAGAGGTGTTTAACCAGGTGACGGAGACGGCACACAGTTTGACGGCAGCAGGGGAGACGAGCATTTGGCTGATTGATGAGGAAACAAGTGAGCTGTTTTTAGAAGTGGAACGGGGGATGGCGGATGAGCAGGTGCGCCGGATGCGGATTCCGATTGATGCCAAGAATCCGGCGGGCAAGGTCATTCAGTCGGGCCAGTCGCTGCGGGTGAGCCGCCAGCCGGGTGAGGCTAAGATTAAGCTGAAGACGAATTATCTGGTGGAGGCGCTTATTTATGTGCCGATTACGTTGGGTGGGGCGACGTTTGGGGTATTATCGGCCGTTCATCGAGAAAAGGGTAAACAGTTTAGCGAACGGGATGAGCATTTGCTGCGGGCGATTGCTCAGTTTGCGGCGATTGCTATTCAAAATGCGCGGTTGTATGAGGCGACGGATGAGGCGCTGGCACGGCGGGTGACGGAGCTGGCAGCTTTGAATGAGGTGACGCGCAGTGTGTCGGCATCGCTGGATTTGGAGCAGGTTTGCCGGGTTTTGGCGGCGCAGCTTAACAATCATTGGCCGGTGCAGGCGATTCGCCTCTATAGTTATGTGCCGGTGCAGCAGTTGCTGGTGCCTATGTTTACGTCGGATGGGGTAACGGCCGTTCACGATCTCACTAAAAATCCGGGCATTATGGGCAAAGTGGCTCAGTCGGGTGAGACGATCATGTCGAACGAGGTGGCCGAGCATCCCGATTATGTGGCGGTGGTGGATGACTTGGCGCCTGGGCCGCCAGAATCTATGGTTTGTGTGCCGTTGTGGGTGCAGGAGGAGGTGATTGGGGTTTTGGCGTTGTTGAACAAGACAGACGGCCGTTTTACCAATGAAGATGTCACCCGGTTAGAACTGTTCTCGCACCCGGTGGCTACCGCCATCGAGAATGCCTATTTGTTCACCGAGGTCAAACGGCAGAAAGCCGCCATCGAAACCACCGCCCAGGTTTTACGCCAGCCCTTAATTCTCCTCGACGACAATGGCGGGGTGCTGATTTCTAATCAGACCGCCAACGATATTTTAGAAAATAATATGGCCCAGCTCTTTCAGGCCATTAGTGACGGGGTGGGCCGCACACAAGAAGTCAATATTGGTGAGGAGATGTATCTTTCTACCACTGAACATGTGGACGAAGTCGGTACGATTGTGGTAATGCAAGACATCACCTACGTGAAGCAGTTAGAAAAGGATCGGGTGGAGTTCATGTATGCTTTGTCACATGATCTAAAAAACCCGCTGACTTCCATCATGGGGTGGGCGCAGTTGGTGCAGCGTGTATCGGCCCTGCCCGAACAGGGACAGGCGTATATGCAGCGATTGATAACGGCCGCTGATTCGATGTTAGGCATGATCAACCAACTGCTGCAATCGGTGGAGCAGGTTGATGCCGTGCAAGTGCTAAAAAAGCCCTGCCGTTTTGAAGAGATGGTAGTAAAGGTGATCAGCGATGTAGAAGGAGCGGCCCTGAGCAAGAATATTTTGGTGACGTATGAACAGGCTGGTTTGCCTTATGCGCTGATGGCGGATGAGATGCGTTTGTATCACATGATTTTGAATCTGGTGGACAATGCCGTGAAGTATTCGCCAGAGAATACACGCATAGAGGTGCGGCTTCAATTTAGCGCGGAACAGGTGGTATTGCAGGTGCGGGATGAAGGGGTGGGTATCCCAGAAAAGGATATTCCTTTTATTTTCGATAAATATTATCGGGGAGTGCAGTCGGAGGGGAAGCAGCATGGGGCGGGGTTGGGGCTGGCATTGGTGAAGGCGATTGTAGAGGCCCATGAGGGGACGATTACGGTGCAAAATGTGCCGCAAGGTGGGGCGCTGTTTGAGGTGAAGCTGCCAGGTAGTTTGCGGGTGCGGGAAGGGAAGTAGTCGGTATTTTTTAACCAGCGCGGGCCAGCAGGTTTGGGGTGGGCACAGCACTACAAGTGCGTAATTCTCACATGTAAAAATTCCGCTTTGGCAAAAGCCCTGTTCAGTTTGGATGAACATTGTTTTAAGAATACAATCCTTAGACCTTGTTGTCTTCAAGACAAACAGACCGTGTAATTTTGTGAAGAAAAAGGAGAAAGGATATGAAACATAGACCAAAGTTTTTGCTGTTCATGGCGGTTTTGTTGCCTGTGCTTTTGTTAGGTGTAACGGCCGTCATTCTCAATGGCTCCCCACAGCTTGCCCTGGCCTTCAACGAAGCCGATGCTGGTGAAGCCCCTACATTGAGCCTGGCCGAAATCACCGAAATAACTGGGCTAAATGCCTCCTACCAAGCCACCTCCCCCGATTGCGCCTTCGACGCTGCCTTCAATGTCTACCTATGCTCAGAAACCACCCCCGCTGCACGCCCACAGCGTAATCCTCAGGCAGCCGCGTCTGCCCGCCAGTTAATACAAAGCGGTGTTGGCGTGTTGCTTGTGCCCGACTGGACAAATGATCGCGTCATGGCCTTTGATCCACAAACCGGTGATCTAGTGGATGCCGACTTCATTCCCTCCGATCCCACCAACCTTTCTTCTCCCAAGAATGCCATTCTCAGCGCCAGTGGCAACTCCATTCTGGTCTCCGATCAGATTGAGGATGTTGTTCAGGAGTATGATTTAGATGGTAACTATCTGGGTGTATTTGCCCCGTCCGGTGGGCCAAATACAGCCATATTGGACAACATTTTAGGCATCGCCCTGCGCCCTAACGGTAACTTGCTCGTTACCGTGACCAGTGGTTCTAATCAAGATTCTGTAGCCGAATTTGATACCGCTGGCAACTATTTAGGCAATTTCATAGCGATTGGCTCAGGTGGTTTGGATGGGCCATTTGATGCTTACCCACGAACGGCCGATTGGCTTGTGCCCGGTATCAACAGCGACAATCTCATGCGCTTTGACCTCGCCGGAGCCTATATTGCTGATCTGGCCGCCATTGACAACTTCCCCCAGCAGGTGGGGGAAGCCGCCAACAACAATGTTCTCGTTGCCAATTTTGGTGGCACACAAGAGGGCGTCATCGAATTCTCTCCCACCGGCTCTATTATCGGTGTCTACGATCCGGCGGCGGTGGGCGGTTATCGTGGCGTGTATGAACTGCCAAACGGCAACATCCTGACCACCAATGGCAGCGGTGTCCATGAGATTGACCGTAATGGCAATCTCATCCAGACAAAAATTAGCAGCGTGAGTGCCCAATACATTGAGCTGGTTCAACCAGGTGGCGCACCAAACATCACCTTCTACAAAACAGTGGGCACGGATCCCTCTACCTGTGCCGCCAGCAATCAAATTGCTGTTGATCCCAACACCGAAGTAACCTACTGTTACGAAGTTACCAACAGTGGCACTGTTACCTTCACCCTCCACGATTTGAGTGATAGCGAGCTAGGAACCATCTTCACCAGTCTGCCCTACAGCCTGACTCCAGGGGCTTCTGCTTTTGTCACCATATCTACCCTCATCACTACAGAAACGGTAAATGTGGGGACGTGGGTGGCCTACAATAATGGCCCCACCGATGTCGTCACCGCTACCAGCACTGCCACTGTTACCCTGCTGACCACCCCCGCCATCGAGGTAGCCCCCAGCAGCCTCAGCAGCGACCAGGCAACCAACACCCAGGTCACCCAAACCCTGACCATCAGCAACGTCGGTGATGCCGACCTCGACTGGGAAATCTTCGAGGAAGCGGCCGCCACCTTCAACAGCCGCGTGGGTGCAGATGCCGTCTTCCTGCCCGGTCTGGTGGCTGGAGCCGCCGAGGCACAGGAACGGGCCGATACGGCCGTTTCTGTCCCCACCGCGCCCACCACCTCCGGTAGTGCCGCCATCCTGTCCGCCCCCACCGCCCTCCTCTACGACAACGGGCCACTGGTCAACAGCCCCGGCACCGGCGTTGGCGGTGCCGACGAAGCCGTCCTGCAAACCACCAGCCTCGGCCTCAACACCCTCGGCTTCGGCCACCAACTGGCCCTCGGCTACCGCATCGCCGACGACTTCACCATTCCCCCCGGCGAAACCTGGACCCTGGATACCATCACCTTCTACGCCTACCAGACCGGCTCCACCACCACCTCCACCATGAACGGCATCACCCTGCAAATCTGGGATGGACAGCCCGGGGCGGGCGGGGCCGTCATTTGGGGCGACGACACCACCAACGTCCTGGTCAACACTGGCTGGGCCAACGTCTACCGCGTCACCGAAACCACCACCGGCACAGCCATTGACCGGCCCATCATGGCCAGCGTGGCCGCTGTGGGCGGCTTGAGCCTGCCCGCCGGCACCTACTGGCTGGCCTGGAACACCGGCGGCACCCTGGCCTCCGGCCCCTGGGCACCCCCCATCAACATCAACGGCCAGGCCAGCACCGGCAACGGCTTGCAGACCCTGGACGGCGGCACGACCTGGGCGGCTGCCCTGGACACCGGCGCAGGCACCCCGCAGCAAGGCTTCCCCTTCCTCATCGAAGGCAGTTCTGGCTGTGCGGCCACCGACCTGCCCTGGGTCACCGCCAGCCCCCTCAGCGGCACCATCGGCGCGGGCAACGCCACCGATGTGGCCGTGATGTTCGACTCCACCGGTTATGCCGCCGGGGTCTACACCGGCACCCTCTGCGTCAACAGCAACGACCCGCTGTCGCCGCAGGTGCGTGTGCCCCTGACGATGACCGTGCTGCCCAACGCCGTACCCGTCGCCGCCGATGATGCCTACACCACCACCCAAGATGTGGTGCTGACAGTGAGTGCGCCGGGTGTGCTGGCTAATGACACCGATGGCGATGGCGACAGCCTGACGGGCGTTCTCAACACCGATGTCACCAGCGGCACCCTGGCTCTCCATGTTGACGGCTCCTTCACCTACACCCCCACCGCGGGCTTTGAAGGCACCGCCACCTTCACCTATCAGGCGAATGATGGTCTGGACAGCTCCAATGTGGCTACGGTGACGATTACGGTGGTCAACACGGCTCCTGTGGCGGTGGCCGACAGCTACACGACGACCGAAGGCATCACCTTGACGGTGAGTGCGCCCGGTGTGCTGGACAATGACAGTGATGGCGATGGGGATGGCTTAACGGCCGTTCTGGACACCGCCACCAGCAACGGCACGCTCACCCTCAACACCGACGGCTCCTTCACCTACGTCCCCGATGCTGGCTTCGCTGGCACAGACAGCTTCACCTACCACGCCAACGACGGCACGGATGATTCCGACACGGTGACGGTGACGATTACGGTGACAGGTGCGCAAGGCTTTGTCATCTACCTGCCGTTTGTGACCAAGAATTAAAGGCTCTTTGGGAATTCTTGGGGTTGACACCGTATGTAGGGTCAAGGCACGCCTCGGCCCTACCACAAATACCGATCATCCCTTCAAATCCTAAAGACCCGAATTAAACTTTTGATGAGTCGGAGATTGGGTCAATCTGCCCGATTGACCCAATCTGAAAAATCTATCAAAGACCTGACGGTAAGCACCGTCAGGTCTTTTTTATTCGGTGGCGGTGTTGATTTGCTCGAGGGCGAGGGTGGGGTTGAGGTGGAACAGGTGGCCGCCGCCGATGTTGATGAGGAGGGTGCCGCTGTGGGTGGCGGTGGCCCAGGTGCTGTTGGGGTGGGCCTGGCGTGTGCCGCCGGTGAAGATGTGGGTGAGATCGGCCGTTTGTAAATCTATCGCATAAACGCGCAGGGTGCGCATGGCGGCACTGCCCTCGACGGTGATGAGATAGGCTTGGTCGCCGAGGGTGAGCAGTTGTATATCGGCGGTGCTGATGGCTTTGTAGGAACGCTGCCAGCGCAGGGAGCCATCGGTGTTGAAGGCGATGAGGCGCTGGTCGGCGCGGTCGGCGTGGGCCAGGAGCAGGCCACCGCCGGGCAGAGGGACGGCGCGACTTTGCAGCAGATAGGCTGTGGGCAAGGGGTAAAGCGGTTCTGGTTGGACGTAGCTTGGATTGAGCCGGAAGAGACCATTTTCGGCGTAGAGCCAGGTTTCGCTGCCCACTGTCAGGGGATAACCGGTGAGGGTGGTGGCGCGGAGGGGGGTGCGGCTGGGGCTGATGAGCCAGGTGGCGTGGTTGGGGCCGCTGGTGGTGAGGATGAGTTGGTTGTTGTGGGTTGTCCAGGCGAACGGCCGTCCGGCTGCGTCTTTCTGCCAGCGTAAACGGCCGTCGGTACTGACCCCATACAGGCTTTCGCGCAGGGAGATGACAAGATCGCCGCCAGGCAGGGCGATGAGTGTGGGTGTGCCGCTGCTGGCTAATTCTAACTGCCAAAGTGGGGCGAAGTCGGGAAGCTGGTAGGCGGTGATTTGGCCGAAGCGGCTGGCGGTGTAGAGGCGGCTGTGGTCGGGGCTGAGGAGGGCGTGGCTGACTTCGTGGGTGATGGGGCTGGTGGGGAGGATACGGCCGTTTTCCAGACTGATGTTCAGCAGTTGATTATCGGCCACAATGGCAAAATTGGTTTCGTCGAGTTGGCCGATGGGCTGGGTGGTGATGGTTAGTGGTTGTGCCCATTGCACACCAGGGGACGAGGCTATGCGCTGCTGCCAGATGGTTGGGGAGGGTGGCAGCCAGCCCACGAGGGTGGGGTTTTCGGGCCAGTAACCGGGGCCAGGGGTGTAGGGCAGGTGGGTGCGAATCTCGAAGTGTAGGTGGGGTGAGGAGCGGGGACGGCCGATATTGCCCACTTGTTGGCCGCGCTGCACACAATCGCCGGGCTGCAAAACCACACTGGGCGGATCGAGATGTCCATAAAAGGAGAGGAAGGTGGTGCCGTCGGCCAGAATGTGGCGAATGATGACCACGCCTTTGTCGCGGTTCCAGCCTTCGGGTTCGGCGTAGGTGACCCAGCCGTGCCCGATGCTGTAGACGGGTGTGCCGAAGTTGCTGCCCCATTCACCGGGGCCGCCCCAATCTTCACCGGCGTGGATTTTTAGATACCGTTCCCGGTAAATGCCGAAGTCCTGGCCGCCACGATTGACCCCGGCGGCATCGGGGGGATCAATGGGGAAGTCGAGGACATCTACGAGGCCGCAGGGGGCGTTGCCGGTGGGGATGGGGTCGCGCAGGCGAATGGTGTAGGGATCGCCGGAGAGGGTGAGGGGGAGGGCGGTGGGGCTGGGTGTGGGTGTGGGGGTGGCGGTGTGGGTGGGGGATGGGGTTTGGGTGGGTGTGGGGGTGGGGGTAGGGGTGAAGGTTTGGGTTGGGGTGGGGGAGTTGACAATTGTCAATTGTGAATTGTCAATTGTCACGGGGGTGGTGGGAACGGCCGTTGCCCTTGCAGCCACTGGTGTGGTGGCCGTTTCGGCCTGGCCGCAGCCAATAATAAGGCCGATGTAGATGAGTAAACTGATTTTTTTGCTTAAACCTGTAAGATGTTGCCAATTTTTCAATGACCTGTGCCTCCGGTAAATTATTCTAGCGGAGGGGTGTGGGCATTGTCTAAACTCGGTGCTATTTTCTCATTTTGGTGGTTAATTTTGGGGGGAACACGGCCGTTCTAAACCGGCCAGCAGCCAGCAGGCCATGTCTTGCTGCCACCAGGCCCAGGCATCAACCCAGGTGTCGGCTACGAGCAAGTCCCAGTGGAGGTGGTTGCCGGTGGAGAGGCCGGTGGTGCCTACTTCGCCGAGCAGATCGCCGGGCTGGACTTGTTGGCCGACGGCGGCGTGAACGGCCGACATGTGGTAGAAGCCGCTGTATACGCCGAAGCCGTGATCAATGATGACGGCCCCGCCGCGCACAAAGAGCCGTTCGGCGAGGACGACTGTGCCGGCGGCGGGGGCGGTGACGGGTGTGCCGGCGAAGGCGGCGAAGTCTACGCCTTCGTGGTAGCTGCGGTAAGGGCCACCGTTGTAGGAGCGGCGGGCGCCGTAGTCGGAGGTGAGTTCCAGGTAATCGTTGATGGGTAGTTGGAAGCTGTTGTGCCAGTGGATGGCGGGGGTAGCGGTGGCCCAGAGGGTGAAGAGGCGTTCGCGTTCTTCTTGGATGGATTGGGCATCTATTTGGGCGGCTTCGCCGGTGAGGGTAAGCTGCTGATAGGCCCAATCGTCGGGGTCTACGAAGAGCCAGGGTTGTACCCAGAGGGGGCTGTTGGGGGTGGTTTGGATGGTGAGTTCGGGTGTGCCGCTGCCAAAGAAGGCACCTGTGCCGACGAGGCCGATGTGGTGGTGGTCTTCGCTGAGGGTGTCGAAGGGGGTGAGGTTGAGATGGGCGGTGGTAACGGCCGTTGCTCCTGTGGCGCGATAGGCTAGTGCCTGACCAGGATGGGCGGGTATTTGGGAGAGTTCGAGGTTATTTAGGCCAATAGGTAGGTCGCGGGGCGGAGTGCTGCCGCCGGGGATGAGGAGGGGCTGGTAGAGGGTGGGCTGGTGGGGGGTGGTGAGGTTGTTGTGCAGGGCGATTTGCCAGGGGGAGGTTTGGCTGCGAACGGCCGTTGCTAATAAGCCGCCCTCATTTACCCGCACCAGTTGCCCCATTTGCTGGCTGGCGGCGGGCAGGGTAATGGTTTGGCCGATGACGGGTTCGCGCTGCTGGTTCATTTGGCTGGCGCGGAGGCTGTTTTCGTCGAGTTGGTAGCGCAGGGCCAGGGCTGTCCAGGTGTCGCCGGGTTGGACGAGGTGGATGGTGGGGCTGCTTTCTTGGGCCAGGGTGGGTAGAGCCAAGAGGAGGAGAAGGAGCGTGGTGAGGGTTAGGCATTTACAAGTGAATTTCTTGGGTGGGTAATAAAAAAACTTGACGCAAAGGCGCAAAGGCGCAAAGGAAGGGAAGAGAGATTTCCTTCTTTGCCCTTTCCGTTCTTTGCGTCTTTGCGTTGAAAATTCTTGGCTTATCCAGGTTAGGAATGCTCGCAGGGATTGTTTCATGGTGACTGATTTTACCTGAAAATAATTCGCCGTTCGTCCTATTCTTTGGTACTGTTAAGCGCAATTTTTTGAGGTAACTATGATGCGCCATCTCGTCCCGCAATTTATTTTGGAACAATATGCTCTGGGTGCGCGATACGGCCGTTTAACGGGAACGGTGCTTTTCGTGGATACTTCTGGTTTTAGTGCCATTATGGAGCAGATGATGCAGTATGGGCAGCATGGGGCGGAGGTGCTGGCGGGGGTGATGCGGGAGGTGTTTGAGCCGTTGGTGGAGCGGGTGTATGGGGATGGTGGTTTTGTGGTGGGTTTTGCGGGCGATGCGTTTACGGCCGTTTTTCAAGACGAACGGCAGGCTTTGTTGGCGGCGGTATGGATGCAGGCGACGATGCAGCAGCAGGTGATGCGGCAGACACCGTATGGTTCGTTTGCTTTTGGGGTGAAGATTGGGGTGGCGCAGGGGGATGTGGAGTGGGGTATTTTGGAGGATGCCGGGGGGGGGCGGGCGACGTATTATTTTCGGGGTGAGGCGGTGGAGAATTCGGCTTTGGCCCAGCAGTTGGCGGAACAGGGGGATTTGATTGTTCATGCGGGGCTGCGGGCGGCGGCGGTGGGGATGTTGCTGGAGCCTGTGAATACTGCCTATTATCGCATAGTCAGTGTGGTAGAGATGGCAGAGGGTAATGAAGCAAGAACGGCCGTTCCTTTGCCCAACCCAGGGGAGTTGGCTTTGCGCTTTTTCCCCGAAGCCATTTTGCAGCAGCGTTTGAATGGTGAGTTTCGCCAGGTTATCAATATGTTTATTGGCCTGACGGAAACGCCGTCGGATGCGGAGTTGGCGGAGTTTATACAGCTTGTATTTGCTTTGCAGTCGTTGTACGGTGGGTTGATGGATCGGGTGCGCTTTGGGGATAAGGGCTGCCATATTTTGCTGTTTTGGGGGGCGCCGATTAGTTATGAGAATGATATGGTGCGGGCGCTGAATTTTATTTTGGATTTGCGGGCGCAGGCACGGGTTCCGCTGCAAGTGGGGATTACTTATCATGT
Organism: Ardenticatenaceae bacterium; assembly: GCA_020634415.1. The sequence goes on from JACKBT010000055.1 coordinate 11,036, forward strand.
GGCTCATGCGGGTTTTGTGGGGTCGCCGCTGCATGAGGAGTATACGTGTTATGGGCGGGGGGTGAATTTGGCGGCGCGGCTGATGACGCTGGCTCCTTTGGGGGCGATTTGGGTGGATGGGTCGGTGGCGGAGCATGGTGGTAAGCTGTTTGAGATAGCTTTTACGGAGGAGGTGCAGGTGAAGGGGGTGGCGGGTAAGTTGGCGGTGTATGGGTTGAACGGCCGTCAATCTGACCAACCGCAGCAGATTTATCCGCATGAGATGATTGGGCGGGAAGGGGAGGTGGCGCAGATTCATCAGTTTTTGCAGCCGCTTTTGGCGGGGCAGTTTGCGGGGATGCTGGGTGTGTATGGGGAGGCGGGGATGGGTAAGAGCCGTCTGGTGTATGAGGCGGTGTCGCGGCTGCAGCAGCAGTTTGGTGAGGAGGCTTTTTGGTTTTTTATCTGCCAGACGGATGAGATGGTGCATCAACCGCTGCATCCGTTCCGCTATTTTTTGCGGCAATTTTTTGAGTATGCTTCGGTGCGGGATGAGGGTGAGAATAAACGGGCCTTTGAGCAAAAATTGGCCGAGGTGATGGGGCAAACAACGGATGTTGAACTGCGCCATGAATTGGAGCGGACGCGCTCTTTTTTGGGGGCTTTGCTGGATTTGTATTGGCCGGATTCGCTGTATGAACGGGTGGAGCCGGAGTTGCGGCAGCAGAATAGTTTTTTGGCGGTGGTGACGCTATTGAAGGTGTTGAGTGGGCAACGGCCGTTGCTGCTGCATGTGGAGGATGTGCAGTGGTTGGATGGGGATTCGCGCCAACTGTTGTGTGATGTGGCTGGGTATCTGGCTGGTGCGCCGGTGGCGGTGCTGGTGACGGCGCGAGAGCCGGAATCTATTCGCGCTATCTGGCGTGACAGGCCGCTGCCGTTGGTGGAATTGCAAGCGTTGACGTTGGCTGAAGTGGGGCAGTTGGCCTGGGCGGTGTGGCAGCAGCCGGCTTCGCCGGAGTTGATTGCGTTGTTGATGGCGCGGGCGGATGGGCATCCTTTTTATGTGGAGCAGATTGCGTTGTATATGCAGGAGCAGGATGTTTTGATGATGGGAGTGGATGGGCTTGAACTGAAGAGGACGCAACTGCTGCTGCCGGTGGATGTGTGGGCGGTGTTGATTGCGCGTTTGGATCGGCTGACGCGCTCGGTGCGGGAGGTGGTGCAGACGGCGGCGGTGTTGGGGCGGGAGTTTGCGCTGCCGGTGCTGCTGGATATGCTGCGGGAGGATAGTAAGGCGCAGGAGAAGGTGGAGACGGCCGTTCAGTCGCGTATTTGGCTGGCTTTGACGGAGATTACCTATCTGTTCCGCCATGCGCTGCTGCGTGAAGCGGCTTACCAGATGCAGTTGCAGGCGCAGCGCCAACAGCTTCATCTGTTGGCGGCGGAGGCGATTCAGCGCATTTTTGCGGCGGATTTGTCGCCTTATTATGCGGATTTGGTTTATCACTATCGGGCGGCGGGTGATGGGGCGGCGGAGGGGGCGTTTGCGCGGTTGGCGGGGATGCAGGCGGCGGCGCGGTTTGCTAATCAGGAGGCGTTGAATTATTTGAATCGGGCGTTGGTGTTAACGGCCGTTGACAATCTGACTGCCCGTTACGAACTGCTGTGCGCCCGTGAAGCCATCTACCACGTACAAGGCTCCCGCCAGGAGCAACTGGCCGATTTGCAGGCATTAGAAGAGATTGCCAATCAGTTGGCGAATGAGGCTTTGCAGGTGGAGATTCTGCTGCGCTGGTCTATTTACGCCGAAGTCATCAGCGACTTCAAGCTGGCCGATGTCAAATCGGAACAGGCGGCTTTGTTAGCGCTGACCATTGGCGATACCCGGCAGCAGGCAACGGCCCATATGCGTTGGGGGCGTTCGCAGTGGCGGCAGGGGGCCTTTGCCGAAGCCCGCGACCAACTGAGCCAGGCTTTGCGGTTGGTGGATGAGGGTCAAGTAACCCAAGTACAGGCCGATAGTTTGCGCACGTTGGGGGCCTTGGCCGCCGAGCAGGGTGTGTATGTGGAAGCTGATCTCTATTTTCAGCAAGCGTTGGAGATTTGCCGACAACTGCATGACAAGAAGGGGGAAAGTGATGTCTTGAATGGCCTGGGTGTTGTCTCTAGCCGTTTGGGCAACTATGAGGCGGCTAAAGAGCATTATGAGGCGGCTTTGCAGATTCGGCAGGAGATGGGGAACCGGCGCGGGCAGGGGCAGACGATGAATAATTTGGGGGTGGTGTATGGTTATTTGGGTGATTATGCCCAATCTAAGTCTTATTATGAGCAGGCGCTGCGTATTCGGCAGCAGATTGGGGATAGGCGGGGTGAGGGGTTGGCTTTGGGCAACCTGGGCGCTATTTATGTGCATTTGGGTGATTATCATCATGCGGAGATGTATTGTCAGCAGTCGTTGGCTTTATCGCAGGCGATTGGGGATCGGTGGGGTGAGGGGTGGTCGCTGGCTTATTTGGCTTTGGTAGCTCATTTGCAGGGGCAGCAGGATGAGGCTTTGCGGTTGGGTGAGGCGGCGCGGCAAATGACGACGGAGTTGGGGGATCGGCCGACGTTGGGGGGGGTGTTGGTGACGTTGGGGCAGGTGCGGTTGGCTTTGCAGCAGTGGTCGGCGGCGGAAGCAGATTTTGAGGAGGCGTTGGTGCTGCGGCGGGCGTTGAATGAGCAGAATCGCACGATGGAGCCGCTGGCGGGTTTGGCTTTGGTGGCTTTGCTGCGGCGGCAGTTGACGCGGGCGCGGGGGTTTGTGACGGAGATTTTGGATTTTTTGCAGGGTCATGCGCTGGGGGGGACGGTGGATATTTTTTGGATTTATCGGGTTTGTTATGATGTGCTGCGGGCGGTGGGGGATGAACGGGCTGATGTTATTTTGGGGGAGGGGGTAGCTTTGCTGCAAGCGCAGGCGGCTCGTATTAGTGATGAGGGGCTGCGTCGTTCTTATTTGGAGGAGGTGGAGGTGCATCGGGAGTTGGTGGCGGTGTGGAACGGCCGTAATCTGGTCACTCATCTGCCCTGACACAATGTTTGTCAACGCTTGCGCCCCTTGTTATAATTTGCCTCATCTTGCCACCCTAGCTCAATTGGCAGAGCACCGCTTTCGTAAAGCGGGGGTTAAGGGTTCAAGTCCCTTGGGTGGCTTTTTTGCTGCCAGTTTGGGGAAGTCATGGGTTTTGAATTATGAAGGAGGTGTAGACCGATTTTCATAATTTTCCCTTCATCATTCATCCCTTTAAGTGAGGTCTCCATGGAATATAGGCGTTTGGGGCGCACGGGTCTCAAGGTATCTTCAATTTGTTTGGGCACGATGCAGTTTGGTTGGACGGCCGATTCAACCACATCTCACGCCATTATGAACCGGGCGGTGGAATTGGGCTGTAATTTTTTGGATACGGCCGATATTTATTCGCGGTGGATTAGCGGCAACAGTGGTGGGGAGAGTGAGACTATTGTGGGTGAGTGGCTGGCAAGTGGGGCTGTGCGCCGCGAAAATGTTGTGATTGCCACCAAAGTGCGGGGGCAGATGGGTGAGGCTGTGACCAGCCAGGGCCTTTCTCGCCGCCATGTGATGAATGCGGTGGAGGCTAGTTTGCGCCGTTTGCAAACGGATTATATTGACCTGTATCAAGTTCATTATCCTGATGAAGAGACGCCTTTGGAGGAGACGTTGACGGCGTTGAGTGATCTGGTGACGGCAGGTAAGGTGCGTTACATTGGCTGCTCGAATTTTCCGGCGTGGCTGCTGGCGAAGTCGTTGTGGCTGAGTGATGTGCGGGGGTTGGCGCGGTTTGATAGTTTGCAGCCCCATTACAACCTGGTGCATCGGGCGGAGTTTGAGCGGGAGTTGATGCCGCTGTGTCTGGATCAGGGAGTGGGGGTGATTCCCTATAGTCCGTTGGCGGCGGGCTTTCTTACGGGCAAGTATCGTCGGGGTGTGCCTTTGCCGGATTCGGCGCGGGCGAATCGGGTGCGGGAGCGGTATATGAATGAGTGGGGTTGGACGGCCGTTGACAAGTTAGATGAGATCGGGCGAGAACAGGGCGCAACAGTGGCGCAGGTGGCGATTGCCTGGATTTTGGCGAATACGGCCGTTGCCTCGGCCATTGTGGGGGCCAATAGTGTGGAGCAGTTGACGGAGACGATGAAGGGGGCGGAGGTGGTGTTGACCGCCGAGCAGAAGGCGGCTCTCGACGAGATAACGGCGTGGGGATAAAAAGGTAAAACGTAAGGAGCAATCCTCACGTTTTACCTTTTACGCCCAACTCCTAATTGGCACTGGCCTGGAACAGGTGCACATCTCGCTGGGGGAAGGGGATGGAGATGCCTTCGGCATCGAAGCGGAGTTTTACCTGTTCGGTGATGTCAAAATGTACAGTCCAGTAGTCGGCGGGGGTGACAAACGGCCGTACCGCAAAATTGACACTGCTGTCACCTAACTCTAGGACTGTGACCGTTGGGGCGGGGGCGGGGGCCACCAATTGATGGCTGTCGAGCAGCTCTTGCAGAATCCGTTTGGCCTTCAACAAATCATCGCTGTAGCCAATGCCAAAGACTAAATCCAGCCGCAGCAGGCCCTTTTTGGAATAGTTGGTAATGGTGTCGCTTGTGACTTGGGCGTTGGGGATGATGATGGTTTTGTTATCGGGGGTGATGACGATGGTGCTGAAGACGAGGAGTTCTTCGACCATGCCGAATTTGCCCGCGATTTCGACAAGATCGCCCACGCGAAACGGCCGAAAAACCAGCAGCATGACACCAGCGGCGAAATTGGCTAAGGCGCCTTCCAGGGCTAACCCAATGGCTAATCCGGCTGCACCGACCAGGGCCACCAGGGAAGTGGTTTGTACGCCCACTGTTTGCAAAGCAGCGACAATGGCGATGACAAAAATGAGATAGTAGGCCAATGTTTTGGCAAAACCTATCAAGGATTTGTCGGTGCTGGTGCGTATGAGGGCTTTTTCAACACCTCGTGAGATGATTCCGGCCAGCCAACGGCCGATCACAAAAATCGCAATCGCCCCAATAAGCTTTAAGCCAGAGGTCAGCAAAAACTCTTGCAATGTTGCCAAAATATCTTCCATGTTTTTCTCCTTGTGTGGAATTCGGCGGCTACTTTAGCATAGGCCAGGTGTAATGACGAGAAGAGTATAGCAACGATTTGTGGGAGACCTCGAGGTTTTGAAAACCTCGGAGGTCTGCGCCCCACAATTTGTAGTTATACTCTGACGAGAAATGGTAAGTTGCGGGGCATGGGCATTGGCGGGATAATCCCTTGTTCTTGACGAGGAATCACTGTATTCCCCCATTCCCATTTTGATACGGAGACATATTGATGAAACCACAACCACCGGTGGCGGTAAAACGGCCGTCTACCTTTACCCTTCATAACCACACCTGGACAGATGATTATTTTTGGCTGCGTGAACGCGAAAACCCAGAGGTCATTGCCTATTTGGAGGCCGAAAACGAATATCTGAAGGCGATGATGGCCCATACGGAAGATTTGCAAGAGCAACTTTACCAGGAGATGCGCGGGCGCATTAAGGAAACAGATTTGACTGTGCCTTATCCCAAAGGCGATTATCTGTATTATGATCGCACGGAGGAGGGCAAGCAATACCCAATTTACTGCCGCCAAAGACAAGCGGAGGGGGCTGAGGAGGAGGTGCTGTTGGACCAGAATGCGTTGGCCGAGGGGTTAGATTTTTGCCGGATGGGTGTGTTTCGTGTCAGTCCCAATCATGAACTGCTGGCGTATTCGTTGGATACGAACGGCTCGGAGCAGTATACGCTGTATGTGAAGAATTTGCAGACGGGTGAGCAACTGCCAGAAGCGATTCCCAATACCTCTTATTCGGCGGAATGGGCCAATGATAATGAGACGCTGTTTTATACGGCGTTGGATGAGGCCAGACGGCCGTTTCAACTGCACCGCCACAGCCTGGGCACAGACCACACACAGGACGTACTCCTGCACCAAGAGTCGGATGATCATTACTATGTAACGCTGCGGCGCACGCGCAGTGGAGCCTATCTGGTTTTACACATCTCCAGCAATATCACTACGGAGGAGCATTACGTGGCGGCGGATGAGCCGCAGGCAGCCTGGCAGGTGTTGGCCCCGCGTCAGCAGGGTGTGGAGTATGATCTGACCCATCACGGCGATACCTTTTACATTCGTACCAACGAAGGGGCCGAGAACTTTAAGCTGATGGTTGCGCCTGTGGCTCAGCCGGAGAAGGCTAACTGGCAGGTGATGCTGCCTTATCGTCAGGAGGTAACGATAACGGCCGTTCACGCCTTCCAAAACCACCTGGTCATCGAAACACGGGAGGATGGCCTGGAACAGCTTATTGTTCACAATCTGGCCGATGGCTCGGCCCACCACATCGAATTCCCCGAACCGACTTATGCCGTTTGGCTGGGCAACAATGAGGAGTTTGCTACGAAGCAGCTGCGTTTTGTCTATAACTCGCTTATTACGCCCGAATCGGTGTTTGATTATGATATGGACGAGCGCAGCCGGGTGTTGCGCAAGCAGCAGGAGGTGATTGGTTATGATGCGTCGTTGTATGAGTCGGCGCGGGTGTGGGCAACGGCCGTTGATGGCACCAAAATCCCCCTTGGCCTGGCCTACCGCAAAGGCACAGAATTAAACGGCCAAAACCCGCTCTACATGACCGGGTACGGCTCCTATGGGGCCAATTATCCCGATTCCTTCAGCGGCATCCGCTTCAGTCTGATAGATCGCGGCTTTGTTTTTGCCATCGCCCATATTCGCGGTGGCGGCGAGATGGGCGAAGGCTGGCGCAATGATGGCAAGCTGCTCAAGAAAAAGAACACCTTCACCGATTTCATCGCCTGCGCCGACCATTTAGTCGAAGCTGGCTATACAAACAGCCATAAACTGGCCGTGATGGGCGGCAGCGCGGGCGGGCTGTTGATGGGGGCCATTACCAACTTGCGCCCTGAGTTGTTCAAGGTGGTCATTGCCCATGTGCCTTTTGTGGATGTCATCAACACCATGCTGGATGCCTCCATTCCGCTGACGGTGATTGAGTATGATGAGTGGGGCAACCCCAATGAGCCGGAGTTTTTCGCCTATATGCAATCTTATTCACCTTATGATCAGGTTGAGGCCAAAGATTATCCCCATTTGCTGGTGACGGCGGGGCTGAATGACCCCCGTGTGCAATATTGGGAGCCGGCCAAGTGGGTGGCTAAATTGCGGGCTGTGAAGACGGATGAGAATTGGCTGGTATTGAAGACGAATATGGGAGCGGGCCATGCGGGGGCAAGCGGCCGTTTCGACCGCCTCAAAGAACACGCCCTGGAATACGCCTTCATCTTGGATCGCCTAAAGTAGGCGCGGTATCCTTACCGCGTTCTTACCACGTTGGAAGACGCGGTAAGAAACCGCGCCTACAGAGGCGCGTAGGTAAACAGTGGGAGAAACGGCCTGGTTTCTGCCACTGTTTTGTTTTTATAGTGATGGGGACGCGGTAAGAAACCGCGCCTACGGTAGCAATGTATGATCGTTTATGACATCCAAAACCTGACAAAGCTGTATGCAGGCCAGACAGAAGCGGCTAACTGCGAGATCAATTTGCAGATTGGGCAGGGGGAGATTTTTGGCATGTTGGGGGATAACGGCGCCGGTAAGAGTACCCTGGTGCGGCAAATGGTGAAGCTGTCGTCGCCGTCGTCGGGGGAAATACGACTGTTTGGGCAGCCGATTAGCCAGATGGATGTGCCGCTGTATGTGGGCTATATACCACAAGAGGGGCAGGCACTTAACAATATGACAGTGGGCGAAGCGTTGTACTTCACGGCCCATTTGCGGGGACTGAGCCGCAAGCAGGCACAAACCGAGCGTGATAGGTTGTTGGCCCTGTGGCAGATTGAAGCCCTGCGAGATAAGTACAGCACCAGGCTGTCTGGCGGGCAGCGGCGGCTATTACGGCTGGCGGTGGCCATGGCCGGTGCGCCGCCCGTGCTGATGCTGGATGAGCCAACGAATGATTTAGACCCGCAGCGGCGCAAGCTGGTGTGGGATGTGCTGCGCCAGTTGAATCGGGAGCAGGGGACAACGATTATTTTTATCACCCATGATGCGCTTGAGGCGGAGAAGGTGATTCAGCGGGTGGGGATTATGAAGGCGGGGCGGTTGGTGGCAATCGGCCGTCCCAGTGAACTGAAGCGGCAGATTGACCAAAAATTGCGGCTGGAGCTGTTTTTTACGCCGGAACAGCCGCCTGATTTGCCTGCTGGGTTGAGTTACCGAGAGATGCAGGCAGGGCATTGGCTGGTGTCATTAGATTGGGGGGAAGCAACGGCCGTTCTCAATCACCTCAACCTCGACGAAATAGACGACTTCCGTTTGTACACAGCCACACTGGAAGATTTATATTTGCACTATGCCAACCATTCGTAAATCACCTTCGTTTTGGACACAACTTGTGGATTTGGTGCTGATTGAACTGACCAACTGGCGCTGGTCGTGGCGCGGCCTGGTGGTGATTAGCACAATTATGCCGCTGGCGACGATGGCGGCGTTGGGTATTTTTGCCCGTGATTCGGGTGCAGAGGCGCTATCTTATGTGTTTACAGGCAACATCGTCCTATCGCTGTTGTTTGGCATTGAGGGCAATGTGCAGAGCCATTTCATGTTTATGCGGCAGGAGGGGGTGCTGGATTATTTTGTGACGCTGCCGGTGAAGCGGGTGGCTTTGTTAACGGCCGTTATCCTGGCCTTCTTCCTCCTGGCCCTGCCCTCCGTGCTAACCACCATCTTTGTGGGGGCACTCATTTTACGCATCAATCTGGCCGTGCATCCTTTGTTGATTGTGGTCATTCCCCTCTGTGCGCTGCCTGTGTCGGGCATTGGGGCCTTGATTGGCCTGCGGGCGCGGAATTACGCCGAGGCTGGCTCTTTTAATTTGCTGCTGACGTTTGTGCTGTTGGCCTTGGGGCCGGTGGTGATTCCACCGGGCCGCTTGCCCAGCTTTTTGCTGGTTTTGGGCTGGTTTAGCCCTACTACCTATGCCAGTTCGGCCCTGCGGCAGGTGTTGCTGGGGCCAATCACGGGGCAGTTAGTTTGGGATTTGTTGGCTTTGGTGGTTTTTACGGCCGTTAGCTTTGCGGTAATCGGCCGTTTATTTCGCTGGCAGCGGGAGTAAGGTGAATTGGAGACGGGAGACTAGAGACTGAAGTAGCCGCGATTTCTTATCGCGCTCTTGAGGCGGGCGTGGTAAGAAACCGCGCCTACAATCATCGAGACGGATCAATCTCCAGTCTCCAATCTCCAACCCACCTCCGTCCTAAAACAATAGCAACTGGCAGTCCCCACATAGAAAGGTACTGTTCATGGACAACTTGAAAACCCGCCTGCGCCACCACTCGCGGCACATCAATGGGCTGACAATCAATGGTGGCGGGCCATTGCCTGTGCCCCCATTGGTATAGTTTAGACATGATAGTGGGCTGGCTGGTTTGGGACATAGCGGTGAGGCAGATACGGCCGTTTTCCCCCAACACCCGCCCACATTGCCGCAGTACCAATGGCATCTCCGCCGCCGGCAGCAGTTCCAGTGCAAAGCTCATGAATATCGCCTCAAAGCTGTGCGCCCCAAACGGCAGCGTAAGCGCATCACCCTGGCATAAACACACATTGCTGACCCCCGCTGCCCCGATTTTGCCCCGCGCCACACGACACATGCCGCCCGATACATCCACCCCCCACACCCTGCCGCCGGGCTGCATCGCCTGGGCCAAAGCCACCAGATTACCGCCTGTGCCAAAACCAATCTCCAACAGGCGTTCGCCTGGTTGGGGTTGCAGCAGTTTAAGAGCGGCACGCTGCGCCTTTACCTCGCCAGCACCAGCCAGCCAATCATACCAGCCGCTTAACTTATCATAGTTTGCCTGAGTTTTGTTTCGGTCAGGAGGAATCATGGTCAAAGTGGTCGTTTATTAATGACTTCACGATTTGGTGAGGAGACTGGAGACTGGAGATTAACCAGTCTCCAGTCTCCAGTCTCTAATCTCTAGTCTCCCAAAACCGCTGTATTAATTTAATAAGGTGTCCTTTATCGTCTGAATAATGGTGACAACGGCCGTTTGCACCACTGCCGACAGCCCCGCCCCCAGCGTCGTATCAGCTGGTTGTATCCCCAAAAAGGCCACCGCACAGCCCAGTTCGGCTTGCAAAAAACGCATCAGCAAGGTGGGGGGCATGGTGTGCGTACTGGCACTCAGCCCCGTCATCTGCTGCGGCTGCAGCCAGCTTACCGTGCCTGGCGGCTCGTTCATCTGCGCCGCATCCACCAGCAGCACCAGGGTGGGGCGGAATTTGCGAATTGTGCCCGTGTGGTTTTCCGGCGCATGGGCCGCTTCGATGAGGAGGAAGTTGTCGCGCATAAACGGCTCGGCACGAGCTTGCAGATAAGGCCGTAATCCCGCCACCACTGCCAAGCCGACCGCATCATCCCCGCGCAGCTCATGCCCAATGCCCAGAACGGCCAGGCGTAACGGCCGTTCCTCACTCAGTCGGTTCAGGGTCTGTTGCAGTGAACTTGCCCAAGACGGCAGCGACATCGGCTTCATCTCCATAATAAATGGCAAACGGCTCTTTGGTTGTGGCCGCTAGTTCCCACTCCTCCGGCGACATTTCCAGGCAGGAGAAGCGGCAGTTTTGCACACATTGGGCGCAGTAGGTACACCGGTCAACATGATAGCGCAAGACAAACCGTTTGGCCTTTTTATCGAGGGTGATTAGCTCCAAAGCGTTGGCCGGACATTCCATATTGCACAGGCAGCAGCCCGTACATTTCTCCGAGTTATAGTGCAGTTTGCCCCGCAGTCGCTCCGGTGACGGCCGTTTCTCAAAAGGATACTTCTCGGTAAACGGCCGTTGCCACAACGAACGCAGCACATCTTGGAACATTGTCACGATTTTCATAATCGCACTCAAAGTAATTAGGTGATTGAGTCATTACCCAATCACCCAATTACCAATTACCAATCACCAATATCACCAACCACTGCCCCAAAACCAGCAGCGCCCCATACCGCCACCACAGCCCCACCGTCTGGTCAATGCGCAAGCGCGTCATCATAGCTTGTATGGTGGCAATAAAGAACAGCAGCCCTAATGTTTTCAGCAAAAATAGGAGCGGGTTGGCGATGCCACCCAAATAAAAGGCCGCCACCAGCGTCAAACCAATCACCAATTCTACGCCGCGCCCCAAATGGAAGAGGGCCAGGCCGCGTCCGCTGTACTCCGTTAAGGCCCCAGCCACAATCTCCGTTTCGGCTTCGGGCGCATCAAAGGGGTTCATTTCCAGCTTACCCATAAGGCCGATTAAGGCCACAATCATGCCGATGGGCTGGGTGAGCAGCAGCCAACGGCCGTTCGCATACGCCAGAATCTCATCAATTTGCCAACTGCCCGCCACCATCGCCGGGCCAATGAGCGCCAGCAAAAAGGGAGCTTCGTAGGCAAACAACTGCGTCAGGGTGCGGGCCGCGCCCACCAGCGAGAAGCCGCCCCGGTTGTTGGCCCCCGCCAGCCCCGTACAAAGCGTGAGCAAACTAAGCAGGTACACAGCCACAATGAAATCGCCAGGGAAATTGGCCGACGGCCGTAAACCCCACAGCGGCACATACAAAGCGGCCGTCAACGCACCCGCCAGCGCCACCACCGGCAAAGCCACAAACAGCAGCCGGTTCACACCTTCCGGGATAACCTCTTCCTTCGCCAGCAGCTTCAAATTATCGGCCAACGGTTGGAACCAGCGCGGCCCCACCCGATTTTGCAGCCGAGCCAGCAGCTTACGATCCAGCCACTCAAAGGCCATCCCCGCCAGCAGCAAAGAAAGTCCAGCCGGGAAAAAGAGAAGGGCAGTTATGTCCCAGATCATGCTGTTCTCTCCTTTGCAGAAGAGCCTGGGAGACAAATCTTCCCCTCTGCCGCCCTGGCCCCTGCATAATGCTCAATGCCAAACTGCCGCAGCCGCTCCCACGTCCAATGATCCTGCCCCTTACCCTCTACCAAAATAATGCCGCGATCATTGCAGGAGAAGCATGGGTCAATGCCCACCAAAATCATAGGTACATCGGCCAAATTGTGGCCGACGGTGAGGCTGAGGACGGAGGCCATATTGCACAGCGTGGGTGTGCGCACTTTGATGCGTTCGGGCATGTCTGTGCCATTGCTTTTGATGAAGTAGAACAGTTCGCCACGCGGAGCTTCTACCCGGCTGATGACTTCACCTGGCTTAATGCGGCGCGGCATCCGCTTGGCCACCAGTTCGCCCGCCGGTAAATTGGCTAATATCTGGCGAATGACGCGATAGCTTTCAAACAGTTCTTGCAAGCGCACTACAAAACGGGCTTCCAAATCGCCAGCCTGGGCCAGGACGGGATTGATGGGGAATTCGTTGTAGGCAGCGTAGGGGGCTTCCACGCGAATGTCGCGGGTGATGCCGGAGGCACGGGCGGTTGGCCCTATTACCCCGAGACGGTTGGCCTGAACGGCCGTCATCACCCCAATGCCCCTCGTTCGCTGCAAAAACACCGGATCGGCCGTTACCACATTCAGATAATGGTGCGTCCGTTCCTCCAAATAATCCAACCCGCGCAAAATCGTCTCCGCTTGCGCCCCATCCACATCATATTTCACCCCGCCCAGCACATTGGCCGAGTAGTTTACCCGGTTGCCTGTCAATGCTTCCAGAATATCCATCACCGTTTCCCGGTCGCGCCAGGAGTACATGAACAGGGTGTCGAAGCCAGCTTCATGGGCGGCCACACCCAGCCACAGCAGATGGCTGTGAATGCGCTCCAACTCGGCCACCAAAACGCGGATGGCCTGGGCGCGGGGCGGGGCTTCGACACCCGCCAACTGCTCCACGCCCAAACAGTAGGCGGTGGCGTGAATGTGCGAGCAGATGCCGCAGATGCGCTCCAGCAGATAGAGGTTCTGTGTCCAGTTGCGGGATTCTGTGCCTTTTTCGATGCCGCGATGGGCGTACCCCAGCCGCACAGAGGCGGCTTTGACCACTTCGCCCTCGATAGTAAATTCAAAATGCCCCGGTTCTTTCAGGGCCGGGTGCTGTGGGCCGATGGGGACGACGAATTTTTCGGCCGTTTGTGGTGATTGTCCATTAGTGTGCATGATTACACCCCCGTAGAGACGTTGCCTTGCAACGTCTCTACACATAATCCTTCCGCAGTGGGTAGACCCCTTCCGGCCATTCATCGGGCAGGAAGAGGCGGTCGGTGTTGGGGGCATCGGCAATGGTGATGCCCAGCATCTCGCCTAGTTCGCGCTCGAAAAAGCTGGCGGAGGGAATGAGGGTGCAGATGGTGGGGATAATGGCTTCGTGCCGGTCAATTTTCACCCGCAATGTCACCACCGCCGCCCCCGCGCAAAAGTGGTACAGCACTTCTAACTGCCCGGCTTCTACGCCTAAATCCAGCCCGGTGATGGCGGCTAAATAGCCCCAGTTGGCTTCAATGAGGGTATGAACGGCCGTTACCAAATCCGCCACATTCAGCACCACATCCACCCGGTTATCGGCTGGCTGTTCACTGGCTTGTGTGTAAGTTGTGAGGAGGGAAACGGCCGTTGCCAAATTCTGTTTCGTAGTCATTTCATATACCTTTAAGCGTCACGTATTTAAGTGCCACTTGCCACCTGCCACCTGCCACTCACACCCCCGACACATCCTCGCCCGTCTTCAGTTTGTGCAGCAGCTTCACCACGCCATCAATAATGGCTTCCGGGCGCGGCGGGCAGCCCGGCACATACACATCCACCGGAATAACCTCATCAATGTGGCCGACAACGTTATAACAGCCCTGAAAAGCACCACCCGAGATGGCACAGGAGCCAACGGCCACCACAAATTTCGGCTCCGGCATCTGTTCATAGATGCGCTTGAGCCGCTCTTTGGATTGCAGGGTTACTGGCCCGGTGCAGACGAGGACATCGGCGTGGCGTGGGCTGCCTTGCAGCTTAATGCCAAAGCGCTCCACATCATAACGCGGGGTCAGCGTCGCTAATATTTCGATGTCGCAGCCATTGCAGGAGCCGCTGTTGTAGTGGATGATCCACGGCGAATTAAGCCGCGCCCAGGTGCGTACTTTGTCTAAAGCGTCTTGCCAGGATTGGGCTAGATTTAGTGTCATGGGTAGTCTTTAGTCGAATAGTCGAATAGTCGAGTAGTCGAGTAGTCTCCAGTCCCTAGTCCTTCTGCTGCCGCCGGCAGCAAGCTAATTGCAGACCGCCGGAGATGACGAAGGGTGAGCTGTAGAAAATGGTGAGCAGGAGTGGGTTTTGGGCGGTGGTAACGTAGATGAGAATGCCAAAGATGAGGCCAGCGAGAACGGCCGTTACACTACCCACCATCTCATAACGCCACGTTGCCAACAGACCCAGCATGGCGGCGATCAGCAGAACGAGTTTGGCAATTTCAACGGCCGTTGAACCCGTCTCACGCATCACCGGAATAATCTCCACGATAAACACACGCAGGTAAATCAGGCCAGTTAACAGTGCCAGAAAAACCAGAGATTTGGAAATCAAACGTAACTCACTGAAACGATCTGTTTGTTGTGGATGAACTAAGTTACTCATCATATGCCTCCAAAGGAGATTAGAGACTAGAGACTGGAGACTAACCAGCCTCCAATCTCTAGTCTCCAGTCTCAAAAATCGCTATCCCAAAATGAGCGCAATCAAAACCAAAATAAGCCCCAACAGATAAATGCCAGCCAGGGGAGTCAGGCCGCTGCTGCCCAGCATCAGCACGCCCAGATGCAGCACGGCAAAAAAGAGAGCGATGACAAAAAACGGCCGATACCCCGGCGCACCTTTACTGTCCGTAGGCACTTCCCCACCCGTGTACGTACTCGTTTTGAGCGGATTCGGCCGTTCCGCGCCCGCCATCACCCGGCCAATGCCCGACAAGACACCGACGAGCAGCAGATAAACCAGAAAGGCGATAGGAGGGGTGAGAAGTAGTTGGGTCATTGATATATCCTTTTGCTTAATTACCCATAACAGCCATCAAAGCCGCCCCCGCCCCTTCCGTCAGCCCATAGACCAGGCTGGGCCAAAGGCCAACAACGACGATAGCAATGGCGAGGATGAGGATAGGCAGGTTCATGCTCAGGGGCAGCGGTGTAAAAGTCCGCGCTGGCCGTCCGCCCTGCTCCGCTGCGGGCAAATCGCGCCGGAAGATGACCTGCACCAAAGGCACATAATAGGCCAGCGAGAGAAGACTGTTAAAAGCGGCAAAGGCCACAAAGGCGATGATGACGGCTTGCCCGGTAGCCATGCCCGCCATTAAAATTTGCCACTTAGACATGAAACCAGCCAGCGGCGGCATCCCGCCCAGGCCCAGCAGCGCCAGCGTGAAGGCCACCCCCGCCAGCGGGTAGTGCCAGACTGCGCCAGACAGTTCGTCAATGGTGAGGGGAGAGTGATCGTCAACGGCCGTATGCAGTCCATACAACAACGCCCCCGCCACCAAAAAAGCCAGCCCCTTCATCAACCCATGCGTCAGCAGATGGAAAAAGCCGCCCTGCGCCCCCATCACCTCACCCGCATACACCGCAATGCCCATGCCCGTCAGCATATAACCCACATGGCTGATGCTGGAAAAGGCCAGCAGCCGTTTCACCTGCGTCTGCGGCAGGGCCAGCAGATTGCCCGCCAGCATGTTCAAAGCCCCCAGCCCCAAAAGCAAAATGCCCCAAGAATTCGTCACGCCAATCAGCGCGGCGATGGTGCGCAGCAGGGCCACAAGCCCCACTTCAATGACAATGCCTGACAGCATGGCACTGATGCCGCTGGGGGCCTGGGCGTGGGCATCGGGCAGCCAGGTGTGCAGCGGCACGATGGCGATCTTCACGCCAAAACCAACAACAAAGAGAGCGGCGGCGGCCAACAGTAGGGGCGAATCTGCCGCCTGCTCGCGGATTTCGGGCAGGGCGAGTGTGCCGCTTTGGGCCAGCACCAGGGCCACGCCAAACAGCACCAGCACCGAGCCAGCCACGCTTTGCACCAGGTATTTCACACCCGCTTCCAGCGATGCGGCCTGATCGCGGTAGAAGGCGACGAGCAGGTAGGAGGTGACGGCCATCGCCTCGAACCAGAGCCACAGGTTGAAGAGGTCGGTGGCGCAGCTAAGGCCAATCATGCTGCCACACATGGCGACGAGCATGGCGTAATATTTTTCGCCGCCGACTACGCCGTGCAGGGTGGCATCGGAGAAGTAGGTGGTGAGGGTGGCGAGGGTGAGGACAACGGCCGTTACCAGCAAACTCACCCCATCCACTTGTAGCGTTACTTGCCCCACCGTAAAAGCGGGAATATTGACCTGCTGCCAGGTCAACACAAACGGCCACCACGTCGCCAACAGCGTCAATAAAGCCATCCACCGGGCCGCTCGTTCCGAAATCAGCCGCCCCGCCAGATAAACCACAGGCGACAGCACCAGGGGCAGCCAGATGAGCCAGATAAAAACAGGAATGATCATGTTTGTTTCAGGTGTACTGGTGTAATTGTGTATTGTATAGTGGTGTATTGGTCAACTCCAATATACCCATACACCACTATACCTTTATACCCATACACCAATACACTTTTCCTTACCCAATCCCTAACAGCACCAACACCACAATTAACCCCACCACAATGCCTACCACGTTCCAATTAAGCTGTCCGGTTTGGGTGCGGCGCAAAACGGCCGATCCGCCCTGTACTGTCTTCACCAACACACCCTCAATCCAGGCAAAATCAATCTCGTCGTGCCGGCTTAACAGGCGGCTGAGTTGGCGATACGGCCGTTTCACCAGCACCTCATACACCTCATCCACCCACCAGCGGTGGCTGAAAATTACAAAGAGAAAGCCCAATCGTCTTGCCAATGGATCAGAGTAGGCAACCTCCGAGGTTTTCAAAACCTCGGAGGCTTGTGGACGGCCGTAAAGGGCGTAGGCCAGGCCAATAGCCGCCAGGGCCAGCAGCGTGGAGGTGAGAGCGACAACCACGTTAAAGGCAGGCATCTCCCCTTCGCCCAGGGTGTGCCCCAGCCAATGGCCCAACGAATGCACACCGGGCAAATTCAGCCCACCGCCCAACACAGCCAGCGCGGCTAAGATGATGAGGGGCGTGGTCATCACTCGTGTGCTTTCGTGGGCGTGAACGGCCGTTTCGCTCCGCGCCTCACCCATAAACACCAGCCACACCTGCCGCCCCATGTAAAATGCCGTACAAAACGCCGCCAACGTCAGCAAAATGTAAACCGTCAGGTTGTGATGCACAGCATCAGCCAAAATCTCATCTTTGGAGAAGAAACCAGCCAACGGCGGCACACCCGCCAAAGCCAACGCGCCAATCACATACACCGCAAACGTAATCGGCATCCGCTGCCGCAGCCCACCCATGATGCGCATATCTTGCAGGTCTGGGGGCGGCAGGTGGCGAGTGGCAGGTGGCAGGTTTGCAGGTTCCTTGCCCCTTGCTCCTTGCTCCTTGCTTCCATGTTCCAGGCCATGAATGACGGAGCCAGCGGCCAAAAACAGGAGGGCCTTGAAAAAGGCGTGGGTGATGAGATGGAAAATGCCGGCCACGTATGCGCCCAATCCCACGGCGGCCACCATAAAACCAAGCTGGCTGATGGTGGAGTAGGCCAGGACGCGCTTGATGTCGAATTGGGCGATGGCGATGGTGGCGGCGAGCAGGGCCGTAGATGCGCCGATGAGGGCAACGGCCGTTTGCGACACAGGCGCTAACGCAAACAAAACATGCGAGCGGGTGATCATATAAATACCGGCCGTTACCATGGTGGCCGCATGAATGAGCGCGGAGACGGGGGTGGGGCCTGCCATAGCATCGGGCAGCCAGATGAAGAGGGGAATTTGCGCACTTTTGCCCGTTGCCCCCAGCAGCAGCAGCAGGGTGATGGCCACGACGATGGGCGAGCCAACGGTGAAAATGGCCTCAGCCTGGGCGAACACCTCACGGAAAGTGAGTGTGCCCACCTGCCAAAACAGCAAAATCATGGCCATGATCAGGCCAAAGTCGCCGATGCGGTTGACGATGAAGGCTTTGCGCCCGGCGCTGGCGTTGCCCGTGCCTCTGGCATTTCCTATGCCACCTTCGCCACGATCAAACCAGAAGCCAATCAGCAGGTAGGAGCAAAGCCCCACACCTTCC
>JACKBT010000056.1 GCA_020634415.1 Ardenticatenaceae bacterium
TGCCGAGTGGATCGTTGAGTTTTTCCCCTGGGCCTATTACCACGCCGAAGATGGCGGTTTTGCCTGGAGCCACCCCGATTTAGTCATCAATCATGCCCATGCGCAAGGCTTAAAAATCATCGCCCGCATTGGGCTTACGCCGGGCTGGGCACGCCCCAAAGATACGCCTCTCAACTATCTTGATGAAACTGCCTACGATGATTTTGCCGTCTTCGCCGCCGCCTTTGCTGAGCGGTATCAGGGCAAAGTGGATTACCTCATCGTGGGCAACGAACCCAATCTCAACTATGAATGGGGCTATCGCCTCACCACGCCTGCGGATTATGTTAACTTGCTCAAGGTCGTTTATCCGGCCGTTAAAGCAGCTAATCCCGACATGATGGTTTTAGGCGGGGCGCTGGCTCCCACTTTGGAACCGGCGGGATCGCCCTGGGGCTTGAATGATTTGGAATATCTAAAGGGGATGTATGAAGCGGGCGCGGCGGACTATTTTGATGGTCTGGCCGCACACAGCTACGGCCTCACCTTCCCCCCCGATTTTGAACCCGCGCCCGATGTGCTGAACTTCCGCCGCATCGAGCTGCTGCGCCAGGTGATGGTGGCTTATGGTGATGAGGCAAAATCCATTTACATCACCGAAACCGGCTGGAATGATCATCCGCGCTGGACGCAGGCAGTGCGACCCGGTCAGCGCATCCAATATACGCTGGATGCGCTGCAATTTGCCGAGAATAACTGGCCTTATGTGGAGGTGGTGGGGCTGTGGGCGTTCCGCTTTCCGGCCCCGACGAAGAGCCACATGGATTATTTTACGCTGGTGACGCCGGAATTCATCGCCAAGCCGATCTATGAGGCACTGCGGGAGTATACGGGGAATTAGGTGGTGGGGAAGACGGCCGTTTCCATCCTCAACATTCCCCTTCATCAAACACACCCACACTAACCCTGTGCCAACCTGGCAAATTTTCTGATAACAGTTTCAGAAAAGCCCAACTTAAATACATAATCTGCTACAATTGTTATAATTTACACAGCACATGTGAGTATTTGTGTCTTGGTTGTTTAAGAGGAAATTTATGCCGACAGTTCTTCAAGATGGTCCTTACAGTTTTGTCTTCTTTAGCTCTGATCAGGGAGAACCTATGCACATTCATGTAAAACGAGACCGCAGGTTAGCTAAATTTTGGCTCAATCCAATTTCACTGGCTAAAAACCGAGGTTTTAAACAACACGAAATCACGGAAATTGCTCGTCTGGTGGCTGAACACCAGGAAACGCTTATGGAGGCTTGGCATGACCACTTTGATGCTTGATGCAGAACCAACTGTTATTGATATTACGATTCAAGAAGAAAAATTTGTTGTTGATCTAGAGGACGGCCGTTCCCTCATCATCCCCCTCTCCTGGTATCCACGCTTGCTGCACGGCACACCCGCCGAACGCCAAAATTGGCAGCTATTGGGCGACGGCTATGCCATCGAATGGCCTGACCTAGACGAACACATTGGCATTGAAGGCTTGTTAGCCGGACGGCGCAGCAGTGAAAGCCAAAAATCGCTGGATCGCTGGTTGGCTTCTCGTGTCTAAGATGGGATGAGAGGGAGATTTTCGGTCGTTTCCCTCCCCAACTTTCCCCTTCATCAAACACACTCACATAAAACCTGCGCCAACCTGAATCTTCAAAATCTGCTACAATAAACACGCATGAATGATTTTGATATTCTTAGCGAAATCAGAGATGCGGAAACCATTGCCAAAGGTCACGGCGTTTATGTTCGAGAATATTTGGATAAAACACATGGCAAGGGACGATGGCAAAAGATGAAAGGATTTGCCACCGTGCAACTAGCAGATGGTACAATTTGTGAAGCAGAAGTACATTGGTTTGAGGCACATGGTATTGGTCGTAAAGAGTTCAAAATTAAGCGAGAATTACGATGAATGAATTTGTGATTTGCATTAACAACGAAAGTAATCCAGCCAGTTTAATTGTGGGCAAAGTTTATCGTCAGTTGCCTGACTCGTATGCAGAAGCCCACCAGATGTTACGGGTGATTGATGAAGATCTATCGGAACCTGACGGCTATCTCTATCCAGCGACCATGTTTGCCCCAATCGAATTGCCAGAAATAGCCGAGCGTGTGTTAATGGCAGTTGGTGATTGAGTTTTCGGCCGTTTCCCTCCCCAACATTCTCCTTCATCAAATACACGCACACACAGTTTGTGCCAACCTGAGCCAAAAATTCAAAATTGATCATCGAGGAGGCCGAAAATGAACGACCGTAAATTTGAGTGTGGTTTCTTGTGCTTATTTGCTGTTATGGCAATATTGGTTATTCTGCTGTGGCTCTTACAAGTTATAGGATGGTTCAAATATCTAGGGGTTAGGTTTGGCCTCATTGTATTATGGGGACAAGGATTGAGAGAGCTTATGGCTCGTTACGGACCTAAAGAATGGCGAAAAAGTCATCAGCCAACTTTTCAAAATCTTAGAGATGTTTTTGCTTTTTTGACTGGTGTCTTGCTGTTTGCCTTAATCCTACTTTGGGCTCAGGCTCAAAATCAAGATGCCGAAAATATCTCGGTATTGTATTTTGTGCTTGCTTCACTGGTTACACTTATTGTTTGGTATGCCCTTTCTTCACCAGAAACCAGAAAAAAGTCCTTTACGAAAAAACCGAAAGCTGAGGAGGTACAGGAAATAGAAAAGGAAGAAGATGTTCCATTTAAACTATCTTATGCTTTGATAGGTATAGGCTTAGGAGTTGGGATGGCTCTGGGACTGGCAGCGTTAATGTATATTCTGTTTCAAATTGCGCCAGGATAATGTTTTACTCCCGAACAACGAGGCAAATAGATACGGCCGTTTCCACCCCATCATTCCCCGCACGATCAACCGCTTTTACTCGAAACCTGTGGCAGCCTGAGCCAAAAATCGGCCACTTCTCCTTTTAGGCCGGTTCAATCGCGGCAATTGGCACTGGCTGATGGTTGGGCGAATCACTATAAGACAACATACGAATAAAACGATTGACTGGCGAACGGCCGATTATCTCAAAAATCACCTTTTGTGTTCTTAAAGGCAAGGCATCTATTTTCAAACGAAAACTACGCTGTCCATATTGATCTGGCTCAATCAAATAAGAGTAATTATTGAGAATCAGACTAATTCCCACCCGCTTCTCTTCATCAAAACGCAAAGTCACATCATCGGCGATTTCTACAGCATTGGTAGCTGTGTCCTGCGTGAAAAAAACCTCCAAAATATCGGCTTCCTCCAAATAATCGAATTCAAAATCATCTTCCCAGACAAAACGATGTGCCATCTTACACCTTAACTTGTCGGCCAAGCCGCTACCACATAATTATTTTGCGGCTTGAACAAAACCACAACGACGATATGCGTGAAATTTCCTGGCAATAAATCTGAGCGGCGACGGTAGAAATATTTGTTAGGGCGAATGCGATCTTGCTTACGTTGGCCTGAATGAATAGTCGCCAATACTTCATCTAATAAGCCAGCCAATTCTGGATGATGTGCCAGAATGTGATCTTCCCATTCCACCTGTGTCAGATATATTTCCCGTCCATTCCGATCCTGTACTGTCCAGTGTTCCACATCACCATTGTATCACATGTTAGTTTTCACGAACGACTAGGCAGATGGATACGGCCGTTCCCACCCCCACATTCCCCGCTCTATCAAACGCCTCCACCCTAAACCTGTGACAGCCTGAGCCGAAAATCGGCCACTTCTCCGTGAAGGGCGGCACCGTGCTAATGGCAAACGGCACTTCCGCGCCGTCGGCGTAAAACTCCACTCGGTCAATCGAAACATCATCCGACACCTGCGCCTGGATAATCACCCACTCCTCATCGGTGAAGATTTGCTGATCGGGCAGCGGGAAGAGGATGCTGGCCGTCGGCGGCGTGTTATCCACCGTCACCTGCGTACTCACCTCGTCAAAGCTGCCATCATTCCGCACCACCGTCAGCAGCAACGTATACAGCCCCTCCAAATCACCCACATCCCACACACCCAGCACCCCATTCTCCCGCGGCTGCGGCACATTCTCGGCGATAAGCTGCAAATTGCCAGGCGTCAGCCCCTCAAAATAGGCCAGCCGATAATAGGCAAAATCATCACTGCGCGCCGTGCCGCTAATCACCACCTGCGCCTGCACAAAGCTAAAGGGCGTGGGCGACACAATCTGCACATTCTCATTCGTCACCGGCGTGTTAATCGTGTCATACTCCGTCGGCGGCTGCGGGATTTCATTCTCGCGCACCCAATCGGCCGCTTGCTCCGGGTAAATCTTGAAGATTTCGCGGTCAATCAGCTCCGGCGGCGTGTAAATGGTAGCCAAACGGCCGGTTTCACGGTTAATGGCGATCTCCTGATAGATATTGTCATACACCGTCGGCTGTGTGCCAGGGATGAACAGTTCGGACACGGTGGGGCAAGTGGGCGTGGGCAGCAGACCAGAGGTTTCGCAGACGGCTTGCTGCACCAGGCCAGGCGGCTGCGGCCAGATGTCAATCGGCTCGTCCTGCAACGCCCAACTCATAAAGGCGTGCCAGATGGGCGCAGCTCCTTTGGAACCAGGCAAATTGCTCATCGAACTGTTGTCGGTGTTGCCAATCCACACGCCCGTGACCAACTGCGGCGTGTAGCCCACCGTCCAGCCATCTTTGAAGTCGTTGGTCGTGCCTGTTTTGGCGGCGGCGGGGCGATTATCGGGCAGTTCCAGGGCGTTGGGGCAGCCAAAGGCGGGGCAGCGGGCATTGCGATCCGAGAGGATGTCGTTCATCAAGTAGGCCAGTTGCGGCGTGAGGATTTCGCGCCGCTGCGGCTGATTGTACTCATAAATGATGTCGCCGTTGCGGTCTTCTACGCGCAAAATGGAGACGGGATCGAGGCTGCGATAGCCCAGCCGCTGCTCCGACTCCAGGCGCGGCTGACCCACCATCACGCCCATGTTGTCCATCACGCTGAAGGCGTAGGCCATATCCAGCAGCTTCACCTCGCCGCCGCCCAGCGTCAGGCTGAGGCCATAGCTGTTGGGCGGCTGATCCAGGCTGGTGATGCCCAGGCTGTGCGCCGTGCGAATCACCTTGTCCACGCCCACCCAACTCATCACCTGCACGGCGGGGACGTTGTAGCTGTTGGCCAGGGCCGTGCGCAGGCGCATGGGGCCATGAAAGGTGCGGTCATAATTGGCGGGGACGTAGGCGACGCCGTTGAAGGGTGTGCCGAAATCCGTTTCCACATCCAGCACCATCGTGGCCGCGTTGTAGCCCTGGCTGAGGGCGGTGAGATAGGTAAAGGGCTTGAAGCTGGAACCGGGCTGGCGCAGGCCGTCCACAGCCACATTGAAGCTACCATCAATGCTTTCATCCCAATAGTTGAGGCTGCCCACCATCGCTTTGATTTCGCCTGTGCGCGGGTCGAGGGCGACCACGGCCGAATTATTAACATGATGATCCACGCCCACATCGGCGGCGGGCAGATTGGGTAGGAATTGCAAGGCGGTACAGGCGGCACGTTCATCGGCCGTTAAATCCAGCCCTGTGCCGCCGGAAAGCCGCGCCACTTGGGCGCGGGCCACACATTCGGCCTGCTGCTGCATGTCCAAATCGAGGCTGGTGTAGACGCGCAAGCCGCCGCGCAAGACGGCTTCGGGGCCGTACCGCTTTTGCAGTTCGTTACGAACGTAAATGGCGAAGTGGGGGGCGATGATGTCGAAGCGTTCGTCTATGCCGGAACTGATTTGCAGGGGGGTGAATTTGGCGGCAACGGCCGTTTCCCTATCCATATACCCCTCTCTCAACATCGCATCAATCACCAACTCCTGCCGCGCTTTGGCCTCTTGCGGGTTGTCAATGGGGTTCAGCGCGGGCGATTGGGGGATGGCGGCCAGCATAGCGGCTTCGGGCAGGGTCAGTTGAGCGGCCGTTTTGTCAAAATAGACCCGCGCCGCCGCCTCCACACCATAAGCCAGATTGCCGTAAAAGTTGGTATTGAGATACCACTCCAAAATCTGCTCCTTGGTGTATTCGTTGGTCAGGCGGTGGGAGAGGAGTAGCTCCTCGACTTTGCGGCGGTAGTCGTCGAAGGCGACTTCCTCGCCGACGACGCGCCGTTCCGGTTCGATGAGGTTGTTTTTGACGACTTGTTGGGTGATGGAGGAGCCGCCTTGCACATCGCCACCAAGCAGAGCGAATTCATAGAAGGCACGGCCAATGCCCTCGACATCAAAGCCCTGGTTGGTCCAGAAGGTTTTGTCTTCGATGGCGACGGTGGCATCTATGAGGGTTTGGGGGATATGCTCTAAATGGAGCCATTGGCGGTCGCCGCCGAGGGGGTCAATGACTTCGTAGAGCAGCACCCATTGGTCGCCTTTGCGGGCGTAGATTTTGGTGGTTTCGAAGGTTTCGTCGGTTTGGCCGAGCTGTTCTAATTCAGTAAAGTCGGGTAAATCTTGGGTGAAGTAGGCGTAGACGGCCGTTGTCCCCAACACCCCACCCATCAGCAAAAAGAAGCCCACCAACAGCAGCACCACGCCCATAATCCCCAGCCAACGCAAACCCGCCCGCCCCCCGCGCCTACGGCGGGCGGTGCGGCGATAACGCCAATGGGTCACGCGGGTTGCTTTAGGCATGGGGGGAGTATACAGTATTCACTTTTCAGGTAACAGTTGTCAGTTGGGTTGTTAGGGGTTTTTCATCTGTCATCAAGTGGAGTTGTCCAAAATTGCTTGGATTTGTGCTTTGATGAGGGGAATATCGCTTTTGATGACTTGCCAGACGATTTTCAAGTTCACATTGTCGTAGCCATGAATAATGACATCACGCATACCAGCCATATCTTTCCAGCGAACATGTGAGTGTTGGTCACGGAAAGGCATGGGCAACCGTTTAGTTGCCTCGCCGACAATCTCCAAAGCTCGCGTAACAGCAAAATTCGTTTTCAAATCATTTGCAAATTGGGCGTAGTCCATGCCCACTACAAACTGTTCGGCATGGCTCATGGCACTGATGATGTCTTCCAAATAAACACGAATGTCTTTGTTCATAACATGACAACTTCTTGCATGATATAAGGCTTGAGGCGAGGTTTGAGGCTCTCTTTGATAGCCGTTTGCACCTTAACACCTAGCAAATCCGACAGGTAGTTTTCCAAATTGACCAAATCCAACAAACTCATACGCGGCGGCTCTTCTAGCTCAATCAGAACGTCAAGATCACTATCAAACCGCTGTTCGCCACGCACATAAGAACCAAAGACACCAATCTCAACCACGCCATACCTTTCAGCCAGGTATGGCTTTTGTTTGTAGAGAATTTGTTTGATTTCGGTCAATGTTTTCATCATGCAGACCTATTCGCCAATGAACTACTGTAAATTTTAGAGGATGAGCGAGGAGATAGCAACAGCTTTACAGGTTGTTCGTCTTTGCTTGGATTGTGTCTGGATTGGGGATGGCTGGCAACAGTTGTTTGCTCTTCGCCCCAGTTGTAAATATGGTACATCTGCCCGAACTCTAGCTTTTCCAGCATAGTTCCCTCCTTATGAGTACGCCAAGACTTGACAGGTTTTGGACGATATGGGTCAAGCAAGGCATCTCAAATCCCCGACATGCTTATCAAACAGGTTGCTTGTAAACCTGTCAGGTCTGGGATGATAGCTTGGTGGGGTGGGGGTGTCAACGAGCCAGTTAATTTCGTCGGTGTAGGGCAAGCATGGCGGGAACATAATAACCTGTAATTTGGGAGAATGGTTAGCTAACGATAGAATTATTTTTTATGTTAGTACGTAAGTCATATATATGATAGATACGTACAGCAGGTATACATCATATGATGAAAAAGAGGACAAGAACATGATTTCTGGGGCGATTTCAAACCGAATGCCTTTGACCCCGCCCTTGTTGTGGGATGTTGACCACTACAAGGAAGAGGGACTTTATTTTTATTTGGAAGCGACCGAGGAGATGCTGCCGAACGGCCGTGTGCTGGTCGAAAATTACGGCGAGATGATTATGCTGGGTGGCTACTCCTATTTGGGGTTGATCGGTCATCCTCAGATTAACGCGGCGGCGAAAGCGGCCGTTGACGAGTTTGGCACAGGCACATATGGCGTGCGCCTGTTGGCTGGCTCACTCACTTTACATAACCAATTGGAAGAACGTATTGCCCGCTTTAAGCAGACGGAAGCGGCCGTTACCTTTTCCAGCGGTTACGTCACCAATGTCGCCACCATCTCCTCTCTGCTGCGACGCGGCGACACGGTGATTAGCGACAAATTGAACCATGCCAGCATTGTGGATGGTTGTATGCTCTCCATGGCCACCCATGTGCGCTTCCGCCACAATGATATGGATCACCTGGAGCGGCGGTTACAAGAGGCCAACCCGGACGGCCGTAAATTAGTCGTCGCCGATGCCGTGTTTAGCATGGATGGGGATGTGATTAATCTGCCAGAAGTACATCGCTTGTGCCGCCAGTATGGCGCGTATTTGATGATTGACGAAGCCCATTCCATTGGTGTGTTGGGGCAAACGGGGCATGGCATTGAAGAACATTTTGATATGCCGCCCGACAGTATAGACATCAAAATGGGCACGTTGAGTAAGACGATTCCGGCGGCGGGCGGCTATGTGGCTGGCAGCCAGGAATTGATTAATTTCCTCAAGCATGAAGGGCGGGCCTTTATCTTTTCGGCGGCACTGCCCCCGGCTTCGGCGGCGGCGGCGATGGCGGCGTTTGATGTAATTGAGGCGGAGCCGGAGCGCATTCGCAAGGTGCAGGATAATATGAACCGGTTTGCGAACTGTTTACGCCAGGTGGGATTTGATTTGCTGTTTACGGAAACGGCCGTTATCCCCGTCATTTGTGGCTCAACCGAGAAAGCTGGCACATTAGCCCGCTACTGCCGCGATCACGGCATCTTCGTTCAGGCCGTCATCTCGCCCGTTGTGCCAGAAGGGCTGGCCCGCTTACGCGCCTGCGTCTCGGCCGCACACACCACCGAAGATATTGATTATTGTGTGCGGGTGATTATTGAAGGGGGGCGGAAACTGGGAATCATTGAGTAATTGGGTAATTGGGTAATTACCCAATTATCCAATTACTGCTTAGTTAAGTTAATTTTTACACAATATGTAGGGCTACAAAATAGCCAAAATCGTCGTTCATTGTTCTTTAACAACCGGATAAAGTTTTCTCAGTTTGATACGAGCATCCTCAGCCGTGAATTGCCAATGAATCTTAGCCTGTAGGGAATTGCGCCGAAGCTGCCAAGCGGCAACTTCCTGAGCGACAGTCTCCTTGTTCGGCAAGCGACGATTAAGACATTGACGGGTGAGAACGGAAAGTTCACATTCGGCCACATTAAGCCAAGAGCCGTGTTCAGGCGTGTAATGCCATTCTAACTTGGCCGCAATGCGTCTGGCTTCTTGAGGGGGGAAGGCTGCATAAAGGCAGGCAGGGGAGTGAGTATTGAGATTGTCGGTGATAAGGACAATCTTCTCCGCCTCAGGAAAGTCCTCATCCACCAAAAGGCGTAGCTCTTGAGCCATATCCAGACTTGTGCGTCGGTTGGTGACATGAACCCTGCGCCAGCCTGTCAAAGGTTGTACCTTGATAAAAAGGTTGACAGTCCCGTTACGTGTGTACTGATAATCCTGACGAACTACCTCACCAGGGGTCATCGGTAAATGGCCCCGAGGCGTTTCATGCAAGGTCACACTTTGTTCATCCAGGCAAACTTGGGGTCGCTTGGGGTCAAAAGGTCGTTGATACACTTCCAAAACATCTTCCATCTTAGCCACGTACTGGGCTGAGGGTTTACCGATACACCAGCTTTTCACTCGCCATGGCTTGAGGTCGTTTTTTTTAACCGTTCCCAGACGGCTACGTGGCTAATGCTCTCTATGACTTCTAGTTCTACCAGCTGCTCGGCTAACAATCTCATTGTCCACTTACTCACTCCCTCTGGTGGGTCGCTACAGGCCAAAAGCGTTAATTGCGCTTCTACCTCCCCTGTTAGTTTTGGGGGAGACCCTGACCGAGGTTTGTCATATAAGGTGGCTTCCATCCCTTCATCCAAGTAGCGTTTCCTAATATTGGCCACTGTTTTCTTACTCACCTGCATGGCCTCAGCTATCCTGGCATTTGTCCAATGCTCCCCTTGACTGTAATCTGTTAGCAAGAGGATGCGTGCTCGTGTTTGGGTACGAGCCGCCGTTTGCCCACTTCTGATGATGCTGGTTAAACTTGTTCTTTCTTCGGTTGTTAAGGTTATTTTTCTATGTTTACTCATGAGCGTAATTGTACGCTCTTCTTTGATAGTGTAAAATTTTTCTTAACTAAGCATTACTCTACAGGCAAACCCGCCTCTTGCCAGGCCAAAATACCACCCGACATATTGTGCACATTGTCATAACCCTGCTGACGCAAGAAATCTGCTACTTGTCCGCTGCGGTTGCCGCTGCGGCAGGTGACGATGACTTCTTTGTCGGTGGGGATTTCGCTGAGACGGCTGGCAACTTCGCCCATGGGGATCAAGGTGACACCGGGGATGTGACCTTCATCGTACTCCCACTGCTCACGGACATCGAGAACGAGTACGTTGTCGAAATCTTTAACGGCCGCTGTGGTTTTGGCATCTATGGTGTCGGGCAGGGTAGTGGGATCAATGGCAGCCGTATCTTCGCCAGTTGTGCCACCGCCACAGGCTGTCACCATCAGTAAAAGAGTGACCAGAATCAACAGAATTTTCTTCATATTTACATGCTCCTTATTGGAAAAATCAGTGCCAAACATACCCATTTTTTAGCCACCCTTCAAGTCGTTTTACACAACTCTTACCAAGCCTAAACTCGCAGGGTTTCGCTAACGAGAGTGTGCTCACGCCAACCGGTAAAACCCTTCGGTCTCTCAACCACATTGCTCCTTACCTAATCTCTTGTGAATCTTTGGGAATTCATGGGGTTGACACCACATGTAGGGACGAGGCGCGCCTCGTCCCTACCACAAGTACCGATAATCTCTTCAAATCCTAAAGACCCATCTCTTGTAAGAGTATCGTAATTTTTTCCCAAGCTATGTGTAAGCCTCCAAAGTTAATCTCACGCCGTACACCAATTGTTTTTAAGAGCCATGATCAAGTGTATGACTTGATGATGGGATAGAAAGGAAGATGCAACTATGAAATGGCACTATAAGATTTTAACGTTGGTTCTTTTGCTTTTGTTAGCCGCCTGCACCAGCCAGGCAACGCAGACGGAGAGTGAGCCGGAAACGGCCGTTACCACCTCTCAAGACAACAGTGAAGACATGATGGACGACGAAGCCATGTCTGACGAAAGCATGGAACACGACGACGAAATGATGGCCGAAGACGACGAGGCCATGTCTGACGAAAGCATGGAACATGATGATGAAATGATGGACGACGAGACCATGGACGACGAGACCATGATGACCGATCTGCCCGCCTGGCAAACCATCGCCCTCACCGATGTGACCACCGGCGAAAGCTTCACCATCGCCGATTTTGCCGGCAAAACTGTCTATGTAGAGCCAATGGCTACCTGGTGCACCAACTGCCGCCGTCAGTTAGGTCACGTGCAAGAGGCACGCGCCCAACTAAATGATGAAAATGTCGTCTTCATTGGCATCAGCGTCGAAACCAATATTGATGATGCCACCCTGGCCCAATACACAGAGGATACGGGCTACGACTGGACATTTGCGGTAGCCACACCCGAAATGCTGCAATCACTGGCGGAGCAGTTCGGCCAAACCATCACCAACCCGCCTTCTACCCCCCACTTTATCATCTACCCCGATGGCACAACCACTGACTTAGCGACAGGCTTTGAAACGGCCGATGAGCTAATCCCCCAACTGCAAGGGTAAGCAAGTAGCAAGTAGCAAGTGGCAGGTGGCAGGTTTGCAGAACTTGCCACCTGCCACTTGTCACAACAAACCATCCATGAGCGAACTAATTCAGGCTTTCATCTTAGGCAACGGAGCCATTCTCACCAATGTTTGTGTACTGCCCCTTTACCCCGGCCTCATCGCTTTTTTGGCAGGCAATGCCCAAAACGAACAGGCGCAGCGCGGCCTGAAATGGCTGGGCTTATTGGTTTTGGCCGGTGTTTTAACCTTAATGACAGTGGTGGGGCTGCTGCTTTATCTGTTGCAGCAATCTTTTGATGTCATTTTGCCCATTTTGCTGCCCATTATTTACGGCATTGTCATCATCATGGGCCTCTTCATGCTCACCGGGCGCAACCCCTTTAACCGCCTCAGCACAGCACAGTCACCTGTGCTGAACAATCCCTATTCCGGTGCATATGTCTATGGGCTGCTGTTGGGGCCAATGACGCTGCCCTGCACAGGGCCGCTGATTGTGAGTGCCTTTCTTTTGGGTGCGGGCAGTCTGGCAAACTTAACGGGCAGTCTGGCTTACTTTTTGGCGTTTGGGCTGGGGTTTGGCTGGCCGCTGGTTTTGCTGCCCTTCATCGCAGCTCCTTTCCAGCGCCGCTTCACCCGCTGGCTCACACAAAACTACAAGCTGCTTACTCGTCTATCGGGTGCGCTGCTGGTGGGGATTGGGGTGTTGGGCATTTTTGCCGATTTGCTGCCCAATCTTTAAGGTGGCAGGTGGCAAAACGGGTTTACCTGCCACTTTAATTTTTGCGTTTAACCACCACCAGTGTGAAGTCGTCAAAGGGTGGGGTTTCGCCGGCGAAGGTGGTAACGGCCGTTGTAATCACATGGAGCATATCCGGTGCAGAAACGGCCGTTGCCCTCTCCACCACCGCCACCAGCCGCTCCTCCCCAAACATCTCCCCCGCCTCATTCCGTGTCTCCGTCAGCCCATCCGTAAACAAAATCAAAAAATCCCCCGGCTCCACCGCCGCTTCCCTTTCCACCGGATGAATTTCCGGCAAAACGCCCAATAAAAAGCCCGAAGACTTCAAAAACGCCACCGACCCCGTACTCGCCCGCCGCCACAGCGGCCACTCATGGCCACCGCTGGCAAACCGAATATGCCCCGATCTCGTATCCAGTGAAGCATAAAACATGCTCAAAAAAAGGCGGGCATGGGCATCTCGCGCAATAAAATTATTGGTACGCTTCAACACCATCGCCGGGCCATGTCCATTCGCAATTTCCGCCCGAATCAAGGTGCGGCTCATCGCCATAAACAACGCCGCAGGCACACCTTTGCCCGTCACATCAGCAATCACAATATTGATACGCTGCGGATCATCAGGGGCCAGCATAAAGTCATATAGATCGCCCCCCACCTGCCGCGCTGGCCGATAGAAAGCCGCAAACTCCCAGCCCGGCAGTTGCGGACAGCCTTCCGGCAGCAAACTAAGCTGAATCTGCCGTCCAATGACCAATTCCTCCTCCATCCGCTGCCGTCCCACCTCTTCCAACATAAAGCGGCGCAGCCTATTCGACATAATCCGCATGATACGAATGGCAAAATCCGGGTACTGACGGGTGAGAGACACAAACTCATCGTAACCTATATAGAGCAGTTTGCAGTCCGTGGCTGCCGCCGCCGCCGCACTGCGCGGTTGGGTGTCAATCAAAGCCATTTCCCCCAACACGCTGCCCGGATACAGATGGTCAATGGGATGTTCCTCAATGGTGACACTCACTTCTCCTTCCACCACAATATACATCCCTTCGCCCAAATCACCACGATGGAAAATAATCTCTCCTTTTTTATAGAAGCGGTGGGCGGTTGAATCCTGAAAAAAGCCAAACCCCCGCATTTGATCCGAGTCAAACACTTTGGTCATAATAGTTATGTGTTGCTTTCAGAAAAGGCATCCTTTTTGACTAGAATGATCTCGTTCTGATTGGTATCTGTTATCTGGTAACGGAATTCGTCTCCAACATTGCGACTCATACGAGTGCCCATATCCCCCAAAAATCAAGTTGGGCTAATGGTACACAGGTTTAATTTTTCGGGCAAAGGGGATGGTGATAGTGTGCAGACACAACACGGCATGTCTGCACACGTCAGGCTCAGCGCATCACTACGGGTAAATATGTGGCATGGGTATAATTGCAGCTATTGACAACGGCCGTTTCCCCCACATGCGCCTGATTAAACGCCTGCAGCACCCCCTGCCCCAGCGGCCACTCCCCAAACGCCCCACTGCCATCATCCTCATAACTCCACAGCCAAAAACCCGCATAACCATTATCATAAATCCCCTCAATCGCCTGCGCCAACGACACCCCCAACCCAATGGCATTCAACGGCATCTCCCCAATCACCGTCGGTTTATCCAACCCCGCCTCATCCGCCGACACAGACAGCGGCGAATAAGACCAATTCACCCCATCCCCATTCATCCAGCCATAATAATGCACCTGATAAAAATCCAGCGTCCCCGTCGCCGCAAACGGCTGCAAATCACTGTCCGACCACCAGTTCCCGTCGGCCCCCGGTGCCGTATCACTATTCCACTTCAAGCTGGCACTACCCAACGTCACCAGTTGGTTGCTGTGCTGATGAATCGCCGCCGCAATCTCCGCCACAAACCGCTGCATCTGCGCCAGCGTCACCGGATTGCCAATATTGGAATTCACCCCACCCGATTCCACAATACCCCACTCCGGCTCATTGATAATGTCCCAGCCCATCACATTTGGATGTGTACCAACCGTATAACCTGTGCCCGCAATCGGGTGCTGCAACATAGGAATAAGTGCATTGTTAATAAACGACTGTCGTTTGGCATTCTCCACAATCAAATCCGTATGCCCGCCTGCATGTTCACCCCGGTTCGGATCCTCGTTATACAACATGCCAAAATCCCACAAATTGAATGTGATATACACATCATGCTCGGCTGCCAGCTTAATGGCACTCTCAATGCTGGGCAAAAAATTCGCATCCAGCCCCGTCACACTGCCACCAGAGTTACTGCTAAACTCTGGCGCACCGCGCCCGTCGGTAAACACCCACCAGCGCACACTATTCAAGCCCGCCGCGTGCAGATTGGCATACATCTGCGCCGTCGCCACCGGATCGTAGGTATGGTAGTTACCCCACTCCTCCACCGTGCCAAAATCAGCCCCATAAGCACCATTATGCCAGGGCACATTAAAACCACTCAAAAACCAATCACCACAAAGCCAGGGAACACGGTTGGGAGCCGCGTCTGTTGTCGCCTTCGCTTGTGGCGCATAAATCAAAAGAAAAGTCAAAAGAATTGTACAAACAAGTAAACTTACTTTTTTTCCGTTCATATGTTCACCTCATCACAAATTATTTACCCGATTATCCTTGAATATGCAATCAATCTCCCTCAATCTTAATAGGACTTACGCTGTTGCTCTGGCCAGTGTCACACCGAGCCAGATGGGTGGCTCGGCCAGGATGCCGGCCAAAGCCTTTCAAGTGCGTAACTCCTACGTGATTGAGCCAAAAAGGATTTTCACCTTTTTATGCTGACCAACGCAGCAAGGCAAAGCGCCAAACCAGCCTCATCCCATTTTTATCGTGTGCTTAACGACTACCAATGGTATAATCTCACCTGGAGCAACCACAAGATTAAGGAGACTATTCAGGTGTTATCAATCATTTATGCAAGTTCATCCATAGAACTGCTCACTGACGAACAGCTTGTTGCCATTCTAGAAAGCAGTCAGCGCAACAATGAGAGGTTGGGCATCACCGGAATGCTTCTTTACCATGATGGCAACTTTATTCAAGCCATCGAGGGGCCAGATGAAGCCGTTTTGGAACTGTACGAAAAGGTAAAAAACGATAAACGTCACCGCGATGTGACGCTGTTGGGCAAAGACCCCATTACTGAGCGGCAGTTTCCCACCTGGACTATGGGCTTCAAAAATCTGAATCAACTATCGCCTGAGGATCGTGTCCGTTTCAACCAATTTTTGGTGGATGATTTGACACCTGAATATTTCCAGTCACGCCCCACACGCGCCTACATTTTGCTCATGAGTTTCAAGGAAACGATACGCTAATTGTTTAGGAGTTACGCACTTGAAGTGCTGTAGCCGGCCTCCTGGCCGAACCACCTGTCTGGCGCGGTGTGACACCGGCCAGAGCAACGGCGTAAGTCCTATTGTTTACGAGCCAGACTGGGTGGGGTTATAGCCAATAGCGTGGGCAAAATAGGACTTGATACGGGGCAGATCAGCCTCAAAATCGCCAGTGGTGTAAATAGCCGGGCCAAAACCCAAGATTTTACGGCCGTAATCAAAAATAACGGGATAAATAGGAACCTGTGCCTGGTGGGCAATGTAGTAAAAGCCGCTGCGCCACTCTCTGACTTTGGAGCGTGTGCCTTCAGGCATAATCGCCAACAAAATCTTGTCCCGCGCCTGAATCTCCATCGCCATTTTTTCCACAAAACCTTTTGTGCTTTTGCGATTGATGCCAATGCCGCCCAGCCAGCGCAGCAGCACCCCCAGCGGCCAGCGAAAAATCGTATGCTTGGCTACCCAAGAAACATGAAGCCCCAAGGCAAAGATGGCCCCAATAGTCAGAATCAGGTCCCAATTGGAGGTATGGGGCGCACCAATGAGCACCATTTTGGGCAGGTTGACAATATCACCTTCCAAGCGCCAACCCAATCGGGTTAGGATGGTGCGGGCAGCTTTTTGGGTGAATGGCGTACCGCGGCGGGGCAGCGCCTCACCGACGGTGGGGAAACTGGTTTCATCTTGTGGTGTGGCAGGGGGTTGGGTCATAAGTTTGGTTATTGGTGGGGTGAACGGCCGTTTCCCCACCCAAAATCTCCTCATAATTTAGCCAGATCGTATAGATATTTGCGCCATCAGACAACAAATCATGACCAACGGTTTAGGCAGATGCCAACCCCCTGCAACTGTGTTAAGATAACAGACTCATTCCACCGCCCACATCTAGAACAACACATGGAACCAAAAAACACAATCACAGGCGCACGATTTATTGCCGAGACCTTGCATGGGTATGGCATCACCCATGTCTTTTACATGGATGCCATTTTGCGCAAGACAATGGTAGATTTGGAGGAATTGGGTATTCGCCGAGTCATCACCCATTCCGAAAAAGCAGCCGCTTACATGGCTGATGGGTACGCCCGCGCCAGCCACAAACCAGGCGTCTGCCTGGCCCAATCGGTCGGTGCGGCCAACCTGGCCGCCGGGCTGCAAGATGCCTATCTGGGCCGCTCCCCTGTGATTGCCCTGACGGGCAAAAAGCCGCCCCTGGCCCAACACCGCAACGCCTATCAAGAGATTGATCATACACCCATGTTTGCTCCGGTCACCAAATATAATGTGGATGTGGTTACGCCAGCGCAACTGCCCTATCTGCTGCGGCAGGCTTTTCGTGAGGCGACCACAGGCACGCCACGCCCGGTGCATTTGGACTTATTGGGGCATAGTGGACGGCCGTTAGAAGCCGCCGCCGCCGATTTCCCCCTCATCATCGAAGAAGCCTATGCCCACTACCCGGCCCACCGCCCCCAGCCCGAAACCGCTGCCATTCACCAGGCAGCCCAGGCAGTAGCCACCGCCCAACGGCCGATCATCGTCGCTGGTGGTGGGGTGCGCCTCTCTGGCGCCGCCGCCGCAGTCGTGGCACTGGCCGAAAAATTGTCCATCCCTGTGGCTACCTCTGTCAATGGCAAAGGCACCATTCTGGACAACCATCCCCTCAGCGTAGGGGTTGTGGGCACCTATTCGGTGCGCTGCGCCAACCAGGCAGTGGCGGCGGCCGATCTGGTCATTTTCATCGGCAGCAACACGGGCGACCAGGTGACAAACAATTGGACGATACCCGCGCCGGGAACGGCCGTTGTGCAGATTGACATCAACCCCGCCGAAATTGGGCGCAATTATGAACGGGTGATAGGCGTGATGGCGGATGCGCAGACGGCCGTTGCCCAACTCACTGCCGCCTGCACGCCACAACCCCAACACGCCGCCTGGCTCCACCACGTTCAAAGCCTCGTCGCCCAATGGCACGCCGACATCGAACCGCTGCGCCACGCTAATGCCACTCCCATTCGCCCCGAACGGCTCTGCAAAGAGCTGAGCGATCTCCTGCCCGCCAACGCCATCCTCATAGCCGACACCGGCTACTCCGCCATCTGGACAGCCACGATGGTGCATCTGACCCAGCCAGGCCAGACCTATTTGCGGGCGGCTGGCTCGTTGGGCTGGGCCTTTCCGGCAGCATTGGGCGCTAAATGCGCTGCGCCGGAACGGCCCGTCATCTGCTTCACCGGCGACGGCGGTTTCTGGTATCACCTAAGCGAGTTGGAAACGGCCCGCCGCCACCACATCAAAACCATCACCATCGTCAACAACAACGGCGGGCTGGCCCAGGGCATCCCCGACGTTCACGCCATGTACGGCGACCGCCCCGGCAATCCCGGCGATCTTTACCGCTTTGAGCCAGTTAGTTTTGCCCGCATTGCTCAAGAGATGGGCTGTTTGGGGGTGCGCGTGGAGCGGCCGGATGAGATTCGAGGGGCGATTGAAACGGCATTAACGGCCGATCAACCCATCGTGGTAGAGGTGATGACCGGGCTGGATTACCGCGCCCCTTCACCCTGGAGCAAAAGCGAATGAGCCAACAGAGACAAACGGCCGATGTCATCATCGTCGGGGCTGGGCTGGCGGGGCTGGTGGCCGCCGCCGAGTTGGGTGACGCAGGCAAGCGCGTCATCATCGTGGAGCAGGAAGGCGAGAACTCCGTCGGTGGGCAGGCGTTTTGGTCGTTGGGCGGGCTGTTTTTGGTAGACAGCCCCGAGCAGCGGCGCATGGGCATCAAAGACAGCTCGGAATTGGCCTGGCAAGATTGGCTCGGCTCGGCGCAGTTTGATCGCCCTGAAGATGAATGGCCGCGCCGCGTGGCCGAAGCCTATATTGAATTTGCCGCTGGCGAGATGCGCCCCTGGCTCTATGCGCAGGGGATGCGCTGGTTTCCCATTGTGGGCTGGGCGGAGCGGGGCGGCGGGCTGGCACATGGGCATGGCAACTCTGTGCCGCGCTTTCATCTAACCTGGGGCACGGGGCCGGGCGTGGTGGCCCCTTTTGTGCGGCGGGTGCGCCATCATGTGGACAAGGGGTTGATTACGCTGAAGTGCCGCCATCGTGTGAGCCATTTGCTGACGACAAACGGCCGTATATCGGGCGTGGCTGGTGAAATTTTGGAGCCGTCTACAGTGGCGCGGGGGCAGCAGTCCAGCCGCACGGTAGTGGGCGAGTTTGAGTTGGAGGGAACGGCCGTTATCGTCACTTCTGGCGGCATTGGCGGCAATCATGAGCTGGTGCGGCAAAATTGGCCCACTGAGCGGCTTGGCCCTGCGCCCCAGTTTATGGTCACGGGAGTGCCGCATCATGTAGACGGCCGTATGTTAGCCATTACCCAGCAGGCGGGCGCGGCCATCATCAACAGCGACCGCATGTGGCACTACACTGAAGGCATCAAAAACTGGTCGCCCATCTGGCCCAATCACGGCATCCGCATCCTGCCCGGCCCCTCCTCACTCTGGTTCGATGCGCGGGGCGAGCGGCTGCCCGCCCCCTACCTGCCCGGCTTCGACACACTGGGCACGCTCAAGCACATTCTGTCTACGGGCTACGAATACTCCTGGTTTGTCCTCAGCCAGAAGATCATCGAGAAGGAGTTTGCCCTTTCTGGCTCGGAGCAGAACCCAGATTTGACGGCGGCGAAATGGCTGGCGGTGATTCGCAGCCGCTTGGGTGGCGGTGCGCCAGTGCCGGTGGAGGCCTTTAAGCAGCACGGCGAGGATTTTGTTGTGCGTGATAATTTGCGGGATTTGGTGGCGGGGATGAATGGGCTGGTGAGCCAGGGGTTGGTGGATTACGGCCGTCTTCACGAACAAATTACCGCTCGTGACCGCGAAATGGATAATCCCTTCACCAAAGATGCCCAAATTCTGGCGATTCATGGCGCTCGCAACTATCGCGGCGATAAGCTGGTGCGCACGGCGCGTCCCCACAAAATCCTGGACGCGGCCAATGGCCCGCTCATCGCCGTGCGCCTGAACATTTTGACGCGCAAAACGTTGGGCGGCCTGCACACCAATCTGCACGCCCAGGTGCTGGATGCCAACGGCGCACCTGTGCCTGGCTTATATGCGGCGGGTGAGGTGGCTGGTTTTGGCGGCGGGGGGTATCACGGTTATAACGCGCTGGAGGGCACGTTTTTGGGTGGCTGTATTTTCTCTGGCCGTCATGCGGGGCGGCACGCGGCGGCGCAGGTGTAGGATGGGGAAACGGCCGTTACCCGTCAGGGCGTATCAGGTAGTGTCTAAACCAGGCGATGGCTCGTTGATCACGATCAATCTGGTTGTTGGCGAGGATGTGGCCGTCTTCGGCATAAATAATCAGGCTGTAGGTTTTGCCCGCCTCTTGCAATTTTTGGGCCATTGCCAAAGATTGTCGAGGATTTACACTCCAGTCAGCACCGCCGTGCATAATGAGGATGGGCACATCAATTTGCTCCGGCCATTGTAGAGCGGAACGCCGCCGTTCAATCATTTCTCGCTCAGCCTCAAAATGGGGCCAGACACGCTCCTTAAGTGTCTGATACATTTCAGGCTGTTCGGCCATTAAGGCTTCCAGGCTGGTGAATGCACCAAAAACGGCCGCTGCCCGCAGCGGAAAATCATCTCGAATCGCCTGATAGGTCATCATGCCACCCCGCGACTCACCATACATAAACAGATTATCCATGTCTACATACCTCAACGATGGCAGCAGTGATAACAGATTATAAATGTCATGTATATCAGCCCCGCCCACTTCATCACGCCCATCACTGCCTACGCTCTCGCGCAGTTGGGGCGCAATCACCACAAAACCAGCGCAGGCCAGCCGGTAGAAGAAGGGGGCCAAGAGCCATCCTTGATCCTCAGCCAAATAACCGCCGCGATTGTAAATGATGGTGGGCAAGTGCTTCCCTACGGCCGTTGCGGGGCGATACAGATAGGCCATCACCTTTAGTCCATCGCTCCAATAACGCACTTCTTCCAGACAGAAGCTTTGATCGCGGCGCACTTGTTCATAAGTGGCTGCGGTAAAAGTCACCATCTCGTCTGGCGCGGCGGGGAATGGCGGCCAGATGTAAGGCTGAACGGAGAGGATTTGTCCATCGTCGGGTTGTGGTTGGTGTTTCATGTTGAGGTTATACGAGATGAGGGCTGGCAATTAATGCAAAACCCGGCAACAGACCAAACTTTAGCGGCCCAGTGCTGCCAAAACGGCCGATTCCACCTCAATCTTGAGACCATCAGCCAGGGTGTCATTAAAATTCGCCAAAGCCGCCAGGAACATAATCTGGGTTATCTCATCATCACTAATGCCTTGTTCGCGCACCCGATCATAGTCAGCAGCGGTCAGCGATTGCGCATCAAAAGCACAGTGCAAAGCAAATTGAACAATGGTGCGTAAACGTACAGGTGAAACATTGTCCAGATTTTCGGCCAACATCTCTAGGGTCTCATCATCTACCCCCAACGTGCGGCAGTACAAGGCATTAACCGTGCTGCAATAGGTACAACTTCGCGCCGAAGCTATGCAGTATAGGATGATAGGTAAGAGGGATTCAGGCAAACTGATGTACTGTTGAAAGAGCTTATACATTCCCAAATACAGTTCCAGGCATTCTGGGGAAACCACACCAATTTGGGCCCAATTGGGCACAACGGGCAGACCTGTGATATGTTGGCTTCAGCAAATTGTTTAGCCAGTTCGGGGTCAGCATCTTCGGGTTTGATGGTGGGAAAACCGCTAATTGAGAGGTGGCGCATGGGTTATCTCCTTTTTGAGTCAGGTTAGGGCAATACGCTGAGATGTGTGGGTCGTTATGGTTAGAGTATAGCGGGTCAGGCTTTACTTGCCAGTAGCAGTTTATGGGTTAGAGAAGGGGGGTAAGGAGACGGCCGTTTATTTGACAAGCCATCCTTCATTGGCGTATGATTCATTCAACATTTGATTTTGGCATTAAGAAGCAAGATGGTCTTTATCGAAACATCCGTGTTTACCAAGCAAGTGCGGAAACTTCTATCCGAAGAAGAATATCGGCAACTACAATCTGAACTGACAAACCGTCCTGATATGGGCGTAGTGATACCAGATAGCAGTGGTTTGCGAAAAATTCGTTGGGGCTACCGAGGACAAGGTAAACGCGGTGGGGTCAGAGTTATTTATTATTGGGCCGTATCGGATGAACAGATATTGATGTTATTGATGTACCCGAAGAATGTGCAAGACAACCTGTCACCGGAGCAATTGAAGATGCTGCGACAGATCGTAGAGGATGAATACAGATGAGTAACGAATTCATGAACGATGAGTTATTTGAAGAACTGCTGCAAAGTGTCCGCGAAGGCGGAGCTATTTTGCGAGGGGAAAAGGAAGCTTCACGCACTTTTGTGGTCGAAGCCCCAGATGTTAAAGACATTCGTGAACAGTATGAGCTATCACAAACAGAGTTTGCCGCCCTCCTGGGAATTAGTGTCAAGACATTACAAAATTGGGAACAAGGCCGACGCTCACCCCATGGTGCCGCCCGCGTGTTGCTGCAAGTAGCGGCCAAACACCCAGCGGCCGTTTGGGATGTGGTTGAACCAGTTATTCAGCGGAGAGAGGGTTAGAACGGCCGTTTTCCCTGCCACGTTCTTTTGGTGGTGGGTGGGGGACGGCCGTTGCCTCAAAAGAAGATCCCAAGCTTACCAAATTGTCTGATATAATTAGTCCTTGTTAAAGCAAACTGCATTGGGAGATGACTAAAATGACAATTCGCCTAAAAACCATTACGCCCTCCAAAATTATGGAACTCATCGAACAATTCCTATCCACAGCAGAGCAAAAGTGGCTGAACGAACAACTAAGCGATTTGCTAGAAAAGACACCTTTGTCTCTAAAACAGAAATGGGATTTAGTTGACCAACTTTGTGGAGCCTGGGCCAATGACAATAGTCTTCCTCCCATCTTCTCTGCCATAGAGCACCAGCGAGCTGCCAGTAAACCTCGTGAAGTCTCCTTTTAATGCACCATCTTGATACCAATATCATCATTGCTTATCTGAACGGCAATCAGAATGTTGCGGAACAGATCAAAGTGCACTTGCCGGATGTAGCCATGAGTGCCTTGGTTCTGGCTGAACTCCGTTATGGTGCCAGAGCATCAGCCAAAGCTTCTGAAAATCTACGACGTTTGGAACAACTGTTGCAGATTGTTGATGTGGTTGATTTTGACCAAGCCAGTGCCGATAGTTACAGCCATCTACGTTTGACTTTACGCCAAAAGGGCAAACCTACAGGCGAAATGGATTTGTTGATCGCGTCTATCGCCGTAGCACATCAGGCTGTTCTGGTGACGCATAATACGAAACATTTCAGTGAAATTGAGGGCTTGGTGTTGGAGGATTGGTTGATGTAGGAACGGCCGTTTTCCCTACCACGGCCGATATTCCAACGACTGATGCCTAAAGTAAGTCGTGTACAGTTCAGCGTAATGCCCACCATGCGCCAGTAAATCATCGTGGTTGCCTTCTTCGATGATCTGGCCGTCGCGGAGGACGATGATGCGGTCGGCGGCGCGGACGGTGGAGAGGCGGTGGGCGATGATGATGCTGGTACGGCCGTTTAACACACTCGCCAACGCCGCTTGCACCTGTGCCTCCGTCAGCGGGTCAATGCTGGCGGTGGCCTCATCCAACAGCAAGATAGCCGGGTCTTGCAGCAGCACCCGCGCCAGGGCCACCAACTGCCGCTGCCCCAACGAGAGCCGTGCCCCCCGTTCACCCACATCCGTTTGCAAGCCTTCGGGCAAATCATCCAGCCAACTGCCATCACCCAACTGCCGAGCGGCCGTTTCCACAGCAGCATCACTGGCTTCGGGACGGCCGTAACGGATATTCTCGGTCACTGTGCCCGAAAAGAGGAAGGGGGCTTGGGGCACGAGGCCCAGTTGGCGGCGGTATTGGCTGAGATTGAGGGTGCGTAGAGAACGGCCGTCTACGCGCACATCCCCGCCCTGAAATTCATAAAAGCGCAGCAGCAGCTTCACCAAACTCGACTTACCCGCGCCTGTATGCCCCACAATCGCCAGCGTCTCCCCCGCCGGAATCGTCAGCGAGAAATCGCTTAAAACGGCATTGCGCCCGGTGCTGTAATTAAACGTCACCTTGTCAAACACAATTTCGCCGCGCAAACGGCCGACTGGCTCCTGCGCCGTCTGCACCACCTGCGCTTCATCATCAATCAGGGCAAAAACGCGCTCGCTGGCGGCCAAACCCTGCTGAAACTGGCTCCAAAAAGAGGCAATGCTGGTGATGGGATAGAAGAAAATCGTGAGACCCTGCACAAACAGATACCAGTCGCCCACCGAAATATTGCGCTCCAGGGCCATCAATCCGCCCACATAGATGATGACGGAAACAGCCAGCCCAGAAACGGTGTTGAGCAAGGGGTAAATGCTGCCGAAAACGACCACCCGCGTGCGCATCACCTGGTAAGCCATCTCATTCGTCTCTTGAAAATCGCTGTAAATGGCCGCTTCCTGCCGGAAGTTTTTGGCGACGGCGATGCCGCTGATGGTTTCCTGAATGGTGGCGTTGACGGTGGCCTGCGCCCGCTGCGCCTGCTGCATCGCCTGCCGCGCCAAACGACGGAAGAGCATGGCAATCCCCACCACAATTGGCCCCACCGTGAAGGTGAGGAGGGCCAAACGCACATTTTGTGTCAGTAGCACGCCAGCGATGACAAAAACCAGCACCAATTGGGCCAACAAGTCAACGGTCAGGGTGACGGTGGTGGCAAAGTCTTGCGTATCGGAAGTGACGCGGCTGACGACGCGGCCAGAGGCGAACTGATCGAAAAAGGACATGTCGCGGCGCATGACGGCGCGAAAGGCATCTTCGCGCAAGGCCAGCACCACATCACCCACTGCCCGTGCCGCAAACCACAAATGGACAAAGTTGAAGCCCCAACCCAACGCGCCCATGACGGTGACAACGGCCGCTAAGGTCAGCAGCAGTTGCAGTTGGGGGTTTTGGGCCAGGCTGTCTATGCCGCGTGAGATGATGAGCGGGGTGACGGTGGCGGTGATGGAGAGGAGGGAGACCATGAAGGCCACCAAAAACACTTGGCCCAGATGCGGCCGGAAGTAGGCCAGGATGCGCCGTACCAATTCGCGGTCGCTGTAACTGCGATCATATTCTTCGGGGTTGAGGCCGCCGGTGAGTTGCATAATCTTGGGAGAGACTAGGGACTAAAGACTGGAGACTAGGGCAAGCAAAGCCACAGTCTCTAGTTTCCAGTCTCCAGTCCCCTTTCCTCCGGTATAAATATCTGCCGATACATTCGGCTGTTCGCCATTAACTCCTCGTGAGTGCCCTGGGCCAGGAGACGGCCGTTTTTCATCAACAAAATCTGGTCAGCACTGCGGATTTGGGAGAGACGGTGCGTAATCAATAAAGTTGTCCGTCCCGCCAAAATCTGGTGCATGGCCCGTTGAATCTGGTCTTCGGTGTTACTGTCTATGGCACTGGTGGAATCATCCAGCACCAAAATACGCGGATCGCTGAGGAAGGCGCGGGCGATGGCCAACCGCTGCCGCTGCCCGCCGGAAAGCATCACGCCGCGTTCGCCAATCATCGTCTGGTAGCCTTCGGGGAATTCGGTGATGAAGTCGTGGGCCTGGGCTTGTTTGGCGGCGGCTTCGATTTGGGCCTGGGTCACGTCGCCTCGTGCGCCAAAGGCGATGTTTTCGGCGATGGTGCGAGAGAAGAGGAAGATGTCTTGCTCGATAGTGCCGATTTGGGCACGCAGGCTGTCCAGGCTCCACTCACGCACGTCGGTGTTGTCTATGAGCACACGGCCGTTTGTCGTATCAAACGTCCGGTTCAACAGCTTCGTCAATGTACTCTTACCCGACCCCGTCTGCCCCACAATCGCCACCGTCTGCCCCGGCTTGGCATGGAAAGAAATATTGCTGAGTACATTGGAGACCTCTGAGGTTTTGAAAACCTCAGAGGTCTGGTCAACGTAGCTAAAACTCACATCCGCAAAAACCACATCCCCCACCATCGTCTTCTCCACGCCACCCTTGTTTTGGTCCAGTTCCGTCTCGGCCAAAATCATCTCCAAGATGCGGTGGGCACTGGCAACACTTTGCTGCATGACGGCCACATTGCGCAGCAAAAAGCGGATGGGCGAACGCAGTGTGCCCAGCAAGGCCATGTAGGCAATAATCTGCCCGACAGTGATGATGCCCAGGTAGAACAGGTAAAGGGCGTGCCCAAAGGCTA
This sequence comes from Ardenticatenaceae bacterium, assembly GCA_020634415.1. Next base: position 26,352 of record JACKBT010000056.1, read on the forward strand.
GACCGATCATGAGGCCATGGAGCAGCAGCGGCAGATAACGGGCAGTAACTTCGCCCTCACGCACAAAGGCATCGCGGTAGGCGCGGGCATTATGGCTGAATTTGCTCTCTTCGGCCGGCTCTTGGGCAAAGCCTTTCACCACCTCAATGCCGGTGATGGTTTCAGCCAGACCGGCGTTCATCATGCCGAAGGTGGTACGCTGTTGGGTGGCGACGGGGCGCAGGTTGTTGTTGTAACGCTGCAAGGTGATGGTTGTGCCGATGAGGAAGAGGATGGGGATGAGCAGCAGTCTGAAGTCGAAGGTGGTGATGGTGATGAGGGGGATGAGGAGGGTGAGGAGCGATTCGGTGGTCGTACCCAGGGCGGGGCTGACGAATTGGCCGATTTGCTGCACATCGTTGGTGGCGCGGGCCATGAGATCGCCGACGCGCTGACGGCCGTGAAAGGTCTGGCTTTTGCTGAGCAGGCTCAGGTACAGTTCGTCGCGGGCATTGCGCTCGACGCGCTGCGCCAACACGCGAATGGCGAGGCTGTTGACAATATCAAAGAGGCCATAGCCCACGTAGGCGGCGACGACGTAGAGGGCGGCGACGATGAGGGCGCGGCGGCCTTCGTCGTTGATGACGGTATCGAAGGCCCAACCCACGGTAACGGCCGTCATGCTCTGCGAAGCCGCCATACCAATTGTCGTCAGGAAAAAGGTTAGCCCCAGGCCAGGGTAGCGCAGAATGTGCGCTTGCAGCCAGCGCAGAGTGGAGCGGTGATCATAGCGGTAGGCATCGGTGACGGTAAATTCGCTGCGGGTCATGTGGGGATCGTAGCAGGTTATGGGGGGATGTCGAGGGGGACTGCAACGGATTTGACAATGGAACGGATTATTTAACAGAGTTTTGGCGAAGTTGGCGGGCGTGTTCCTGGCTATCTGAAATGTCTGGGCGAGTGCCGATGAGACCAGCATTTTGCCAATAGGCCACTAAATCCGCCCCCGTTTTGGGTGAGACAGATAGCATCGCTCTGGCTCTTAACAAACGTAGAGCGTACTCAGACAGGGAGAGGCCGACTTGTTCGGCTTCGTTCTCCAGCTCATGCTCTAGTTCTCTGGGTAATTCAAGGATAAGCGTCATAATGCTCTCAAGTATAGAGAAAACGAGGGCTGTTTTCAATATTTCTACTCTGCGAAGCCGCCATGCCAATTGTCGTCAGGAAAAAGGTTAGCCCCAGGCCCGGGTAGCGCAGAATGTGCGCTTGCAGCCAGCGCAGAGTGGAGCGGTGATCGTAGGCGTAAGCGTCGGCGACGGTGAATTCGCTGCGGGTCATGAATAGTTTCCTTGCATCAGATGGAATTTTAATCGGTTATGTGGAGATTATGAAAAATTGAACGTGTTTATTTTGAAGTCGCTCATTGATGCATTATAC
>JACKBT010000057.1 GCA_020634415.1 Ardenticatenaceae bacterium
GCGTTGCAGCAGTTGGCGAGTCGGGCGGGGGTGACGCTGGAAGAGCAAGACTCGGTTAATAAAGCGCAGAAATCGGCGGAAAAGAAGCAGCTTGATCTGCTGACCGCTGCGGCTGATTATTTCCATATGCTGTTGCTGTATGCGCCGGAAGGGGAGCAAGCCCGCCATTATGTGCAGGCGCGTGGCTTGCAGGATGGCACTTTGGAAGCTTTTCGTATTGGTTTCGCCCTTAATTCTTGGAATGCGTGCCGTACCCATTTTAATGACAAGGGGTATACGGATGCCGAGTTGGTGGAGGTGGGGCTGCTGACGGAACACCCGGAGAAGGATACGCGCTATGATCGTTTTCGCAACCGGCTGATGATCCCGATTCGGGATGGGGAGGGCCAGGTTGTGGGTTTTGGCGCACGTACTTTGGAGAAGGATGGTATTCCTAAGTATCTCAATTCGCCGCAAACGGCCGTCTTCGACAAAAGCCGCATCCTCTTTGGGCTGGATGGGGCCAAACGCTCCATCCGCGAAGCGCGGCAGGCGGTGATTGTAGAAGGCTATATGGATGTGATTGCTACCTGGCAGGCGGGCTTCCAAAATGTGGTGGCGCAAATGGGAACGGCGCTTACGGAACAGCAGTTGCAGTTGCTTAAACGCTACACCAAACGCTTTGTTTTGGCTCTGGATGCGGATGCGGCGGGAGCTAGTGCCACCATGCGCAGCTTGCAGGTGGCACGGGAAACGCTGGACAGAGAGGCGGAGGTTCGCTTTGATGCGCATGGGCTGGTGCAGCATGAGGGGCGTTTGCAGGCGGATATCCGTGTGGTGACGATGCCGGAAGGGGATGACCCGGACAGTATTGTGCGCCGTGATGTGGGTGAATGGCCGCGTCTGTTGGCTCAGGCTAAACCGGTGGTGGCTTATGTGATTGATGTGGCGACGAAGGGGGCGGATTTGGGGGAGGCGAAGGTGAAAACGGCCGTTGCTCAACAAGTTATCCCGCTCATTAAGGATATTGTGAATCCGGTTGAGCGCGATCATTATTGGCAAGAGTTGGCGCGGGCTTTGCACACGGATGAGCGTGCGTTAAGACAGATGCCGCTGCCCGAAAGGCCCAGGCCGCGCCCGGCTGTACCGCCGACTCAGGCTGTGCCTAATAAGCCAGTGGTGGCGGTGAAGAAAGGGGGGGGGAATGGCAACGGCCGTTCGGCCAACCTGCGCCAGATCAACTATTTGCGCGAATGTCTGCACTATCCCCAGCTTATCAAACAAATCAACCTCAAACTGGCACAGTGCCAGCAGGCTGTCGTCAGCGAAGCAGACTTCACTACACCTGAAGATCGAGAGCTGCTGCGGCAGATGGTAAAACGGCTTGAACAGGGTAATATTGTCACGATGACGGAAATGTGGGATAGTTTAGACGGTGATGTTCTGCAAAAACGGGTTCAATATCTACTACAAACACCCCCAACACCTGAATCGGAGCTAAGTCGTTTACCGGAAAAATTGGTACTCTCTGTGCTTCATTGGCGTAGAGATAAGATAAGTGAACAGGTGACAGAATTGAAGCTGTTGCGGCAGGAAGTTGACTATAAGGGTGAGCCTGAAACTGCCCAAATGTATGCCCAGAAGATAATTGAAGCTTCGCAAAGGCGTAATCAAATTGATAAAGCGATGAGTATGCTGTCAGCGATGTAAGTGAATTGATACGACAAGAAAGGGATTTGAACCTCTTTCGGAATCCCCATGTGACGTAAACATGACAGAAGAATTTGAACCAGACGACATCTTAGAAGATGATGATAGTGAAACCGAAGTAGATATTGAAGCTATTGTCAAAAAAGCACGCCGTTCCCGCGAGATTGATAAGTCGGATATTGAGATGATTTTGGCAACGGCCGATCAAGATCAAGCCGAGCTTCTTTATGAACGTTTGCAAAACTTAAATATCCGCATTGTCTCCTCTGATGAAGATGATGATTTGGACATCTTTGATGATCTCGCCGCGAATATGTTGAGTCTTTCCTCTGATGACGACGACTCGAATGAATCAGCTTCATATTACAGCGGGGCCACAGTTGAAGATGATCCTGTTCATACCTATTTGAAAGAAATTGGGCAGGTTCCCTTGCTGTCGGCGGCGCAAGAGATTCGGTTGTCTACGCAGTTAACGGCCGCTTCCGTGCTGGACGCATTGGGCAAGGGCGACGGGCAAATAAATGGCGAGGACACTCAATCACGAGCGATGCTGGCAAATTACGAAAACCTTCTGGCTCATTGGCAAACGGTTCAAAAAATAAGTGGTGAAATCACCCTGGAAACCCCCCAGTTAGAACCCCTTATTGCCGAGGCCCGGCTGCTGCGTAAAAGTTGGCAAGAAGGTGAGGACTCCTATCTGCGGCAATATCTGAATGAAGGCAACTGGGGGCAAGATGCCGCCTGGAACGACCTGGCCCAGAGCATGTTTGAGGTTTACACCGGTCTTTACTTGCTGCCCGATGGCCTTTCCCGCCATCTATCTGAATATCTGACTGCTAATCAAGAGCTGCCAGAGTTAACCACTTTCCGTACCTGGATGGAAGAGGATGAAATTGCTCTCAAATACAATGAGTTCATGATTTACCATCTGGCCGAAGAAGCTAAAGTGAACCTGACTCGGGCTAATCTGCGCCTGGTGGTGAGTGTGGCCAAACGGTACATGGGGCGGGGCATTCATCTGCTTGATTTGGTTCAAGAAGGGAATGTTGGTTTGCTGCGGGCTGTGGAGAAATTTGACCATACCAAAGGCTTCAAGTTTAGCACCTATGCCACCTGGTGGATTCGTCAGGCGGTAAGCCGGGCTATTGCCGACCAGGCGCGTACCATTCGCATTCCAGTGCATATGTATGAAACCATTAACAAGATTGTGCGGGTGCAGCGGGAATTGGTGCAAAAGCTGGGGCATGAGCCGAGTGTGGAAGAGCTGGCTTTGGAGCTAGATTTCATGGCTCCGGAAGAAGCGGCGCAAATTAAGCAGGCTTTGGAGAAAGAGCAGCCGATTGATCCGGTGTTGAAGCGTAAATGGCGTTTGGCGGTGAGTAAGATTCGGGATATTTTGCGTATTTCGATGGATCCGATGTCGCTGGAGTCGCCTGTGGGTAATGGGGAGGATTCGACGGAGTTGGGTGATTTTATTGAAGACCCCAGTGTGGTGGAGCCGGATGATGCGGCTTCTAAGGAGCTGCTGCGCGAGCAGATTCGGGGGGTTTTGGAATTTTTGAATGAGCGTGAGCGGGAGGTTTTGGAGATGCGCTTTGGCCTGAATGATGGCCGGGATCACACGTTGGAGGAAGTGGGGAAGACGTTTGGGGTGACTCGTGAGCGTATCCGCCAAATTGAGGCGAAGGCCCTACGCAAGCTGCGGCATCCCAGCCGCAGTAAGGCTTTGCGTGATTATTTGAGTTAGTTTAATGCCCCAAGGATTTGGGGCTTTTTTTTCTAAATTTCCGATTGTTGTTTAATAGAAATAGTTTGTAAACCCAAAATTTCTTTCAGGAGGCTGTATTATGCGTTTGGGTATTCTTCGTGGATCATGGCTGGCGCGATTGACCAGTTTGTTTATTTCTTTTCTCCTTTTGCTTTTTTTGAATCGAGTTGGTCAGGCGGCGCCATTGGCTCAAGTTGTTACGGGAACATCAAATCTGTTTGTTCATGTGTCAGCGCCTCCTGGGGTGCAGGTTGATGACAATGCGGCGATCCGGGCTAACCATGTGAAGGTGAATGAGTTGGCTTTGTTTGCTGAGGCTGGGACGGGGCTGAGGGAATGGGTGGTTCTGAATTTGTTTGATGATGTAGTGTTGACGGCCGTTCGCCAGCGTGTCGAATCAAATCCTTCGGGCAGTGTGACGTGGATTGGTTCTGTGGAGGGGATGGCACATAGTTCAGTTTTTCTGGTGTATAACCAGGGTGTTATGGTGGGGAATGTGGCCACGGGAACGGCCGTTTACGAAATCCGCTACACCAGTGGAGAACACCACCGCGTCGTAGAAATTGATTTGGCGCAGCTAGAAAATAGTGGCGACGATAGCGTTATTCCTCCGCCATCTCTTCTAAATCCCACACCATTGAACCCAGAAACCCCTTCAGACGATGGGTCAGTGGTAGATGTGCTGGTTGTGTATACGCCAAACGCGGAAACGATTGTTGGTGGGCACGCTGCCATGCAAGCCCTCATTGAACTTGGCATCAGCGAAACCAATCAGGCATATGAACAGAGCGGTGTGAACCAACGTGCTTTCCTTGCTCATTACGAACAAGTTGCCTACACCGAAAGTACGCAAAGCACAGACTTGGGCCGCCTGGCCACCCCAGGTGATGGCTTTATGGATAATGTGCATACCTTGCGTGATACCTATCATGCTGACTTTGTTGCCCTGATTGTGGATGGTACAGATCTAAGTGGCTGTGGTATTGGCTATCTGCAAGACCCTGCACCGAATCCTGGGTTTGGTGGGGCTGCCTTTACAGTTACTCGCTATGATTGTGTCTCCCCCAACTACACATTTGCTCATGAACTTGGGCACAACATGGGTTTGCGCCATGATTGGTATGTAGATGGGAATTCAACCCCCTACACGCACGCGCATGGTTATGTCAACTTTGCCAACCAATGGCGCAGCATTATGGCCTACAACAATCGTTGTGCCGATTTTGCCTCGTTTTGTACCCGACTCCTTTATTTCGCTAATCCTGATAATAATTACGAAGGTAATCCGATGGGGGTAACGCCGGGTACATCGGCGGCGTGTGTGGCTGGCAGTACCACCCCAGATCCTTCCACTTGTGATGCGGATGCGCGGCTGGTGTTGAATAGTACAGCCGCCAACAACGCCTCCTTCCGCTCCAGCAGCACCACTTGGACGGGTGACACAGATACAGATTGGAACACCGCCTCCAATTGGAGTAATGGGATTGTGCCCCGTTTTCTGGATGACGTGTTTATCCCCACAACGCCCACTGGAGGTGTTTTTCCCATTGGCAGCGGCACGCTAAATGCCCGCAATGTGACCATTGAAACGGGGGCATCTGTGCAGATGAGCGGGGGTACGTTGAATGTGTATGGTCATTGGGACGAACAGGGGACAGGCACATTTACGGCCACTGGTGGCGCGGTTATTTTCCTGGGACTCATCCCGCAAACTATTACGGCCAACAGCGGCTCTGCCTTTAATGATGTGCAAATTGGCGATGGCACAGGCATGACCGAAGTTACCTTGTTGACTGATGTGGATATTAACGGTGATCTGAACATCATGAATAATGGCAGCCTTTATGGTGGCAGCAACACGATTCGCGTAGCCGGCAATTGGACAGATTATGGAACGAGCTTTGAACCTGAAACCAGCACAGTCATCTTGGATGGCGTGACACAGACCATCACCAAAACGGTTACATTAACTATTTTAGATGAACCCTTTGACGAAGCCGATGGGGGTGGATGTGGTTGTAATAGTGTTAAGTTGCCCATTGGTTGGGTTCGAGAGCAAAGTGGAGGAACTAATGGTTTTCTTGGTGGCGATCTAGGATTAGGCGGTGAGGCTATACGATGGAATGATTCAGCTGATGCCTGGTTACACACAACAGCGATGACGTTAAAGCCAGGTGTAACCTATGAGGTTGAATATACTTACCGTAACGCCTCAGGTGGTGTAACAAATAGCTTTAGTGTCTACTTAGGAAGTGGTCAATCCTCAACCAGTATGACGACCCTGGTAAGTACAGCTTCTACGACAAGTACAGCTTATAATACACAGACAGATACATTTACAGTGGCTACCGAAGGAATTTATTATTTGGGTCTTCGTTCGCAACAGGTTGTTGGTGCAGGCTATGCGGCATTTGGCTCTATTCATTTGCAGGGAACTCGTAATATCACGTTTTATGATTTGCAGGTGAGCAGCACAGGCTCGGCTACGTTTATGCAGGATGTGGCGGTGAATAGTAATTTGACGGTGAACAGTGGCGGGGTGATGGATCTGTCTACCAATGATGTGACGGTGGAGGGGGCGGTGGTGAATAACGGCCGTATCCGCCAAACCAAAGACACCCCCGCCAGCACTACCACCGAATTCTTGCACATTACCGATAGTGCCGTTTCTGCCGATAAGTATTATGGTGTGTATGTTACGCCTGCGGGCAATATGGGGGCGACCACAGTGCAGGTGGCTGGAAATCAGACAGGGTGTACAGGTGTTCTTGGGGATCAACTCATCACCCGTTGTTTTGATGTTTCACCGTCTACGCCTCAAAGTGCAACGGTTCGCTTTTGGTTTACTGAGGCTGAGCGCAATGGGCAGGATGCCAGCGCATTGGTTGTCTGGCATTGGGATAGCGGCGGCGGTGTCTGGAATCAAGCATCCAGTACATCTACTTACAATCGTTCTGAGGGTGGGGCGGCTTGTACCTCTGGTGGTGGCTTGGCTTGTTTTGTGGAGGCGGTGGCTGTGACCGATTATTCACCTTTTGTCCCTGGATCGGGGCTGGCCCCAACGGCCGTTTCCCTGCAACAACTTCGCGCTGAACAAAGCCGCCAAACCATTCTGTGGCTGGTGGCACTCATGCTTTTGCTCTTGTCTGGGTTAACCATTTACAAGCAGCGCGTTCGGGCTTAAAGTGAGTGGTCGGAAGGTGGTGAGAACGGCCGTTAGGGGGAAATAACGGCCGTTTTTGCATCTCTTCCTTTTTTGCCGCCCCCTAGGGCTTGTGATAAAATGCACAGAATCCGAACGGGTATGAGGATTGAGAAAAACCAAACCATCTCATAGTGATGTCAACAAATTATGGAACAAATTCTAATTGATTATTTGCCGATTGCTGTTTTGATTGTGGTAGCCCTTATCATTGCCGTTGCTTTACCCGTCATTTCTGTCTCATTAGGCCCTAAACGACCAGAAAAACTACGCCTCGATCCTTACGAATCTGGTATTGTGGCCGTTGGTGAAGCGCAGCGTCGGATGCCCATCAAGTTTTATCGCATTGCGGTGCTCTTCATCTTGTTTGATGTGGATATTATTTTGCTGGTGCCTTGGGCCGTTTCCTTCCGCCAATTAGGCGTTTATGGTCTGGTGGCAATGCTTATTTTCATGGTCTTCTTCATCCTGGGGGATGCCTGGGTGTGGAAGAAAGGAATGTTAGAATGGGACTAGAGCAAAAATTAGGTGACATGGGTGTTGTCACATACCGGTTAGAAGATTTAGTCAATTGGGGCCGCACCTATGCCATGTGGCCTATTTTATTTGGGCTGGCTTGCTGTGCCATCGAGATGATGTCCACCCAAGCTGCTCATTACGATGCGTCGCGGTTTGGCATGGAGCTAAATCGGCCGTCGCCCCGCCAATCTGACCTCATGATTGTGGCCGGGCGTGTCTCCCGCAAGATGGCTCCTGTGGTGCGCCGTCTCTATGACCAAATGCCCGCTCCTAAGTGGGTCATTGCTATGGGTGACTGCGCCTCCTGTGGCGGCATCTTCAATAACTATGCCATTGTGCAAGGTGTGGATGAAATCGTTCCCGTAGATGTCTACGTAGCTGGCTGCCCGCCTCGTCCCGAGGCCCTCATTGACGGCATTATGACGCTGCACGAAAAAGTGCGCGGCGAACGCATAAAGGATTGGGCCTAATGGAGCGGCACGAATTCGTTACCCAAAAGATAAATGGCGCATTCCCTGATGCCCTTGAAGAGATTTATGATTTTCGTGGTGAGCGCACCCTCTTCATCAAGAAAGATAAAATTAAAGCCATCTGCCAATTGTTGCGTGATGATGAAGATTTACAATACAATTTCCTCTCTGACATTTGTGCAGATGATTTGCTTCCCGAATTTCCCCGTTTCGCTGTAAATTACCATCTTTACTCCATTCCCCACAAACATCGTTTGCGGTTGCGTGTACTCGTCGAAGACCCTGATGATGGGCCGGAGACGGTAGGTTCAATTTGGCCGGTAGCCACCTGGTTGGAGATGGAGGTTTGGGATTTGATGGGTGTGCGCATCAAAGGCAATAACGCTTTGCGCCGCCTCTTCTTGCCCGAAGATTGGCAAGGCCATCCCCTACGCAAAGATTATCCGTTGGGTTATGAAGAGGTGCAATTCTCCTTTAATTATGAAGAGATTGATGCCAAAAAGCCTTACGCGAAAGACTAATTACGTAATTACGTAGTTACCGTAATTACACCTTTAGGTAATCATGTCACTAAGGACAACTGACACAGTTCAAGAGCTTACTGTTGAGGAGCTGCGGGCCAAATTAGGCACGGGCATGGAAATACAGGACGCTGAAGAAAATATGCTCCTCAGCATGGGGCCGCAGCATCCCAGTACGCATGGTGTGCTGCGCTTGTTGGTGGAGTTGGCTGGCGAAACCGTCGTCAATCTGGCTCCTGACATTGGCTTTTTGCACACGGGTGTAGAAAAAAGCATGGAGTCGAAGACGTATACCAAAGCATTGGTGATGACGGATCGGCTCGATTATCTTTCGCCCTGGTCGAACAATCTGGGTTATATCATGGCGGTGGAGAAGCTGTTGGGGGTGGAAGTAACGCCCCGTGCCAAAGCTATCCGTGTGATTTTGGCGGAGTTGTCGCGTATTTCCAGTCATTTGGTGTGGCTGGGTACTCATGCGCTGGACCTGGCGGCGATGTCGGTCTTTCTTTACTGCTTCCGTGAGCGTGAATATCTGTTGGATATTTATGAGATGGTGGGCGGGCAACGGATGATGGTGAGCTATTTTCGTCCTGGTGGTATGTGGCGAGATGTACCCGAGGAATTTGAACCGGCCGTTCGTAACTTTTTGGACTTCTTCCCGGCCAAAATTGCTGATTATGAAGCTCTGCTGAAGAATAATCCTATTTGGGTTAAGCGTACCCGTGATGTGGGTGTGGTTTCGGCGGAAGATGCGGTAGCCTGGGGGATGACGGGGCCGAGTTTGCGTGGCTCTGGGGTGGATTGGGATATTCGCAAAGCGCAGCCTTATTTGAACTATGCGGATTATGAGTTTGACGTGCCGATAGAGACGGCCGGTGATGTGTATGCTCGTTATCGCTGCCGCGTACGGGAGATGCATGAAAGTTTGAGTATTATTCGTCAGGCGTTGGATAAATTGCCCAAGGGGCCGGTGAATATTGATGATCGCAAGATTGTGCCGCCGCCGCGAGCAGAGTTGGGCCGCAGTATGGAAGCGGTGATTCATCACTTTAAGCTGTGGACGGAAGGGTTTAGTGCGCCGGAAGGGTTTGTCTATCATAGCGTGGAGTCTCCGCGTGGTGAGTTTGCCTGTTATTTGCGGGGTGATGGTGGGCCGAAACCGGCGCGGGCGCATTTCCGCACGCCGTCGTATGTGCATTTGGCTTCGCTGCCGCTGATGGGCAAAGATGGTTTTGTGGCTGATTTGGTGGCGATTATTGGTTCGGTGGATATTGTGTTGGGGGAGATTGATAGATAATGATACGTGAAAAGTATGCAGCAGAGATTGAGGGGTTGTTGAAGCGGTATCCTAGTAAGAAATCGGCCGTTTTGCCCCTGATGCACTTAGCCCAACACCACTATGGAAATATGAGCCGCGAGGCCATGCAAGAGGTGGCGGAGATTTTGGATTTGGACCCAACGCATGTTCTGTCTTTGGCTGGCTTTTATTCTCTCTTTTATGAGGAGAAGGTCGGCAAGTATGTGTTGGAGATTTGTAATGATCTTGCCTGCTGTTTGCGCGGTGCGGAGGGGTTTGTGCAGATGGCGTGTGATGCGCTGGGCATTGGTGTAGATGAGACGACGGACGATGGCATGTTTACGATTAAAACGGTTATGTGTCTGGCGGCTTGCGACAAGGCCCCGATGTTGCAGTGTAATTTGAAGTTTTATGAGAATTTGGATGCGGCGAAGTTTAAGTCGCTGATTGCTGATTTGCGGCAGGCTGATGGTGGGGAAACGGCCGTTGTCGAAAAAATTAATGGCTATGCCAAACAGGCATAACTTGAGGATCTGAAGAATGGCTCATATTTTATTCCGACATCGAGACATTCCCGATATTCATAAATTAGAAGTATACCAGGCCAATGGTGGCTACGAAGGCTTCAAAAAAGCCCTTTCTATGCAGCCATCGGAGGTAATTGACGTGGTCAAAGCCTCTAACTTGCGGGGGCGGGGTGGGGCTGGTTTCCCCACTGGCCTCAAATGGAGCTTTATCCCCAAAGCACCCGGCGACAAGTACGTCCTCATCAACACTGATGAATCGGAGATGGGCACGTTCAAAGATCGTATCTTGATTGAGAAAAACCCCCATCAGGTTATAGAAGGTGCTTTGATTGCCGCCTATGCCATTGGCGCCAAACTGGTCTTCAATTACTGTCGCGGCGAATTCATGGATGCAGGGTACGCCTTTGAAGAGGCTCTGCTGGAGTGCCGCGAGGCAGGTATTATTGGCGAAAATATTCTTGGCTCAGGATTTACCTGCCAATTTTATACCTACTATGGCGCTGGGGCTTATATTTGTGGTGAAGAAACAGCCCTCATCAAGTCTTTAGAAGGCGAACTCGGTCAGCCCTGGTCGAAACCCCCGTTCCCTGCCATTGAAGGTTTGTATGCCAAACCGACTGTCGTCAACAATACAGAGACTTTGGCCAATGTCCCTGCTATCATCGTCAATGGGGCTGAGTGGTATACCAAAATGGGTACGCCCCAAAGCCCTGGCCCCAAGTTGATGTGCCTTAGTGGACATATTAACAATCCCGGCGTGTACGAAATTGAAATGGGTTCTCTTACCTACCGCGAATTGCTTTTTGATGAAAAGTACGGCGGGGGTATTCCTGGAGACAAGAAATTTAAGGCCATGCTGCCGGTGGGTGGTTCTGGCCCGATGGTGACGGAAGCGGCTCTGGAAGCACCTATCACTTATGAGGGACTCAAGCCGTTTGGTTCGGATATGGGGTCTGGTTCGGTGGTGGTGATGGATGAGACAGTGGACATCCCCTGGGTGGCGATGAAATTGGCTCATTTCTTCAAGCACGAGTCTTGTGGCAAATGTACACCGTGCCGGGAAGGCACTTATTGGATTGATAAACTGTTGACGCGCATTAATCATGGCGAAGGTACGGCTGAAGATTTACAAACACTGCAAAGTGTTGCCAGCCAGATAGGTGGCCGCACGTTGTGCGCGTTGGGCGATTTTGCGATTAGTCCGGTGGCGGGCACATACCGTCATTTTGCGGATGAGTTTAAGGCGAAGGTAAACGGTAATCACTAATTACTGTTCACTGAACACGATTTACTGGATAAAAGTATGAGTGATCTCATTACACTGACCATAGACGGTGTAGAAGTAAGTGTTCCAAAAGGAACATTGGTAGTGGATGCTGCCAAGCGAATTGAGAATGACATCCCTGTCTTTTGTTATCATCCCAAGATGACTCCGGTGGGTATGTGCCGCATGTGCCTGGTGGAAATTGGTCTGCCGATGCGTGATCGGGCTACCGGCGAATTGATGTTGGAAGAGGATGGCAGCCCCAAGTTGAACTTTGGGCGTGGTTTGCAGACTGCTTGCACGGTGCAGGTTTCTGAAGGCATGGTGGTGCGAACGGCGACAAAGCCGGTGGATGATGCCCGTGAATCGGTGATTGAGTTTCTTCTTAGCAGTCATCCGTTGGACTGCCCCATTTGTGACAAAGGTGGTGAGTGTCCCTTGCAGAATTTGACGATGGCCCATGGTAAAGGCACAAGCCGAATGGTTTATACGCAGAAGCTTAAGCTGGATAAACATGTGCCGTTGGGTGAGTTGATTTACCTGGATCGGGAGCGGTGTATTCAATGTGCCCGTTGTGTCCGCTTCCAAGAGGAAATTGTGGATGATCCGGTGCTGCGTTTTCATAATCGGGGACGGAGTTTGGAGATTGTCACGATGTCGGAGCCGGGTTTTGACAGTTATTTTAGTGGCAATACGACAGATATTTGCCCGGTGGGAGCGTTGACAACGGCCGATTTCCGGTTTGGCGCACGTCCCTGGGAATTAACACCTGTGGCGACTGTTTCGCCGCATGATCCGGCTGGCCCTAATATGACCCTTAGCACACGGCGCGAAGCGATTGCCGGTGGCCGCACGGTTATTAAGCGCATTATGCCGCGCCAGAATGAGTGGGTGAATGAGGTCTGGATTTCGGATCGGGATCGTTTTGTGCATCATTTTGCGGATGCGCCGGAACGGTTGAAGACACCGCTGGTGCGGAAGAATGGCGAGTTGGTGGAAGCGAGTTGGGATGAGGCTCTGGATTTGGTGGCGGGCGCGTTGCAGAAGTATAAGACGGCCGTTGCCGGACTCAGTGGTGACCGCCTCAGTAACGAAGATTTATTCCTCTTCCAAAACCTGTTTCGTAAGGGGCTGGGCAGCCCCAATATTGATTTAGCCCATCGTCGTTTGGCTGGTGGGGATGTGGTGGCGAAAGTCGGCATTGCCAGCGGCAGCAACTTGAAAGAATTGGGTAAAGGTGATGCCATTCTGGTCATCGCCAGCGATTTACATGAGGAGTCGCCCATTTGGTGGCTGCGTGTGAAGCAGGCAGCGGAGCGGGGGGCGATGCTGGTGGTAGCCAATGCCCGTTCGACACGGCTGGATAAGTTTGCCACGCATGTTGTTCGTTATGCAGCGGGGCAAGGTGTACAGACAGCGCGTGAATTGGCCCAGTTGGGGCAGGTGGATACCGGTGCAGACGGTTCGCTGGCAGTGGCCGCCGATGCTTTGGTGAAAGCGCATAATTTGGTCATCTTCTACGGTTATGAAGGTTTGACCTTTGCGGAGACGGATGCGGTGGCTAAATCGTTAGCCAATTTGCTGTTGGTGAAAACGGAAGAGGGTCATGCGGGTCGGGTGAATAATGGCCTGATTGCGGTATGGCCGCACAATAATACGCAGGGGGCGTGGGATATGGGTGTTCATCCCGCTTACGAGCCTGGGTATAAGGCGGCGGCGAAGGCTGGTTTAACGGCCGATGCTGTTTACGCGGGTGCGGCTGATGGTTCTGTCCACGCTCTTTATCTGTTAGGGGCTGATCCCGTTGGTGATGGCCTGATGAGTGGGCGGGGCAAGTTGGACTTTTTGGTGGTGCAGGAGTTGTTTATGACGAAAACGGCCGAATTGGCCGATGTCGTTTTGCCAGCCCAAAGCTGGGCCGAGCGTGAGGGTACATTTACCAATGGTGAGCGGCGGGTGCAGCGTTACTATCCTGCCATCCAACCTATTGGTGACAGCCGCGCTGATTGGCAGATTTTGTCCCAGATTGGGGAGCGGGTGGGGTTAGGTAAACCTGCTTTTGCTGCCAGCCTGGTCTTTAATGAGGCGGCTAAAGCTGTGCCGCAGTATAAAGGTATGAATTATCGCACGTTGGCGCAGGTAGTGAAGCAGTGGCCGGATGTGGGGGGCGATGACCTTTATTATGGTGGCAATGCTTACGAAAATAAGCAGGGCTTAGGCCAGCAGTGGCAAGTAACGGCCGAATCAGGTACGGTAGAGAAGTATGATGTACTGGCTGCAGAGGGTGCCGCTGTGGATGGTTTGAAACTGATGCGCACGGCGGCTCTTTACACACCTGGCACCCTTATCAATCACTCGTCTATTTTGTCGCATCGCATTGTGCAGCCGACGATTATTTTGCACGCTGATGACGCTGCTGCCGAAAATATGCAGGAAGGGGAGAAGGTTTCGGTGGGGGTGAATGGCAAGACGGTTTTGGTGACGGTGCATATTAATGGCAGTACACCCAAAGGGTTGGCGCTGCTGCGGGGTGTGACGTATTGGCCGGGAACGGCCGTTGCCGAGATTTATAAACATTCTACATATGCTTAGGAAAGTAATGGGGTAATTAAGTAATTACCTGGTTGCTATAGAGGAACAGTTATGTCCGTTGGTTCCATTGCCCTTTGGGGTCTCGTCGTTGGTTTTATCATGACCTTGGTGGTCATTACCGGCTTTGCTTACACAACATTGTTGGAGCGCATTGTCTTGGCGCGGCTGCAAGCTCGCGTCGGGCCAAATCGGGCGGGGTACATTCCGCTGCCACGTGGTAAAGACGGCCGTGAACGCCGCCTTCTGGGTGGCATTATGCAGCCTGCGGCTGATGCCGTTAAGATGTTTTTCAAAGAAGACCCTATGCCCGATAAGGTTGATCCTGTCACCTACAATCTGGCACCAATGTTGACGATTATCCCCGCTGTGGTCATTTTGGCGGTTATACCCTGGGCCGGCAAAATCAGTGGTCTGGGTGACCCTAGGTGGGAATATTTTGCCATCGCCCCCGGTATTAACGTTGGCGTGGTCTTTATTTTGGCGATTACGTCTATTGCTGTTTATGGGGTAACGTTGGCGGGATGGGCTTCTAATAGCAAATATGCCATTTTGGGTGGTATTCGCGCTTCGGCGCAGATGATTAGTTATGAGTTGGCTTTGGGCATTATTGTGCTCATCCCCATTATGATGACGGATGCGCCGAACCCGATGGATTTGGGCGCAATTGTGGAGGCGCAGCGGGGTTTGTGGTTTGTGGTGCAGCAGCCGATTGCCGCGCTCATTTTTTACATTGGCGTTTTGGCGGAATTGCAGCGGGCACCATTTGATTTGTTGGAAGCAGAACAGGAGCTTTCGGCTGGTTATTCGGTTGAGTATGCGGGTTTACGTTTTGGCACGTTTTTTGTGGCGGAGTATATGAAGATGATTTCGCTGAGCGCCATAGCGGTCGTTTTCTTTTTTGGTGGGTATCGTGGGCCGTTTGTGGATCAGGTTCCTGTGCTGGGCTTCGTCTATATGTTTGGCAAGATCGTGATCAGCCTTTTTGTGATGATTTGGATTCGCGCTTCTCTGCCCCGTTATCGTTATGATCAGCTTATGAGTTTGGGCTGGAAGGTGCTGCTGCCGGTGGCGGTGTTGAATTTTGTGGTAACGGCCGTTGCCCTGGTTCTGGCTGAAGAAGGGGTGTTTGCACCTATCGTCACTAGCTTACAGCAATTTTTAGGAGGAGGGTAATTACGTAATTACGTAATTACGTAGTTAGGAGAAACGCATGTTAGAAGACATTTCCGCAATTGTTACTGGGCTTTACACGACGCTCAAACATATTATTCGCCCCCCAGTAACCATTCAATATCCCGATGTAAAACGGCCGCCCCGCTATCGCTTCAAGGGTCGGCATGAACTCAAGCGGTATGATAACGGCCTGGAGAGATGTATTGGCTGTTCCCTTTGTGCTGCGGCCTGCCCTGCTGATGCCATTTTCGTGGAAGCGGCCGAAAACAATGATGACGAACGCTTCTCACCGGGCGAACGGTATGCCCGTGTCTATGAAATAAACATGCTGCGCTGCATCTTCTGTGGCTTTTGTGAAGATGCCTGCCCTACGCAAGCCATCGTTTTAGAAAATAATTACGAATTAAGCTTCTATGACCGGGCCAGCGCGATTTATACCAAAGATATGTTGATTGTGGATGTACCCGTGAATGGACAGCCAACGCCACAAAAAGTGGAACCTGGTGTTTTCACGCGCTCCATCCCCGATATGGAAAATCCGAAATAGGTTAGGCGACTGATGGATAATCCGATTTTTTGGCTTTTTGCTCTTGTGGCTGTGGCGGCGGCGGGTGGGATGATCTCCACCCACAACGCCATTCACAGTGCTTTATTCCTGGTGTTGAACTTTGCTGCTATCGCCGCTCTTTATGTGCTGCTGAATGCACCCTTTATTGCGATGGTACAAATTACGGTTTACGCTGGGGCGATTATGGTGCTGTTCCTCTTTGTCATTATGCTCCTCGGCGCGGAAAAATTGCGTGGTGTAGCGGGCAGTGGTGGCTGGCAGCGCAATCTGGCGATTGTGCTGGCGGCTATTTTGATTGTGGCTTTTGCGATTGTTTTTCTGGATGGAACGGTGGCAACGGCCGTTACTTCTAGCCCTATTGACACCAGCCCCACCGCCCTGGGGGTCCGCTTATTCTCTGGTTACATTTTGCCCTTTGAACTAACGGGCATCCTATTGTTAGCCTCCATGATTGGTGTCGTTATTCTCAACAAAGCCAGAGGGGGAGAAAAAGATGTTTGATGTAACCATTAATCATTATGTGTGGCTTAGCATCATCCTCTTTTCGATGGGCGCAATGGGTGTCCTCCTGCGTCGCAACGCCATCATCATCTTTATGTCAATCGAAATGATGCTCAATGCGGCCAATTTGCTCTTTGTCGCTTTCTCGCGGCAGTTGGGTGATCTGGATGGGCAGGTTTTAGTCTTTTTTGTCATTACGGTGGCGGCGGCCGAAGTCGCTGTCGGCCTGGCCCTGATTGTGACCATCTTCCGCACGAAGAAGAGCATCAATATTGATGAAATTAATTTAATGAAGGGATAAACATGGGTATTTTTGCTTTAGCTCCCCTCCTCTTGGTTTTCCCGGTCATTGGCGTACTGTTTAATGGCTTAGTCGGCCGTCGCTTCGTCAACGCCAATCGCAGCACAGGCGAGAAATGGTCTGGTTGGTTTGGCACAACGATGGCTTTGAGTGCCTTTGTCATCGCTGTCTTGATGTTCTTCGGTTTGCAGAGCAATGGGCATCATGCCGAAATTGTCCATCTGTTTGACTGGATTCATATTGAATCGGCCGGTTTCACTATTCCTTGGGCCATGCAAGTGGATACGCTGTCGGTGACGATGATGCTCGTCGTGACCGGTGTTGGTTCACTCATTCACATCTACGCCATCGGCTACATGCACGGCGACCCTAACTTCTCGCGCTTTTTCACCTACCTCAACCTCTTCCTCTTCTTCATGCTTATCCTGGTCACAGGCAGCAGCTATCTGATGCTGTTTGTGGGTTGGGAAGGGGTTGGTTTGTGTTCTTTCTTGCTGATTGGCTTCTGGTTTGACCGCACCGATGATAAGGGCCAGGCCATGAACGCCAACGCCGCCCGCAAAGCCTTTGTCGCCAACCGCGTCGGCGACCTGGCGATGATTTTAGCCATGTGCCTCACTTTCTGGACGTTCCACAGCCTGGAGTTCCAACCTGTATTCAGCGGTGCTTTGGAGATGTTTGAAAGCAATGAGATGGTACGTTTTGGGGCTTTTAGTGCGTCGCTAGGGTCGGTCTTAACCGCTATTACCGCTCTCTTCCTCATGGGTGCGGCTGGTAAATCCGCCCAAATCCCCCTTTATGTGTGGCTGCCCGACGCGATGGCTGGCCCCACCCCTGTCTCCGCTCTCATTCATGCCGCCACAATGGTCACGTCTGGCATTTACCTCATTGTCCGCAGCAATGTGCTGTTTGAGATTGTTCGCGCCAGTGATGTGCTTGTTTTGGGTATCGTCTCCTCACCTGATTTGGTAGCGTATGTGGGTGCAGCCACAGCTTTGCTGGCTGGTTTGATTGCTTTTACCCAATTCGACATCAAGAAAGTGCTGGCTTATTCAACCGTGAGCCAGTTGGGTTTCATGGTGGCGGCCATTGGCATGGGGGCGTATGTAGCGGGCATGTTCCATTTGGTCACACATGCTTTCTTCAAAGCTTTGCTCTTCCTCGGCTCTGGTTCCGTCATTCACGGCATGGAGCATGGGCATCACCATTTGGCGCATGGGCATGGGGATCATCACGACCATTTTGACCCGCAGGATATGCGCACGATGGGCGGCTTGAAGGATAAGATGCCCTGGACGTTCCGTACCTACATGGTGGGGGCGTTGGCTTTGTCGGGGATTGTGCCGTTGGCGGGTTTTTGGTCGAAGGATGAGATTTTAGCTCATGCCCAAAGCAATCACTTTACGGTTGTGTATGGGATGTTGACAGTGGCGGCGATTTGCACGGCTTTTTATATGGGTCGCCAATTGAAAATGGTTTTCTTCGGCTCACCCCGCCACGAAGCGGCAAAACATGCTTCGGAGAGTTCACCTTTGATGACCACGCCCTTGATGATTTTGGCACTTTTAGCAGTTGTGGGTGGTTTGTTAAACTTCCCCCATTTTGGTGCTGAGACAGCAGAAGCTAGCCATGAAGAGGCGGCGGCTGAGGCTGAACATGAAGGCGAAGTGGCTGATGAACACGCAGAGTCAAGCGGTTTTAACCTGGCGATGGAGCATTGGCTAGAGCATTCGATTCAGTCGTTTGCGTTGACGGAAGAACATGTCGTGCATATGCCGCACACGCCGACGAGTTTACAGGTGGGAGTAGCTGCTAGTTCGACAGTGTTGGCGTTGTTGGCGTTGGGTGCGTCGTTCTTTTGGGTATATGGCAAGAAGCCGGAAACGGCCGATCAGCCCGATCCCCTGCAACGCACCCCCATCTGGTGGTTCTCCATCTTGCCCTTCAACACCTTGTACATGAACTACATCATTCCGGCCTTCAACCGCTTGGCTACCTGGCTGGCTGATACCGTTGATTGGGCCTTCTGGCACGACTTTGTGCATAACAACATTATCCGCGACTTCTTTGTTGGTTTTGCCAACTTTGCTTCCAATGTACTCGATGCCAACGGTGTAGATGGCATCGTCAACGGTGCTGGCAAAGTAGCACAAGGGCTGGCAAACATAATTCGACAATCACAGACAGGGTATGCCCGTAACTATGCCCTCAGCGTCTTCTTGGGCGCGGTGGCTTTGTTGGCCTATTTCCTGTTGATGGCTAATTAATTTATGAGGCTAGGGACTAGAGACTAGAGACTATAAGCGAAGCGACTATTAAGTAAAGCGGCATAATCTCTAGTCTCCAATCTCCAGTCTCTAATATTCGGAGAAAAGGATGGAAAGTTCAATTTTAACCATTCTCACGTTTTTACCCGTTATTGGTGCAGCAGTTATTTTGCTGCTCAAAACTCCCTGGTGGAACCGCGAATCAGATGAAGGTGTCAAGCAAATTGCCTTGTGGACATCCATCATCACCCTGATTGTCTCGGTTATTGTATTGTTCATGTATGATGCTGGCGAGAGCGGTTTGCAGCTAGCCAGTCAGGCAGAATGGATTCCCATTTGGGGCATTCAATATTATCTGGCGATTGATGGCTTGAGCATTTTGATGGTTTTGCTCACCACTTTCATCTCCGTGTTAGCGGTGGCTTCTTCGTTCAGTGCCATTGAAACCAACTTGAAGCAGTATTACATCTTCATGCTGCTGTTGGAAACGGGCATGTTGGGCGTGTTCCTGGCGCAAGACCTCTTCCTGTTCTACATTTTCTGGGAGTTCACGCTGGTTCCCATGTACTTCCTCATCGGCATTTGGGGTGGGGCAGAGCGGGTCTATGCCTCCATCAAGTTCTTCCTCTATACAATGGCTGGCTCGCTGCTGATGCTGTTGGCGATTCTGTACATGGGCATCACCAATGACACCTTCTCCTTACCCGAACTGATTGCGGGCCGGAGTGCCTTTGCTGATGTGCAGCAAATGTTGTTCTGGGGTTTTGCCATCGCCTTCGCAATCAAAGTGCCGGTGTTCCCCTTCCACTCTTGGCTGCCCGATGCCCATACGCAAGCACCAACGGCCGGTTCCATCATTCTGGCAGGTGTGCTGCTGAAAATGGGTACCTATGGCTTTGTGCGCTTCAATTTGCCCCTGTTCCCTGAAGCCTCGGTTAATGCGGCTCCATTCATTGCCGTGTTAGCCATCATCGGCATCATCTATGGCGCGATTGTCTCTTTTGCCCAAACCGATGTGAAGAAGCTGGTGGCTTACTCCAGTATCAGCCATCTTGGTTTTGTGATGTTGGGTATTTTCTCGCTCAACGAACAAGGCATTGCGGGTGGTATTTTGCAAGGCGTGAATCATGGCATTAGCACAGGCGCGTTATTCTTCCTGGTTGGTGTGATTTACGAGCAGCGGCATACGCGCTTGATGTCTGAGTTTGGTGGCTTGTGGAAGGCAATACCTGTGTTCAGTGCTTTGTCGCTGATTGTGGTGCTGTCGAGCATGGGCTTGCCTGGGCTGAATGGCTTTGTAGGTGAGTTTACGATTTTGCTGGGTTCGATGGGGGCGGCTTCATTGGGCGCATCGGCCTGGATTTATACGGCTTTTGCCACGACGGGTGTGATTTTAGCGGCCGTTTACCTGCTGTGGATGTTCCAACGAGTCTTTATGGGGCCGTTAGATAACCCGGCTAATGAAAAGCTCAAGGATTTGAACCGCCGTGAGTTGGCGATTATGCTGGCCTTCATCTTCTTCATCTTCTGGATTGGTATTGCGCCTTCTGGTTGGTTTGGTCTGATGGATAGCAGCATTGGCAGCCTGGTGAGCCATATTAGTGGGGCGATGGCTTCTTTAGTACCGTAAGCTTAAATAGCGCTAAGAAAGCGCCCCGGCAATTTGAATATTGACGAGAGAACGACTTTGGCTGACAATCGGCCAAAGTCGTTTTTGATTGATACGACTCATATTGTTTCCCAAACAGGTAGTACCCCATGAATTGGTGGCAAGGCAGGTTATTGTCGCTGCTCAATATTCAAGCTGATGAGGCCAGGCTGGTTGGCCTGATGTTGGCTTACGCCATTTTGCTTTATGCGGCCAATGTGCTGGCGCAAACGGCCGCTTACGCCCTTTTCCTCACCCAATTTAACGCCACTATGTTGCCCTATGCTTATGTAGGGATGAGTCTGGCGATGCTGTTGGTAACGGCCGTTTACCCCCGCCTCACTCAACGATACCCCCTAAACAAAGTGCTGTTGGTCGTGCCAGGCTTCTTGCTAATCATACTGATGGCCTACCGCCTGGGCATGACAGCGGCATGGCTGCTTGTGACCCTGCCTATTTACGCGGCCGTCCACAACAGGCTGGCGGCTGCCACGGTGGGCAGTTTAGGGGAACGTGCCTTTAATCTACAGCAGAGTCAATGGCTCTGGGGCCTGCTCCGGTCCGGGGAGCAGGTGGCGGCCATTGTCGCTGGTTTCTTAACTCTGCTGCTGGTGGACTGGCTGGGCACAGCCAATCTGTTGGCGGCAGCGGGGGGGCTGCTGGTGGTCGTCATGGTTCTGGCGCGGCAGATCGCCGGGCAGCAAATGGCCGCGGTGGCGGAAGACGTGGTGGCGGAAACGGCCGATCCCCATCCTCCACCATCACCAGCCCCCAGCCCCCTCACCAGTCCTTACCTGCGCCTCATTATCAGCCTGGTAGTCCCCTTCATCATAGGCATTTATGTGGTGGACAACATCTTTTACAGCCAGGTCGAACGGCAATATCCCCAGGTAGAGGCACTGGCCGGTTTTCTGGGCCTCTTTTGGGGCGTGACGGGCGTGCTGCGCCTGTGCCTGCAGGCTGTGGGCACGGGACGGCTGTTGAAGCGCGTGGGGGTGCGGGCCATGATTTTGGCGACACCGATTGGCTTGCTGCTGCTGCTGGGGCTGTTTGCCTGGTTGGGTGAAGGAGGGGCGGGAACGGCCGTTCTCTTCATCCTCATCACCCTGGCCCACCTCTACCGGCACACGCTCGAAGGTGTGAACGGCGCGACGGTCAGCGTGCTGTACCAGCCTTTGCCCGCCGCCCAGCGCCGCCAGGTGCAAACCACCGTCAGCGGTTTTGTCTATCCCCTGGCGCTGGGCGCAGCCGGGGTGATTTTGCTGTTTACCCATTGGCTGGACTTTACGCCCCTCGGGCTGGCCTCGGTTTCCCTGGTTGTTGTCGCCGTGTGGCTGGCGCTGGGGCTGCGTGTGGGGCGGGTCTATCCCCAGCAGGTGCAGCAGGCGTTGGCCGAACGGCTTTTCCAGGGTGAGGCGCAGCTGTCGTGGGATGAGGCCACGTTAGCCATCGTGCGGCAAAGTTTGAGCAGTCCCCATGTGGGGGTGGCCCTGTACGCGCTGGAGACACTGGCGCACAACCACCCGCAGGCGATGGCGGCGGTGCTGCCCGACTTGTTGGCGCATCCGGTGGCGGAGGTACGGCAGGAGGTGCTGCACCAGATTGAGGGGATGAGGCTGACGGGGGCGTTAACGGCCGTTCGCCACCACATCACCCACGAAAAGGTGCCATCGGTGCAGGCTGCAGCCTTGCGGGCCTTGGCCTCGTTGGATGAAACCCGTGTGATGGCCGAGATTGAGCCATATCTGGCCCATCATGAGGCGCAAATTCAGCAGGGGGCGTTGGTGGGGCTGCTGCGTAATGGGCAAACGGCCGTGCGCCATGAAGCCCAGCTGCGGCTCATACAGTTGGCTCATTCGCCACAAGTCATGGACAGGGCCTTGGCGGCGCAGACCATTTGTGAGGTGGGCGGCCCTGATTTGCAGGCGACGCTGGAGCCGCTGTTGTCTGATGGGAATCTGCAGGTGCGGCGCAGTGCGCTGACGGCTGCGGCCCATTATGCTGACCTGTGGCCGGAGTTGGTGGCGGCTTTGGCGGTGTTGGAGACGCGGACGGTGGCGGCGGCCGGGCTGATTGCGGCGGGGGCAACGGCCGTTCCCCTCCTGCAACGGGCCTTTACTACGGAGCAAAATGGGGAAGTTTTATGGCAGTTGGCCCGCATTTTGGGGCGTGTAGGCACGCCCTCGGCCATTGCCTTTTTGAGCCAGCATCCCCACCATCCTGCTCATCACGTGCGCCGGCAAATCTTGGCGGCTTTGGTGCAGGCGGGCTTTGTGGCGAGCGGGGAGGAGGCAACGGCCGTTGATCAACAAATCCACGCCGAAGCCGAACAGGCCGCCATAACCATGCGCACCATTATGGACTTGCAGAAAGATGAGCGGCAGGATGAGGTGCTGCTGCTGCTGCGGGCGCTGCTGCTGCAATTACGCTATCACCAGGAAAACATTGTGGCCTTGCTCTCGTTTATGTACGATGCGGCTATGATTTGGCGTGTGTGGGCGATTTTGCAGCCAACGGCGACGGCGGTGGCCGAACAGCGGGCCTACGCGCTGGCAACGCTGGAACATGAGGTGGCGGCGGTGCATTTGGCCCTGCTGCTGCCCTTTGTGCAGGGCCAGGATATGCCCGAACAGTTGGCTCTGTTAAGCCATGTTTTTCCGCAAAATAGCCAACTGCGGGTGCAGCGTTTACAGGATTTTATGAATGGGTCGCATCGCTGGCTGCAGCTTTGTGCCCTGTTTGGCGTGGGGCGGTTGGGGCTGTATCACGAGGCGGTGGTGCAGGCGGTGGCGGCGGCGGCTTTGGCGCATGGGGATGGCACAGTGGTATGGGAAACGGCCGTCTGGACATTGGCCCAACTGCGGGAGTCGGTGGTGGATAAGATTATGGCCGAGGTGGAGGGAACGGCCGTTGTGCCCCTCATGCACCAGATTAATCTGCGGCGCAGTGGGCAGATGCGCGGTTTGCCCCTCATGGGCCGGGTGGATATTTTGCAGCGCACCAGCCTGTTTGGCGAGGCTCGTGCCGAGACGCTGCTGGATGTGGCTGGCCGCCTGACTGAGGTTTTTTACGCGCCGGAGGAAATGGTTTTTGCCAAAGGTGCGCCCGGTGACAGTATGTATATGATTGTGTCGGGCAAGGTGCGGGTGCATGATGGCGCTCATACGCATAATTTTTTGGGCGGGGCCGATGTGTTTGGCGAGATGGCTTTGCTTGATCCTGAACCACGCACGGCGGCGGTAACAGCCGTTGAACCTACTCACCTGCTGCGTCTGGATCAGGAGCCGTTTTGGGAGCTGTTGGTTAACCAGCCCAGTCTGTCGCGGGGGATCATTCAGGTGTTGTCGCGCCATTTACGGGCGCGGGTGCGCGATCTGGCGGAACTGCGCCGGACGGTGCTGGCGGGGCCTGTGGTGCTGCCGCCGGAGGCTGGGGAGGTGGAGGTAACGGCCGTTGCCGCTCCCCTCATGCCCATCGAACGCCTCATCCTGCTCAAGCGCGTCGAGATGTTCTGCAACTTGCCCAACAATATTTTGACCGAACTGGCACTCTTACTGCGTGAGGACCAGCTTGCACCCCAGGAGGCTGTTTTCGCCAAAGGCGATCCCGGTGATGCCCTCTATATCATCGCCGAAGGCCGTGTGCGTGTGCATGATGGCGAGCATACTCTGAATTTCTTGCAGGAGGGGGATGTGTTTGGCGAGATGGCTCTGCTCGATCCCGAGCCGAGATTGGCGGCGGTAACGGCCGTTGCCACTACCCGCCTCCTGCGCCTCGACCAAACTCCCTTCTACCAACTCCTTGAGGAACACGCCGAAATCGCCACGCCCATCATTCACATCCTCTCCACCCATCTGCGCAACCGTATGCAAGACCTGGCGGAGCTGAAAGCCAGTCTCAGCTAAAACGCACACCCTGCCGCTTTAATTCTGCCTGGATGGAATGGATATGAATATCGGCCGTTGTCACCCCTTCCTTCACCGACATCGCCGCCGCCACACCCGCGCCCTGCCCCGTCACCGTACAGCACATCATATTGCGCACCGACGCATGGGAAATCTTGTCCCCGGCAATGGCCCGCCCCGCCACCAGCAGATTGTCCACCCCCTGCGGCACTAAAGCCCCATACGGCACATGAAAATAACGGCCGGTTGTGGGCAAAATCAGCACCCCATAACCATCAATAAACTCAGGAAAAATGCCCACAGCATCCTCAAACCGGGCCTGCTGCCGTACATCCTGCTCGGTGAGGTTATAACGGCCGATAATCTTCCGCGTATCTCGAATCCCCAACGTCATGCCAAAATTGCGCAAACCAGCCTTCTCGAAACCCGGCGCAAACTGCTGCAGCGCCCGCACCGCCAACATCGCCTGCCGCCGCCCCTCCATCTCTGCCCGCGTTAAATCCCACACATCCGTGCCGTCATACCCCGTCATGTGCACCATGTTCAGATAAGTGGCATCTCCGGCATCACTAATGCCGCTCCAGGTGCCGCCAATACTCTTCAAGCCGGGCGGGATCAACCCACTGGCCCGCGCCTTCTCAAACGGCTCATCCAGATAGGGGCTAAACAGATCATCCTCCTTGCCATCCGTCTGAATCGCCCACTCCTTACCCCAATCCATATAACGCATGGGATTTTCGCGCACATATTCCAAAAAACGGGCCTTATCCACACCCGAACAAGAGAACATCACCGTCACGGCCATCATCTCCTCTTTCGGCGTTTGGCGCACCGGCACGCCCGCCAAACAGGCCACGTCAGCATCGCCCGTCGCATCCACAATGCGCTGTGCCAGGATGGCGTGACGGCCCGCTTTACTCTGGACGATAACCCCCGTCACCTTATGCCCATCACGCAGCACATCCACAACCGTCGCGTGCAGCAGCGGTTGAATGCCCGCTTCTTGCACCCAATTGTCCGCCAGCACCTTAAACAGTTCCGCGTTAATGCCCTGGCTGATGGACTGCGGCTCGTCATAACTGGCCTGCTGTGCTTTGGCCCGCTGCTCAAACTCCAGGCCAATGCCTTCCACATCCACCGTTTCCGGGCGGCGATACCAGGCAATGCCCTCCACGCCCACATGGGTCAAATTGCCGCCAAAGCAACCATACCGCTCTATGAGCATGGTGTCTACCCCGGCGCGGGCCGAGCTAATGGCCGCCGACAAGCCGCCGGGGCCGCTGCCAACTACTAATACATCTGTTTCGGCAATCACCGGAACCGTTTGTGCCGGAATGTGTACTGTTTTCATGTTTGCATACTCTCCAATGTTGGTAAGATTTTGAAAGGATTTTAGGCATGGTTCAAATGAGCTTTACAAATTGTAGAACGATTTTGCAAATTGTTCTCTGGGCGATTTGCAAAATCGCCCTACACGTGTCAAGCTAAATTTCTGGGTTTTTGAACCATGCTGAATTTTAACACTCTGTGGGCAACTGGCCCCATTCCCCGGCCAGATATTGCCTAAATGAAAACTTTGGTTGATGATTGACCCTGACAACTGGCGCAACATATCATTCTGTGAAGCACTTATAAATTATGTCAACAAATCCACTTTATTTTGTCCATATCAGCGATACCCATTTTGGGCCAACCAAAGCCTTTGCGCGGCATGGTCATGCGGCCTGGCCTTGTGCCCAAGAACTGGTGCGCATTATCAACAACCTGCCTATGCCGCCCGCCTTTGTCATCCACACCGGCGATGTGACCACTGATCCCGACCCCGATGCCTATGAACTGGCGGCGGCTACCTTTGCTCAACTGCATGTTCCCATCTACTATGTGGTTGGTAATCACGACACGGCGCCAGACATCCGCCGCTATTTGCCGATGGGGCCAAAACAGGATTTGGATACGCCGGATCGGCTCTCTTACGTGTTTGAGGTAGATGGGTATCGCTTTGTGGTGCTGGATGCGCGAGGGCCGGATGAAATTGATCCCAATGGATTGCTGCCCGAATCGCAGTTGGCGATTGTGCGCCAGGAAGCGGCGCCTGATGGCCCGCCGCTGACTATTTTCACGCACTATCCCGCCCTGCCGTTGAACTCCACCTGGTTTGATGAGCATATGTTGATCTTGAACGGTGAAGCTTTGCACCAGGCACTTTTGCCTGCTCGTGAGAGGCTGCGCGGGGTTTTCTTCGGGCACATTCACCAGCCCATGCAGATGATGCGCGATGGCATTGTGTATGTCAGTACGGCCAGTGCTTTTTCGCAGTTTACGGCCTGGCCCGGTGCGCCCGAAGCGGAGCTTGATCCTGACCATCTGCCTGGTTATAACTTTGTGCATCTGCTGCCGCAGCAGACGATTGTGCATCATCATACGTTTCCTCGCCCTGACTGAGGCGGCAGGAGAATGAAATTAACAAAATGAAAACTATTCTTGAAACAATTTTGCCCCCGGTAATTGACAACCAGATTCGTGGCCTGAAACTGCCCTTTTATGTCTTTGTGGGTTATGCGCTTTTGAGTACGATTCGTAGTTGCATTCATATGTTTTCGGCCGATGGGGGGGCGGGCAGTATTGCGGGGATGGATTTGTCGGTGGCGGGGGCGGATGGCATTGTTTTTGCCTTTGCCCTGTGGGGGAGTTCGCAGTTGTTGTTGGCGCTGGTGCAACTGTTGGTGGTTATTCGTTAC
>JACKBT010000058.1 GCA_020634415.1 Ardenticatenaceae bacterium
TCAATAAAAACTTCCAAAAAATTACTCGTATTAGCCCGCACCTGATCCCGCACCGACTGATATGGGGAGATAAACGAGCAAATACAGCCCACCCCATTGCGGGAAAGAAGTTTGGCGACAAACGTGATGCGCTCAATGTTTTTAGCCCGATCCTCTTTCGAGAAACCTAAATCCCGTGTCAGGCTCTCGCGCACGACATCCCCGTCCAGGCGTTCTACCCTAAGACCACGTTCCTTCAACTCTTTTTCCAAAAGCAAAGCGATGGTTGTCTTGCCTGCCCCAGACAAGCCAGTCATCCATAATACAAATCCAGATTGTTCAAAATGATTGTTCGTTGACATAATATCCTTTCTTTTTGGCAATTACTAATCTATATCCAAACTATCCGCCCGGATAAAACCACGCTCCACTAATAAACCAATTATGTGGTGAGCATTTTCTTCGGCGGAGTGATGGGTCGTGTCAATACGCAACTCAGGGTAACGCGGCATCTCATAAGGGTCGTCAATGCCCGTAAACCCACGAATTTCACCCCGACGAGCGCGTGCATATAAACCTTTTGTGTCGCGGGCTTCACACACAGCCAGTGGGGTATCTACAAAGACCTCAATATAATGTTCTTCATTGAACAGGCTGCGTACATCATTACGTGTAGCACGGTAGGGACTAACGGTGGCACAGATGGCTAATCCGCCATGCCGCACAATCTCCGAGGCTACATAGCCGATACGGCGCACATGGGTATCTCGATCTTCTTTGCTAAAGCCCAAACCCTCAGAAAAGTGAGTACGCACGACATCACCATCAAGCAGGGTGACTTGACGGCCGTATTCCTGTAAAAGTGTGGTCAGCACAGCGGCCGTGGTAGATTTGCCTGCATTATGTAAACCAGTCAGCCAGACACAAGCCCCCTGCTTATGGCGCGGCGGGTACGTCTCCGACAAAATCTCGGCCACTTCCGGCCGAGTAAACCAATGGGGCAGTTGTTTCCCATTCTGTAAATACTCCTCTCGCACCTGTGTCCCCGAAATAGAGGCGGTTTTGGTCTGTGCCGATACCTTTGTCACTTCTTCATACCGCTTTTCCTCTGGCAAGTAGACCAACATACGGAAGGGAATGACTTTCACGCCTAGCTCTTCACTCACACTTTCAACCAACTCTTGCGCCTCATACGGCCCATAAAATGGTTTGCCTGTCGAATCTTTGCCCGGCCCAGCATGATCGCGCCCCACAATGAGGTGATTAGCACCATAATTGCGCCGAATCAGGGCGTGCCAGATGGCCTCTCGCGGGCCAGCCATCCGCATAGCCAGCGGCAGGAGTGAAAGCAGAATACGATCTGGATCGTAGTAGCGGCGGGTTAAGGCTTTGTAGGTGCGGACGCGGGTAAAGTAATCCACATCACCAGGCCGAGTGAGACCAACAACTGGGTGCAGCAGCAAAACACCATCAATGTCTTCCACTGCTCGTTTGGTCAACTCTTCATGCACTCGATGCAGCGGGTTGCGGGTCTGGAATGCGACAACATTGTTATGCCCGAATGCTTCTAGCCGCGCCCGTGTTTCGGTCGGTGTCAGACGCAGGTTCTTAAAGTCATAGTGGACTGGCTGTTTTAGCATCTGAATAGGGCCAGAGATGTTCCGTTTGCCCCAGCGGTGCATTTCGGCGACAAGGGGATGGCGCAGGTCTTGTGTGCCAAAGGCTTTTTCGGCGACTTCGGCCAGGTCCCACTCATAAATTTCTGTCACGGTCATAACGGCCAGCAGCTCATTCTGTGGATCGCGCAGGGCGATGTCTTGCCCGATTTGAACCTCGTCTTCTGGCTCAATGGGTAGGGTGATGGGCAAAGGGAAGATGTGGCCTGTTGTCAGGCGCATGGTGTCTAGCACTTGCTGATAATCAGCCTGACTCATGAAGCGATCCAGGGGGGAGAAAGCCCCAACAGCTAGTAGTTCCAGATCACATACTGACCGTGCCGACAGGCGGATGGAGTTTAATTGATTGGCGTAAGCTGTTAATTCCTCCAGAGTATCGGCGGCCGTCATTAAATTAACGAGTGTGCCCCCATAGGGAGGGATGAGTTCCGTTTTGTTTGTTGTGATCAATATTGTTCTCCTTTGCTGTGAGACGGCCGTTCATCTTCAAGTATTACTACAGCCCAAACAAATATAGGGGGAATTTTCAAGATAAACCAGTTATTTAGCAAAAGTTTAACTGCTATTCCAGGCATCAGCGAAAAAGCCTCTGCATCTCCTGAGGATTTAGCCACAAATATTCCCATCAAACTGGCAGAAAACCCTACAAGGCTAATGTGAAAGCCGTTCAAAAAAAGAAAAAGCATTGCCAAAGGCAATGCTTTTAAGCTCAGTGTCAATTTAACCAGAAAACAGATGCTACATTTAATCTTCTGGTATTCTGACTATTATTTGGCCCAGATCAACGGCCGTTCCGCCTTCAATCGAAAGCAGAATTTGATCGCCGTTCTCATCGGTAAGCGGAAACTCTGTAAAGCCTAAATCTATCACAAGCCCATAATCTCCAGGTGGAACCTGGCTAAACAGAAATACACCCGTTGCAAACAACTCTGCACGTTGCGCATTTTCAGAGACGCTAATCAATGCCTGTTCACCACGGTCGTTTTCAATAATTCGACCTAAAATCAAGGCACGTGGTTGAACAGGTACATAACCCTGGTCTGTAATTTCTCTAGCCAAAACACCGCCGATAGCGGCCGTATTAGAGTCTGTTTCAGGTAAAATAACATCTGGATCTGGAACGGTGGGTGATAAGCCTTCAATAGTAGATTCTGGCGCAACATATCCAGGTGGCAGACGATTATCCGCAGCGGGATAACCTGTGTCTGTTTCCGAACTAACTGTGTTTTCTTCTACACTCGATGTTGTCGGAGCAATCGCCGTCGCCATTGGTGAAGGCGTAACAGCAGATGGGCTTGCTTCACCACAGCCCATTAATAGAAGAACAACAGAACAAACGGTGAGCAGTTTTATCAGGAATGCTCGTCCTAAATTCATCATCATCATGAAATCAATAAATGTGGGATAGATAAAATTGAAGTGACTAATAAAAACGAAGGAGGAGCCGCCTAGGCGGCTCCTCCCTAAAATCGGGGTTAATTACCTGTTACAGATTTAGTTGTTGAAGCCTTCGTAGTAGAGCAGTTTGTCGCCCGAACCACCTAACTGGCTGAGAACACCAACGATGGGGCCAGTAGCCGTACAGGTAGAAGCACCTACGTAGCCATCAGCAAGTTGGTTTAGATGCACATCAGTGAAGTTAGTGCCTGTTGCGGTATAGACACGGGCATTGTTGCTGAACGTACAGCTGATATCAACAGAGCTGCCGTCGGCGCTAGCCAGACCAGAGCCAGTGAAGATACCAAAGTTCCGATCCATAACCAATGGGAAGTTCACAACATTTGTCGCTGTGGAGGGATCAAACGCGGAGTAAGCCGCACCATTGGCTGTACCAGTGGTCACACTGTTGACAATAGCAACGACCGTACCGGCACCGGCATCAATTTCAGCACCACCGACCCAACCAGAGCCTGCATCACAAGCTGCTGTGTTGTTGAAGAAGGCACTGTCGCCAAAGTTAGCCGAAGCAGCAGGAGCAATATTCAATGTCTGGGAACACGCAGCACCGGGGAAGCCAGGGCTGGGGGTAAAGTTTACGGTTACATCAACAGCAGCTGCGCCTGTGTTCTGTACTTGCAAGGCTGTACGAGAGTTGAAGTAGTTCTGGCTAACCAGGGGAGCTACAGCGGTGCCCGCACCATCAGAGGTGAAACCATTGTAAGCTAACAAGCTTTTATCGTCATATTGGACAACAGCTACAGCAATTTCGCCATCAGAGGTAACGGTGGCCGCACCAATGGTATTGGCGGAACAATCTGAGGTCTGGTCAAATGTGTGCGCGGCTCCGGGAGCGATGGTTGCGCTTTGATCTGTACAGGTAGCAGCACTGTAGTCAACATTAACGGTTACGTCGCTAGCACCAGTATTCTGGACATTGAAGAAGGTGTTAATATTGAAGAAGTCACTCAAAACCAACGGAATGTTGGCATTGGCACTGCCAGAGCTGAAGCTGTTGTAGCTAGCACCACCAAACGCACCGCCATCACCCAAAATGTTGACGATAGCAGCAACGGCCTGATCAGAGGAAATAACCACTGAACCATTGAAGCCTGCATTGGCATCGATTGGGTAATAGGTTGTGCTGGTACCTGCACCGATTGTGTCGTTAGCGGTTGTGTCTACACTACCATTCTGGTTGTAATAGGTAATGACAACATTGGCATCATCTGTATCGCTGAGGTTTTGTACCTGGAAACCGCTTGTGTAACTGCTAGGAGCAGCAGAAGCGGCAACAGCCAGTACAAGAACTAAGGCTAAGGCTGATAATAAGGAAACGATTATATTTTTCTTCATTTTGCAATCTCCATTTTGTAAAAGGTTTTTAACCCCGATCTTAAATTTAACCTTATTCTAGGCTTTTCTCGGTTATTCACAATACTTCGATCGGGTTATTATGAGTGGTATTTGGCTGATTTAGGGAGTAAATGGGGCGAAATGAGCCAAATGAGCGCTACTAAAAGTAGGATAGAGGCGATTGTCCAAATCCGCACGAGGATGACAAAAAGCACGGCCGTTGCGGATGGTAATACTTGGGTTAACACAAGCGTCATCATGCCATCGCGGATAACAGGGCCGGGTATCCAAAAGAAAAGTGAACCAGCAATAGTGGCACTGGCCCAGGCCGTAATGATGGCGGGGAGAAGGGTTAGCGAAACTGGGGAAAGGCTATAAAGGAGAATGTAAACGGCCGTTCCCCCAATGACAACAACCACAACTTCACCCACCAACCAGATAGCTAAATCGTGGTAGCTGAGAGCAATATCTGTTTCCGATCTTACGCGCCTTAAAAGCCACGTAATAAGGCGATTGAATAGGGGTGGCTGAATAAGGACAACAGCCAACAACGTAATGACCAAAGCCAACATTGGCTTTTGCCAGAGATTGGTAGGTGGAGAAACGGCCGTTGCCACCCCAAAAACCACCAATCCAGCCAAGCCAAATACCAATAGTTCAATGAACGAAGCCACCGCCACCGTCAAACCACTCACCCCTTCCCGCTTATACAAAGCCGCCCGTCCCGCTACTGACCACAGCCGGCCCGGAATCGCCACTCCCAGCATACTGTAACAATATATGCGAAAGTCTTTAGAAAGTGAAAGACGGCCGTTCAGCCGTCCCAAAATTTGCCGCCACACTGGCACCGCCACTATCAGGCCCGTGCATTCCACCACAAAGGAAAGGAACAACCAGCCCCCATGCAATCGGAAAGAAGCCGACAACAAACTGGCACTATCCCGAATCAGAACAAAAACGGCCGCTGCCACAAACAATAAAGAAACAGCAACACCCAGCCACTGCCCCCCACGCAGTGCGCGGATTTTGGCAACCCCATCCCGGAAAAACGATGCCAATCAAAGCTCCTTACGACCAGAAATCGAAAAAAGCTGCTGCTGATTGAGGAACCACAACGATTCCATTGTCATTCGCGTCAATAGGCTGGGAGCCTGATCAGGCGCAGCCTCCGTATCGGCAAAAACACGTGTCAGCAGCCGATACAGCGTAGATTGCGGCTTAGCCCCAAACTGCTTAGAAAAGCGCAGTCCCTTGCCCACTTGTGTCCATTCGACAGGCGGCCATGTACCTAAATAGTTGACACCCGCCTGCTCAAACCAGCGCAAACCATCACCCACACTGTAACGAGTCTCACAAGGCAAGCCAAACTGGTCATACAAAATGCCTTCCAAGGGCGACAGTTCATCCACAGCAAATTTACGCATAGAACGGGCAAATAATTTGCCACCTAATTCGGCCCGACGATCTACGTCTTCCGGTTCCAATAAATCAACCACTGCCCGACGTGCCCCGTGCATGGAACGGCCGTATTTGTGATACAGCACCAGCATCATATACCCACCCGGTTTCAAAATCCGGCTCAACTCCCGAAAAGCACGCTGGGGATCCGTCACCGCCACCAACACCCCACTGCAATGCACAAAGTCCACACTATGGTCCGGCAGCGGAATATCCAACAGAGAACCCACCGTAAAAATCGGCGTAACCTCAGCCTCCCCCCCCGCCCGACGTGCCACATTCACCGACGCATTCGACAAATCAATCGCAAACACCTTATTAGATGGATGCAAAAGTCGTCGCCATACCCAGGTCACATCCCCTGTGCCACAGCCAGCATCCAAAAAAGTCATATTCCGGAACTCACGCAAAGGAATATGTAAGAAGTTTTCATAAATATATTGATACCGTTCATCACTCTTCACATCCGGAATTGCGTTACGGTTCGGAAAAGGGTGAGCATTATACATCCGCTTCACCCGTTGAAATACAGCATCCTTTTGACTTTCTATCCTACTCATTCCTCTCTACTCCTTCGCCACAATATAGTCCCCAATAGCCAGAAAATCCATCCCACAATTCAGGAACGTATCAATCGCCTCATGAGGTGTATTTACAATAGGCTGCCCCTTTACATTAAAACTCGTGTTGAGGACAACGGGGATACCTGTAATTTTTTGAAAAGCCTTAATAAGCTGCCAATAACGAGGATTTGTTTTTTGGCTAACCGTTTGCGGACGACACGTACCATCTACATGCGTAGCACTAATAATCTCCGCCTTCGTTTCAGGCTTAGCATCAAACGCCAAAATCATAAACGGTGACTTTTTATCTACATCAATATAACGGCCGACTTCCTCCTCCAACACCGACGGGGCAAACGGCCGCCACGGCTCGCGGTTCTTCACCTTCAAATTAATCCGATCCTTCATGTCCGGCAAAGCAGGATGCCCCAGAATGCTGCGTGCACCCAAAGCACGAGGCCCCACCTCAAACCGCCCCTGGAACCAGCCAACCACAAACCCTTTAGACAAAAGTTCTGCCGCTTCCGAAAAAATATCCTCACTCAAATGATAATCAATCCCCGTAAAAGCCTTTAAGGATTGCTCTATCTCTTCATTATTATAAGACTTGCCCCAATAAGTATGCTCCATCTTCCACTGCGGCAACTGCCCCGACTTTTCCACATACAGATGCAAAGCCGCGCCTAAAGCCGTCCCTGCATCATGCGCCGCAGGCTGCACAAAAATCTCATCCACAAAAGGCAGTTGCGCCAATTTACCATTCATAGAACAGTTGAGAGCCGTGCCCCCGGCCAAACATAAGCGGCGAATCCCCGTCTGTTCATACAGCCAGGCCGCCATCTTAATCCCAGCCCGCTCTAACGTATCTTGTAAAGTAGCCGCCAAATCTTTATGAGCCTGAGTCAAAGGTTCATCTTCATGACGTGGTTGCAATGAATCTACAAAAGCCTTCCGCTTTTGCGGATTAATAACCGGCAAGGGGCCATCCCATTCCACAAAAGGTAATCCGGCAGGATCAGGTGTACCATAAGCAGCCAGCCCCATTGTCTTACCCTCGCCACTATGGCGGCGAAAACCTAAGGCATCCGTAATCAACTCATAGGCCAAGCCCCAACTACCACGGTTAGAGACGGTCTCCAGAATCTCCATCTTCGTACCCTTGCCCACTGCCAAAACGCCAGAGTTATTGCCACCGCTGCCATCCAGCGACAAGATATTCGCTTCGGCAAAACCAGAGGCGTAGTAGGTGCTGGCAGCATGGGAAAGGTGGTGATTGACAAAGACAATCCGGTCAGGGTCAACGCCCTCAAGCTGCAACTGCCGCTCATAGTGACTGCCTTCGCGCAGCCAAAATGCAGCTTGATTAAGGCCGCTCAAACCCTCGCTAAGCTTAATGTTCCCCAGGGCAGCCCGTAAGGCACTATCAAAACCAACAGCCACATAATCTACATCAGATAACTGGATGCCGGCCGTTTGCAAACAAAACGCTATCGCCTGAACAGGCATCATACGCGGGGCATGTTTAATACGATTGAACCGCTCTTCTTCCGCCATGGCTACTAGCTTGCCATCTACCAAGATACAAGCAGCGTTGTTCCAGGAAATTGGGTGTGTCAACCCAAGAATAATCATAATGGTTCCTTCAATTTATATTGTGGCAGCGATTATCTGCTGCCCAAACGGGAATCATACAACTTCTTGGCTGATTGTTCAAAAGAAGCTCTAAGAAATCAAACTACTCAAAAGGCTTGGTCGCTTTCAACTTGCTACTTTTGGTACAGGCTCATCACTTCAGCATCGGACAGCCCGCGAATATAAATTTTGACTTCATCAATGCTGCCCTGGAAGAAACGGCCGTTCCCCTCCCCAACACCAATCCAGCTATTACCCCCCCTTACGACAGACAAAAATAAAACCATAGGCCAGGTTAAGCGGAATAAAGGGCATGAACACCAAACGCATCAGCCGTTTAGGGTGCTGCAAATGGCCCCACCAATCCTGGCGCGTCCGGGGCATAACATGCTCATACTTAAGCGTGCGCTCCACCCTCAACCCATTTTCCTCCAACAACTGCTGCCACTCCTGCCGCGCCGCATACCGCTGGATAGGCTGGTTGTCCGTGCTGGTGCGCCCCTGACGCAAAGCAATCCAGATGTTGGTCATCAAACTGAACGTGTTAGGCACCAGCACAAAAGCACGGCCGTTTGCCCTCAACACCCGCGCCATTTCTCGAACGGCCGTTGCCATATCCTCAAAATGCTCCAAACTCCCCATATTACTCGCCACCGAAAAAACACCATCCGCATACGGCAACCGTTCCGCATCACACACCACAAAATGGTTCTCCACCAAATCCCCCCGCCCATCTTGCAAAGCCGCGTGAGAAATATCCATACCATGCGCCCGCACACCTCGTGCCTGGGCCATGGCCACCAACTCCCCCCGCCCGCACGAAATATCCAAATAAACATCATCTGGGCGCAGCCCCAAAATCTCCATCATCCACAAATAAAAAGAGTATGGCTGCGAAATCCCCACCTCACTATACAAATCATCATAGGCTTGCTGGCTGTCATCGGCCGTTTTCAAACGAACTTCCCACATACTATCACACCCTCACTCATAACTTGGCGACTGCCACACATCACTGTCAGTCCGCCCAAAAAACAAATCAAACTGCCACAACGCCCCATCACGCGGCCGATGCAGCGGGTCACACATATCCACACAGCCAAACCCCAGCGGCTCCAAATACGCACACATCTCATGAAAAAGCAGACTGCCCTTCGCCACCTCAAAATTGTAAACCTCAATCACCAACAACCCCGTCTGCGCCAGCGTCGCCTGCGCCCCCGCCAAAATCGGCACCTCAAACCCATGCGTATCCAACTTAATCAGAAACGGCGGCTGCAAATGATGCTGCTCCACCAGCGCATCAATCGTCGTCACCGGCACGGTAATATTATTCTCCGCAAACGGCTCATACGAAGCCAATCCCCCCAACAAATGCGAAGCATCAAAATAAATTTCCCCCACCGTATCCCCCGCCGCCGCCATCACATAATCCAGCTTAGGCATCTTCTGCTTCAAGCGGCGCAAATAAGGCTCATGCGGCGATTGCGCTTCCACCAAAAAATAGGCCGCATCCGGGAAAAACTTCACACATTTCTCCGTCCACATCCCATTAGAGGCCCCAACATCAATCACCGTGCCAATCTGCATCCCCCGTGCCCGGCAGCGCTGCAGCGCCCCCTCCAACGAGATTTTGTCAAAATCATAACCTACCAATTGCAGAGACTTAATAATCCCTCTGCGAATCATACTTTTCACTTTCATAATGTCTCATCAATTCGTCGCGCAAAAACCGTCATGCCCGTCATCTTATTCGTCATCTCCAACAGCCTGTAAAAAGGCCACGTCAGCAGACGCAAGGGTAGATTATAGGCAAATTTCAGCCAGGGTCGCCACTTTGCCGCCGGAACGTCCCGCGCTTTGAGCGCAAACTCCACACTAAGCAGCGTCACACTCAAACGGCCGCTAAAACTCTCCACCCCCTGCCACACAAAACCTGTCTCCGCCAAATATCCCCGCAGCACCTCCGGCGCAAACAGATGCAAATGACGCGGCCGTTCCCAACCCACCCAATTCTGTCCAAACAGCCGCGCCTCCACACTCGTCGGATTGGGCGTATGAATCACCACCAACCCACCCGGCCTCAACACCCGTGCCACCTCCAGCAGTGTCGCCTTCGGGTCCAACACATGCTCAAACACATCCCACAACGTCACCACATCAAAACTATCCGCCGCAAACGCAGCCTCCTCCAACGTCCCCGTGCGCACATCCAACCCCAACTGCTCCCGCGCATACCCCGCCGCATACCCACTCAACTCCACCCCCACCGTTTGCCAACCCCGCTCCCGCATCGCCACCAAAAAATTGCCTGTGGCGCAGCCCACATCCAAAACCCTGCCAGGGTTCGGCTGATGGCGCATCACCCGCGCACAACGCCGCCCCAACTCATGCTGCTGCGACAACTGCTCTACCTGCGTTGTCTTCGCGCCTTTTGTCTCATACAGCAGATAATCATCTGGGTAAAACTGTTCCAACTCCTCACGGGTCGCCTGCGGATTCTGATAAATCAGCCCACAATTGCGACAGCGTACCAGCCGAAAACTTCCCGGCCGATCCAGCAGCAAATCCCGCCCCTCATTCACCAACAGCCAATCATCCTGGCCGCAAAAATTACAACAAACCTCTTTCACAGTTTTCTCGTTTTGGGATGTAGGGGCGACCCTTGTAGTCGCCCATTAGGGCAGGCACAAGGCACTGCCCCTACAATACATTTCGCTCATAAAAATCAGCCAACTGCCGCGTAATAATCGGCC
Source organism: Ardenticatenaceae bacterium (assembly GCA_020634415.1). The sequence continues at coordinate 10,858 of JACKBT010000058.1, forward strand.
AGGCCAGTTCCGTTTCGGCTACATAGCGTGCCTGCTGCCCCATCTGCCGCCGTGCGGTGGGATTGGCGAGAAGGTCCAGCGTAACGGCCGTTACCCTCTCCACCTCCGCCTCTGCCACCCAGCCAATCCCCTTCTCTCGCACCATCGTGCCCAAATCCCCCACATCCGTCACCAGCAGCGGCACACCCGCCGCCATAAAATCATGCGTCTTCATCGGAAAACGCCCCCGATTAGCCCCACTATCACACAACGTCAGCCAGCCAATATCACAAGCAGAAATATGATCCACCAGTGCCTTAAAAGGAACAGGCCCCGTGCGAATAACGGCCGTTTCCTCCCGCACCAACTTCTCCATCGCCACATTACAATAGCCAATCACCAACAGCCGCACCTCCGGCCTTACCGCTTGAACCGCATCAAACGCCCGCGCCATCAACAGCGCGTCCCGCTCAAAAATCGCCCCAATATAACCCAAAATCGGCACATCCACCGGCAAACCCAAACGCTGGCGCACGGCCGTTTTATCCTGCGGCCCAATCTCAGCCACACTCGCCCCATTCGGCAGCAGCAAAATCGAATCCGCCGCCACCCCCAACTCAATCGCCTTCTGCCGCAGCACCGAATTAATCACCGTCGTCCCATCCGCCCGATGCCGAAACCGCTCCTCAAAAAAACTCTCCACAGGCCGCAGCACTGTTTTCGCCAATGAATTCGGCCGTTCCTCCACCGAGCCACCCCGCCCAAACCAATCACACCAATCAATCACCAGCGGCAAACGGCGCGTTTGCTGCAAATAAAGCATCGGCCCCAGCACCACCGGGCGGTTCTCAAAAGCGTGAATCAGGTCAAACGGCCGTCCCCGCAACCACGCCACCCGCCGCACCACATCCCACAAATCATACCCCGAACTCGGCCACAAATCCGGCGTCTCCACCAAATGCACCCCATCCACCACCCGCTCCACAAACCCCGTGCCTCGCCGCGAAGCCACCGCCAACAGCGTCACCTCATACCCCAGCGGCACCAACTCCTTCGCATACCCCATCGCCCGCCAATACGTCCCCTTCCCCACCCGATTAAACGTCAACATTAACAAGCGCGTCATCGCCCCAACCCCCGCAGCCCATCAGCCAACCCCCGCCAATACGCCTTCAACGCCTCCATCCGACCATGCCGCCACAGCCGCCACGTCGTCCGCACCGCACTCCCCGTCCGCCAAAACAAAACAATCGGCCCCTGCCACCACCGCGCATGTTTGCTAAAAAACCGCACACTAGATCGCGCCATCCAATACCGCTCATTCACACTATCACTGCCGCCACTGCTCACCGCCACCTTATGCCACATCTTAGCCCCCGTCACCGACAAAATCGGCCAGCCTCCCCGCGTCAACCGCAAGCACAAATCCGAATCCTCATAATACATAAAGAAGCCCTCATCAAACAGCCCCACCGTTTCCAGCACTTCACGCGGGAAAAACATCGCACATCCTGGCACAAAATTGCAGGGCACAAGCGCTGCCCACTGCCCCACATCCACCTGTCCCCTCACATTACCCACTTCCTCCAACGTCCAATCATTCATCCGCGCCCCCAACGACCACACCCGCTGCGGCTCATCAGCATAATAAATAATCGGCGCCGTAACAGCCCGTTCCGCCTGCGCCACCTCCCCCAATCGCGCCACCATATCCGTCGCCAGCAGCGTGTCATTATTCACAATCAGCGCAAAATCGGCCCCTGCCGCCAACGCCCAACGCAGCCCCACATTCATCCCCCCCGCAAACCCCAAATTCGTCTCGTTGGCAATCACCGCCACCTGGGGAAACCTGGCTTGAACCTGCGCCACCGAATCGTCCGTCGAGCCATTATCCACCACCACCACCGCCAAATGCCCATATGTCTGCGCCAGCAGAGACTCCACACAAACCAGCGTATCATCCGGCCGATTCCAATTCAACGTAATGGCGACAATAAGGGGTTGAGGCACTTAAAACGTAATGCGTCAAACGTAATGCGTAATACGGTATTACGCATTACGTTTTACCTAAATAATCTAATCCGCCAGCACCGGCATCCGCTGCTCTTTATACCAGGCAATCGTCTGCCGTAGCCCTTCACGAAAATTCGTGCGCGACTCAAAACCAAACGCCTCTTTCGCCTTACTCACATCCAGCTTACGGCGCGGCTGCCCATTGGGGCGGCTCGTATCCCACACAATACGCCCCGCAAAACCCGTCTCCTCCGCAATAATCTGCGCCAATTCCCGGATAGAAATCTCAAAACTAGAGCCAATATTCACAGGCGCAGGGCTGTCATAATACATGGTAGCCTTCATCAACCCTTCGGCTGCATCCGCTGCATACAAAAACTCTCGCGTCGGCGAACCATCACCCCATACCACCACCTCATCCCAGCCATTTTCCACCGCCACCAAATGCTTGTGAATCAGAGCCGGAATCACATGGCTGGTCTGCAAATCAAAATTGTCACCAGGGCCATACAGATTAACCACCAGGGGATGAATGGCATTAAACCCATACTGCTGCCGATAGGTTTGTCCTTGCACCAGCAGCATCTTCTTGGCCAACCCATACGGCGCATTGGTCTCTTCAGGATAACCATTCCACAAATCTTCCTCACGGAAAGGCACGGGGGCATATTTAGGATAAGCACAGATTGTGCCGACACCTACGAATTTCTCCACGCCTTGCAGCCGCGCCGTCTCCATCAACTGCGTGCCCATGATGAGGTTATCATAAAAAAAGGTCGCGGGTTTCTCACGGTTGGCCCCAATGCCGCCAACAACGGCCGCTAAATGAATCACAACCTCAGGACGGCCGTCCGCAAATGCCTCATCAATCGCCCCCTGAAAACGCAAATCATACTCACTGCTGCGCGGCACAAATACATGCTGGCAGCCCGCTTCCTCCAACTGCTTCACCAGGTAACGGCCCAAAAAGCCGCTGCCACCCGTCACCATAATCCGCTTCTCTGCCAGATTCATCTTACACTCTCCTAAATTTCTAACCTAGTAAGGGTCAGTCTCAAACCTGCCCCCCTTATTATACTTTCTCCGCTCCTATCTGCCTGCCCGTTTATGGCTGGCTCATTTGCCCGCACAGTTCACCTTCAAAGCTCGGCAAGTTTAAGGAGCGTCTGAATAAGCCGTTCCCACCCAAAACGGCCGTTCTCCCCTCTCACATTCTCCCCCAAAACCGGCCCTAACTCTTCCACAAAAAAGCGATCCATGGCCGCTGCCAGGGCCGCTGGCTGCTCCGGCGGCACAATCAAACCCGTCACCTCATGCTGCACCGCCTCCGCCAGCCCGCCCACATCCGTCGTAATCACCGGCTTGCCATGCCCAAAAGCCACCTGCACAATGGCACTCTGCGTAGCACTACGATAAGGCAGCACCACCACATCCGCCCGCTGCATCAAAGCCGCCACCTCCTCATCCGGCACATATTTGTTCAAGATCGTCACGGCCGTTGCCAGCCCCAACCGCTCAATCTGCGCCCGATACCCCGCCTCATCCTGCCAAAACTCACCCGCAATCACCAAATGCAACGGCCGTTCCACCAACGCCATCGCCTCCAGCAGCACATCCACCCCCTTATAAGGCCGCACCAGACCAAAAAACAGGGCAATCGGCACACCATCCGGCAGCCTAACCGGCAAAACGGCCGTTTTCTCCCCCAACGCCGCATAAGTCGGCAGCGGAGTCACCGCCATCTTCGCCTGCGGAAACTGCGCCAACAGCCGCCGCCCATCCGCCTGGGCATGAACCACATAACCATCCCCCGCCGCCAGCGCCAGCCGCAGCGCCACCCTATCCAGCAGCCCCTTCTCATGCGGCAGCACATTGTGGCAGATAAACAGCAACTTCGGCGCCGGGCGCAGCCGCTTAATACCCCGCCCCAACACCGACCAGGCCGGTGCCCAAAACGGCACCCACCAGGGAATCACCACCACCTCTGGCTGCCACGCTTTAATCCGCCGCCAGGTGCGCCACCAACTGAGCGGGTTAAGTGGGTCAAGGCAATATTCAGCTTCGGTGCGTAACGGCCGTTCACTCGGATCCCGATCACTGCGCCCTGGAAACAGCCACCGAGGATACTGCCGCGAAAAAGAAAGCAGCAACACGTCATGAGATACCTGTGCCTCGTGCCCCGCCCGCAAAGCCTGCGCCAACAGCGTGGTGTAATGAGCAATCCCCCCGCGATACGGATACGTCGGCCCAATAAGGCAAAAGCGTGTCATGCGCGGGATTATAGCCTATTTGGAGACTGGAGACTGGAGACTAGAGATTGGAGATTTTTAGTCTCCAATCTCCAATCCCCACTCTCTTTTTTACGCCACACCCAATCCGCACTAAAATTCCCCCATGATCCTCATCACTGGCGCAACCGGCTTCATCGGCCGTTCTCTCACCAACCGCCTCACCCTCGAAGAGCGCGAATGGAAGGCTTACATCGGCCACATCAACGATCAATCAGCCCTGCAAGAGCAGTTGCAAGGCGTAGACACCGTTATTCACCTGGCCGGCACAGAATGGCGCAGCCGCACTCGCCTGCTGCGCTCCGTAGATTGGCAAGGCACAGAACGCCTGCTGCGCGAATGCCGCCGCGCCCAAATCAAAAACCTCATCCTCCTCAGCCGCACCGGGGCCGACCCCTACGCCCGCCACCTGCTGCCCCAAATAAAAGGACACATGGAGCGCATGGTCGAGAAAAGCAACATCCCCTACACCATCATCCGCTCCGCCAGCGTCTATGGGCGTGGCGACCGCTACTTTGAGATGCTGCTCGCCTTGGCTATCTGGACCTGGCCTTTTGTCTGGCTGCCGCGTGGCGGCGACATGCTGCTGCAACCCCTGTGGGTAGAAGACTTGGCCCGCTGTCTGGCAATGACAGTGGAACGCCCCGACTTATTAGGCCAGACGATTACCATTGCCGGAGAAGAGCAGTTATCTTACCGGGAAGTGATGCGCCTGATTTTGCAAACGGCCGAAATTCGCCGCATCCCCCTCAAAATCCCCATCCTGCCCCTGCGCTACCTGGCCCGCCTCCTCTTCCGCTGGTGGTACTGGCCCCCCATCAGCGAAGATTTCATGGACAGACTCTTCATCCCCGAACTCACCCGGCACGATGCCGTCTTCTACCACTTCGGCTTCCGCCCCGCCCGCATCCGCGACACCCTGGCCTATCTGCATCGCCCCCGTATGCGCTGGCGGCTGTTCCGGCAATAGCGCCTCATCCCGCCATCTGCTCGATTTCGGCCCGATTGCTGACGATGTTTTTAAGACGGCCGTCTTGCATCTCAATCACCCGGTCACAATAGCGCACCATCCGCAGATCATGCGTCACCATAATGCCCGCACGGTTCTGCTCATGCACCAGATCGGCAAACGTCTCCACCACCTGGTGCGCCAGCGTCGTATCCAGGCTGGCAGTCGGCTCATCCGCCAACACCAGTTGCGGCTCGTGAATCAAGGAACGGGCAATAGCCACCCGCTGCCGCTGCCCACCCGATAATTGCGTGGGCAAATTATCCATCCGCTCCGCCAGCCCCAGCCGGTCCAGCAGTTCGATGGCCCGTTTCTTGCCCGCTTTGTTGTAACGGCCGTTCAGCCGCAGCATCAACTCCACATTCTCCAACGCCGTCAGATAATTAACCAAATTATTCGCCTGAAACGTAAAACCAATCTTGCGGCGGCGCACCAGCGTCCGCTGCGCCTCATTCATCTGCCCCAGCTCCTCCCCCGCCAAACAAATCTCCCCACTCGTCGGCGACAGCAGCCCCGCCACCATCGCCAACATACTCGTCTTGCCCGAACCACTGGGACCAACCAGCGCCACAAACTCACCACTATACAGAGCCAGCGACACATGGTCTACCGCCATGATCACCTGCTCCTCCAGAGCATACGTCTTCGTTACCTCATGTGTAGATAGAACAACTTCCCTCATTACAACGCTCCCTTAACCACCCAAACCCAATGCCGCCAACGGTTCCACCCGCGTCAGATAGCGAATAGACACCATGCCACCAAGAGGGCCAATAATCAGCAGCGTCGCCAGGGCCAACGCCACCTGCTCCCCCACAAAAATAATTGGAATCCCGTCCGGCATAGCCGCCGCCAGGCCAAACGTCGCCAAACCACCTATTATCACACCAATCACATTCGTCAGAACTATCTGGACAAGAGCCGAGGTGGCAACCAAAAAATTCGGTGCGCCCAATGCCTTTAGCATCCCCACCTGGCCCACCTTTTGCAAGGTTTGAATTTGGAAAAAGCCGCCAACAACCAAAATACCAATCAACAGCGTAAAACCGCGCTGCGTATTCAAGGTGCTTTGCTGCTCGGAATAACCTGGCGCATTTTCATAAGCCGTCACCCGATCTGTGACTTCAATGCCGTTGATTTCGGCCGCCAAACGTTGGGCAACCTCATCCGCCTGCGCCGGATTCTCCACACTGACATTGACAATATTGAAGGTGAGATCACCGCCGCTGTCGCTGACGAATCCTTTGGGGCGGATGCGCTCCCAGGTGATGAGTGGCACAATGATAGATGGTTGGATGAAGTACTGCTGACCGTCGCTGACCCCCACAACTGTCAAGGGGTACGATTCATCTACTGTACCCTGAGTTGATTCCACCACTAAAGTGTCGCCCACCCCCAAACCCGTGCGTATGGCAACATTGCGGCCAATAATGGCCTCATTGGCCCGAATGCCGCTCAATTGTGCCCCGGCAAGCACACGTGCTTCGCCGGGGTGGCCGGATTCGACACCAATCAAGGAAACGGACAGCGGCTCCAGTGCCCCCTCATAGTTGATGAGGGTCGAAGTTGCGCCGATGGCCCCGGCATCTTTCACGCCTTCGGTACGGCGTACATTGTTCATAATGGAGCGCCCCAGTTGGCTGGCCCCGACGATCAAATCGGCCTGATCTTGATAGATGATCAATTCGCCGCTCAGTTTGCTCAGGTACTCTTTATTGCCTGCTCCCAAACCTTCGGCCAAACCGGCCAGAAAGATGACGAGTAGTGTAATCAGGGCAATAACCAGACTGACCAGAAAGAAACGACCGCGATTGCGCCATATCTCTTTCCAGGCCAAATAGCTGCCTATTCGAAAACTCATAGTTGCTCTAAACCCTCCAACTCCAAGTGTGTTGTTTTGCTAATCACGTTGGGAACTATACCACTTTATTTTTTGTCTTTGTATGCTACTGGCTGATTGTATGATGAGAGTTGGGGAACGGCCGTTTCCCCCATCACCGCTCCCAAAACGACTGCTGCAAAAACCGCATCCCCGCCAAAATCTGCTTGATACGCGCTTCACTCAGCGAACCAATGTATTCACCCAATTGTGATTTAGGAACGGCCGATACCTTCGACACCACCACCGCACTTGGCTTGGGCAGGTTGGCCTCGCCCACCGCCAACAAAACATTACCCGGCGCGTTAGCCTGCTTCAAATTCGTCGTCAACGCACACACCACCACCGAATGAACTCGACTATGATTGAAAAGATTATCCTGAATCACCACATAAGGATGGGGATAATAGCCAAGTTCCATTTCCTCTGGATTATCTGCCTGAATCCAAAAGACATCTCCCTGATTGATGATTCGCCCGTCACCCCTATGAATTAGAGAACCTGCTTTTTCATGAGGATCAGGGGGCTGTTCTTCGCTGGTTTGATTGGCTGTATCCAAATCGTTTTAGCCTCTGCTTTAATAACCCATGCCTTGTAGTGGTTGCGACCGACGACCAGCATGGTACTCAGCCCCAACCTTATCTGTGAGCCGCCACAAGTAATACTCATCATACGAGCCACCAAAGCCGACCAGGAACTCGTAAATGGATCGGTAGAGATAATATGTCTGACATTCGGGACATTGTAAAAGCCGCAAGCTGGATCGAAACTCACGGGCAATCTTTAATTGGCTGGCCGCTTCAGGCAGTTCATTATCCTCTTCGCTGGCATGGACATGCTCTATGGCGTACTCCTTATCGCGGAGTTGGGAGCAGATTGGACAAGTGAGATGTCGGGTCTCTGGTATCGTCGTCATAATCTTATTTTTGAGGAATTGGGTAGTAAGAACGGCCGTTCCCCACCCCATCACTCCTTAAAATAAACAATCTGGCTGGACGTTGCCAGCAGGTCGCCCTCTGGCGACCATACTTCGGCCGTCTGGTCGAAGTAGTTATTGTAAAAACGATTGGCGCGAGCATGGCCCAAAACCGCCCTTTCTCCCACCACCGCCAGGGCCGCCGCATCCGCATGAAAGTGCAGGGTAAACGAAACCGTGCCCACCGGCACAAATTGCTGGCGGCGCACGTAAATGCGGGGAAAGAAGGTGTCGGCAATGGCCGTGAGGGACAAGAAATCCAGCGAGCGGCGGGGTTCGTCACGAATCCACAAGAGGCTCACAGAATCCACCAGCGTTTGGGGGTCGGCAATGGGGACGAGCGGGGTCATTCCCCCTTGAATGAGGCGCAAATCATACTGATTTACCCAGGCAGGAAAACCAGCACGGGCCAGGCTGGCTACGTCTTGGGCCGCTGGCACAGCGGGGAAGGGCAGTTCGGTGGCGGCCCAGGTGTGGCGGCGGTTGGCGCAAACGGCCGTTGCCGTGGCCGCTACCTGTCCTTGCTGTTCCAATTCAACGTACCAATGCTGTGTGGAGCGGTTGGTGCGTACTGGTTTGGCCTGGATGTGGAAACGGCCGTCGGCCACCGGCGCGGCATAATTGACGGTGAGCGACAACGGATCGCCCTGCCGCTGTGGATGAATCAAAATAGCCTTGAGCAAAGTCGCCGCCGTGATGCCGCCAAATGGCCCCACCATGTTGGCATAGTGCGGGGAAGTATGCCCCTCATAGCTGTCGGCTGTGCCAGTAAGTTGGACGGCCTGATCAAAAGGATGCGTATTTGTGTTATCAGTCATATCAAATCTACTCATTTAGCTCGGAAGCTTAACACATTCAACAGCATCGCTGTAGCTTAGTTTCCTGGAGTTCCCCTGAGTTCCCGCAGATTCCCTGAGTTCCCTCCATACAATGGAGACGGCCGTTCATTCGTGGCATAATAGGTGCCTTAATGATACATTCCAAATGGCTTTTCACGTTTATCTTGGCGCTGGGTTTAACTGGCTGTTTTGCTGTCAATCCACCTGAGCGCATCTCGGAGATGCGCTATCCGGTAGGGCCGTATGAAGTGGTGGAGACGATTGATAAGGAAGACGGCTTTCCTGACTATGTGTTTGAGCGGGTGATTGTGGTGCAAGACGGCCGTTCCACCACCACCATCGGCACGTACCGAGACGAATCAGAGGCAGGCATCACCGTTTTGCCCGCACTGGTAGAGGGCTGGCTCGTCATTTACAGCAGTTCCCATCTCTTTTTGTGGCGGCCGGATGAAGAAGTGCGCCATTTTGATGTGTATGAGGCGGCGGGTTGGCTGGAATATGCGGAACGGTTTCAGCCAGGACTGAACGGCCATTATGATTATCGTGCGGCGGGTTTTTGGGTGGAAAACGGCCGTTGGTTCATCGAATATGAATGCACATATTGCCAGGCCAACACGCCCGCCTCGCTGCTCTTTTCGTCAGATAATGCGGGCGAAACGTATATGTTGGAAAAGTAGGGTCGAGGCGTTGCAGATTAAAAAATAAATCGGGTAACGAGTAGGACGATTTTGTAAATCGTCCGAGCGATTTGCAAAATCGCTCCACTTCGTCACCCGATCAGGAGTAGAGATAAAACTTTGGAGGAAACGGCCGTATGCAAACCCCCTTCGCCTGGATAACCCCAGCCAAACAAAAACCCGTCTTCATTTACCTCGTGGCTCTGACCCTGGCTGTCATGGGCTGCTTGCAGCTATTGGGCCAGCCCCTGGCCACAGAGGCCGCGCCCGGCGGCATCATCTCCTACGAATTCGCGGGCGATTTGCCCACCGCTCGCGCCATCCTTGACTCTTGGGGAGCCAAAGGGCAAGTTTCTGCCGGGCTGAATTTAGGGCTAGATTTTCTCTTCCTGTTGGCGTATGCGGGCAGCATTGGTTTGGGCTGTGTGCGGGTGGCCCGGAAACTGCCGCCGGGTGGTCTGGCGCACAAAATCGGCATCGGGCTGGCCTGGGGGCTGCCCCTCGCCGCCTTGCTCGATGGCCTGGAAAACTACGCCTTAATCCGGCTGCTGTTGGGGTCGGAATTGGCCTTATGGCCGACTGTGGCTTACTGGTGTGCCATTCCCAAGTTCACGCTGGTGGGGCTGGGTTTGCTTTTTGTCCTGATTGGTGGGGTGGCGGGGCTGCTGCGGCGAGGGAGGGGGTGAAAGGGGAACGGCCGTTACCCCTCTACCTGACATCTAACTGCCCCGTCCCACCTCATCATACACCAACGCCGTCTCCGTCGCCGTCTTCTCCCACGAGAACTTGGCCGCTTGCGCCAGCCCCTTTTGGCGCAGTTCGGCGGCTAGATTCTCCTGCACGATGGTGGCAATAATCGCCCCCGCCATCTCCCGCGGGGCATCGGGATCAACGGCAAAACCGGCATCGCCGATGACTTCGATGAGTGATCCGCTGTCGCTGGCAACCACAGGTGTGCCGCAGGCCATCGCCTCCAACGGCGGCAGCCCAAAGCCTTCATAACGACTGGGGAAAACAAAAGTTTCCGCATTGCGATACAACACGGGCTTGTCGGCCTCATCCACAAAACCAATCCAGCGCACATACGGTTCCAGCCCCAACCGCTCAATATACCCCTCATAATCAGGAAAAGTGTCCGTCACTTGCGTCGGTTTGCGGCCCGCCAGCACCAGCGGGTACTCCGACTTCAAGGCTTTGGCGACGTAGGTGTAGGCGTGCAGCAAATTCATCACATTTTTGTGGATCTCGTAGCCACCCAGGTACAGCACGTAAAAATCGGGCAGATCGTATTTACGGAGAACGGCCGTATCCACCAACGAATTCTCTCGCGGCCCATAATCAGGGCTGGTGGCCAGGTAGATGGCCGTGATGTCCGTCTCAGCGATGCCCAAATGATCCACGATATCCAGCTTGCTGGAAAAAGAGTCGGTGATAATGTGATTGGAACCTCTAGCACTGGCCGTCACCAAAGCATTGTAAAGCCGCGCCCCCAAACTGCGCCGATACTCCGGCACATGCAGTGTGGTAATGTCATGCACCGTCACCACCAGCGGCACAGGCGAGCGCAGCGGCGATCCCCAATAGGGTACATGGGCCAAATCCGCCCCCACCGCCGCACAAGCGCGGGGAAAATCCCGCTGCTCAAACAGCACCTTGCCCACATGCCCCGGCCGCAGCGGCACAATCTTGACTTTGACGCTGGGGGGAACGGCTTCTGGCTCTGGCTCGCCCGCTATTTGGGGGTAGATCAGAGTGATGTCCAGATCGCTGATGAGGCGGTTGAGGTGGTAGATGAGTTGGCGTGTGTATTGGCCGCTGCCGGTAAACGGCCGATTCCAAAAATACCCATTAATCGCTATGTGCATACGAACTCACTGCCTCATATCTTGGCGAATAAATTCGCAGCAACGACTGCAAAGCCCGAATGGGCCGCCCGCCTACGCGGGCTAAGTCGGCGAAGGCCGACTTCGTAGTCGTCGCTGCGGTTTCAACCGCCCGAAACAGAACTTACTGTCTCATTATCGGCGGCATAAGGTAATGGTCATGGTAACAGGTTTCCCTGCCAGCACCAATGGTAGCCAAAGTAGGGCATCTTGCCACTTTTGCGCCAACGGTAAGTTGTTTTGTGCGAACCAGATGGGCTTCATTTCGGCCGTTTCCACATCCTCCCCCGCCCCAAAGCCTCGCTTCTTCAAACCAAGCAACACGCAACCCCTCGTACCACAATGCACAACGTTCGCTCATTCATCGCTAACAAGACTACCACGGATGGAGAAAAGAACGGATTTCTTCATCCGCTTATTTCTTCATCCGTTGTAGTCACCCAGCACCGCTGCCACCGACACATCCACATCGGCAAAATTGGCAAAGGTAATATCATCAAAAGGCAGGTTATAATGCGCTTTAAGGTCAGCCATAATCGCTAGGTAATTGGTAACGAGCCGTTTATCCCAGTCCAGGTCGAGGGTGGCAACGGCCGTTTTAATCCCCGCCTCACTCCCCTCCAACTCCATAAAATTGCCAAACGGCATCTCATCCAGCACCACCTCCACGCCATCTAACCGAAACGTCTCGCGGTACTTCTCATACACCTGCACCGGCGCAAAACCGAGACGCTGGAAAATGAGAACGGCCGTATCAAAATCCCCCACCTCCATCTCCAACTCCTCCCGCACCTTCACCTCACTCACCACACCCGCCGGGCCAGGCGCTTTGAAGGTAACGCGAACAGCCGTATCCTGCCGCACCCGCAGCAACTGCCACTTCTTCAGCAAAGCGTCATCAGCCGTATCCAGCCGCACATTCCGCTCATACACCCGCGCCTTCGCCAACACCGCCCCCACCCCCAACAGCCGCCCCCGCCATTGGGCCAGATCATCCACCAAAAACTTAACCTCAACTTCCAGATTGTCCATTTTCCGTAATCCGTTATCCGTAATCGGTAATCCGATTACCGATTACCGTTCACCGATTACCGACAACCATTCACTCATCCCCAATCACCACCAAAACCTGCCCCTTCTCCACACTCGCCCCAGGCTGCACCGACACCCGCAGCACCATCCCATCACGCGGCGCAGACAGTTCATTCTCCATCTTCATAGATTCCAGAATAACCACCTTCTGCCCTTTCTGCACAGCATCCCCCTCCTTCACCGACACCGCAATGATAATGCCCGGCATCGGTGAGTTCACCGTCGCTTCACCCGTCACAGCAACGGCCGTTCCCCGCGCCTGCGACAACCGATGCGAACGCTCATCCTGCACCTTCACCGCATACACCTCCCCCTGAATCAACACCTCCCACATATCCTCCCGCTCCTCCACAAACGCCTCCAACGAGCGATTATTCAACAACAGCGAAGCCACCCCCGCCTCCATCATCTGATGAAAATCAATCTCATACGGCTCCCCATTCACCATAATCCGATCATCATGATCAATCTCAATCACATACTCTTCGTCATGTACTGTGGCAAAATATTTCATAGTTTAAAGAGTCATTACGTCATGACGTAATGACATAATTATTAACGGCGCAGCCGCTCCCACCGCGAATACCACTTCCAATTACTCGTATCCCGCTCACCCGGAGCCACAATCTGGCTGGCATGTTGACTCTGCTGATGCGCCACCAATGTCGCCAAAATCGCCGCCTCCATCGTATCCGGCGCTTCACGGTCACTCATACTAAAGCGATCCTCCACAAACTTCGTATCAAACTGCCCCGTCAAAAAGCGATGACTGTCCATCATATGCTGGTGAAACGGAATATTCGTCTTCACCCCCATAATCCGATACTCCTCCAACGCCCGCCGCATCCGCAGCACCGCCTCCCCCCGCGTCTCCCCATAACAGATCAGCTTACTAATCATCGAATCATAATACGGCGTAATCTCATAACCAGGAAACACCCCCGTATCCACCCGCACCCCCGGCCCAGTCGGCAACCGGCTGGCCGTCACCGTACCCGTCGAAGGCAAGAAATTGTTATACGGATCCTCCGCATTAATGCGACACTCAAT
>JACKBT010000059.1 GCA_020634415.1 Ardenticatenaceae bacterium
GAACTGGCCGCCAGTTGGACGCGCTTTATGCCCTGCGAGCAAATTGCCGCCCAAATTGAGCAAGACCTCGACTTTTTGGCGGGTGGCGCCCGCAACACGCCCGCACGTCACCACAGCCTCCGCGCCCTGTTCGACCATTCTTGGCAACTGCTCACCCCTGCCGAACAAAATGCGCTGGCCAAACTATCCGTCTTTCACGGCGGCTTTGCCCCCGAGCAAGCGGCTGAAGTGGCCGGAGCCAACTGGCCGATTTTGCTAGGACTGGTAGACAAATCGCTGGTGGAAACGCGGGATGATAATCGCTTTGACCTGCACGAATTGACGCGCCAATATGCCATCAGCAAATTGGCCGAATCAGGCCAAACAGCAGCGACCCAAGCCGCCCATTTTGCCGCCTATGAAGCCCTAGCCAAGCAGGTCAATCATTGGTTTACCAGCCCTAAAGCAGCCGCCAGCTTCCGCCGCTCTCATCAGGAACAGGAAAACTATCGGGCGGCACTACAGTGGGGTTTTGACAATGAGGCGATTGAGGCGGTGCTTGAATTGATGCACAACTTGTTTGCCTTTTGGCTGCGTGGCGGCTATTGGCAAGAGGGGGAGCAGTGGCTGAAAACGGCCGTTGCCCAAGCCCCGCCAGAAGATTCCGTCTATCTCTGTCTGGCCCTGGCACAGCAAGGGGTATTCACCGCCCTGCAAGGCCGTTTTGCCGAGGCCAACCCGAAAACCCAGCAAGCCTACCAGATGGCGCGGCGGCTGGAAGAACCATGGCCGCTGGTCGTGACGCTGCAAATTCAAGGGCAAGCGCGGCCAGACAAGGAAGGCGCTCTCGCCGCTTATGAGGAGGCCATCGCCATCTGTGAAGCGCGGTTGGATGATCCGCGATTCAACAGTTTTCTTGGTTCGCTGCTCGGTTTGCGCGGCGATCGGCTGGTGGGCTTTGGCATGTTGGCTGAAGCCAAAGCGAGCTTTGAAGCCAGCCTCTCCCATCTACGACAACTGGGCGACACCTTTTGGATTGCCTACCCGCTGGGTAATTTGGGACGAATGGCTTTGCATGATGGGGATTTAGAGAAAGCATACGAGATGATTAACGAAAGCGTGTCTCTGGTACGGCAAAGCAACAATCGCGGCGGCATCGCCGATTGGTTGTTTCGCTTAGGTCAGGTGCAGCTTTTCCGCGGCGAGTTGGCCGAGGCGGAGCTGAATTTACTGGAGACGCTGCGTCTTTATGAGGAGTCGGATAATTCGTTTGGGCCGCCCGGTGTGCTGTCTAATCTGGCGTTGGTGGCAGTGGAGCGTGGCGATTTGGCAACGGCCGTTGCCCACATCCAAGACGGCTTCACCCGCTACAACAAGCTCCGTCAGGAAGTCCGCAAAGTAGATTTCTCCTCAGACTTTCTGGAATTTGGCGACACACTGGACAGTTTCCTCCATGCCGGGCTGGTGGCATATGCGCAAGGGGATTGGCAAACGGCCGTTACCTTCTTCACCTTTTTTGAGCAAAATGAGCGGGGGTATGAGGCGATACGGCCGTTGCGCGACAAAGTGGAAGCGGCGAAAGTAGATTCACGGGATAGGCTTGGGGATGAGGGGTGGGCAACGGCCGTCATCCAAGCCCAACAACAAACCCTAGAAGACCTCCTCTCCATCTGGCTCGCCTAAATTTACCTCTTACCCTCGTCCTCTCCCTTGTAAAAAAGCATCCACATACCCCTCCAAATCAATCTCCGCTGCCAAATCCGCTCGAACACGCCGAAACATTTCATGAACCATAATCGGTGCTAATAAAACATTGACAGTAATCAGGGGTGGCTCATTTTGCAACAGCCCCTCGGCTTGATACCTCTCCAAAATACGCATAATACCTTGAACATTTGCCAGTGGCGCGTGCAGCGTTTCCCTCAATTCGGGATGACGCGGAATCTCCAACAGCAGCATAGGCATAATTTCGCCATACATCGCCACCGTAGCCACATACGCCTCCAAAATAGCCATCAAATCAGCCCGCAGATTACCTGTATAGCTCACCTGGCTCATGGGCGTTGTCGCCAACTGATGCTCAATTGCTTGTTCAATCAAGCCAACTTTACTGCCATATTTACGGAAGAGGGTCGCCTCATGCATATTCGCCGCCGCCGCCAAATCACTCGTCGTGGCCCGGTCATACCCTCGCGCCACCAACAACTCAATCACTGCCTTAAAAACGTCATCTTCATTAATTATTTTAGGCATTACGTTCTCCTTGGGCGGCTGATTGTAGCATAAGCGAGTGTTGACTCGCAATAAACCGGATGCTACAATAATTGCGACCATTCACTTGCAAAAAGCAGGCTCTAAAATGGCAAAATGAAAATAGGTGCAGCAATATGACTCACAAACTAAATGGTAATGATTTTATGCAAGGGCTTGGTGCCAATGAGAAAGCGATACTCAATCGCATCCCTATTCTCTTTCTGAGAAAAATTGCGACAAAAATTGTTCTTGTGAAAATGCGGATGCAGTTCACGGGTTGGTTGCAATATTTTCTGCCAATAATATTCGTGCTTCTTCTTTCTTTAATAGGCGGCATCATGCTGCTATTTAAGGCAAGTTTTCTGGCAAAACCTTTGTTCATCCTAGCCACGCTGATTTTTATGGTCGCTATGTTTGATGTAGTGACCAGCAAATTCCGCCTCCGTTTTCCCGAACGCCTACCTAAACGAAACGATACGCTTGCCCTCTTCGACCTCATGCGGGTCAGGCGTTCTTGCCGTTCCTTCCAAACCCGCAAATTGACTGATGCCGACTACAACGAGCTAATGGAGTCGGTGCGTGTACACACAGAAGAATCACAAATCGGTCAATCCCCTGTGCGGTTTGAATATATTTCTGCGCCGCTAACAGTGTGGCCCACCGTCAATGCAAGCGAGTTCCTTGTGGCCATTGTACCAAAGGAGTATGACCGCCTCGCCGTGATTGATGTCGGCAGAAGTTTGCAGAAAATTGTCATGGATGCCGCGCGTATGGGGTTGGGCACTTGCTGGATTGGGCCGGGTGCAGATCACGGCAGTATTGTGCAGAATTTGGGCGACCGCTTCGACTCTGGCAAGGATCAGATCATCTGCGTCTGCGCCGTGGGGTATAAGTCAACCTACTATATTCCTATCTTTTTACGGATATTTAATGCCCAGTTCAAGCGCCGTTTGCCACTTGCAGAACTCTTTTTTGCGGATGCGGATTTTAAACAACCTCTGGACGTGGATGCCGCTCCCTTCAACCGTTTTGGGCGTAATTACGAGATATGCCAATGGGCACCCTCTTCCTACAATGGACAAACGACGCGCTGTGTGGCTACTGTAGCGGAAAGTGGAGAATTGAAAAGTTTTGATTTCTATACCGCAACAGCGTCACGTTATTATGCCCCCGTCGCTTTAGGTATTTGGTATGCCAATTGGGAAATGGGCTGCGAGGCGTTGGGCATTCGTGGACACTTTGCATTGCTATCGGCGGAACAGAGAGATGTTTCTGATGAGAAAGTCCTGCCTGAATTGCCGAGGTACGATGTGAGTTGGGTGGTAGACGAGAATTTTTAGAAACACAGGCAATACGTGACCATACAAAAAGTAACAGCCATGTAAGCAACAGGGAGCTCGTTGCTTACATGGCTGCTATTATTCGAACTCAGTCATGGGGCTGAATACGCTCCAACCACCTACTTTTGAATGAAGGGCAAATAGGTCGTACGTTGTCCCAGAACGGCCGTTCCCCAACTCCCTGGATCCGCATATTCAGCCGAATAAGGCCAGTAAAAATGGCTGGGTGTTTGGCCACTCCACACCTGCTCCAACGCTAAACCAACTTCGTGATACCAGCCACCTAAAACGGCCGCTTCCACCCGCATCTCCCCACTCCAAACCGCATCATTGGCACTGACTCGCGCCGAAGCACCACCCGGCCCAGGTACAAAGACCGTACCATTGCCCGTATAGGTAATCGGGATGCCATCCTCGCCCAAAACCAAAATGTAATCACCGGGCTGAGGCAATGCCTCATCACTGTTGTTCACATCCACCCGCAAAACGGCCACCGAAGGCACAGATGCACCGGGCGGCGTGCGCTTCATATTGGTCACACAAAGCCAGAGATATTCCCCATCACGTACCAACAGACCCGTCGCCTGATAGCCGTCATTATAGGGTGCGAGGGGGAGAGAAACGGCCGTTTCATACCCATCATCATCACAAAAGCCATCCAACTCCAGAGTCGCATCATTATCTGGCACAATCAAGGGCTGCACAGTGAACGTCACCGATGTCCACGTCTCTGCTCCTTCCATATCTTCACCCACCAAATCAACCGTATACTCACCTGAAGCCAAACCAGCCAGCGTCATTTCCTCGCCTACACCGACAGTGACACCGTCCATCTTCCAATTCAAAGCCACATCCTCCAGCACACCATCTTCCACATCCATGCCCCAGCCTTGTAGTCGGATTGGCTGTCCTGCGGGGAAAGATTGCTCGGGCTGTGGTGAGGAGACGGCGACCATTGGTGGCCGATTAGACACAGTGAAGGCTGCCGAAGTCGCTAGACCCGTATGATAGCCATCACTAACGGCCACGCGAATCAAACCGTCGCTACTGGCGGGCAAATCACTAATATCAGCCAGATCAAGCGTCAACGTATCTGTCCCCGACAGATTAGGGAAATTGGTGACAATGGTTTGCCAACTGTTGCCCTGATCGGGGCTGTATTGGATGGTGAAGAGCAAATCATCATCAGCATTCGCATCGGTGGCCTGCACGGTGATGGTCATTTGGTCATTGAAGGTTTCGCTGCCAGCGGGAGTGAGGATGTTCACCACGGGACTGCTACCGCTTGGTTGCAACGTATCCAGAATCGTGTTGCCGTCCATAAGCTGCAATTTGGCAACGGCCGTTTCCGGTGCAGGAAAGGCCACGGCAAAACTCTGTCCCGAACCGCCATCCATTTGTAATTGTGGGGTGATGGTCAAATCATCCACAATGGAATTATTGGCGGCTAACAAGCGTAAATGATAGTTGCTGCCTGCGTTATTGGTGCGATGGGAAACGGCCGTTACTCCCTGCCATTTTGCCAAAAGTCCCGTATTCAAAGCTGTTGTCGGGAACATCCAGGCATAGTGCAATGTGCCACTGCCCGCTTCCGCATCAACCACCCCCGTGATATGCACCACATCAGCCGCTTGCGCCAAATTCGGCACAGTCGGGCTTGCGGGAGCGAGTGGAGCCACAAATGTGTCATAATTGGGCATCTCATTAAAGATACCGCTCCAAGTAAAATCACTGATCCAGCGTGGCTTGGCTGGCCACAAAGTGTGCGCGTAAGACATTAAATCACCCGCCCAAGTAGGTTTGATCAACGTGCGGCTGCTGCTCATCAAACCCCGCTCATTAAAACCCAAATGGTAATTAGCATCGCCATCATCCAGGTCACAGGGCGGATATGGATAGCTGCCAACGCTCGCAGGATTGCCGCAATCAACATGGCGACGGCCGTAATTGTGACCCAACTCATGTGCCAATGTCACCGCCCGAGTTCCCTGCCAGTCCATCACCGCAAAATTAGTTGGCGGCAACTTAAACCATAGTTGATCACCTCCTAGCATACCTTTGCCAGCGTAGCCACTTTCATCGGGATGAATGACCCCAACATAGTGGGTGCGTGCGCCTACGGCATCACAACGGCCAGGATCATTGGACATCTGATCAATGGCAAATAGTTGAGCATTGACTTCATTAGCATCAAACGCTTGTTCCATTTCAAAAGGGCCAAGCTCCCAGGGGGGGATGCCGAAACGGGGTGTCACTTCAGCTAGATATTGAGTGCGATAATGCAGCCAAATATCCTCCGTCGGCAGCAGCCGCCGTGCCATATCACGGGCAAAGAGCAAGTTAGGAGCCAGTTGTCCCCCAGGCAGGATGTTGACATTGGGTTCTGTCCACACGGGAATGAAGACGATACAGATAGGTGCTTTGCGTGTGAAGTTGACCGTGCGGCTGAGGGTGTTGTTACCCTGATTCGTTTCAGAAGCACTAAAACGGGGGTTGATAGTGGCCTTAAGTTGTACACTACCTTCAGCCAGTTCAGGTGGAATGGCAAAAAGCCAGCTATTGTCGGTGAGCAGAGTGCGGACGGGAAGATTATCGAGAACGGCCGTTGTCCCATTCAACGGCTGCAAAACTCGTGGCGGCTGTCCGCTTGGTGTCACCGTCAGCCACGCCTCAACAGCAAAAGCCCGTGGCCCTTCCAACTTTTGTCCATACACCCGCACATACGTCGGACGATGCGCTACCAACGGCGTATCATCCTCCAAACTTTGAATCGTCTGAATCACCTCCATATCCCAAACCGTCAGATCAGGAAAAACGGGGGGTGCATCAAAGCGGATACGCGCAATCCGTTCCACATTTTGATAATAGGCCCCAAAATAGATCCAGCCATTATTAGCCACCAGACCTGATTGGGTTGGCAGTTTTACACTGTAATTTTGGCCTGTGCCGCCCGCAATCGGTTCAGCATCATTAAAAATCGTCAGCCGCTTTACTTCCCCGAAGCCCGTTGTAGAGCCTTCAAGCCAATAAATCTGTCCAGCATAACCTGCCAGTCGGCCGATATTAATACTATTCCCATTTGGATCTGCATCATATCGCTCTATGACACTGCAGTTGGGTGGGACACCGACTATACACCCGTAGGCCCGAATCTTATCCCCATTAACCCAAGTCAGGAATGTATCCATATTGAAAGTTGGCGCAGGATAGTAAAACAGATTAACACCTCTCTCATTGGCCAACGATTCCCGGAAGCATAGTGTGGGGAAATATAGGTAACAGTCACTGGCAACGGTGTAAAGATTCGTATCGCCAAACCAGTAGAGAGCATTGTCGCCCAATACGAGATTATTGGCAGCACTGCCACCAAAAACCAAGCGATCCATATTATCAATTGTGGGGGCACTCCCATCTTTGGGCGCATGATAGAGGTAGTTGTCGGTAGAAGAAATCCAGAAAATTGACTGTTCGCCAATCACAATCTGGCTGCTGGGGACGGAAGTTTCGGCCACAATGCTGACGGTGAGTGGATTATCCGGTGTGCGCCGAACGATAGCTCCCGCAGCATAATAGTATACGCCTGAGTCGTCGGTCGAATAGCCAGCACAATCACCGGGGCCACTGCTCAAGGTCGCAGTTTGACCGCCATTGATGGGCATTCGCCTGAGGATGCTGCCAAATGACTCCTGAAAGCCCTGCCCACACTGTTCGTAGTAGAGAAAATCGTTGCTTAAAGCCATGTCGTTTTGGCTATCGGTGAGGAAATATTCAGGGTCAGTGGTGGGGAAATTATTGAGATAGGGTGGGGAAACGGCCGTTTCCCCTGCTGTCACTTGACCCGTCAAAATTAAAACAAAACCTATGACAAACATAATCAGTTTTTGACTCATATTACACACTCCTTCGCAATCCAAATATCAATCATTACCCTACATTACAATTCCATCTGCCCCTTTGTCATGAGACGGGCATCCCCATCCATAGGGACAAAATGTCCTGATTTGGCATCATAAACTGTTTGGATAGACCATGCTTACAGACTAGCCAACTGAAACAGGGCAGTATGCTACTTCCAACCGCGACAGATAGAAACGAACCAGGCCAGCGCGATGAGCCAGAATATCGGCCAGGGGCTTGCCTGATTTTTGTTCCCATTCGGCGGCGTGGGTGGGGTCAACGGCCGTTCGCAACATACTTGCTAGTGACATCAGCGCATAACGCAGAGGCATCACACAACGGTATGCCTCCCCAATGATAGCCTCATCACCTGACCAACCCGCCGCCCGGAGGCCAGCCAGATAGCCAGCAAAAGACACCTGTTCCAACTGCGCCGCATCCGCCAAAGGTACATAATCCAGCAGCAGCGTCGCGCCGATAAAAGCAGCCAACTCCTCACCCAATGCCCCCCTGCCCACAAAGGCCCAATCCAACAAAACTAAATCATCACCCTGCCTACTGAGGTTGCCGCGATGGGCATCCAGATGGCAGAGTGTTTGCGGTAACTGCGCCACTTTATCCAGGTAGCTTTGCCGATCTGCCCACAGTTGGCGCAAAGTGGTCAATTCTTCAGGGGCAAAGTAGGTGGTCAGCAAGGGGTGCTGATAGCCATTCATGCCATCTACCATGCCCAAGATGCCGGTAAGGGGGCCATGTACCCAACCGGCCAACCAATCGCGGCTTAGCCAGTTGTGTTGGGGCAGGTCCTGGTAAGCAGCCTGCCACTGACCCAAACGATAGGCCGCAGCATAATAATCATCCCATGTCCAGTCGTGATCGTGGGGGAGATACGCTTGCCACAACCAACATTCAGTGTCACTGATAACGGTAGTGGCCAGAAATCGCGGCACTCGCAGCCCAGGGGGCAGGTCGTCGAATAAATCGGATTGGGCAGCAAGGGCTTCGCGCTGCCAGTAGCCGAAGTTGTTTTGCTCTTCGGCCATGTCGCGGCTGATGCAACGGCCGTCTGGCATGGTAAACCCTTCGGGCGAGCGCAAGATTTTGACGACGACGCACCAGTCGCGGGTTTGATTTGTGGATGTTATGGCTTGCCCAGCTACCTGGAATACCCCGCCCGCAAATGGTGAACTGTCCAGCCCACCCATCAATTTTATTTGCCACTTTGTCACCGTCACGCAGTCAGCTAAAGCTCGGCTCACGATTTCTTCTAACTGCTTGACATCCATCTGAGCAATGGCTTGTTTACCATCGAATACTTCAACTTGGGGCATCATGATTAGATTTCCCCCTCATACAATTTGGTGCGCACAATGGCTTGGTACATCCTGGCTTCTTCCCAGCCGCAGCCACTGTAGTAGAAAAATTCCTGGCTGGCATAGGGGCTGATGCCCATGCTGCCGGTACAAAATGAATTGAAAAGTTTCTCGCAAACGGCCGTTGCTATCCGCATCAACCATCCCTGTTTTACCGACTCTTGTTTGTCCACCATTTCGTTCATGAGATTGCCTCCGAATCACTGTTTTGTTTAACTGTCCCTATTAAACCAACAGACCGGGTTCGACTGGTCTCCCTGTTGGGATACAGTAAGGGATACAAATAGATACTATTGTTTGGCGGTATGATTTGAATATATTAGGGCTGACACAGGTGACACAGATAGAGTGTACTCAGGATCGGCCAAATACGACCGAATCGCCTCACGGATAATGTTGGTTTTAGCCTCAAACGTTAATCCACAGGTGGAGAAGCCAACTAGCTATGCTTCCTAGCGATATTTTGTTCGTCAAGATGCAGAATTGCTTAAGTTGGGGCAAGCTCAGAGAGAGAAATGATGAGTTCTTAGCGGATAGTGCCGGTGCTTACTCGACATCTTCTAGCGATGTGACCCTTGAGAAGACGATCACTTCATTTCTCGCCAGCACATGTCTTTTCCCTATAATGGGGCCATGTCTGGCGATTTACTGCAAACAAAATTGTATACACCCCGGTTACGGCCGTCTCTCGTTCCTCGCCCCCGCCTCATCGAAACACTCAACCAGGGCCTTACCGGCAAGCTGACCCTCATCTCCGCACCGGCCGGTTTTGGCAAAACCACCCTGGTCAGCAGTTGGATCGACGCCCTCCAAACGGAGAGCGAGGACGCAAGCCCCATGCCAATCGCCTGGCTGTCACTCGACGAAAACGACGGCGCGCCGGCCCTTTTTTTCTCCTACATCATTGCCGCCTTACAGCGCGTTGATCCCCATCTTGGCGAAGCGGCGCTGCCGCTGCTGCAAGCATCGCCGCTGCCCGTTTCCGGCGTATTGACAACCCTGCTCAACGACATTGCCCAACAACCTGATCCCCTGATGCTCGTGCTGGATGATTACCACGCTGTTGATTCACGGCCGATTGACGAAGCGTTGACTTTCCTGTTGGATAATCTGCCGCCACAGCTGCATCTGGTGATTACGTCACGCGAAGACCCCAACCTGCCGCTGGCACGGCTGCGCGTGCGCGGCCTACTAACGGAGCTGCGGGCGGCGGATTTGCGCTTCACGGTGGGGGAAACGGCCGTTTTCCTCAAGCAAGTGATGGGATTGGATCTAACAGAGGGCCAAATTGCGGCACTGGAAACGCGCACCGAAGGCTGGATTGCCGGGCTGCAAATGGCCGCCCTCTCCATGCGCGGGGAGAACGATCTAGCTGGGTTCATCCGATCCTTTACCGGCAGCCACCGCTTTGTGCTTGATTATTTGCTGGAAGAGGTGCTGCATCAGCAGCCAGCGCATCTGCAAGAATTTTTGTTGAAAACGGCAATCCTAGATCGCTTGTGTGGCCCACTTTGCGATGCGGTGGTAGGGAGATTAGAGATTGGAGATTGGATGCCGGGAGACGAAAATAATCTCCAATCTCCAGTCTCCAATCTCCAAAGCCAGGCGGTTCTGGAAGCTCTAGATCGTGCCAACCTGTTCATCGTGCCGCTGGACAATGAGCGGCGCTGGTACCGTTATCACCATCTCTTTGCCGATTTACTCAAAACCCGCTTAGCCCAGAGGCAGCCGGATTTGGTACCGCAATTGCACCAGCGCGCCAGCGATTGGTATGTGGCAAACGGTCGTCCAGATGATGCCATTCGCCACGCGCTGGCGGCCAACGATTTTGAACGAGCCGCCCGTTACATTGAGCTGGCACGGCGCACCATGGACCTCACCAACCGCTTGGAACCCTGGCGACAATGGATTAAGGCCCTGCCAGATTCAGTTGTTCGCCAGAGACCTGTACTCCTCGTCAGCTATGCCTGGGCGCATCTTACCTTTAACAGCGAACTCGATGCCTGTGAGCAGTACCTGCAAGAGGCCGAACAGTGGTTTAATATGCCAGAAGCAGAAAGAGTTGAGTTGGGGATGGTCGTTGAAGATGAGGAGGCGTTCGAGAACCTACCCGTCTCCATTGCCTCTGCCCGCACTTACGCCGCCCGAGCTGCTGGCGATCTGGTTGGCGCGGTTAAACACGCTCGGCAGGCTCTTGATCTTCTGCCTGAGGATGATTATCTGGGCCGCGCCTTTCCAGAATCACTACTCGGCCTTTGTTACTGGGCCAGTGGCGAGTTGTCATCCGCTTACGAAAAGTTGGACAGTTCTTTCAATGGTTTTCAGAGAAGCGGCAATGTGATTGCCGCCATTAGTATCAAGCTGGTGCAGGCTGATATACAGATGGTACAGGGTCATCTACTTGATGCCAGGCAAACGTGTGAGCAGGCGCTGCAGCTTGTGTCCGCGCAAGGTGACCTAAACCTGCGCGGAACGGCCAATCTGCTTTTGAGCTTAAGCGAACTGCACCGCGAGCAGGGAGAGTGGAAAACCGCCGCCGACTATCTGCAACAAAGTACCTCCTTGGGTAAATCGGCTTCAAGCTCTAACTACCAGTACCGCAAACGGGTGACTTTGGCGTATATCAAGGCGAGTCAAGGGGCGTTTGCTGAGGCACTCGACTACCTTGATGAAGCCGCATCCTGGTTAGGGGAGGTTCACCTGCGTGAGATACGGCCGTTGCCAGCGATCAAGGTCCAGGTGTGGCTAAAGCAGGGGCGACTGGGTGAGGCGTTGGCCTGGGTTAAACAGCAAGGCTTAGCCATTGACGATGAACTCAGCTTTTTACATGAGTTTGAACACATGACGCTGGCAAGGATACTCATCGCTCAGTATCGCAATGGACATGCCGATGATGCCATTCATCAGGCGCTGCGGCTGTTAGCGCGTTTGTTTCAAGCGGCAGAAGCCGGAAAACGCACCGGAAGCATCATCAAAATCTTAATTTTGCAAGCCCTCGCCCAGGAAGCCCAAAACAATATTTCCCTGGCGCTAACCCCATTGACCCAGGCTCTCACACTGGCCCATCCAGAAAGCTATATTCGCCCCTTTGTGGATGAGGGGCCGCCGATGGCCGCGCTGCTGCGGGCAGCGGTGAAGGGGGGCGCGGCTTCGCAGTTTGCGCAGCAGGTGCTGGCGGCGTTGGGGGAAACGGCCGTTACCCCCCCACCCGCTCAGTCCCTCCTCGATCCCCTGTCGGACCGCGAAATTGAAGTCCTCCAGATCATCGCCGAAGGGTTAACCAACCAGGAAGTGGCAAACCGGCTTTATCTCTCCTTGCACACAGTCAAAGTCCATGCGCGCAATATATACGCCAAGCTAGATGTCAAGAACCGCACCGAAGCGGTTGCAAAGGGCAGGTCTCTGGGCATCTTGCCCCCCACTTAACTGCCGGACTCGTTCTACGCGGCATCTAAAATCTATCTCCCCAACCAAGA
Organism: Ardenticatenaceae bacterium; assembly: GCA_020634415.1. The sequence goes on from JACKBT010000059.1 coordinate 12,319, forward strand.
CAGACCATCCCCAATGGGTCTGTTTTTTTTATTTCCCGGTCCAACAGAATTAATCCCCTGATACCTCTTTCGATGTATGACAGTAATACCGCCTGGCTGTTACTGTTTAGTCAATGAAATCAATTGCAGCCGAAAAGGAAGGAAACGATGACTAAACAAGAAAAGTTAAGCAAAGCGACCGCCAGAGCGGTAGGCGTATTGTTCTTGTTGGCAACAGCGACCTATATCACTGGCAACGGCCTTTTAGAGTCGATCCTGACCATGCCCGATTATCTGAGCCAGGTTTATCCCCATAGCGTTCAGGTAGTGGCCGGTGCGCTTCTTGTGTTTGTGGATACCGCCGCTGTTGTGGGCATTGGTGTGTTGCTGTTTCCCATCTTGAAGCGGTTTAATGAATCCATTGCCATCGGCTATGTTGCCACCCGAGTCGTCGAATTCGTATTCCTTGTGTTTGGCGCTATCGGCCCCTTGATGTTGATCACCTTGAGTCAGGACTATGTGGCGGCTGGCGTGCCGGATGCGGCGCACTTTCAAACCGCGGGGTCGCTGTTCATGACGCAGCATTTTCTCGGATACCAAATCGGGATGATGGCGTTGGGATTCGGCAGCCTGTTTTTCTGTTACCTGCTCTACACCTCAAAACTAATTCCCCAGTGGATGTCCCTGCTTGGATTTGTCGGTTACGCCGCTCTGTTTATTGGTGCAGTTCTGGAGCTATTTGGGCTGTCGGTAGGGCTTATGCTCTCGATTCCAGGCGGGATTTTTGAATTGATTCTCCCCCTGTGGCTAATTGTCAAAGGCTTTAATGTGGCAGCATTAACTGCCCCCGCGCCCAAAAATCAAGCACCGACAGGCTGACGAATCCTCTGGCAGGTGCATTTTTGTTGCCCACGCACCATTTCCATTCCTAGCAGTTTGTCGGAGAACCCCAATTTGTAGCCGCGAAATCCCTTTCGCGCTCTGGGGACGCGGTAAGGATACCGCGCCTACGACCACTTTTCCGACAGCCTGCTAGGTCACATCGAAATCACCGCCTAAGTCACCAGATGTGGTGATGACTACTCACCACATTAATGAGTACTCTCCAGGCAATCAAGTGAATGCAGTGGTATGGCCGCAAAGCCACAGCTGCAGGAGAACTGAGAAAGCTATGAAGACGAAGCAACCCCAACCCAAAATTTTTGAGATTCGCCTCCAGGGACATTTGGATGCGCGCTGGGCAAGCTGGTTCGATGGCATGAGTATCACCCTGACAGAAAACGGCGAAACCGTCCTCACCGGGCCGGTGGCTGACCAGGCTGCCCTGCATGGTCTGCTGAAAAAGGTGCGCGACCTGAGTCTGCCGCTGCTTTCGGTACAGATAAGTAAATCGAATAACAATCAAAGTTCATAATAAGGAGATACAAAATGAAACAGAAAAGTAATAATCAGAAACTTCATCCTGCGATTGGCATGTTAGGCGGCCTCACAGTGCTAATTGGCATCTTGTTCCTGGCCGATGTCATGTTTGGCGACTGGTTGGGCGCAAACTTATGGCCGTTGCGCATCATTGTGCCGGGTGTGGCACTGTTCTTTGGCACCCTGTTTATGGATGAAAAAATCGGCGTGCCGCTGTCAATAGTGAGCGGCGTCACCACCATGACGGGCTTGATTTTAATGGTCCACGTGCTGACCGATTATTGGGCGACCTGGGCTTATAGCTGGGCGCTGCTCTTCCCTACCGCAATGGGGTTAGGCTTGCTGGCCTACGGTGTGGTGAAAACGAGACCCGACCTGCGCCGCGCAGGTTGGCACCTTACCAAAGTCGGGCTGGCCCTTTTTATGGTATTTGCCGTGTTCTTTGAATTTATCATCGGGCTGGGTGGTTTTAGCCTGGCGTACGGTTGGCCGCTGCTGCTTATCTCGCTGGGTCTATTCATCTTTACGCTCAGTGGATTTGACCGCAAACAGTATGACCACCTCCTGTCTAAAGGAACTGACAAAACTGCTGGTTTCTGAGGATTGGTCTAGTTGCACATCTTGGAGATGGGACCAATCTGTATTGACCCAGTGATAAAAAGGAAATACCCATGAACAAAAAACTCATCTTGACCCTCACCTTAATCTTGCTGCTGCTGATAGGTTGCAGCAGCCCTGCCCCAGACGAACCACAAGCAGCCCCGACAGAGGTTGTTACGGAGACCCAAGCAGACATGGACGATACGGCCGTCCAGGACGATACGCAGACCACCCAACCAGATGTCGCTGCGGAGGCACCAGCGGAAAGCAACGCTACCATCGCCCAGGACAGCCCACAGGCATTCCCACCCGAGGTCGTTGCCGAGCTGCAGGCTGAAATGGATGGTCTGACCACAGAAGGGTTTCCGCCCGGCGTGATCATGTGGATTGACGCACCAGCTTACCGCTTCGCCGGGGCCAGCGGTTCCGCCAACCTCGCCGAAAGCACCGCGATGCCGCCAGAGGGCGCCTTCCGCATTGGCAGCATCACTAAAATGTTCACCGCCGTGGTGATCATGCAGTTGGTGGAGGACGGCGTGCTGACCCTGGACGATCCACTGGCGCTGTGGCTGCCAGATGTAGCCGAGCAGCTCCCCTATGGCGACCAGATCACGCTGCGCCACCTGCTGACGCACACCTCTGGCCTGTTTAACGTGGTCGAACACGAATCTTACTATGCGGATATCTTCACCGAAATGGTGGTGGATGAAGCTACCGGCAACGTGACGCTGGACTGTGTTGAACGGGACCCCAACGACACGCTGGCCCGCTACGTTTACGGCAAAGAGGCCCAGTTCGAGCCGGGAACCCAGTGGCGCTACAGCAACACCAACTACACGCTGCTGGGCATGATCATCGAAACGGCGGCGGAGATGCCCCTCGCCGCAGCCTATCGCACAAACATCTACGAACCCCTGGGCATGACAGCCACCTTCCTGGATTGCTACGAAGCGCCGCTGGCGGATGTGGTTCACGGCTACACCGCCTCTGGCGACACCCTGACCGACGTCACGGAACTGCATGAATCGGTGGGCTGGTCGGCAGGCGGCCTGGTTTCCACCGCGCCGGACCTGATCGCCTTCGCTCGCGGTTTGTTCGGTGGGGCGTTGTTTGACAACCCAGAAACGGTGGCGGCGATGACAACCCCCGCCCCCGGCAGCGCTTACGGTCTGGGCATCATGCTCCAGAACAACACCATGGGGCATGCAGGCGGGATTGCCGGTTTTCGCTCAGTGCTCAATTATGCGCCTGAGTACGACACGGTCATGGTGATGCTTTATAACACCGATGCAGTCGGCCCCGAACAAAGTCAGGCAGAGATGCTCAATCCAGTGCTCCCGCTGCTGGCTGTTGAGGAATAAGAAAACGAGAGACGGAAACGTTCGAAAATAAATCTTGCCGTGAGACGTGAGGCGCGAAAAGAAGCAAATCACGCCTCACGCGCACCCCATCATCGCTCCCGAAATCTCCAAGAGTCTTAAACGATAGAAAGGATTGGAAAAGTCATGGAAAACCCCAATAAGCGTCGTGCCTTGCGCATTCTCAGAATCGTCATGCCCCTCGTGGCCATTATCATCGTCATTGTTGTTGCCCCCCTCGACTTGGTGCCTGCCTGGATAGCCCCCCTGCCCGACACGGTGCAGGCGCAAGTGGATGAGGCGATTGATGATGGGCTGGATGGCATCATCGTCTATGTTGATCAGGCAGGGGAGACACCCCAATTTTATGCGGCTGGCCTGGAAAACAAAGAGACCCAACAACCAGCCGATCCACACGCCTTGTTCAGAATTGGCAGCATTAGCAAGCTGTATATGGCAACGGCCGTTGCCAAACTCACCAGCAACGGCCGTCTCTCCCTCGATAAAACCCTCGCCGACTACCTACCAGACCTGGCTGACAGAATCGAAAATGCCGACCAGATTACACTGCGCATGATGGTGCAGCACCGCAGCGGCATTCCCAACTTCACCGATGCTGCTGGGTGGGATTGGTTCGCGCCGCAGACAGATAGCAACGAGGCGCTGGCACTGGTCCTGGACAAACCCGCCGATTTTGCGCCAGATGCCCGCACCAGTTACTCCAACACGAATTATTTGTTAATCGGCCGTATTCTGGACAACACGTTGGGCTACAGCCACCATCAATACATCGAGGACGAAATATTGGCCCCGCTTGGGCTAACGCATACGTTCAGTTTGCTCAGCCAGGTAGAGTACGACGATGTTGTCAGCGGGTATTGGTATGAATATGACGACGATCTCCGGCAGTTGGATCACGTCATTCCTGGCGGATCGATGATCGCTACGGCCGAGGATGTGGGCATATTCCTGCGTGCCTTAAATGATGGCACTTTGCTCAACGACGATGAGCAGGCCATTTACACCTCCATTTACGAATATGGGCATGAGGGCTGGGTGCCTGGGTATCACAGCATCGCCCGCTATTATGAAGATATTGACACAGTCGTGGTTCAGTTTGTAAACACAACCGGCGGCGATACCTGGGGGACGGCGAATATCGTGGGTGGCAAGGCAACGGCCGTTGCCACCATCATCTACAACCGCATTGTCCGGATACTGCGTCGGTAAGCGGTTTTGCGCTGGGCAGAGAGCTGATTATTGGATTGTTCAAGATCCCCTGGTAGTGACATTGGAAATGATGGATAAATCACATCTTCTCAGCCAATAGCATCTGAGATGAAAAATGAAGGCTGATTCGGTAAAATCTTGACTTTACCACTGAGATGATACTGGATCAGCCCATGAAGTTCGGTAGTGGTAAATGTGTGACTGATGGAAGTAGAATCAGGGAATGATAACCATGACAGTCACTTTTGAATGTACCCGATGCGGCAGCCTTGATATTGTCAAAAACGGCTGCACACCAAAAGGCAAGCAGAAATTTCACTGCCATAGCTGTGGTGCTTATGGCACACTTGAGCCAGAGGTGAAATACTCCCCAGAACGGCAAGCAGAAATTCTGCGAGCTTATCATGAAAGGTCAAGCCTACGAGGTTTGGCCAGAACCTTTGGCGTGGCTCGGCAAACAGTAGCCAAATGGTTAAAAAAAAGCCCAGACTCTACCACCCATTGCTCAGACCTTAGTGACCAGTAAAGGAGATGATGTTTTGGAACTGGATGAACTCTGGTCATTTGTCTTGCATAAGGGCAACAAACGGTGGATTTGGATTGCCCTCTGTCGTCGCACTCGCCAAGTGGTTGCCTACTTTATTGGTGACCGTAGTGAGGAAAGTTGCTGGCGTTTGTGGCAACGGATTCCCCGGGCTTACCGTCACTGTCAGACCTTCAGCGACTTCTGGGAGACCTATGCCACTGTTTTCGGCACTTTGGCTAAAGAGCATCAATCGGTTGGCAAAGAAAGTGGTCAAACGGCTCACGTTGAACGCTGGAATAACACCTTGCGTCAACGCTTGGCACGCTTTGTACGGAAGAGTCTCTCTTTTTCCAAATCGGATGAATTTCATGAAATTGCTCTCAAACTCTATCTGCATGAATACAATTTGAGGGTCATCAGTTGAGTGTTAACCATTACCTGATGTCTACCACCTTGGTCTTCACATTCATTGGGGTTTGGCCTACTATCATTTTTGTCGGCCGCATCAGTCACTGACCATTCCTATCCGCGGCCCCAGTAAACGCCGTTACCGCACTCCAGCTATGGCGGCTAACTTGGTCAACCGTCGCTGGTCGGTGCGTGACTTACTTCAACTACCCGTGCCGGAAGGGGTCTGGTTAGACCCTTTTCCGGCTATGAAGGGTTGCCGATAGTTCAAATTCAAGCGGAAAATAGCATTATTTCTGCGTTTGATCTGGCTGAAAATTGATGAATCTCGCTGATTGCACTCGATCTGAGTCGCTTGGAATTATCCATCATTTCTTTTTGAACCACCCAGAAAAGCGGAAAGGCTGTTCCTTTATTTTAGGGAAGAAATCATCTATAATGCACCTAATTATGTATCGAATTTAATACAAAAAGGATTAAGCATGCGTACAAAAATTATGCCTGTCACCGATTTCCGCCGCATGACAAGTGCCATCATCCGTGATATTCAAGAAGAGGGTGATGTCGTCTACATCACGCAACATGGCCGTCCCACAGCAGTCATGCTTGAATACAAGGCTTATGAACGGTTATTAGCCCTAGCAGAACAGCAAGAGACCTGGCCTGAAGCCTATTTTGCCCAAACCTATGGGGCCATGGCTGATGATCCACTCACTCGTTCTGAGCCTATTGAGATTGAAGAGCGAGAATCAATGACATGACCTATCTATTGGATACCAATGTGTGTATTCGATTCCTCAACGGCCGTTCACCCGGAGTATTAAGCCAGATCAAAAAACGACGACCTGCCGATATTGTGGTCTGCTCCATCGTGAAATCGGAACTTATTTATGGTTCATATCGCAGCCAAAATCCAACACGTTCTCTGGAAATTCAGCGGCAGTTTTTAGCCCCCTATCGTTCATTACCTTTCGATGACACCGCTGCCGCAATGGCAGGACTTATTCGTTCACAACTAGCCCAATTAGGCACACCAATTGGCCCTTACGATGTGCAAATTGCTGCTATCGCACTCGTGCATGAATGTACACTAGTTACCCATAATCTCCGTGAGTTTAGTCGTATTTCAGGGCTGATAGTAGAAGATTGGGAATCAACGTTGCCGCATCCATAACATCTATATCATGTTTCACTAGTCGAACGCTACTATTGACAATAGACAATGGATTACCGAATACCGATAGTAGGAACTGGGTTACAATGACCTGGTGAGCTATCTCATTCGCTTCGATCAGGGTAAGCCCCACGCCATTGCCCACCTCATCCATGAAATTGAGGGGATATCGGGTGCGCTTTGCTCTCAAACGCCAAAACCAGCCGTTGGCGATGAGTCTCGCCTGGGCATCTGGCAGCGGCTAGAAGCCCTGCCATCTCAAGTTCGCCTTTGTGTCATCTGTCAGAAAATCCAGCACGATAGTTACATTGGAAATGATGGATAAATCATGTCTTCTCCAACCAATAGCACTTGGAATGAAAATGAAGGCTGATTCGGTAAAATCTCAACTTCATTATCGAGATAATACTGGATCAGCCCATGAAGTTCAACCTCACATTCCTCGAAATTCTCCTTTTCCTCCTTCTTTATACCCTTTTCTATCTCTGGCTCCAATACGGCCGTCGCCTTCGTCGCTGGCTCCAAGACTATTTTCGCCAGCGGCGTGGGCCACGCCAACTCAAACCCAAGTCTCCTGATGACTGTCCAGCCTGTAACCAACTACTCTCGCTACTGCCATCTCGCCCTAAACCTGAGGTTGTGCCCTGGCGTGAACGCAAAAGCCCGCGTGGTCGCCCCAAAACCATTGACTCCAACAGCTACGCTTGTCTCAATCTTAGGTGTGATTACTTCGCCATCGCTGATGCCCGGATTCATGTGCTGGTGAGCAACGGCCGTCGTGGTAATCAAAAGATTCGCTACTGGAAATGTCAGGCCTGCGGTGGCTGTCGCACCAGTAGATATGGTACCCCTCTCTACTACCTCAAAACACCACTGGCTCATGTCACCATGGTTATGACCGCTCTGTCTGAAGGGGTAGACATCTCCGCCTGTGTGCGCATCTTTGAAAATCACCACCCCACTATTAGCCGCTGGTTGATGCGCTGCGGTCAGCACAGTCAACGGTTGCATCAGCAACTGTTCCATCAAGCTGTCCAAGTAGGCCATCTTCAGTTGGATGAACTGGTCACCAAAGTCAAACTTGAGGCTGAACGCATCTGGCTTTGGACGGCGGTGGCGGCCAAGAGCAAGCTTTTCTTGGCTTTCCATCTGGGTCGTCGCTCGACCGCCGATGCTCAGCACCTACTCCATCAAGTCTGGCAGCGATTAATCCCAGACTGTTTGCCTATCTTTACCAGTGATGGCCTCAACCAATACTTCTACGCTATCACGGCTCATTTCGGCACCTGGCATAAACCACTTCGTGCCAGAAAGTATCATTGGCTGCCTGATGTTCGTTTGCTTTATGCTCAATTGCGTAAACGCCGCCAGGGTCGCCAGGTTTCCTTTCTCTATAGCATCATTCGTCTGGGTAGTCGCTACTTGATTCGCACTGGCTTGCAAGCTCTGGCTTTCACGGGCAAAGTACAAACCGCTTTTGTAGAACGGGCGAATTTGACCTTGCGTGAGTTAATTGCCCCTCTCTCCCGTCGTACCTGGTCGATGGCCTATGACAAATATCATCTTACGCTTCATATTCACTGGGGTTTGGCCTACTATCATTTCTGCCGACCGCATCAATCCCTGACTATCCCTATCCGCGGCCCTAGTAAACGCCGTTACCGCACCCCAGCTATGGCGGCTAACTTGGTCAACCGTCGCTGGTCGGTGCGGGACCTCCTACAACTGCCTGTACCGGAAGGGGTGTGGTTAGACCCCTTCCCGGCTATGAAGGGTTGCCGATAGCTCAGATTTGAGCAGAAATTAGGGCTATCTCTGCGTCTGAGCTGGCTGAAAATTGAGAAACCACGCTGATTGCACTTGATCTGAGTCGTTTTGAATTATCCATCATTTCGGTTTGAACCACCAGTTGTTTAATTCGGGGAACATGCGCCTTTCTCTAGGTTACTTCTGTTTAGGAGGGCGAAATTTTAGGGGAGTTTTCCAGCAAATTCTACTTTTGGTTGTTTTTCCTCTCGGTCAGGTTTCGGTTGCTATTATCCCACCTGTTTTATGGCACTACCCCCAATTCTCTATACTTAACTTGGGTACTCTTGTAAATTCACGTGTGTTATTCGTCACCAAAGTAATTCCCAAACTTTGAGCATGACCAGCTATTAGAAGATCATACACTCCAATTGGTGTTCCCAGACTTTCCAGGTTGGCTCGAATCTGACCATAATGTTGAGCTGCGGATGTGTCAAAATCCACAATTATTAGTGGCGAAAGAAATAAATCCAGAGCTGTCTGGTTTTGTTTTGGGTGCTGGCTTTTTTCGACGCCATATTGTAATTCAGCTACAGTAATCGAGGAAACACAAATATCCCCTAAGTCATAGATTTGAAATTTCTTCAGTACCTGAGCTGGTTTACGTTTGATCAAGTAGATGCAAATATTGGTGTCTAGCATATACTTCATTCAAACAAGTCCTCTCTTTCTTGCAACTCAGGTTGATTTCTCGATTCCATGAAATCATCTGAGAACATATCTAAACTCTCCTCCAGCATCTCCCAGGGCGCATGATAGGGGATGAGCATCACCACATCCCCTACCTTTTTTATATACACCTCGCTGCCTTCAAAGCGATATTTCTTAGGCAGGCGAATGGCTTGGCTTCGTCCATTCATGAAAATCTTTGCTGTTTCCATAATACACCTCAAGTCATCATATATACCATTAGTATATATCTTCTTGATTAATATCACAAGATATTTGGTGATAGTTCCGAAATGAATAGAAAATTATTCCGTTTGTAAGACTTCCCATCTTACTGGGTGAACGACAACACCCTCTATCCCCTCAAAGGCATTGGGGAATGCTTTGACAATAATGTTGTAAGCACCGTTGACATCAGCGTTGATAAAAGTGCCATCACCAGCTCTGAAGAGACCGCGCTGCACGCGACGACCCACATACGAGAGCTGTTTCTGAGGCAACTCACTATCCAGGAAACTGGACTTGCTGGTGTAGGACTCTTCCTGTAACACCACCTCAATACCCGCCAAATGAGCTTTGTAAGTCAGCATTTGTACCACCTGGGCATGAGGAATGGCCACAAACTTCTGGTTGTTGGCTCGACCGATGTTGACCCGCTGCTTCCACTCTGGATTGTAGCCGATGACCAGGACACCGATGCGGTTGTCCACCAAATGGTCAATCACCCGTCTGGTCGCCAGATGCAGGCTGTGCTTCACTTTCCGGTTCCGTTTGTTCGTCAACCGAATGAGGCGTTGGCTGGTTTGGCTCCCAACCATCGACTGCAAATGAGCCTTGCGCTTATTGTAGAACGGGTTGATGGACTTCAACGATCGGCCGTTAACCGCCAAGGGCACAAAGCCCACTCGGTTTGAAGTTACCGTCATCAAATTATCAATTCCCAAATCTACCCCAGCCAGCAAGCTGCGGTCCAGGTCGTTCTCTTCCGGTTCCTGTTCGTAGACCACCACCCCCACATAATGGCCCTGGCGCGGCACGATGCGCACCTGCTTCACATTTTCCTTGTCCGTCCTGAGGGCTATCCCCAAACCGGAGGGTGCCACCACCCCCTGTTTGAGCCGCCGCCGGTTGATAGCCTGGGTGTTGTAGCTGAGCAGAAACCGGCCAGCTTGTTTGGGTTTGTAGCCAGGCAGTTTCGGCCGACCCAGGTACCGCTCTGGATGCGCGTGCCAATCCTTGATGGCGGCAAAGAATGACTGCCAGTTTTGGTCGAGCTGCTTCAGCACCAACTGCGACACCTTGCGCGGTAGGGCACAGTATTCCTCTGATTGCTTCAGCAAGTGATAGAGTCGGGCAAAGGGGATGTACTCTCCCCGGTGGATAAACGCCTGCCGCACCTCGTACAGCCCTTTGTTGTACAGATTCTTGGCCGCGAAGGCGGCTGCGTCAATAACCTCAAAGCGGGGGTCGTTCTCTCGGATGGGGTGCTGCTCAACCAGCGTGACCGTTGTCATCCTGTAACTCCTTGATGATCGCTTCTGTCTTGCGTCTGGCCCGACGCTGCCCGTAGTAGCCAGCCACAAAAGAGGTGATGATGGCTATCAAGTCCTGTATCAGCTCCTCTTTGTCCCCACCACTCTCGTTGATGACTTCGATGCGTCGTCCCTCGTTTTCCAGCAGAGTGTGCAGGTAATGAAAACCAAACCGGGTGGCTCGGTCTCGATGTTCAACCACGATGCGAGTTACTGTTTTATCTGCCAGCAGCCCTTGGAATTTCGGCCGTTGGTCGTTGACTCCGCTGCCGACCTCTTTGACGACCTTTTCAACCGTGTACCCTCTGGCCGCGCAATAGGCGGCCACTCGCTCAGCCTGGCTGTCGAGGTTATTTCGGTTTTCGCTGGAGGAGACCCGGGTGTAGACGACTGTTCGTTGCTCCCTTTCAGCCTGGAGCGTATCAGGCACAATGATGGTTCCCGTTGCTAGTTGATAGGCTCCGGGGATTTTGCCAGCTTTGAAGTGGTTCCAGGCAGCGCGATAGGAGATGCCGATTGATTTGGCGTAATCCGACAATTTCATGCGTATATTATACAAAATAATTCTGTATTATGCTATAAAATATATTTGCTTTTACAATACTCATCACAATGATGGATAATTCGGTTGTGTTGCAAATAATCGACCTGCATTTCGAGTAGGCAGCAAAACCTAAACGGCCTGTGGTGGTTACATAACTCATTCACGGTTATACACTCGACGAAAATGTATCCATTATGTTTTCTCAAATCTGGAATGTCTGCAAATCTGTCTTTACTCACGTCAAGGAAGCGAGCAAAAAATGGACGAAGCCTACAACTGTCTCTTTGGTCGTTGACGCAGCCTCAGACATGACCAGAAGCAAAAAAACCTGGTAGCCGAAAATGCCATTCTGCGTCAACAGATCATTGTTCTCAAACGACAAGTAAAACGGCCGAAATTCACCAATGGCGATCGTTTTAGATTGGTATTCTTCTCAACATTGACAAAATATTGGGATAAAGCCCTCCATTTGATCCAACCTCAAACCCTGCTTCGCTGGCATCGTGACCTCTTCCGTCGCTATTGGAAACGCATTTCCCAGCCCAAGAATCGCAAACCACGTAGCTCTTTTTGAACCTATTTCGGTTTAGCCGAATTTTTTAAGCGAAAGGCAAGTTAAAATGCTATGACAGGTCTGGGCTAGTTAATAATGCGAACCGTTCCCGTCGTGCCATTCACTTCCAACAATTGTCCTGTGCGGAAAATGTGGGTGGCTTGCCCCGTGCCGACGACGGCCGGAATACCATATTCACGAGCGATGACGGCACAGTGGCTCAATATGCCGCCAGTATCGGTGACAACGGCCGTTGCCACCCCAAACAGCGGTGTCCACGGCGGTGTAGCCGCCTTCGTAATCAGCACCTCACCCGGTTGCAGCTTACCCGCATCAGCCAATGTATGAATGAGCCGCGCCCGTCCCTGTCGCACACCAGCCGATGCCGCCTGGCCGCGCACCACCTGCGCCACACTTGCCGG
>JACKBT010000006.1 GCA_020634415.1 Ardenticatenaceae bacterium
AACGCCGCGCCGTGCTGTATGATAAGGATGGCGACACCCACTATGACACCATCTCGGCCTTCATCAAAAGCCTGCGCGGCTCCGACCCCGATGCGGCTTTGTATTGGCTGGCGAAGATGATTTACGCTGGGGAAGACCCGCGCTTTATCTTCCGCCGCATGGCGATTTTGGCTGGCGAAGACGTGGGGCTGGCCGATCCTAAGGCCATTACGGTGGTGAACAGCTGCTGGGAAGCCTTTGAGCGGATTGGGATGCCGGAGGGGCGTTTTCCCCTGGGACAGGCGGCTCTGTATCTGGCGACATGCCCCAAGTCGAATTCGGTGATGGCTTTTTTTGATGCGTTAACGGCCGTTGAAAGCGAAGCCGAGTCCGAAGTGCCCAATCACCTGCGTGATGCCAACCGCGACAAAGAAGGCTTTGGGCATGGTAAGGGCTACCTCTATCCCCACGCCTACCAGGATCATTGGGTGGCGCAGCAATATCTGCCCGCCGCTTTGCAGGGCAAGATGTTTTATGAACCCAGCGACCAGGGCTACGAAGCGGGCATTGCCGTGCAGGTGGCGCGGCGGCGCGAGGCGCAGTTGGCGGCGATGTTAGAGACTGGAGATTGGAGATTGGAGATTGGGGAAGTGTTGACGACAAGCCCTATTGACAAAGCACGAGATGCCTGGTTGCAGCGGGTGATTGCCAACAGCGGGCGCACTTTGGGGGAGATGCGGGACAGGCTGTTTGCCCTGGCAGGGATGCAGCGGCATCACCTGGTGCTGGACTTGAATGCGGGCAGTGGGCTGCTGACGTGGGAGGCGGTGCGCCAGGCCCCAGAGGGCCGTGTTTATGCCCTTACCGCCGACGTGACGGCGGCAACGGCTTTGCGCCAGCAAGCAGAGCGGCTGCCAGAGTTGGAACGGCCGATTATCCTGCAAGGCGTACTGGCTGAATTGGCCTATCTGCTCACGCTCCGTGATGAAGCGGCCATCCGTTTTGACCGCGTTTTGGGGCGCAATCCTTTCCCCACATCGGTTGAGCGCAGTGGGCTGTTGGCGGTTTTGCGTGATTGGGTGGCGGTGGACGGCCGTTTCACCTTCAGCCAAACCATTCCGCGCCACACCCAACGGCTGTACAAGCTGGTGGATTGGTCACGCCTGGATGCGGATTTGGCGGCACAAGTAGCCCAGGCGGAGGAGGCCATCTATACCAACTCTGATGATCCTTTGGTCAATTGGGATGAGGCGGATTTAACGGCCGCTTTTGAATCGGCGGGTTGGCAGGTGCAAGTGCAGGTGGAAAAACAGGCAGAGGCGCGGCGTATAACGGCCGATCAGCTCGCCCGCTGGTTCCACAGTGACAACGAGGACAAGCCCAGTTATGCGCAGCATTTACAGCGGGGTGGGGTAAAAACGGCCGATCTCACACCCATCGCCACCCTCTACGAACGCCAACTCCTCAACCAAACCGTCAACTGGCAAACCACAACCATCATCGGCGTGGCTTACCCCTAAGAATTCGATCAAAAACAAGGTTGACTTTTGGGGACTGGAGATTGGAGATTGGGGAAGTCTCTACTCTCCAATCTCTACTCCCTACCAAACTGAGAAATTATCTTTCCGCGAACCCTAAGCTTCTGCCCCACTTTCCTGACATACTGACATCGTATTGAGTTTCCCGTTCCTGTCGTTGACAAATGTCAGGCTTGGATTTATTCTTGCTTTAATTGACTTAGGAGTTACGCACTTGTAGGGCTGTGGCCGGCCACAGCAACTGCGTTAGCCCTATTAATCTTCGTTCCTAAACATGATTGTGGTTCCCCACCAGAGGAGGAAGGATGATAACTCAGGACGCTTTAAGTAATGTAGATTTAGAGATGCTTGGTGAGAGATTGCAAAAGGCCCGCAAGCGACAAGGGTTAACCCAGGCTGACGCGGCTCACGCTCTTGGCCTGTCACGTACCACAATGACTGCCATTGAAAAGGGTGAACGGAAAATTAAGTCAAGCGAATTGATCCAATTGGCAGAGATATATGGGCGTACTGTGAGCGATTTTGTTCACAGTCGCCCTGATATAGAAATTTCACAGGTTCAGTTTCGCAGCACGTTGAATACCACAGAAGAAGATTTGCAGCGTATCTCACCTGCCATTGATTCCTTACTGGAATTAGCCGCGAATTACTTAGAACTAGAGTTAATAGTAGACCAGCCACTTGCGAATAATTACCCCTTGCCCTTTCAATACTCGAATCGTTTGAGAACAGAGCAAGCAGCGGAAAGCTTGGCTATTGCCGAAAGGAATCGCTTAGGATTGGGCGATGCACCTATCCCCATCTTGCGCGATCTTTTGGAAAAAGATGTCGGCATCCGCATCTTTTATCTTGATCTCCAGCCTTCAAATGTCTTTTCGGAAATATATTTTTACACGCCTCAATTAGGCGGGTGTATTGCCATTAACAAGCTACATGATGGGCCAAGCCATAAGGGCCGTTGCCGCTGGTCATTAGCCCATGCCTATGCACACTTCCTGGCTCACCGCACCAGCCCTACCATTTCATTTGAAGACCAATATCAGCGTAAGCCTGAAAGTGAGCGATTTGCTGATCTGTTTGCTCGATACTTTTTAATGCCCACAAGTGATCTTTCTCGACGATTCAGTGCTTTATATCAAGCACAAGGCAAAATTACACCTGCTGATCTGGTTAAACTAGCCTATTACTACGGTGTATCATTTAAGGCTCTTTTAATACGTTTAGAGGACATGCGGCTAATCCCCACTGGTGTTTGGGAAAAGCTGCAAGAGCGAAAATTCCATGTAGAAGAAGCTGCTCAAAAATTGAATATTGAGCCTTACCCCGAACCTACCGAAAAATTACCCGAACGATATATTAAATTGGCTGTTCAAGCTTATGAAGAGGAACAGATAACGGAAGGTGAATTAGCCAATTATTTACAGGTGGACAGACTTGAAGCCCGTGAAATCTTGCTGACACATGAACGTGAATCGGAAACAGATTATGCGATTGATGAAGATGTGATGGAGTTGGTAAGCATATAAGGGTGTCACCAATGGCTTTATCCATAACGAAAAACGTGATCATCCTTGACGCAAGCTGCCTTGTAAACTTGTATGCCACCGCTCATATGGCAGAGATATTGCGGAGCGTACCGCAATCTATTACGGTGGCGGCTTATGTTTTTAATAGGGAAGCCCTTTGGATTAAAGAGGATGTAAATGGGAAAATGGAGAAACAGCCTGTTCAATTGCAGCCGTTAGTAGATGCAGGGCTTTTGACTCTCGTCTCAATTAAAGGGGAAACTGAGTCCAACCTCCATGTTTTGTTATCGAGTAAGATTCGTGATGAAGGGGAATCACAAACAGGGGCAATTGCTATTCATCGAGATTGGGCGATTGCTATTGATGATCGTAAGGCTCGTCGCATTATTCGGGAAACAGGTAACAATATTGAATTGATCTATTCACTTCAATTGGTTAAACATTGGGTAGAAACTGAAAAGATGGAAGATGTGATAATCAGAGAGATGCTAGTGCTTAGTTAAGTTAATTTTTACACAATATGTAGGGCTACAAAATAGCCAAAATCGTCGTTCATTGTTCTTTAACAACCGGATAAAGTTTTCTCAGTTTGATACGAGCATCCTCAGCCGTGAATTGCCAATGAATCTTAGCCTGTAGGGAATTGCGCCGAAGCTGCCAAGCGGCAACTTCCTGAGCGACAGTCTCCTTGTTCGGCAAGCGACGATTAAGACATTGACGGGTGAGAACGGAAAGTTCACATTCGGCCACATTAAGCCAAGAGCCGTGTTCAGGCGTGTAATGCCATTCTAACTTGGCCGCAATGCGTCTGGCTTCTTGAGGGGGGAAGGCTGCATAAAGGCAGGCAGGGGAGTGAGTATTGAGATTGTCGGTGATAAGGACAATCTTCTCCGCCTCAGGAAAGTCCTCATCCACCAAAAGGCGTAGCTCTTGAGCCATATCCAGACTTGTGCGTCGGTTGGTGACATGAACCCTGCGCCAGCCTGTCAAAGGTTGTACCTTGATAAAAAGGTTGACAGTCCCGTTACGTGTGTACTGATAATCCTGACGAACTACCTCACCAGGGGTCATCGGTAAATGGCCCCGAGGCGTTTCATGCAAGGTCACACTTTGTTCATCCAGGCAAACTTGGGGTCGCTTGGGGTCAAAAGGTCGTTGATACACTTCCAAAACATCTTCCATCTTAGCCACGTACTGGGCTGAGGGTTTACCGATACACCAGCTTTTCACTCGCCATGGCTTGAGGTCGTTTTTTTTAACCGTTCCCAGACGGCTACGTGGCTAATGCTCTCTATGACTTCTAGTTCTACCAGCTGCTCGGCTAACAATCTCATTGTCCACTTACTCACTCCCTCTGGTGGGTCGCTACAGGCCAAAAGCGTTAATTGCGCTTCTACCTCCCCTGTTAGTTTTGGGGGAGACCCTGACCGAGGTTTGTCATATAAGGTGGCTTCCATCCCTTCATCCAAGTAGCGTTTCCTAATATTAGCCACTGTTTTCTTACTCACCTGCATGGCCTCAGCTATCCTGTCATTTGTCCAATGCTCCCCTTGACTGTAATCTGTTAGCAAGAGGATGCGTGCTCGTGTTTGGGTACGAGCCGCCGTTTGCCCACTTCTGATGATGCTGGTTAAACTTGTTCTTTCTTCGGTTGTTAAGGTTATTTTTCTATGTTTACTCATGAGCGTAATTGTACGCTCTTCTTTGATAGTGTAAAATTTTTCTTAACTAAGCACTAGTAGCTATTCGCAAACGTGCAACTTATTTACCTCGTCAGGCTAACCCTCTTTATCAATGGTGGGTAGATAGTGGTGGCCCAACTGACTGATCTAATCCCCCTTGATCCCCTGCCCCTCTGCTCCCCTGCCTCTCCACAACACCTGCAAAGCAAACCGGGGTAAGGCCAGCATTCGCCGCCAGCGCCAGGGTTCGCGGAGCAGCCGGTAGAGCCATTCCAGCCCCAGATTTTGCAGCCAGCGCGGGGCGCGGATGGCGCGGCCTGTGACGAAATCGAGTGCGCCGCCCACGCCCAGGGCCAGCCGCACCGTTGGTAATGCCTCCTTGTTGCGGGCGATCCATTTGTCCTGGCGCGGGGCGCCGTAGGCCACAAAGAGCATGTCGGCCTGGCTGTCGTTGATGTGCTGGACGATGGTTTCGTTGGCGGCGGGGTCGGGCGAGCCAGCGAAGGTGCCAGCGATGAGAAGGCCGGGATATTTTTGTTGGAGGATAACGGCCGCTTCCTCCGCCACCCCCGGCGCAGCACCCAGTAGAAATAGTTTCCAACCATTTTGCGCCGCCAATGCCGCCAGATGGTAGATGAGTTCGGAGCCGGGGACGCGCTGGGGTAACGGCCGTCCCAACCACCGCGCCGCATACACCAGCCCCACGCCATCAGGTATACACAAATCTGCCTGCCACAACACCTGCCGGAAGGCTTCATCCTGCTGCGCCGCCATCACAAATTCGGGATTGGTGGTGGCAATTTGGTGCAGGCGGGCTTCGGCCATGAACTGCTGCGCCAGGGCGATGGTGTGGGCCATGGTGACGGGGTGGACAGGCGTGTTGAGGATGGAGATTGGAGATTGGAGACTAGAGACTAGAGATTGATGATCTAACATTGTGATTACCGAATTACTCAATTACCCAATTACCAAATTACCCCGCTATACTATGAATAATTTGTAGGGGTGCAAACAATTATGACGGCAAAGGTGATTTTGAACCCGTTTTCGGGGCGCGGCGCGGCGCTGAAGCGGCTGGAGGAGATGAAGGCGGCATTGGCGGCAGCAGGGGTGGCGTATGAGTTGGTGTTGACAGAACGGCCGTCTCACGCCACCGAATTAGCCCAACAAGCTGTGGCGCAAGGTTGTAACCCCATCATTGCCGCAGGGGGGGATGGCTTGCTGAGTGAGGTGCTAAACGGCATAGCCGCTGCCGCTGGCGATGATGCGTGGCCGACGTTTGGGGTAATGCCTATGGGCACGGCCAATGATCTGATTGAGAATTTGGGAATGCCGACAGACTTGGCCGCCGCGGCCCAGGTGATTGCCAGGGGAACGGTGCGGCGGCTGGACATGGGGCGGGTAAACGGCCGTGTTTTCCACAACAACGCAGGTCTGGGGTTGGAATCACACATCTCCGCCATCCAAAACCGCATGACCTGGGCCAAGGGCATCTTCCGCTACCTGTCGGCCACCCTGTGGGGCATCATGCAGAACCCACAGTGGCGGATGCACTTGCAATGGGATGATGGGGAATACAACGGCCCGGTGACGCTGGTTTCCATTGGCAATGCGCCACGCACAGGCGGTATTTTCTATACTGTGCCTCACGCTGATCCCTTTGATGGCCGCTTGACCTTTGTGTATGGGCATATTCCCACCCGTTTGCAGATTTTGCGGGTGCTGCCGCGCACGATGAAGCCGGATGTGGGCAATTATGTGGAGCATCCGGCGGTGCATGAGGTTCACGCTACCTGGCTGAGAGTGCGGGCGGAAACGCCCACGCCAATGCACGCCGATGGCGAGATTGTGTCTGGTGCCGTGCAAGAGCTGTTTTATGAAGTGCTGCCCCAAAAGCTGCCGCTTTTGATGGGTAATTGAGTGATTTTTGTTAGGGGCGGCGCACCAGTTCGTTGATCTGTTGGGGGATGGTGTGGAAGGGGTTTTCTTCGAGGCCCAGCAGTTCGTACCAACGGCCGTTTAGCAGGGGTTTTTGTTTGTCTACCTGGACGAACTGGTCGGCTTTTTTGTCGGCGATGGCCTGGTGATAAACGGCCGTTAACCGCTCCGCCTGCCGTTTAATATCATAAGTTTGGGCCTTAGCCAGTGCCGCCGTGCGCAAAACCTCACATAAATCATCATCCTGCAAAACCCGAATAATGGCCTGGGCCAGATCGTCGGCGTTTTGCTCTGTTAACAGCCCTTCCACCTCATGGTCAATTACATCCGATGTGCCGCTGGCGGCAACCGCCACCACCGGCAGGTTGGCGGCCATCGCCTCCAGCGTCACCAGCCCCTGCGTCTCGGTGACGGAGGCGAAACAGAACAGATCGGCGGCGAAGAGATGCTGGGGGATGGCCGTGAAGGGGACGGCCCCCGGTAATTCTATCCGCTCGCTGACACCCAACTTCTGCACCAGTTTTTGCAAGGCTTCGCGCTCTTCGCCCTCGCCCAGAATGACCAGGCGTGTGTTGGGGATGTGTTGGATGACTTTGGCGGCGGCTTCGATGAGCAAGTCCCAACTTTTTTCTTTGGCGAGGCGGCCGGCCGAAATCAGGACGCGATCATTTTGCCAGCCTTTTTGTTGGCGAAACTGTTCTCTGTCTGTCGGTTGGCTGTAGGGGGCTAAATTGATGCCGGTGGGGATGACGGTGACGCGCTCGTGAAGGCCATACAGCTCGGCCAGGAGATCGCGGATGCTGTTGGAGGGCACAACGATGTGCTGGCACTGCTGCATGTAGACACCCAGCCAGCGGTCTATGACTTCTTTGACGATGTTTTGGTTGAGGGATACATAGTGGCTGTAATCACGATAACGGGTGTGGAAGGTGAAGACAAAGGGCAGGTTGAGTTCGTCGGCTTTGTTAGCGGCCGTTTGCCCCAGCAAAAAGGGGTGATGGGCGTGAATGACATCTAGCTTGAGGGTGGGCAGCAGCCAATCTATGTGGCTGGACATGGGGATGGTGATGGGAAAGTTGTTGTGGATGGGCAGTTCAAAAGCTGGATAACGAAAAATGAAGGGGTCTTCGTCTTCATAGTCGCTGGCGTGTTGGGAGAAGATGAAGACGTTGTGGCCTAATTCGGTGAGGGCTTTGCGAAAGGTGCTAATTGAGCGGACGACACCGCTGACGACGGGTAGATAGGTATTTGTATAATGGGCAATGTGCATCGGTGGCTCCCATTTGAAAGTTATGCACATATCCTATAGAACTAGGGGAATATCTGCATAGTAGACTATGGATTATGAATGAACTGAGGCAAAACAACAAACGGCCGTTCCTGTTGGTTGGTTTTATTACCCTGATTATTGTGGCTGTAACCACGTTGGTTTGGCCGATTGTGCGCTTTTGGCGGCGGCTGCTGCGCCAGCCACTGCTGGCTTCTTTGATGACAGCCAGTGATGAAACGGCCGATCATCTGGAACAAGCTTATTACATTGCCGCCATAAATGTGCGGGGAGCGATAGAAGAACGGCCGCTGCCAAACGGCCGTCGCAAACTGGTTCTCAACGCAGGCTGGCGCAACTTCCGCGAACCCTGGGCCCGCGACTTCGGCTTTGCCAGCTTTGGCTTGCTGACCCTGGGTGAAGAGCGGGTCGTTAAAGAAACCTTAGAAGTCTTTCTGCAATTCCAACGGCCCAACGGCCAATTCCCGGTTAAAGCCCACTCCACCAACATCCCAGAGCGCTATCTCCACTCCCTTTTTGAACGGCAACAGCCTATTCATGCCCCCTTGCGCCCTAAATACAAGACAGCACATCGCACCATTTCGCTCGATGGCAACGCCCTGCTCATCATTGCCGCCCTCAACTATTTGCGGCGGGTGAATGATGAAGCCTTTGCTCATCAGCATTGGCCGGCGCTCAAGCGCGGTTTGCACTGGCTGGAGTCGCAGGCTCTTGGCGTGGATGGCTTGCTGCACCAGGGGGCTTATACCGATTGGGCTGATTCGGTGAAGCGCAGCGGCATCATCCATTACACCAATGTGCTTTACTGGAAGGCTCTGCATGAGTTTGCTGTTGATGCCGCCAAATATGGTTATACGGCCGATCAGACCTACTTCGCCCGCAAAGCCGACCACCTTAAACAGGCTATCAACAACCATTTTTGGTCTGATGAGTTTGGTTTTTATGAAACCAGCCAGCAGTTCCCCCATATTTTGAGCAGTTCGGGTAATTTATTGGCGGTGGCCTGGGGGCTGGCTTCTCCGGCCCAGGCGGCGCGTATTCTGGACACAATGGCGTGGTGGCGCATGGCTGAGCCTGTGCCCACACAAGTGACCAATCAGCCCTATGGCTCGGCTTTTATTGCCATTGAAAATCGGCTGGCAGGGATTCCCCATTACCATACGTCGGCGGCGTGGTTGTGGCTGGGGGCGTGGCATGTGGCGGCGTTGGTGCGCACGGAGCGGCTGGCGGAGGCGCACACGTTGTTAGAGCGGATGAGTCAGGTGATTGCGCGGGATGGGGTGGTGCATGAGGTGTTTGGGGAAGACGGCCGTTATCTTTCCACCCGCTGGTACACCTCCGAAGCGCCGCTTACCTGGAGTGCCAGCTTGTTTATTTATGCCCAGTTTCTATATTATCAGGCAACGGCCGAGGGGCCAGCCGAGCTTGATATAAAAATGCAAGAGGTTCATATGAATAAAACAGAGTTGTTAATGAAGATTGAAAAGTCGAGAGAGGCACTGGAAGCGGCGGTGGCGCGTCTGAGTGAGGCGCAGTTGACCCAAACAACGGATAACGGCTGGGCGGCCAAAGACCATCTGGCGCATTTGGCGGCGTGGGAGGCGGGTATTGCGGCTTTGCTGCAAAAGCAGGTGCGTCAGGAGGCCATGAATGTAGATGAAGAGACGTTTTGGGAGGAGGGGGAAGAGGCGGTTAATGGGATGATTTATGAGCGGAACCGGGAACGGCCGTTAGCCGACATCCTCGCCTTTTTCCATGACTCGCACCAGCAGCTCATGGCGGTTTTAGCCGAGCTTAGTGATGAGGATTTGCAAAAGACCTATTCCCATTACCAACCCGACGCACCGGGCGAAGATAGTGGTGCGCCCATTGTGGGCTGGGTAATTGGCAATACCTTTGAGCATTATGAGCTGCATCGGCCGTTTTTGGAGCAATTGGAGGAAGGGTAATTGAGTAATTGGGTAATCACTCAATTACCCAATTACACCCCTAAAGATATTGATTAAACCAGTCCAATGTCTGCTGCCAGGCATCTTGGGCGGCGGCTTCATCGTAGCTGGCACGGGTATCGTTAAAGAATGAGTGCTGCGCACCCTCGTAAACCTGGTAATGGTTGGTAATGCCGTTTTCGTCGAAAATGGCGTGCATGGCTTCTAAACCAGGGACAGAGATGGAATCGGCCGTTCCCAAAAAGCTGAGAATCGGGGCTGTGACTTCCTGTGCCTGGGCCGCCGTCAGTTGTGAGCCATAAAAAGCCGCTCCCGCATCTACACTGCTGAGATTAGCGGCTGATTGATACACCAAGCCACCGCCCATGCAAAAACCAACCACACCTGTGCCACCGGCAACAAACGCCTGCGCTTGCAAATAGGCAATGGCCTGCCCAATTTCGCCCACTGCATCGCGCATCCCCAACTCCATCGCCTGCTTGCGGGCCTCATCCGGCTCTGTTGTCACCACGCCATGATACAGGTCGGGGGCGAGGGCTGCGTAACCGGCTTCGGCAAAGCGGCGCGTTACATCTTTGATGTGGTCGTTCAACCCCCACCACTCCTGAATGACAATCACTGCCGGGCGCGGCTCGGCACTGGTTTGGTAGGCCAGGTAGCCCATCAGTTCCTCACCTTCGACACCGGGGTAGGTGACAACGCCTGTGGTGAGGGCGCCGACGGTTTCTGTGCCTGGTTCGGCGGCGGGTTGGGATTCGTCTACAACGGGGGGCGGGTTGTTGTTGGGGGTGGCCTCACAGGCTGCGAGGAGGGTGTTGGCGGCGAGGGCACTGCCGATAACGGCCGTTGCCCTCTGCAAAAACTCACGCCGGTTCAAACTGCCAATCTGGTAGCTCCGCACCAATTCCATCACTTCAATTCGGTTCATGGGATATGCCTCACTTGCTTCATACAGATAGGGGCAGTGCTTTGTGCCTGCCCCCCAGGGCGACCACAGGGGTACGCCTCTACGGATAATCTCGCCCATTTCTGCCACGAGAAGCTGTTGGATGCCATGAATTTTAGAGAACGCTAAGTAATAGTCTGGTTTAACTTAGCGGTTTTGGAGATTGGAGATTGGAGATTGGAGACTGGAGACTGGAGACTGAGTAATCTCCAGTCCCCCATTTACGAAGGGTTAGGTGAGGGGGAAAGTGATAGTGAAGGTTGTGCCTTGTCCGGGGGTGGAAACGGCCGTAATCTGCCCCTTATGCGCTTCCACAATTGCCTTAGCAATGGCTAAACCCAGCCCCGAAGAGCCATCCTCCGTGCGCTGGCGCGATTCATCAGCCCGGTAAAAGCGGTCAAAAATGTGGGTCAGTTCACCTGGCGAAATACCCGCGCCCGTGTCGCGTACTTCAAACTGGAGGTGCTGGTTGGTCGCCGCGGCCGCCAACACAATTTCGCCCTGCGTTGTAAAGCGCAGGGCATTAGAGACAAGATTGTTAAACACCTGCGTCATCCGATCTGCATCCACCATGACGGAAGGCAAATCATCGGCCGCGTCAATGCGTAAGGCCAGCCCGCGCTGCTCTGCTTCCATCACATAAGCCAGGCCCGTGCGCTCCAGCAAGGCTTTGGGGTCCACGGCGCGAATGTTCAACGACAATTCGCCAGCATCTGCCAAAGAAAGGGTGCGCAAATCCTCGACGAGATGTTGCAACAGGGTCACTTCCTCGTACATGATGTTGTAGAGGTTGGGGGAGCCGTTTAGCGCTCCATCTTTTAAGCCTTCCATGTAGCCGCGCAAAATGGTAAGGGGGGTGCGCAGGTCGTGGGCAATATCGGCCGTCATCTGCTTGCGCACCTGGCTGGCCTGGGCCAGATCGCTGCTCATCTGGTTGAAGGAGCGGGCAAGCTGGCCGATTTCGTCCTGGGAGCGTACCTGTACCTGATGCCCCAGTTGACCAGCGGCCATGACCTGGGTGGCGGCGGTGAGTTCTTGTAACGGCCGTGTTAACGTCCGCGCCAGCAAAATGCCCAACGCCAGGGCGATGACACCGGCAATGGTGGCGCTGAGAATGGTGGAGGTGGTAACGGTGCGCAAAAAGGCGACTTCTGGGGCAAACCGGTTGGTATCGGGGGGCGCCCCGCTGCCTTCCAGCAGCACCAAACCAACCTGCTGCCCGTTGACTTCGATAGGCAAGCCATCGTTGAGATTGTTGTAGGGGTATGGACGGCCGTCTGCTTCTGGGCCTAAACCCACAACCACCGTATCGGTAGCCGTATCCACCACCACCATACGGGGCAGATGGGGGCGCAAGCGGCGGTTGTTGTCAATAAAACGGCTCAGATTGTCCCAGCCACCCGTGCGCTCATAATAATCGGCCAGCAAATCTACAATTTCCTCTTGTTCCCGATTGTTGATAAAGCGATCAAAAGCCTGCTGGGTGCGCTGGCTGGTAATCACCGCCACCAACACGGCCCCGATGATGCCAACGAGGAGGAAACCGAGGGTGAGTTTAAGGGCGAGGGGGCGCATGGGTAGGGCGTTATCCGTTATCGGTATTCCGTGTTCCCATTACCGATAACGGATAACAGATTCATTATTCTTGGACAAACCGATACCCCATGCCATACACCGTCTGAATGTAATGGGGGTTGCTGGCATCGGGTTCTATTTTGGTGCGCAGGTTGCGGATGTGAACGTCAATGGTGCGCTCATACCCTTCGTAGGCATCGCCAGTGGTGTTTTCTAGCAGGTCTAGCCGAGAAAAGGCCCGGCCTGGTGAGGTCATGAGGGTGCTGAGAATTTCAAATTCGGAGGGGGTTAAGTCCACCTGCTTTTCGCCGACTTTGACGATGCGTGCGCCGCGATCTAGCACCACATCAGCCACACGCAGCAGGTCGTTCGTTGTGGTGGGCTTTTGCCCCCGGCGCAGCACAGCGCGGACGCGGGCGATGAGTTCGCGGATGCCGAAGGGTTTGGTGACGTAATCATCGGCACCCAATTCCAGCCCCAAAACTTTGTCGCCTTCTTCTATTTTGGCGGTGAGTATGATGACGGGGGTGTCGGCTTCTTTGCTGTAGGTGCGCATGAAGTCGTAGCCGCCCATTTCGGGCATCATTACGTCGAGGATGATGAGGTCGGGTTTTTCGTAGCGGGCGACGTAGAGGGCTTCACGGCCGTTTGCCGCCTCTACCACCCGGTAGCCATCCTGCTCTAAATAGGTGCGAATCATCTCGCGTAATTTGCGTTCGTCGTCTACGACAAGGATTGTTTGGGCCATGATGGATAATGGTGTAGTTACGTCATCGCAGTTTAAGAAATAAATCGGGTAATAGGTGTGGGACGATTTTGTAAATCGTCCGAGCGATTTACAAAATCGCTCTACATTTATTGCCCGATCAATTCGTTAAAGACCAATGACGTAATTACGTCATGTTTTTTTAGCCAGCGTTCGCCGAGAATTCCAGTTCCAATGTCACTTCATCGGATACGGCTTGTACGGCTTGGGAGAAGGGTATCTTTACATCAAACTCTTCATACTTGAGGGTGGTGGTGGCTAAGCCAGTCAACTCACTTTCTGAAACCAGTGTGGCCTCTGCCTCAAAGGTAACTTCTTTGGTCTGGCCTATGATGGTGAGGTCGCCTACGATTTGAAAGGTGTAGGTTTGCCCTACCTGCACGGAGTCGGGCAGGCCAACCAGTTGGGTGGGTTTGAAGCTGATGTGCTCAAATTGGTTGGTGAGCAAAATCTGGTTGCTGATCGCCCGGTTGCGCATTCCCTGATCGGTGGCCAGGGTGCGGGCATTGATGAGGATTTCGCTGATTTGGGCGCTGTTGGCATTGTCTTTATTGAGGGCCACTTGCCCCGAAACCTGGTTGGTTGTGCCCACGACGGTGGTATCTACATTGCGCAAAATCTCTTCAATGATGAAGCGGGCTTCGCTGCTGGTGGTGTCAATTGTGTAAATGGTGCCATCTGCGACGGCAAGTTCCTGGCTGACAGCGGCAGGGCTAACGGCCGTATTTGTGGCGGCTTCTGGGGCCTGGAACAGGTTGTAGCTGACCACAGCGGCTATGAGTAAAGCTATCACGATGCCAATGAATAAAACTTGTTTCTTCACAGACTTCTCCTAACGAAAAAAGATGGGCGATTATAAATCTGTTTTCACCTTTGTGGGTGTTAAGGGGCATTATAGACACATTCTGTTTAGAGAATGTTAAGAAGTTATGGGGAAATTACGGCCGTTCGCCCAAAGTGAGCAGCAGCGTCTCCAACTCACCATCACGCAGGATGGTGACTTCGATGGTTTGGTCGGGTTCGGTGTGGAAGGTGAGGTAGGCGTTGAGATCGGCGAAGTTGTTGATGGCCGTACCGTCGAGGGCCACAATCAAATCGCCATCACGTCCTGTCACGGGGTTGGCGGCTATTAGTCCGGCCTGGTCCGATGGCCCGTTGGGCACAACGCTGAGGACGTATGCGCCTTGTGTTTGTGGCAGGTCGAAGACGATTTGTTCGTCTAGTGAAAGCTCATCATCAAAGCCTGCGCCCATGTAGGGGTAGGTGTAGCTGCCGTTGGCGATGAGGCTGGGGACGATGCGGTGGACGGCATTGACGGGGATGGCGTAACCGACACCGGAGTTGGTGCCTGTTTCGGTGGAGATGGCGGCGTTGATGCCGATGACTTCGGCCTGGAGGTTGAGCAGGGGGCCGCCGGAGTTGCCGGGATTGATGGGGGCATCGGTTTGGATGACTTGGGGCAGGGAGTAGCTGCTGCTGCTGTCGGTGAGGCCGCGTTGGGAGGTGAGGCTGCGGCCCAGGGCGCTGATGATGCCCAGGGACATGGAGCCTTGTTCGCCGAAGGGGTTGCCGATGGCGACGGTGAGCTGCCCAACCTGAATGTCGTCGGAGTTGCCCAGGGTTAACGGCCGTATGCCCGCTGGCAAATCAGCCACTTTTAGCACGGCCAAATCGCTGTCTACGTCTGTACCCACTAGTTCGGCACTGCGCCTGTCGCCATTGGCGAAGGCGATCTCATAACTAAAGCCGTCGGCAACGACGTGGTTGTTGGTGACGATGTAGCCATCTTCGCTGTAGACGAAGCCGCTGCCCGTGCCTACGGGCGGCACGATGATGTAGACGACGGAGGGGTTGGCTGCCTGATAGACGTTGATGAGTGATTGTTCGAGCTGGCTGTCGCCCAGGCTGTTGAGGGCGTTGTTGGCGACGATGGTGGGCTGGACTTGATCCAGGTAAAGGTCTACCTGGCTGCGTATGAGTTCGGCGATTTGGTCGGGGGTGAGGGTTTCGTCGGCCATTTCGGCTAACTGGTCGGTGATTTCGTCTTCAATGAGGCGGGCAATTTCGGCTGAGTTGAGGAGGTCAACGGCCGTTTCTGTGAGTTGGGTGGTGACTTCATCTTCTACCAGGGCGGTTACATTGGTGGGGGTGGGGGTGGGGGCGGCCATTTGGCGCAGTTGGCTGGCAACTTCGGCTTCGATGAGGGCGGTGAGGTTGGCGGCGGCGGGGGTGGGGATGGTGGGCTGTTTGAGGTCGGTCATCACTTGGGCCTGGACGGTGGCGGCGATAACGGCCGTATCTACCGTGGGGGCCGGATTTTCTTGGGCGCAAGCCGCTAAGAGCATGAGCAAAACTAGCCCATAGACGAGTGGCTGCTTTAGGAATGTTTTCATTTGTTTCGTTTGTGTGGTCTCCTTCTTACAAATTTAGTGTGCGCGGCCAATGGGCCACGACGACTGTGGCCTAGCATACTTGTTTTGTTTGCAGAAAGCATGAGGAGGTTGTGAAGGAATGATTAAGATTTGGGGGAGGAAGGCGTAAAACGTAAAACGAAAAAAGGTCCGTTTTACGTTTTACGTTTTTTTAAGCGGGGATGAGATGGGGAACGGCCGTTGCCGGCCATGCCGCCTCCGTTACAACGTCCCGCTTCGTCACCTGCATGTTCATGCCAAACTCCGGCGACATGGTGATGAGGGCTTCGGGCACAACTTTGTGACCGGGAACCAATGAGAGGCGGTACTGCTGGGCAATGGCGGCCAGCAGCAGATGGGCTTCCATCATGGCAAAGCTGTTGCCAATGCACACCCGTGCCCCGCCGCCAAAGGGGATGTAGGCATATTTGGGCAAAGCTGCCTCGTTTTCGGGCAGCCAACGGTCGGGGTTGAACTGCTCTGGTTGGGGGAAGTATTGGGGCTGACGGTGCATGGCGTAGGGGGAGATGAAGATGCGGCTGCCCTGGGGGATGAGGTAATTGCCGATTTCTACATCTTCGACGGCGATACGGCCGCTTAATATCCAGGCTGGTGGGTAGAGGCGCATGGTTTCTTTGATGACCATTAAGCTGTAGGGCAGTGAGGGCAAATCGGCCAATGTGGGGACTCGGCCAGCCAAAATGTGGTCTAGTTCGGCGTGCAATTTGGCCTCTACCTCGGGATGTTGGGATAGTAAATACCACATCCAGGTCATGACATTGGCGGTGGTTTCGTGGCCGGCGGCAAACAGGGTGACGACTTCGTCGCGTAACTGCTGTTCGGTCATTTGGGAGCCGTCTTCGTCTTGGGCCAGCAGCAGCATAGAGAGCAAATCACCTTTGTCTTCACCGCTGTGCCGTCGTTCGGCAATGATCTGGTTGATGATTTGGTTTAAGTCGGCAATAGCCTGCCGCCGCTGGCGGTTGCTGCGGGTGGGCAGCCAGTCGGGCAGGGGGAAGGCGCGGCGGAAGTCGCCGTTGGAAACGGTTTGCAGGGTTTGGATGGCTTGACCGGCCGTTTCGGCGGCGGCGGATACATCGGCATCGAAAAGGGTTTTGGAGACGATGAACATGGTCAGGCGCATCATGTCATCGTCAATATGGTGCACCTGGCCGGACTGCCAGGTTGCCAGCATGTCTTGGGCATAGCTGACCATGACATCGGCGTAAGCCTGGATGCGCTTGTGGTGGAAGGCGGGCTGGGCTAAGCGCCGCTGCCGTTTGTGGTAGCTGCCTTCGCTGGTGAGCAGGCCGTTGCCCAGGAATTTGCCCAAAATGCGGCGGCCGAGTTCGTCTTTGGCAAAGCTGCTGGCTTTGGTGACGAGGACATCGCGCACGTAGTCGGGGTGGGCGAGGTGGTAGACGGGCTGATGCAGCAGTTTGAAGTAGGTGATATCGCCATGTTGTTGGATGGTGTTGACGAGGAATTGGGGTGGATTGGCGGCAAATTCACTGATGCTGCCGGTAAGGAAGTGGCCTTGGGGGCCGGGTGGGGTTTGTGGTTGCATATTTTTGTTTACCTTTTCGACATGATGTTGATTTATCAACGGAATGTTGATAATATGTTAGGGGAAGACGGCCGTTTGTCAAGCACGAATTTCGTCTTCCTGTCAATAAAACAACAAATGTCGAGAAAATACCATGACTAAATTAGACCCCCGTGTGCGTCGTACTCACCAGGCTTTGCAGGAAGCCATGCTGTCGCTCATTCAGGAAAAGCCTTATGACGCGATTACGATTCAAGAAATTACAGAGCGTGGCGATTTGAACCGGGCGACTTTTTATCTGCATTACAGCAGTAAAGAGGAGCTGCTGGCGGACAGTCTGGAGGGCCATTTTGATGCGGTGGTGGCGCGGATTGCGGCGGAGGTGGGCGAACGGCCGTATTGGGAAGATGCGACCTCCGCCCAGATTGTGTTTGAATATGTGGCTGGAAACAGCGAACTTTATAAGGTTTTGTTAGGTGAGAAGGGGCTGGGGCATGTTATGCACCGCATCTTGCGTTATATGTCCGCTTTTGATGAGGTGGCTTTAGCCCGACACATGCCGCCGGGTACGGAGCCTGTTGTGCCTATTGCTGTGTTGGCGCAGCAAACGGCTGGGGCTTTGTTTGCCCTGGCTAAGTGGTGGCTGGAGAATGATATGCCCTATTCGGCGGCGGAGATGGCAGAGATGCTGCGGCGGATGTGTGCGCTGGGGGTGCGGGGGATTATGCAGGGTGGGGAAGGATGAGGGCTGGGAGTGGCGATGTGAAGAAGCGATTAGATTGTTGTTTGTGGAGGGATATTGACAATGAAAAAGGTGTGCCAGCGTTTGGCGGCACACCTTTTTCCTATGAGGGGAACCAGAGATTGAGAGATTTACCTTAGGCTCTCTCAATCTCTATGAATTAAGCGTCGAGACCGGTGTCGGTGGTGGTGGATTGGCTGTCGTTATTTTGGAAGGGGGCGAAGCCTTCACCGCCACGTGGGCCATGATGATGTCCACCTCGTCCGCCGGGGCCGCCGAAGCCGGGGCCGCCGAATAAACCACGTGTGCCGATGTTAGGAACATTGCTGAGAAGGGTGTCGGCCTGCTCTTGGGTGATGATGCCATCGGCGAGGGCCTGGTTGATGGCCTCTTCGTAGGCGGCTTGCAGGGTTGCCTGTAGGGCTTCGTAATCCACGTAGGTCTCTACAGCGCGGCGGGCGGCAATCATGTCGGCCTGTTCTTGGGTGATGACGCCGGCTTCAACCATAGCGGCCAGTTTTTCAGCTTCGACTTGCTCCATGGCGGCTTGCAGGTCTTCGAGACTGATGCCGAGGGCGTCGGCTAGATATTGACCGCCATCTTCGAGACGGAAGCCATGACCAGGACGGCCGTTACCAGCTAAGATCGCATCTGCCTGTTCTTGGGTAATCAACCCATCGGTTACGGCTTGGGCAACGGCGGCTGCTTTGGCTTCGGCCTGGGCGGCTTGCAGCTCTTCCAGGCTGATGCCCAGCGCATCGGCCAGAGCCTGTCCGCGATCTACGTTTACATCCTGACCAAAACCATGATGACCAAATCCGGGCTGTGCCGGTAAAGCCTCTTGGGGTACGACGGGGGTTTCGCCATCACTTTCCTCTGCGGGTGTTTCGGTTGTGTCCGCATTGTCGTCTGTTTGGGCGAAGGTTGTCGCGCCAGCGAAGACGATGCCTAAGGCCAGTAAACCACCTAATATCATGTACAGAACTTTTCTTTGTAAAACCATTGTTATCTCCTTTTGATTTATGGGTGTCACCAACTTGTTGGTTGAACGTTATGGCTTTAGCATAGCGGGCAGTTGTTCAGACAATGTTAAGAAGTTTTTCGGATGGTGTTTATGTTTGATGAGGTAAAGCTTAACTGGTTCATGTGTGCCAAAAGCGTAAAGGGTCTTTTTCTCTCACGAATAGAAAGGAGCACGAGTTTTGTTTTTCGTCATTTCTTCTGTTTGTGAGCATGTGTTTGTGGCTTGGCCACGTTACGTTTTACGTTTTAGGCATTACACTTTAAGATTGCGGCACGATGAATAGTTGGAGGTATTATGACTTCTTATGTGCAATGGCTGCGAGGCCATGTGGGGCGGCAGAAGGTGCTGCTGGTGACGGTGGCGGCGTGTGTGCGGGATGAGAACGGCCGTTTGCTGTGGCAGCGGCGCGGTGATTTTGGCTGGTGGGGCATTCCGGGTGGCATGTTGGAGCTGGATGAGTCGCTGCCGGACTGTGTGGTGCGGGAGGTGAAGGAGGAGACGGGGCTGGATGTGCGGCCCACGCGCCTGGTGGGTATGTATACGTCGCCGGAGTTTGATGTGACTTACCCTAATGGCGATGAGGTGCAGCAGGTAACGGCCGTCTTTGAATGCCAGGTGACAGGCGGCCAGTTGCAGGCCGATGGGGGTGAAACATTAGACCTGATGTGGCGGGATGTGGATGATATACCGGAAACTGCGCCCTGGTATCGGGTGTTTGTGGCGGATTTAAGGGCCGAACGGCCGGAAGCCACCTTCCAGCGGGGGCGTGAGGGGCAGGTGCGTGCGTCGGATGCCTATTTTAAGTTTATGCGCCGTTATGTGGGGCAGGCGGAATATATTATGCCGTCGGGTGTGGGCTTTGTGCAGAATGAGGCGGGGCATGTGTTGTTGCAGCGGCGGGGGGATAACGGCCGTTGGGGGCTGCCCGGTGGCGCGATGGAGTTGGGGGAACGGATTGACCAGACTGTCATCAACGAAGTGTTGGAGGAGACGGGGCTGCATGTGGAGCCGGTGCACGTGGTGGGGGTTTATTCGGACGGCCGTTTCCGCATCACCTATCCGCATGGCGACAAGGTGAAGGCGGTGAGTACGATGCTGGCCTGCCGCGTGGTGGGCGGCGAACTGAAAGCGGATGGAGTGGAGTCGTTGGAAGTGCGCTTTTTTCCGCCGGATGCGCTGCCGCCTATGCCTGATTTTCATGCGGTGCGGGTGCGGGATGGTTTGGCGGGACGAGTAGAAGCGGTTTTTTAGGGGTGTGGGAAACGGCCGTTTCCCACACCTAATTGTCCAATAGTCCATCATCCTGCCACAATTGTTCCCCATAGCTAAATTCTCCTGAGTAAGTGGTTTGGAACTATGCTATACTCTTCTCGATTGATGTTCAAAACAAGTTGAGGTAAATGATGGAACTAACAATTGATGAAGCCAATACGAAAAAATTGCTCAAAGAAATCATGATTGAGTTGCTGAGTGATAGGCAAGACTTGTTCCATGATCTACTCATGGAAGTCATTGAGGAGATTGGGTTGGCGGCTGCTATTCGTGAAGGGCGACAAGGTGATTTTATCTCTGAGGAAGAAATCCAGGCGATTTTGGAAGGGTAGCTGTGGATGTTCTATTTGAAGCCAGTTTTGCCAGAGATTTGAGAAACATCAAAGATAAGCACTTGTTGAAACGTGTACAAGCAGCCATTGAAGAAGTGAAACGTGCCCAGCATTTGAACGATGTGCGTAATCTGAAAAAGATGCAGGGGTACGACACTTATTATCGCCTTCGACTAGGTGATTATCGAGTCGGTATTGAACTTGTATCGGAGCAAGTGATTTTTGTCAGGCTTTTACATCGCAAAGATATTTATCGTAAGTTTCCCTAGTTAAGGGTTTGTCTAATTACCCAATTACCCGATTACCCTGCTACAATTGCCCCATAACAGTGGAGGTAAAAGCATGGAACGTCCCGATTTGACCAATGTTGCCCCAGAAATTGTCGCATATATTGAAGCGTTGGAAGCTGAATTAGAAGAGCTGCAGCCCAAACAGCGTGAGCCAGAGCCGTCGGAGCCGCCGACGACGCTGAATGTGATTACGATTAGCAAGGATGGGCAGGCTAAGCGCACGCCGCGCCATTTTTACGGCCGTCAGCGGCGGGGCGGCATGGGTGTGTTTGATTTGGAAACGGCCGAATCTGATCCCCCGGCGGTGTTGGCTGTGGCCGACGAGAATGAGGCCATCGTTTTGTTCAGCAATTTTGGCCGGGCCTTCCGCCTGCCTGTGGGTGATCTGTTTGAGGCAGCGGTGCGGGGGCCGGGGCAAGCACTAGCTAACCATCTGCCTTTTCGGCCGCATGAGCGCATTGTGAAGGCACTGCCGGAGAATGGCGGCGCGTATGCCGTGTTAGCCAGCCAGCGCGGGCGGGTGCGCCGGGTGCGCAGTAATTATTTGGGGCGCAGTCTCATCCCAGGCATGGTTTTCCATGATGTGAAGGAGGGGGGGTATCTGGTGGATGCTTGCTGGACTGCGGGTGACGGGGATTTGTTTATGGCGACGCGGCTGGGGAAGGGGATTCGTTTTAAGGAGACGCAGGTGCATTCGCAGGGGACGTTGGGGATGCGGGTGGATGTGGATGATGCGGTGGTGGCGATTACGGCCGTTTCTGAAGACAGCGGTGTTTTTATGATGACCAACGATGGCAAAGGCACCATCCGGCTGATGTCTGGTTTCAAAGCTAACGCTGCGCCTGGTTCGGGCGGTAAGGTTGCCATGAAAACGGATGATTTGGTAGGGGCGTTTACGGTGTCGGGCGAGGATGATATTTTGGCCATCTCGCAAACGAGTAAGATTATCCGCTTTATGGCCGAGGAAGTGCCGCCGAAGGAGGGTGTGGTGCAGGGTGTGAACTGTATGGCGCTGCGGAATGATGTGGTAACGGTCGTTGCGGTGAGCCATAAGCAGTGATCTGTGAACGGTTATCCGATAACCGATAACCGATTACGAGACAATTGCCTGGATAACGGCCGTTATCCCCACACACATCGTCACCAAACTCATGGAGGGCAAGAGTGGTTTCTTGCCTGCCACCTGTTCCGGCAAATAAGGCACATGCACAAAGCCCGCGGGAATGTCCAGTTCGTGTATTGCCAGATAGTGCAGCAGTTCATACGTTACCTGATTGCACAAATAAGCACCTGCGCTTAAGGATAGCTCCGTTGGCACACCTGCGGCCAGAGCCGCCTTGTGCATGGCACGAAGCGGTAACGTCGTGAAATAGGCCGCTGGGCCATCAGGCACAATGGGTTCATCTACAAACTGGTGGCCACTGTTGTCGGCAATGCGGAAATCGAGCAAGTTGACGGCGACCCGCTCGATGGCGATGGCCGGGCTGTGACCTGCCAGGCCCAAGCACAACACGGCATCGGGCCTATGGGTTTGCACTGCCTGGAGAAGCTGAGCTGGGCCATGATGACGATCTACGGGGAGAACGGCCGTTGACAAGGCCACCCCATCCACTCCCACACGTGCCAACTGCGCCACAATTTGCGCCGAGGGATTGATGCTGCTGCCGCCAAATGGTTCAAAGCCGGTTAAGAGTAGTTTCATGGTGTACCTCATGGTGAATTGGTGTATGGGTATATGGGTATATTAGTATCAGTAGATCGAAATCCTTGTAGAGCGATTTTGTAAATCGTCTGAGCGATTTGCAAAATCGCTCTACAACATAATACTCGTGATCTGCTTCGATCTACTGAGTATAGCCTACTACACCAATACACTAATACACCCATACACCCACCTGCTATAATTCTCACCATGAATCATGATTTTGCCACACAAACGGCCGTTGTCATCGGCGGCGGGCCTGCGGGGTTGATGGCGGCGGAGGTGTTGAGCCAGGCAGGCATAGGGGTGCAGCTTTTCGATGCCATGCCTTCGCTGGGGCGCAAGTTTTTGCTGGCGGGGCGCGGCGGTTTGAATTTGACCCATTCAGAGGCGTTTGCGGATTTTTTGAGTCGGTATGGGGATAGACGGCCGTTTCTCGAACCCATCTTGCGCCAATTCACCCCCACTGATTTGCGCCATTGGGTGCAGGAACTGGGCTTTGAGACCTTTGTTGGCTCGTCGGGCCGCGTCTTCCCCACGACCATGAAAGCCTCACCTTTGCTGCGGGCCTGGCTGCGGCGGTTGGAGATGGCTGGTGTTGTTTTTCATTTGCGCCATCGTTGGTTGGGTTGGGCGGAGAATGGTGCGCTGCGTTTGGCTGCGCCCGATGGTGAAAAGGTGGTAACGGCCGATGCTGTGATTCTGGCCCTGGGCGGCGGCAGTTGGCCGCGTATGGGGTCGGATGGGGCCTGGATGCCGCTGCTCATGCAGCGCGGCATTCCGGTGGCGGATTTCCAACCCAGCAATTGTGGCTTTCATGTTGCCTGGTCGGAACATTTTCGCAGCCGCTTTGCGGGCGAGCCGGTGAAGACGGTGTGCCTGACGTTGGCTGATGGGCAAGATGAGCCATTTGCCCAGCGTGGTGAGTTTGTGGTGACGCAATATGGGGTGGAGGGTAGTTTGGTGTATGCGGCATCGGCGCGGCTGCGGGAGGAGATTTACCGCGAGGGAACGGCCGTTATCCATCTCGACCTTCTGCCTGACCAAAGCGAGGCCCAGGTGCGCCGCAAGCTGGCTGCGCCACGCGGTTCGCAGTCGCTGTCCAATCACCTGCGTCGTGCGGGTATTCATGGTGTGAAAGCGGGTCTGCTGCGCGAATACCTTGCCGCGGAGGCGATGGGCGATGCGGCGCGGGTGGCGGCGGCGGCCAAAGCCTTGCCGCTTACGCTGCTGGCGCCGCGCCCGTTGGCGGAGGCTATTAGCAGTGCGGGGGGTGTGTTGTGGGAGGCGGTGAACGGCCGTCTCATGCTGCGCGATTTGCCTGGTGTTTTTGTGGCGGGGGAGATGCTCGATTGGGAAGCGCCGACGGGAGGATATTTGCTTACGGCCTGTTTTGCCAGCGGCCGTGTGGCGGGGCAGGGGGCGGTGGAGTGGTTGACTGGTGATTAGAGATTGGAGACTAGAGACTGGGCAGTCTCCAATCTCTAGTCTCCAATCTCCCATGGCACGTTATAGGCTGTGAATAGTTGGCCGGAGCCATCTAGCCCATGTGGATCGTGATAGATGGTGTGGGGGGTGAGGTTAACGGCCGTTTCCAACAATGTTCCTTCTACAATGGACGCATAGGGATGGCCGCCTAAAAGGCGGTGGGCATGGGTCAGATACAGGCGATCTAATACGCGGCCTGTGAGCAGCAAGTGCAAAATTTGCGGCCCGGCGGCGGAGTAGATTGTTTGGTAGCCGAGTTGGGTTAAATGTTGCACCATCTGGTTGCCAGCTACGCTTGTTGCGCCAGCTACGATGACTTGTCCGGCCTGGCTTTCAATTTCGCGCACGCGCTGGGGGTTGGGGTTGGCGGTGGTGAAGATGATGACTCGGCGGCCAACGGCCGTTAGCAGGGGTGGAATGGGAAAGTCCAAACTGCGGCTGATGATGGCGATGTCGGGTTGGGGGGGCAAGCCTTGCTGCCGCCGCCATTGGCGCAAGTCGGCAAAGCGGGGATCGTCTACTTCTAGAATCTCTTGTGCCCGCCCTGCGGCCCAATCGCGCAAATAACGGCCGCTGCTAATAATTACATCGGCCTGCGCCGCTAACTCCTGGAATAATCGCCAGTCCCGCTCGTTGGCGATCTGCTGGGGTACGGTTAGTCCGGGTTTGGTGGGATGGGGAATGGCGATACGGCCGTCTAGGCTGGCTATGAAGTTGGCATAGACGAAGGCTCGCCCCGCTGTGGCCGGATATTGGCGCAGGTTGTGGTTGAGGTAGAGGTTGGTTAACGGCCGTTCTTGAGGCGGTAAGGGGTAGAGTTGGAGTACGGGTTGGTTGGACATGGTGTATTAGGTGTATGGGTATATTTATACACGACTACGCCAATAAACCAATCTGCTTCTACATCATTTGACGTAGATGTTGTGCTTCATTTGTCGCAGGGGAATTCCCATCTTACCGCCGATGTCGGGGATCGGCCGTTTTGTTAAGCTTGTTTCATAGAAAAGAGGCAATATGACAGGCAAGCCAATCGGCATTCTCATCGTAGACGACTATGCAGTTGTGCGCCAGGGTTTACGGGCACTTATTGACACCGCACCCGATATGCAGGTTATAGGGGAAGCTGCTGATGGTTTAACGGCCGTTCACCAGGCCAAACAACTCCAACCCGATGTCATCATTATGGATTTGGTGCTGCCCCGTTTGGGCGGCATTGAGGCCATTACCGCCATCCGGCAGCAAGATGCCCAGATGCGGGTGTTGGTGCTGACGAATTTTGGTGATGAACCTCGGGTGTTGGCGGCTTTGCGGGCGGGGGCGCAAGGTTATTTGCTCAAGGATGCTGTGCTTACGGATGTGATTACGGCCATTCGGGAGGTGTATGCGGGTAAATTGACCTTGCATCCCAGCATTAACCATGTGCTAATGCGGGCCATGCAGCAGATGCCAGAAGTGGAGGGGAAAACGGCCGTAATTCCCACCCTTACCAACCGCGAACAAGATGTCCTCCAACTTGTAGCCAAAGGCTACCCCAACCAGACCATCGCCGACCACCTGCAAATAGACGAGCGCACCGTCCGCATTCACGTCAGTCACATTTTGCAAAAGCTCTCTCTGGAAAACCGTACTCAGGCTGCCCTGTATGCCTTGCGGCACGGGTATGCAACCTTGGAATGAAGCCTAATACATTTGACGTAGACAAAAATACAGCATTTGTCTGTATAGTGGCTTGTGGCAATTCGCTACACTTCATTTGATGGATGAGCGTCCCCCAATGGGCTAACGCTTTGAATATTGAAATGAAGGAGAAATAAATCATGGCAACGCCATCTCAAAAAATGCTCTCAGCCGAATGTCCTGAGTGCGAAACAAAAATTCGTTTTCCCAAAACACCCCAAATTGGGGAAACCCTCACTTGTCATGAGTGTGGGGAAACTTTGCAAGTCATTTCTCTCTCCCCCTTAGAATTGGATTGGGCTTATGATGATGATATTGAAGAGTGGGAAGAAGAGGAGGAGTGGGACGATGAAGAAGATTGGGACGATGAAGACGACGAATACGATTATGATGAGGAAGATTAGGTAGATTACCAAGTACATACAAAGTACTCCGATGTCTAAGTGGATATCGGAGTCTTTTTTTTTGAGGAGATAATTAATGGATGAATTTGACCAAAAGCGGCCGTCATGGCGTGTAGCCCTGACGGCGAATCTAAAAAGTGATGTTGTCTGGTATCCTGGTGCGCCCCACGATGCGGGTGCCGAATTTGATGCCAGAGAAACAATCGAGGCCATCACGGCTGCTCTGCAAAAAGCTGGGCATACCGTTACCTTCTGCTCTGCTGACCGCACCCTGCCCGATGCTTTGCTAGACTTGCAGCCTGACATCTGCTTTAATATTGCTGAAGGCTTGGGCGGCGATTCACGCGAGGCTCAGGTACCGGCACTGTGTGAATTGTTGGGCATTCCTTATACGGCTTCCCGGGTTTTGGCGAATGCCATTTCGCTGGATAAGACACAAACCAAGCGTATCTGGCAAAGTTTGGGACTGCCCACCGCTCGTTTTCAGGAATTCCAAGCCGCTGATGATCTGTTGCAGCCAATGTTGCATTTTCCGCTGTTTGTGAAGCCTGCACGGGAAGGCACGGGAATGGGTATGGATTTGGCTTCGATTGTTTATGATGAAGCTGCGCTGCGTGAGCAGGTGGCTTGGGTCATTGCGACCTATCAACAACCCGCTTTGGTCGAGGAATATTTAATGGGACGGGAGTTTACGGTGGGGTTTATTGGAAATAGGGGGACGAAACGGCCGTTTTACTACAACCCCGATGGTTACTACTTCCTACCCATCTTGGAACTGGGCACACAAGACAGCGTAAGCCCTGGTGTCTATGGCTACGATGCCAAATCACTGCCTTTGGATGACGAATACGCCCCCGACTATCTCTGCCCGGCCAACATCCCCCCTAACTTACGTCACCAACTTTATACCCTCACCCGGCAAGCGGCCGAAGCCATCGGCGCTTGCGATGTGGTTCGTGTAGATTTTCGCCTTAACAGCGCCGGTGAGCCATACCTGCTAGAGATTAACACCCTGCCCGGTCTCAATCCGGCCGTCAGCGACCTCTGCATTATGGCCCGCGCCGACAACTTCCCTTACGAAACCCTCATCAGCGAAATACTCTATCTCGCTGCTGAACGGTTCGGGCTGCCCATGCCTGAACCGCAAGTCGAATTAAGTTTTGCAGATTAAGTTTGTATAAAGGTCTATTGGTATATGGGGTAATCCCCATATACCAATAAGCCCATAAGCCAAAAAACCCCATGAATACCTCACAAACCGTACATACCCGCGCCCCTTACTGGCAAAACGTGCCCGATGAACAGTGGCAAGATTGGCGCTGGCAAATGAGCCATCGCTTGAACACTGTCGCCGAATTAGGCCGTGTCATTAACTTAACCGAATCGGAAAAGAAGGCTCTTGAAGCCAACGACCTGTTTCGGGTAGATATTACCCCCTACTTTGCCAGCCTGATCGATCCTGACGATATTCACTGCCCGGTACGCAAACAAGTTATCCCTACCGACCGTGAAGTTTTACCCTATTACGCCATGATGGATGATTCTCTGGCAGAGGACAAACATTCGCCTGTGCCCGGTCTGGTGCATCGCTATCCTGATCGGGTGTTGATGTTGATTACCACCCAGTGCGCCAGCTACTGTCGCTATTGCACACGCAGCCGCATTGTGGGCAACCCCACCCAAACTTTCAGCCGCCACGACTTTGATGCCCAAATTGCTTATATTGAAGAGACACCGCAAATTCGGGATGTCCTCATCTCTGGCGGCGATCCGTTGGTATTAGCCCCTAAGCAGCTTGATATGATCCTGTCTCGGTTGCGGGCTATTCCGCACGTGGAGATTGTCCGTATTGGCTCGCGGGTTCCTGTCTTTTTGCCGCAGCGCATAACGGCCGAATTCTGCGAAACCCTCGCCAAATATCACCCCATCTGGGTCAACATCCACGTCAACCACCCCAAAGAAATCACCCCCGAACTGGCCGCCGCCTGTGATCGGCTTTCTCGCGCTGGTGTGCCGCTGGGCAACCAGAGCGTGCTGCTGGCCGGTGTCAATGATTCGGTCCACATCCAGCGGCAGTTGGTGCATGAGTTGGTGAAGATGCGTGTACGGCCATATTACCTCTACCAGTGCGATTTAGTCAAAGGTGCCGGTCATTTCCGCACCACCGTCAGCAAAGGCATCGAAATCATCGAAGGGCTGCGCGGCCACACCTCCGGCTACGCCATTCCCACCTATGTGGTAGATGCTCCTGGCGGCGGCGGCAAAATCCCCGTCCAGCCCCAATACCTCATCTCCCAAGGGTCTGGTAAAGTGGTTTTGCGCAACTTTGAAGGCTTCATCACCACCTACATAGAACCCACAGAATATGATCCCACTGAAGTGCTGCTGCAGCCCCAACCGCCGCACCGCCTGGAGCCAGGACAAGAGGGTGTGTTTGGTTTGCTGGAAGGGCAGCGCCTAGCCATCGAGCCAGAAGGCTTCGACCAAACCCACGCTCGAGGCGGCGAGGAACATCGCTTGCGCAGCGGCACACTCAACACCAAATGGCAGCCGTTGGGGGTTGGGGCATTGCCAGGCAAAACGCCCGAATTAACGGATTGAGCATCAAACCGTGACGTAAAGCGTAAAACGTAAAAAACTACGTTTTACGCTTTACAACATTTGTCGTACTGCCAGTTCCATCTTTTGCTGTAGCTCTAATCCGTCTGCTGACTGATTTCTTTTTTTTGCCACTTCTCTATCCTGTAACTATCTTCGGCTGATTGCCTCTGGCACAATTTTTAGCAGCGGAGTAACTATTTCAGGTACATAGGAGATTGTACGATGTTTATCAAAAAAGTAAGTCTGGTATTGGTATTGGCTCTTGTGAGCCTGTTTCAATTGACTTCTGCTGCTCAGGCCGCTGCCTCGGACTGGGAGGCAAAGTATTGGACAAATACAAACTTGTCGGGTGAACCAGCTTTGGTGCGGCAAGAGGGTAGTAGTTTAGATCATAACTGGGGTGCTGATGATGCCCCTGGGAATTTGGATGTGGAAGCCTTTTCGGCACGGTTTAAGCGCACGCTGAATGTGCCGGCAGGAACCTATCGCTTTACGGCGACGATGGATGATGGTTTGCGCTTTTGGATTGATGGGGTGTTGGTGATTGATTCTTGGACGGACAGCCAGGTTCATTCGTTAACGGCCGATTACCACCTGAGCGGCGGCGACCACAACTTGAAAGTGGAATACTATGATGCTGGTGGCGCAGCCGTGGTGAAGCTGTCATGGGTCGCCGTTAATCTTGATGGCCCCAGCACCATCAGCAATTGGCGCGGTGAATATTTCAACAATCCGTTTTTGGCCGGTACCCCCAGTCTGGTGCGCGATGATGCCAACCTCAACTTCAACTGGGGCACGGGTGCGCCTGCGGCGGGCATTGGCGTAGATGCCTTCTCCGTGCGTTGGACGCGCAATCTGAATTTGGAGGCTGGCCGCTACCGTTTTTCGGCAACGGCCGATGATGGTGTGCGCGTGTGGGTCAACGGTCAACTGCTCATCAACAAATGGCAAGACCAGGCGGCCACCACCTTCACTGCCGATGTTGATCTGGCTGGCGGCTCCATCCCCGTGCAAATGGAATATTACGACAACCAGGGGGGCGCGTCGGCCGCACTTTCCTGGCAGAAGATTGGCGGCTCGACAACCGCTGTCTGGAAAGGTGAATATTTCAACAACACCAGCCTGACTGGCTCGCCAGTTCTGGTGCGTGATGATGCCAATATTGCCTTTGATTGGGGATCGGGTTCACCGGCGACGAGCGTGAATAAGGACAACTTCTCGGTGCGTTGGTCGCGTACTTTTACCAACAGCCCGGCT
This sequence comes from Ardenticatenaceae bacterium, assembly GCA_020634415.1. The sequence continues at coordinate 29,934 of JACKBT010000006.1, forward strand.
GGCAAATATCGCTTTACGGCCACAGCCGATGACGGGGTGCGGGTCTGGGTGAATGGGCAGTTGGTTATTAACGCCTGGAGCGATCACACACCGCAAGATTTTGTGAGTGAGGTAGATTTTGCCGGCGGCAATATGAATGTGGTGATGGAGTATTATGAGAACACAGGTGGCGCACGGGCCAATCTGGTGCGGACGCAGGTGACCAGCACCAATGTGCCAACTACCCCAGTTACGCCGCCAGTGGCGGCGACGGCTACAGTTGCCAGCCAACTGCTGAATGTGCGCTCTGGCCCGGCGGTGACGAATCCGGTGATTCAGGTGTTGAACCAGGGGCAAACGGTGAGTTTGCTGGCGCGGAATGCCACCACGACCTGGATTCAGGTGATTACGCCGACAGGGACGCAGGGTTGGGTGTATGGCCCGCTGCTGTCTAGCACCTATAATCTGGCGAATTTGCCGGTGGGGCAGGGGCTGCCCACAACTCCGCCGCCGTCTGGCCCGGTGGCGACGATCTCGAATGCGGTGTATGCGTTGAATGTGCGTTCGGGGCCGGGGGTATCGTTTGGGGTGGTAACGGCCGTTGCGCGTGGCACACAAGTCTCCTTAATCGGCCGTACCGTCTCCAACTCCTGGCTCAAAATCCGGCTGGCCGATGGCACTGAAGGTTGGTCTAGTGCCAACTATTTGACGACAACGTATGCGGTTGCCAATCTGCCTGTGGTCAGTAATTAGGCTCGCTTCTTAGTTGCTGGTAAGCCGCCTCTCTAAACGGGTGGTTGAATGCCTATTCAACCACCCGTTTTTTGTGGGTCTTTAGGATTTGAAGGGATGATAGGTATTTGTGGTAGGGTCGAGGCGCGCCTCGACCCTACATTTGGTGTCAACCCCATGAATTCCCAAAGAGCCTTTGTGCCTGTCCACATGGTGTAAAACGGCTAGCAGGCTGTCGGAAAAGTGGCCGTAGGCGCGGTATCCTTACCGCGTTCCCCGAGCGCGAAAGGGATTTCGCGGCTACAAATTGGGGTTCTCCGACAAACTGCTAGAATTGGTCAAATCATCAAAAAATCAAGGAGTTTGTTATGTTAGAAAAAGCCAGGCAGCTTTCTGCCGAATTATCTCGTTTACGCCGTGAAATTCATCGGAATCCAGAGTTGAGTTTTCGGGAGTTCAAAACGGCCGCTTTGGTGGCCGACACCCTGGCTGAAATTGGCATTCAGGCCAAGACAGGCGTGGGGCGCACCGGGGTTGTCGGCCAGATTGGCACAGGCAGCGGCCCCACCATTGCCATCCGCGCCGATATGGATGCCTTGCCCATTCGGGAACAAAACCAGGATAATGCGTATTGCTCGCAGGAGGATGGGGTGATGCACGCCTGTGGGCATGATGCCCACACCGCCATTTTGTTGGGAGCGGCCCATTTGCTGCAACAGAGCTTTGCCGAAGGCGGCTGGCAGGGTAATGTCCGTTTGTTGTTCCAGCCCTCGGAAGAGGCGTTTGATGAAAATGGGGTGAGTGGGGCAACGGCGATGATTGATGATGGTGCGTTGGCCGGGGTAGATGCGGTCATTGCGCTGCATGTAGATTCAATCCATCCGGCCGGGGAAGTGCATCTGCAAGATGGCTATAGTCTGGCGGCGGTGGATTCGTTTGAAGCCTGGCTGTATGGGGATGGGGGGCATGGGGCTTACCCGCATCAGGGGAGTGACCCAATTCATATGCTGGGGCAGATTTTGAATGGTGTGTATGCCATTCCCTCGCGGCGGATTGATCCGCTGCGGAATTGTGTGATTAGTATTGGGCAGGTAAGTGGTGGGGCGGCTCCGAATGTGATTCCCAATGAGGTGTATTTGCAGGGGACGATTCGTTCTCATGCGCAGCCGGTGCGGGAGCAGTTGTGGGTGGAGTTGGAGAATGTGTTGAAGATTAGTGAGTTGATGGGCGGCCGTTATGAGTTTGTGCTGCATAAGGGGTATCCGGGTCTTTATAATGATCCGGAGGTGAATGGGTGGATGCGGCAGGTGGCGCAGGAGTTGGCGGGGGAAACGGCCGTTATCGAAGCCGAATTTGGCATGGGGGCCGAGGACTTTGCTTACATGGCGCAGCAGGCTAAAGGGGCCATGTTCATGTTGGGTGCGGCCATCCCCGATGGTCTGATGCGCAACCACCATACTGATATTTTTGATATTGATGAAAGGGTGATGCCGTTAGGCGCGGCGATTTTGGCGGAAACGGCCGTGCGCTTTGTAACCGGCAAAGTGTAGTTTTTTGATTTACCTTGTGCCTACTGGTATCATTGTGGCAATATTTGCACAATAGTAGTGTAATTTTTATATGTGGCTGTGTGATTCATCAAATTTCACCAGATATTTCTAAAAACTGGCAGTAAAATGACCCCAAAATGTGTATGTCTGGTGTAGATGGATTATAATGGTGCGAAATTTTTTGACACCTGCTCATGAATATATAAAATTTTGGTAGGATATTTGAACTTATTCATCGGGCACAAGCACGATTCGCCAAAAGACAAGTGATTGTCGGAGGAAAACATGAGTGAAAGTGAAATAGGATTGTACTATCCCAATAGATGGCCCCGCATCATAATGATTTCCACCGAAGAAATCATTGGGGAAAAAGGTGTGGCCGCCTTGCTCAATTTGGCGGGCCTCCCCCAATATATCCGCAACTATCCACCGGATAATATGAAAAAAGAGTTCCCCTTTGAGCATGTGGGTAAATTGCAACAGGCTTTTTGGGATATGTATGGCCCTCGTGGGGCAAGAGTATTTGCCACTCGTGCTGGGGCTAAGACTTTTAATGATGGTCTGGAAAGCTTTGGGGCGGTGGCCCAGGCAGCTCGTGCAGCGATGCGTATTGGTTCTTTAGAGAAGCGCATTTCTATTGGTTTAAATTTTTTCGCAAAGTTCTTTAATACCGTTAGTGACCAGAAGGTTCGTGTAGAAGAGAGTGATGAAGAGTGGACATGGAACATTGAAAAATGCCCCATGTGTACCGGACGCACAGCGACGGAACCTGTCTGCCATTTGGCGGTGGGTGTGTTGCAGGCGGCGTTGGAGAATTTTGCGGATAAAGATAGACGCTACAGCGTGAAGCCCACTCACTGCATTGCTATGGGGCATGAAGAGGGCATTATTGTGGTAGATAAGAAGTTCCTCTAGACCTGAAATTCAATGTGTTTTTGAAGAGACCTCCTCATTTTAGGAGGTCTTTTTTTTGCTCTCGTACCCTACCCGTCATCTTTGCGTCACGTTCGCGTTCAGAAGAAACGGCCGTTTCCCCCTACACTATCTATATCCCCTAAATTTGTTGGGACAAAATTAAAAAGAGACTGGAGACTAGAGACTGGAGATTATCAGTCTCCAGTCTCTAGTCTCCAACTACAGGAGCAGCCATGTACGAAGACCAACCGACCCAAGTGACACCGCCTGTGCAGTACCACCCCGTTGCCGAGTTGCAGACACCCCGTAAAAAGCGGGGCTGTTTGGGGTGTATCGGCCGTTTATTCCTCACCAGCCTTCTCTTGTTGGCTATCATCGTCTTCTCTGGGGCGGCCATTGTGGGCACACTGGTCTACTCCAACCTCTCCCGCGAGATTGAGGATGGCATTGCCAAGCTGGACAGTGCCTATGAGCGGGAGACGTTTGAGACCACCCGCATTTTGGATCGCAATGGCAACCTTCTGTGGGAAATTTTTGGCGAAGGCAAACGCACCAAAGTAACCCTTGACCAGATTCCCACGCCCCTGATTCAGGCAACGGTGGCGGTTGAGGATGACACGTTCTACGAGAACATTGGTCTGGATGCGCCTTCGCTTATTGCCGCTCTGGTTGCCAATTTCCGCAATCCCGACGAACGGCCGATTGGCGGCAGCACCATCACCCAACAAATTGTGCGCCATATTGCCTTTGATTTTGAGGAGCGAACGGCCGTTTCCTACACCCGCAAAGCCAAAGAAGCCTTCCTCGCCTGGATCATGAACCGCAAATTCAGCAAAGATGAGATTATGGCCCTCTACCTCAACGAAATTTACTATGGCAACCTGGCCTATGGCGTAGAAGCGGCGGCGCAGACCTATTTTGGCAAATCGGCCGTTGACTTGACCCTGGCCGAAGCCGCCCTGCTGGCTGGCCTGCCGCAAAGCCCCGTCGAACTTGATCCGCTCACCAATTTAGAAGCGGCTAAAGAGCGGCAGTGGTTGGTGCTCAATCTCATGGTCAGTGAAGGGTACGCCACCACTGAAGAGATCAATGCCGCTTACCATGAACCGCTCACCTTCGCCCAGCAAGAGGTGAGTTTGGCGGCCCCTCACTTTGCCGTTTACGTGCGCCAACTGCTGGAAGACCAGTTTGGCGCGGACATGGTGGCTAATGGCGGTTTGCGCGTCACCACTTCGCTCGATTTAGATTACCAACGGCTGGCGGAACAGTTGGCGCGGCAGCATGTAGACAGCATTGACCCGGCGCACAATTTAACCAACGCCGCCCTGGTGGCCCTCAAACCAGGCACGGGTGAAATTTTGGCTATGTTGGGTAGTGTGGATTATCACGATGAGGCTATAGACGGCCGTGTGAACATCACCCTCTCGCCGCAGCAGCCGGGCAGCAGCATCAAACCGCTCACCTATGCCGCCGCCCTCTCGCCCAGCACCGACGGCCAGCCAGCCTGGAATGTGGCCGACATTGTGTGGGATGTGCCCGTGAAGTATCCCCAGTTTAATGGCACAACGTATGAGCCGGTGAATTATGACGGCCGTTTTCATGGTCCCATTCGCCTGCGCACCGCCCTCGCCAACAGCTACAACGTCCCCGCTGTGCTGCTCTTGCAAGACATTGGCGTGGCCCGCTTTATTGAATTTGCCCGCCAAATGGGTGTGGAAAGTTTTAACAACGATCCCGCCTCTTATGGCCTTTCCCTTACTCTGGGCGGGGGCGAATTAACGCCGTTAGAGCTGGCCAGTGCTTACTCGGTTTTGGCTAATGGGGGCTATCGTGTGCCGCCAACGGCCGTTCTGCGGGTGCAAAAAAGCAATGGCGAACTGCTGTATGAATATGAGCCGCCGACACCGGCCCCGGTGGTAGACCCCCGCGTGGCCTATCTCATCAGCGACATTTTGGATGACGATGCAGCTCGTGTACCAGCGATGGGTTACGAAAACCCGCTCGATCTGCCTTTCCCGGCGGCGGCCAAAACAGGCACAACCAACGATTTCCGCGACAACTGGACGATGGGGTATACACCCGGCCTGGTTGTGGGGGTGTGGACGGGCAACACGGACAACAGCGAGATGGTCAACATCAGTGGTCTTACGGGAGCCGCGCCGCTGTGGGCCGATTTTATGCAGGCTGTTTACAGTGATTATGAACTGCTGGATGTGTTGGCGGTGAATGGCAATCCACCGGCGGCCGAATTTGCACAGCCCGATGGATTGGAGAAACGGCCGATCTGTCAGATTGCCTCCATTACCATTGGGGCTACGGACTGTACGCTGGCGGGTGAAGAGTGGTTTATTGTGACGGGTGAAACGGCCGACAGCCAACCCACTGTGGAAGGGGATGTGGTGCGCTGGGAGGAGTTGGAAACGGCCGTGCTGCGCGTGCCGGCACTGCCCCTGCCCGCCTTGCCTGTGGAACTCATCAACGACAATGCTGACGACGAGGAGGCCCTGCCTGTACCTGTTTTTTGCCACTTCCCTCAGGGCTTCGACAACCTCATCTTGCCCCCAGAAGCCGCCGCTTACCTCTTCCTCACACCGCCGCGCAACAGCGAAAGCCTCAAAGGGGCGCATGAATGGGCGCAGGCCAATAACCTTGCCGTTCTACCCGCGCAATTCTGCAACGACGAACTCATGGCGTTGGCCTCCGATCCCAATCGTCCGGCCGTCTACCGCATCACCAGCCCCCAAGCGGGCGAGACCGTCAAAGGTGTACTGCCCATCGAAGGCGTAGCTCAGTTCGACCCCAATGTGGTGCAGTTCTACAAAATCGAGTTGGGCATCCCTGATGGTGAAAATGTCAACTGGCTGACGCTGGGCGAAACACACAATGTGCCTGTCACCAATGGCACGTTGGAAATGTTACACGCGGATGCACTGCCCCCTGGCCCCTATTTCTTGCGCCTCATCGTCGTTAAAGATAGCAATTACGTGGGTGAACCCCACACCATTGCCATCACCATCGGCTCGTAAAAAGTAGGCGCGGTTTGCAAAGCCTTTACTCGTTACCGAGGAAGGCTTTCATTTTTTTGAGCAGTCGTGAGAAATTAACTGGCTTGGCTTCATAATCGTCACAGCCTGCCGCCAGGCTTTTTTCGCGGTCGCCAGCCAGGGCGTGGGCGGTTAAGGCGATGACGGGTATGTGTTGGGTGAAGGGATTGGCTTTTAGGCGGCGCGTGGTTTCCCAGCCATCTAAGATGGGCAGGCTCATGTCCATGAGGATGAGATCAGGCTTTTCCTGTTCGGTAGCAATTAAGGCTCGTTCGCCATTGGGGGCAATAACAACATCAAAGCCGCGAAAACCCAAACGCTCGGATAGGATTTCTTGCAGCATTTCATTATCTTCAACAATTAGGATTTTGCTCAAGATGGTTATTCCTTACCCGGTTTGGTCTTTATGTGCCCATTTAAGCGGCTTTTGAGGAAAAAGACGGGGACTTGTCCTTTGCCTTTCACCTCAATTTTGCCGCGTGACTCGAACAGGTATTTGCTTTGCAGCAGTGCGTAGGTAGTGTGGCTGACTTGAATGTGATTGGCGAGGCTGTGGGTTTCCATGCGGCTGGCTGTGTTGACGGTGTCGCCCCATAAGTCGTAGGCGAATTTTCTTTTGCCAATGACCCCGGCCACAACGGGGCCGCTGTTGATGCCGATGCGCATTTCTAGGGTGATGTTGTGGCGCTGGCTGATGTGGTTTAGGGATTGGATCATGGCCAGGGCCATTTCGGCAATGGCTTCGGCATGATCATCACGAGGCACGGGCAAGCCGCCTACGACCATGTATTCATCGCCTACTGTTTTTATTTTTTCTAGCCGATATTGGTCGGCCAGTTCGTCGAAGGTGGAGAAGATGTCGTTGAGGAGTTTGACGATTTCGGTGGGGGAGAGTTGGGCGGATAGAACGGTGAAGTCTACGATGTCGGCGAAGAGGACGGTGACTTCTTCAAAGCCATCGGCGATGATTTCCTGGCCTTGTTTTAGCCGTTCGGAGACGGGTTCGGGCAGGATGTTGAGCAGCAGTTCGTCGGCTTTGCGCCGTTCTTGTTCAATCTGTTCCAGGTAGGCTTGTTCTTGATCGTGCCAGCGTTTTTTGTCGAGGGAGGCTTCGATGCGGGCTTTGAGGAGGGTGCGGTCGAAGGGTTTGAAGAGGTAGTCTTCGGCTCCGAGTTTGACGCATTGGACGATGCTTTGCATGTCGTCGAGGGCGGAGAGCATGACGACGGGGATGTGGCGCAGTTCGGTGTTGGTTTTGAGGTAGCGCAGAACGTCGTAGCCGTTCATTTCGGGCATCATGATGTCGAGGAGGATGAGGTCGTAGGGGCGTTCGTGTACTTTGTCGAGGGCGATACGGCCGTTTTCGGCCCAATCTACCTCATACCCTTGCAACTCTAACAGCAAGATCAAGGGTTCACTGATCATCTCATTATCTTCAACGACTAGAATTGAATGTTGCTGTTCCATAAAGTTATTCACCGTAAGCCGGACAACTTTTATTAAGTATAAGCTATGATGACCAATTCTTAAAGTCAAAATAACACCCAACGCCTATTCCTGGCAAGTAAGGACACGTGAAAGCGCTGTAATGGTCTTATAATATTTTATTAAGTTATTTGCTATATCCTGGGGATAAAGTACCTTTCAGACAGAAACAATATTATTTTGTGAGGAGAGTGTGATGCTAATAAAGAAAAAGAGCAGCCTAGAGATACCTTCGTCGGAGATAACGCCTTATCATGTTTATTTGTCGCGGCGGACGTTTATGAAGGGGGCAACGGCCGTTGCTGCGGGCACACTTCTGGCAGCCTGCCGCCCCGAACCACCCACCAGCACAACCAGAGTTGAACCTACAGCCGCCACCAATACCGATGTGGAAACAGGCACTGTCAGCGAAGCCCCCGTTCCCGCCGAAGTGGCGGCCACCACTGACGAATTGGGTGATCCACTCAACTCATACGAGGACATCACTAATTTCAATAACTTTTACGAATTTTCGCAGAGCAAAGAAACTGTCGCTCGTCTGTCAACGGATTTTCCCACGTCCCCCTGGCAGGTAGAGGTGAGTGGGCTGGTGAATAACCCTGGCACATACGATATGGGTGACTTGCTGGCTAAATTCGACCAGGAAGAGCGAATTTATCGGCTGCGCTGCGTGGAAGGCTGGTCTATGGTCATCCCCTGGATGGGTTTCCCCTTAGCCAGGCTTCTGCAAGAGGTGGAACCAACCTCGCAGGCGACCCATGTACGTTTTGAAACGATACTTGATCCAGACAATATGCCCGGACAGAAAAGCCCCTGGTTTGAGTGGCCCTATGTGGAAGGCTTGCGCCTGGATGAGGCCATGAACGAGCTGACGCTGATGGCTACTGGTTTGTATGGCGAGTCGCTGCTGCCGCAAAATGGTGCGCCTATTCGGCTGGTTGTGCCCTGGAAGTATGGTTTCAAAAGCATTAAATCTATCGTGAAGATCGAATTGGTAGATTATGAGCCAACCAGTTTGTGGATGGCGGCGGCTTCTAATGAGTATGGGTTTTATGCCAATGTGAATCCCAATGTGCCCCATCCGCGTTGGAGCCAGGCAACGGAACGGCGCATTGGCACGCTTACTCGCCGCGATACGCTGCTGTTTAATGGGTATGAGGAGCAGGTGGCGCATTTGTATGATGGGCTGGATTTGCGGGCGAATTATTAGTTGGGTGTTGGGGTAATTGGGTAATGATGATGACAAAATTGGACCGAAAGACGACAGCGCGGGTGTTGAAGATTGTGACCCATGTGGGATCGTTGATTCCGTTGGCCTGGTTGGTGTGGGATTGGTGGTTTTATCTGCTGGGGCCGAATGAGATTCAGGCGATTACGATTCGCACGGGGCAGGCGGCGATTATTTTGCTGGCTTTGTCGCTGGCGGTGACGCCGCTGAATACGATTTTTGGTTGGAAGCAGTTGATTCCGCTGAGACGGCCGTTAGGTCTCTACGCCTTCCTCTATGTCTCTCTGCACCTGCTCACCTTCCTGGTGCTGGATTATGGCCTTAATCTGGCCTGGATTCAGGAAGCCCTGTTTGAAAAGTGGTATGCTTTGCTGGGCTTTTCTGCCTATCTGATCTTGCTCTTCCTGGCGGCGACTTCGACGAAGTGGGCCATGCGCCAAATGGGCAAGAATTGGAAGCGGCTGCACCGTTGGGTCTATTTGGGTGGGGTGCTGGCAATGGCCCATTACTTTTTTGCGGTGAAGACGGTGACAACACGGCCGTTTGTCATCATCAGCCTCATCCTCATCCTGCTCATTGTCCGGCTCAACCCCATCAAACAACCCCTGTTACGCTGGCAGAGAAAGAGAAAGGTGGGGGAAAAACGGCCGATAACGGCCGAATAATGACGATCTGGAAACCGGGGATCTCAACCCCCGGTTTCCGTTTCAGCCTAATGCACTTCCTGTCCGTTCGCCTGCTGCGCCACCTGATTCCGTAAAATCATCCCCAACAAACCCTCTACCATGCCACTGCCACTGCTTGTGCCAGAGAGGACATCCGGCACAATGCGCACCTGACGGTCGCCCACAATCTGCATGAGCTGCAAAGCCGTGTAGCCTTCCGCACCCAATGCCTCCACACTGGCCCGGTAAACCTCAGACTGCGCTTTACCCCTCTGCCGGATAGATTCCGCTTCACCCAACGCCTTCAGACGAGTAGATTCGGCTTCACCCGTAGCCTGCTTAATATCAGACTTCGCCTGCAATTCGGCCATTTGCACATTCTGCTCCGCCTGCACCATTTGGTGCTGAATATCGGCCAGCGAGGTAGCCCGCACCAACTCTTGCCGCTGGTCTTGGGCCAAACGCTGCACCTCATAGGTCTTGCGCTCTTCCTCCGCAATCTTTCGATCCGTTTGTGTGCGCATCAGTTCAGCCGGCGGCGTGATGTCGCCGATGAGCGTGTCCAGAGCCTGCACATCGTAGGCGCTGATGGCGCGGCGGATATGCTCGGTAGCCTCATGCTGCCGCTCACTGCGGGCGCTGAGGAAGTCCAGCACGGTGTATTCCTGCGCTGAGTTGCGGAAGTAGTTGCCCACAATCGGCTGCAGCACATGATCCACCAGGTTTTGCACCGACCCCACGCGGGAGATGACTTTGGGGGCTTCGGGGGCACCGATGTGGATGATTTGGGAGACATCCAGGTTGAAGGCGAAGCCATCTTTGGAGCGCACGATGATGGGCGATAGTTGGGCATCATATTTGTGTGACTCAGTGCGCTGCGCCCAGTTGAGGACGATGTTGGTTGTGGGCACCAGTTCCACGCGCATGATGCGGGGGTTGATGGGGTGTTTGCCGGGATAAAGGGGCGTGACCCACACGCCTTTGTGGCCGGGTTCAACCAGATTGCCATGCTTGAAAGATTCGCCGCTTACGTCTTGGTGGGCTTTACCTACGTAGGCGATGACGATGCCCACGTGGCCGATGGGAATTTCGGTCATGTTGACCTGCTCGACCTGGACGAACCAGGGGTTGAGGTTCCAGGAGCCGGAGAGCAGCACTTGTTCTTGCAAACCGCGACGGCCGTAATTGTTCAAAAAGGTCTGGGCATCCTGGAAGTTGTTGTGGCCTTCGATGAGGGAGCCAGCGATTTCGCCTTCGTCAATGGGTTGTCCGTCCAGGGTGGTGACGATGCCGACTTTGTCGGGTTGGATATTGTGTACCATGAGCAGGCGGGGGTTGATCTCGTAATCGGCGGCGTTGCGTGAGGTGATGATGGTGAAAACGGCCGTGTTAATACGGTAAGCTCCTGCTGTCAGAATAGACAACTGTCGCCCTTTCTCGCCACCATTCAACAAAAATTCCCGCGTATCCTGAAAATTGTGGCAGGGAACTGATTTCGCCAAAATGCGCTCCGAGGGAATCGGCGCACCATCAGAGGCCACGACCAGGCCAATTTCGCCTTGCGGAATGACCGTGACCGGCGCTTTCCGCACTGAAAATTGCCAGGGGAAATAGCCAAAATGCCAGCCAGGGGCCAGCGTATCTGCCTGATACCCCGCTTCACCTTTAAGGGCAATTAACTGTCCCGCAGCCAAGCGCGGGCCAAACTTGCGCACCACAACACCCACTTCATGCTCACGAATGATGACAATGCCAAAAAGCGATGTCGAAAAGATCGCCACGAGGATAAAGAGAGTAAGACCTAAAATAGAACCCAAAATAACCATGGGGGTAGCCATGATAAACCTCCAGGCCAGTTTGTAATCCGTGTGATGGGTACAAACTCTGCCAAACAAAAAAGCGATAGACGACCTTGTGCCTATCGAGGGATAAAAAATATGCAGCAGAGAACGATTAGGGGATTTGTATTAAGTTGGGGTGCGCTGTTTCATTGTCCAACCTCCACCGGGGCCTGCTAATAATATTTTATAAGGGTTACGCACTTCTTGCAGGTTAAGAAATAAATCGGGTAATAGGTGGGGGACGATTTTGTAAATCGTCCGAGCGATTTACAAAATCGCTCTACATTTATTACCCGATCAATTAGTTAAAGACCAACAAGTGCGTAACTCCTATTCTGGTTAAACTGCCCCTAGGTTACAACCAGACTGCCCATATATGGGCATATTAGTGATATACGCAAAATGTGTCAATATGTTCCAGGTTGGGGGCGGACGAGTTGGTCGGTGAGGCGGGCTGCGCGGACGGTGGCGGCTACATCATGCACGCGCACAATGTCTGCCCCCCGATCAATGCCGATGACGACAGTGGCTAACGTGCCTTCGACCCGTTCCTGAGGGGGCAGATCGAGAATACGGCCGATAAACCCCTTGCGCGATGTGCCCAATAACACGGGGTAGCCCAGGGCCTTGATCTGATCCAAATGGTTGATGAGCTGTAAGTTTTGCTCGAGGGTTTTGCCGAAGCCAATGCCGGGATCAACAATGATTTGGTCGGGTTGGATGCTGCTGTTGAGGGCGAGATTGATGCTGACTTCCAGCTCACGGCATACATCGGACAACAGATTGGTGTATTCGTAGGGCGGTGGTGTGTGGCCTAATTGGGCAGCTTCGGCGGCGCTGCGGGGGGCAAAGCGATTGTGCATGAGGACGACGGGGCAGCCAGCGGCGGCAATGAGGGCAGGCATGGCCGAATCCATGCGCAGGCCCCATACATCATTGACCCAATTGGCTCCGGCTTGCAGAGCGGCCTTGGCGACTTTGGCCCAGTAGGTGTCTATGGAGATGGGAAGGTCAACGGCCTGGCGCACGGCCTGGAGAACGGGCAAGACTCGCGCTAATTCGGCCTCGGCGGAGACGGGGGCACTGCCAGGGCGGGTGCTTTGCCCGCCGATGTCGAGGATGTCGGCCCCAGCGGCGGCAAAGTCTTGGGCCTGTTTTACGGCGGCGGTGAGGACATCGGCCTGGCTGAGGAGGCCATCGCCGGAGAAGCTGTCGGGCGTGATGTTTAAGATGCCCATGATGTAGGTGCGTTGTCCCCAGTTGAAGCTCATGGTTTCTCCTTGAATAGTGGATCGTTTAGTTGGTGGACGGTGGTTTGGTCTATGTGGGCGAGGAGTTGGTGGATGGTACGGCCGTTTTGCGGGTGAACAAATTGGGGAGCGATGTCGGCCAGGGGGGCCAGAACGAAGGCACGTTCAGTGAGGTGGGGATGGGGGATGGTTAGCTGGTCGGTGGTGAGAATCTGGCTGTTGTAGAAGAGGATGTCTATATCTATGAGGCGCGGCCCCCAGCGCACAGTGGGCTGCCGCCCCAGTTGGTTTTCCACTGTTTTGATGGCTTGCAGCAGAGGGACTGGCTCTAAAGGGGTGCTGGCGGCGAGGCAGATATTGAGAAAATCGGGTTGGGCTTCTAGCCCCCAGGGGGCGGTTTGGTAGATGGGGGAGATGGCGGTGATGGTCATGAGATCGGCCAGGGCGTGGACGGCGCGGCGCAGGTTGACGTGGCGTTGGCCTATGTTGGTGCCTAAGCTCAAGAAGAGTTGGTGGGAGTTGCTCATTGCTATCTAAACCTGCTGTTTCAATGGAGTGGATGATACCGAGATTTGGGGATATGGCGAATGATCGGGCGTAGGTTGGGCAATGACGGATCATGCGGGTTGCGTCAGGTGGCGGGAACTTTTTGTAGGTATGATACGTTTATATTTTGGCAAGCGTATAGGTACACAAGAGAAAAATATGTCACTCAAACGATCAGAAATCAGACCACAGACTTTATCGGCAACAACCAATCCGCCGATTATTTTTGTGCCCATCCCCCAGCCACAGCGGTCGCCGCGGCGTGGCTGGCGGGTGGTGGGGCTGCTGTTGGTGGTGTTGGTAACGGCCGTTATCGGGCTGACTGCTGCTCTGGGCCTTTACAGCTATCAGGCCGATCTCATTATGCCTGGTGTGCAGATATTGGGCATTCATTTGGGCGCACAGTCGCAGGCTGAGGCGGCGAGTATGCTGCAAGCGCAGTGGCAGCAGCAGGTGATGGTGTTGACGACGGCCGATGAGACATGGGTGACATCGCCGCAGGCTTTGGGCATTACGCTGGATGTGGCGGCGACGGTGCAGCGGGCGTATGAGCAGGGCCGTTCGCTGGATAGTTTGGTGGAGGTGGTGTTGAGTGGGCAGACGGCCGTTGTACCCGTCTGGCAGATGGATGTGACAATGGCTGAGGCGCATTTGCAGCAGGTGGCCCCCCAGTTTGAGGTGGCGCCAGTGGATGCTGGGGTACAGATTGTCAATGGGCGGGCGCAGGCGGTAGCTCCGCATACGGGCCAACGGGTGGATGTGGCGGCGACTACAGATTGGTTGGTGCAGAATGGGGCGGAGGCGGTGTTAGACGGCCGTTTGCCCCTGGTGATCGAAACGGTAGAACCGGCCGTTTTTGATGTGTCGCTGGCTGTGGATCGCGCCAATCAACTGCTGGCGCGGAGTTTGCCTGTCCATGCCTATGATCCGGTACGTGACGAAGCGGTGGATTGGACGATTGCGCCAGAGGTGTGGGGCAATTGGGTCGTGATTGGGCCATTGCAACCGGGATTGGTTGAACATTTTAACTGGACGGTAGACGAGGTGAAGATGGCGGCCGATTTGGCGACGGTGGTGCAGTTGACGGACGGCCGTTTTATTGACACCAATGCTGCTGTAACGGCCGTTACGCAGGCGGTGATGGGTGAGCAGACGGCCGTAAATCTGCGCATTGCCCATCCCGACCAAATTCATGTTGTGCAGCCCGGCGAAACATTATCCAGCATCGGCTACGACTACGGCATCCCCTATCCCTGGATTCAGCAGGCCAATCCCCATCTGGGCGAAGCCCTCAGCGTAGGGCAGTCGTTGACCATCCCCTCGCCCGATAAGCTGCTGCCGCTGCCGGCGGTGGAAAACAAGCGTATTGTCATCAGCCTGCCGGAGCAGAAGGTGCGGGTGTATGAGAATGGCAGTTTGAAATGGGAGTGGACTGCCAGCACAGGCATTGCTTCCAGCCCCACTGCGCCCGGCATCTTCCAGATACAGAGCCATGAGGCGAATGCGTATGCGGGTAATTGGGATTTGTGGATGCCTTCGTTTATGGGCATTTACCAGCCTGTGCCTACCAGCGAGTTTATGAATGGTTTTCATGGTTTTCCCACGCGCAATGGTTATGACTTGCTGTGGACGGGTGATTTGGGCCATGAAGTGACTTATGGCTGTATTTTGTTGAGCAATGAAAATGCCCAAACCTTGTTTGATTGGGCTGAAAATGGGGTGGTGGTGGAGATTCAATCTTAGTTAATATCTGGGAGTTCCCTCAAATTCTTCCTGGTTCCTCTGGGGAACTGAGGGGAACTTGGGGGAACTTAAACTTTGGAGTTTTTGATGGCGGAAACGACATTTACAACGACGGAAGAGGTGAGTAACCGGGATGTGGGGTTGGCGGTGATGATGCTGTTGGGGGCGCTGGGGTTGTTTTGGCATCTGGATTCGGTTTTTCGTGTCTCGGCTTATTTTTGGTATTCGTTGGGGTATGTGTTGATTTTGTCGCCGTTTGTGGGGTTGGTGCTGCATAAACGGCCGTTGTTGCTCAGATTCTCTTTTTTGGCGGCGTTGGTAACGGCCGTATTCTTCCTCTAACCTTACTGCTCATAGAAACACAAAAGATTCGTGTTCCAGTCGAGTTCTAGCCCGCTGTTATTAGAGTTTGGTGGGGCGATTTTCAAAATCGCCCTACTCTGGAAAACTCAAAAAACGCCAGTGTCCAACCCATCATGAGCAAATCTCGGTGAGTATTCTTAATGTTTATTAATGCACCCCATAACTGCAAGCGGGTTGCATCCTTGCAGGTTGTCGCAATCGTCCATCTCCGCTAGACTGAACAGCGAAGGTGGGATATGACAGAACATTGGTATGCCTTACGAGTAAAACCGCATAAGGAGCGAGCCGTCACCAAATATTTGCAGACACGGGAAGCAACTTATTACGCCCCTCTGCTGCGAGTTAAACCCGTTAATCCCAGAGCGGCGAAGGAACGGCCGTATTTTCCCGGTTATCTCTTTGTAAAGGCGGACTTAAAGGTTGAGGGGCAGCAGGCATTTAGCTGGATACCAGGCACACACGGTCTGGTAACGTTCGGCGACGAACCTGCCATCGTGCCTGCTAACCTGATTCACGAAATACAACAATATCTGGCTGGCCTCAATGCCCAGGGAGGCATTGTGCAAGATGGTTTCCAGAAAGGGGATGCGGTGCGGGTGGTGAGCGGCCCATTTGTGGGGTACGAGGCGATTTTTGATATGCGCTTGTCGGGCAAAGAGCGGGTGCAGGTGTTGATGCGCTTTTTAAGCGACTACCCGCAGCCAGTGCAGCTTCATGTCCAGGACATTCAGAAAGCCAGATAAAGGCTTCACATGAAAGCTGTATCCATGCGCTCCGTTCCATTCCGGCCCTGACAACGCATTTAATCTGCCAGTACGGGCAAGTTGTGTATAGTCCGTAAATAATACCAGCGTAACTTTGCCATAAACTTCTGCCTTCGTTATGATCACCCTCGATAATGCGGGTCTTTTGTCTGATAGTGCGTTACCAGATGAGTAACTATATCCGTAAGGTAGTTTGCTTAAGGTTGGTAAGGCATTAGCCTGACAGTAATCGTGAAAAATCCTCCCAGAGGCTTCTTTTGCGGAGGCTCTCCTGAGGGAAAACCTCCGGAGGGTGAACGGTTACACCCGACAAAATTCTGCCCCACTATTTTTAGTTCCGATGTCGGAAGGGTGGAACGATCCTAAACTCGAGAAGTAAGCTGGCTCTGTTTTCTAGCCGTTGCAGTTGATAGCAACCAGACAAAAACACGCCTAATAAAAGAACATGGAACGTAAAGACGAATTATTACAGAAGATTGAATCGCGGCAGGCAGTTGTCGGGATTGTGGGGATGGGGTATGTGGGGCTGCCTCTGGCGGTGGCCTTTGCTCAAGAGGGTTTTCGGGTTATTGGCATAGATGTGGATGCCAGCAAGGTGGCGGCGTTGAATGCTGGTCACAGCTATGTGGAGGATGTGGCGGATGAGGTGTTACGGCCGTTAATCGCCGACGACCTCCTCCACGCCAGCACCGATTACGCCGACTTGACCCAGGCCGATGCCATCTCCATCTGCGTGCCGACCCCGCTGCGCAAAACCAAAGACCCCGATGTCTCCTACATCATCAGCGCGGCCGACAGCATTGCCCGTTATGGCGGTACCGGCAAGCTCATTGTCCTGGAAAGCACCACTTACCCTGGCACAACCGATGAGGTGATCTTGCCGCGCCTGATTAGCAATGGCGACAAAGTGGGCCAGGATGTCTTTTTGGCCTTTTCGCCCGAACGCATTGATCCTGGCCGCACCGATTTTACCATTCGCACCACGCCCAAAGTGATTGGTGGTGTGACACCCGCCTGCTTGGATATAGCTCTGGCCCTGTATGGCACAGTGGTGGATAAACCTGTGCCGGTTTCCTCAACGGCCGCTGCCGAAATGGTGAAACTGCTAGAAAACACCTTCCGCGCCGTTAATATTGGTCTGGTTAACGAGATGGCCTTGATGTGTGACAAGCTGGGGCTGAATGTATGGGAAGTGGTGCAGGCGGCGGCCAGCAAACCCTATGGCTTCATGCCCTTTTACCCTGGCCCGGGCCTGGGTGGGCACTGCATCCCCATTGACCCCCATTACCTCAGTTGGAAGCTGAAGACGCTGAATTACAATGCCCGTTTTATTGAGATGGCGGCTGAGATTAACAGCCATATGCCCGATTATGTGGTGAGCAAGGTGGCGGATGCGCTGAATGAGGATTGTAAGGCGATTAAGGGCAGTCGGATTTTGGTGATCGGGGTGGCCTATAAGCCTAATGTGAGCGATATGCGCGAAAGCCCGGCGTTGGATGTGATTCATCTGCTGCAAGAGCGGGGCGCGTTGGTCAGTTATAACGATCCCTTTGTGGCCGATTTGGCGCATGAGGGGTTTGCTTTGCAGTCAACGGATTTGACGGATGAAGGTTTGCAAACGGCCGATTGCGTGGTCATCGTCACCAACCATAAGGTTTATGACTGGGAGCGCATTGCGGCCCAGGCGCGGGTGATTGTGGATACGCGGAATGCACTGCAAGGGGTGGGGGTAAACGGCCGTCTGCTCACCCTGTAATGCCCGCCCTCTCCCAGTTGCAGTTCAAGGTATCAATCTGGCCATAAAACTGGGCGAATAAATTCGCAGCAACGACTACGAAGCCCGCCTACGCGGGCTGGGTCTCAGTCGGCGTAGGCCGACTTGGTAGTTGTTGCTGCGGTTTCAACCGCCGGAACTTGTTACCTATGTGATTTTTTATTCTGTAAGGGGGAGAGGGGGACAGCAGAGTTCCTTTCCCCAGCGGGGGAGGGTTAGGGTGGGGGGAAAGAATTGGTTATTTACGAAAAAGGACAAACTGTGTTGAAGATTGTGCATGTGGTGGGGGCCAGGCCAAACTTTATGAAGATCGCGCCGATTATGGCGGCGATGAGCGAACGGCCGTTACAGTTCCAACAGCTATTAGTCCACACCGGGCAGCATTATGATGCCAACATGTCGCGCATCTTCTTCCAGGAGTTGGGGCTGCCCCAGCCCGATGTTTACCTGGGCATTGGCTCTGGTAGCCACGCCGAACAGACGGCCAAGGTGATGCTGGCCTTCGAGCCAATCTTGCTGACCCATCAGCCGGATTGGGTAGTGGTGGTGGGCGACGTGAACTCCACGGTGGCCTGCGCCCTGACGGCGGCCAAGTTGGGCATTGGCGTGGCCCATGTGGAAGCTGGCCTGCGCTCGTTTGACTGGACGATGCCCGAAGAGATTAACCGCGTGCTGACGGATCGGCTGTCGGATGTGCTGTTTACGACGGAGCCGAGTGCCAATGAGAATTTGCAGCGTGAGGGTATTGCGGTGGAGCGGGTGCATCTTGTGGGCAATGTGATGATTGATACGCTGGTGCGGCTGCTGCCGCAGGCAGAGGCCCGCTGGTCGCTGCTCCAGGCCGAGTTGGCCCTGGCTGATTATGTGTTGGTGACGCTGCATCGGCCGTTTAATGTGGATGATCCGGCGACGTTGAGCCAAATTATTCTGGCCCTCAATGAGATTGCCCAAACGATGCCGGTTGTCTTCCCCGCCCACCCGCGTACCCAGAAGCGGATTGCCGATGGGGATGATCTGCCGCCGTTGGCGGAGCAGGTGCGGCTGCTGCCGCCGCAGGGCTATCTTGATTTTCTGGCGCTGACGCGCCATGCCCGCCTGGTGCTGACGGATTCGGGTGGGATTCAGGAGGAGACGACGTTTCTGGGGGTGCCTTGTGTGACGGTGCGGCCGAATACGGAACGGCCGATCACGATTGAGCAGGGTACGAATGAACTGGTTGCCAGTACGCAGGCGGCAGTTGTGATGAGTGTGATGGCGCGGCTGAACGGCCGTACTCCCGCCGCCACGCGCCCGCCCACTTTTTGGGATGGGGCGGCGGCACAGAGGATTGTGGGGGTGTTGGCAGACGGCCGTTTCCCCCCCACCAGCGAGGCGAAAAAATGAGATCACTTCCCCCCGTTTCCCCCCCGCTCACCCCCCAGGCTTTCCGCCAACAGCAAATCGCCGCCCGCATGGCCCGCTTCCAACAGCAGCAGATCAATCGGGATAAATTCGTTTTGTCGGTGATCATTCTAGAGCGGTTTGTGACTCGTTTTTTCAGTGAAAAAATGGGTATTCTGCCCGGTTGGACGAGCTTTCTGGACATTCCTCTGCTGGCTGTGTTTTTTGTTTATGTAGCCTTCATTACCCGGCAGCAGACGAATGATACGGGCAAGACGGGGTTTGGTGCTTTAGGCTTATTTCTGCTAATTGATATTGCCTTATCCGCCCTCGTCAACCTGGATCGTCTGCATCCTGGCGCGTTTACACTGTTCATCATCGGCTTTTTGGAGCCGCTTATTTATATGGGGCTGGCTTATCTGTTAAGCCCCAAAGAAGAAGTCTCCCAGTTTTTGATTAAACTGCTCATCTTTATTGGCTGGCTGCAAATCCTGGTTGTTGCAGTTTTAGATGTGCCGCGCTTTCTGGTCACTAGAAATCCTGATTTTATTACTGGTACCTTTGGTGAGAATCCTTACCAACTAGTATTCTTTTTAATGACCTGGAACGTTTTGATTTTGTCTGGACCTGCGCAAAGAGGAAGAGCTAGTTTTTTCAGAGGGGTGGGCATCGTTATCGTTCAGATTATGGTATTGGTCATCATCTTATTGGCACAATTTCGCTCTATCATTTTCTTTGCCGTTTTCACATGGGCCTTGACCTATGTAGTGATTAGCCGTGATACACGGCGGGCACTGGTGAATGCAACAGTAGGTGTTATTTTATTTATTGCTTTGTTTGCGGCTGTGAACCGATGGCTGCCAGAGTTGAAGTATCAGGATTTGTTAGAGCTTAACAGCCGCGCTAGCGAGGTGATTGAATCAGGTAAAGTTCAGTCAATTTTGAACTTTCAAAGGTTGGTTTACGATCAGCCCCAAGTTTTATTGATTGGTACAGGCCCAGGCACTTATGTTAGTCGTGGCTTTGAGACGTTTTCCATTGTCGGCGGTCGGGAGACGGCTAATCAACTGTATCGGCAGTGGTTTGGTACGGAGCTTTATCGAACCGATGTGGCTGATCGTTATGTTATTCCTATTCTCGGACGATTTGCTTTTGGTGCAGGTACAACGGCCACTCCCTGGTTCAGTTATCTGGCGCTTTTGGCTGAACTAGGTTTGCCTGGGACATTCATTGTGTTAGTTATCTATGGCAAGGCTATCTGGTTTTGCTGGCAAAATAACAAGGTAGAAGGTTCAATTGCTATCTTGGCAAGATGGGTGTTTATTGGCCTTGTATTGTTATTGCAGATGGCATCGTTGGGTAACTGGCTAGAAGTATCGCGGTTAACGGTGCCTTTGTGGACTGTATTTGGCATCATGTTGGCTCAGGTTTATGCTGCCCGTGATGGTCAACCAACCCCTTGACGTGAAAATCATATTCACTCCCCTTCCCCTTTGGTTAGGGTTCCTCTGTGCCCCCCATTGAATGCTGATGAAATTGAATATCTGGAAACAGTTCCCCGCCCCTGCCGCTGTTGTAGCAGTGCTGCTGCTGGTTTTGGCTGGGCGCGGTTCGTGGATGGCGGCACGTTTTTATTTGAATCAAGGCCTGATTGACTCCTTCGCGCTTGATAGGGAGCAATCCTTACCCCTCTTGGCGCAGGCCTATACCTGGCAGCCCGACGATGAGCGCATTGTCTGGCAGTTGGGCCGGCTGCACCATCTGGCGCAGCAGCCAGAGGCGGCGGTGTCTGTCTGGCAAACATCACCGCTGGCTGGGGTGACGCTGCTGCAGCACGGAGATGCTTTTTTGGCTGAGGCTGATTGGGAGGCCGCTTTGCTGTGGTATACCTATGCCCAGCAAGTAGATGCTGCTTCGGCCAGAGCCATTAATGGACAGGGTGATGCCTGGTGGGGGCTGGCCGATTGGGTACAGGCACGGGCGGCCTATGCCCAGGCTCTTGAACTTGAGGCAAATGAGGCTGAATATTATCTGGATTATGCCCGTGTGTTAATGCTCGATGAGGCTGACTTGGATTTGGCGGCGGAGATGCTGGAGAAAGCGGCCGTTTTGACCCCTGACTCTGAAGCGGTATACCGTAGTTTGGCCAATCTGGCGGCCAGACGGGGGGACATGGAGCAAACGGTTTACTGGTGGGAACAGGCCGGGGCCGTGCCAGGACCCTCAATAGATACGCTGCTGCATCTGGCAGAGGTCTATGAACAGACGAATCGCCTGGCTGAGGCCGTGTCAATTTATGAGCAGGCGGCAGCCCAAGCACCTGATGCTCCCTCAACACGATTAGGTTTAGCAGCAGCTTATCTGGCACTGGGAGAACCGCAGTCCGCCTTGGCTGAAACCGAAGTCGTTTTATCTCGTTTTCCACAAAATGTGATGGCCTGGTTTATTCAAGGTGAAGCCTGGCTGGCCCTGGGCAATGAAGGGGAGGCGCATCGAGCCTTGACCCAGGTGTTGGCGATTGAACCAGAGCATCCCCAGGCTCTGGCCTTGCTGCAAACATTACCTTCGGAGTGACTGCCCGGCATGAGGGAAAGATAGTGAGCGATTTGCTGTTGAAGCTGCGTAATTTGCGGCGGCGTTTCCTTACCGCCGATTTGAAGGCTCTGGTCAAAGACTCCTCCTGGACAATGGGCGGCAATATTGCCAGTTCTGGGCTTTATTTGGTGGAAACGATGCTGCTGGCCCGTTATTTTTCCCAGGAACTGCTGGGTGTTTACTTCCTCATCATCAGCTTTCCCGAATTGGTGCAGCAGGTGCTTGACGTGCGGGTGAGAGAGGTCATGGTGCGTTACCTAAGCATGTTTGTGGCGCAAAATGAGCATAGGAAGGTGATGGCTTTGATCAAACTGTTGTGGCTGGTTGATTTTGGGGTGGCTAGTCTGGCCTTACTAATTGTAGCTCTGTTTAGTCGGCTGGTGTCGGCTTCGCTGCTGGATGATCCCAGTTTTGCCTGGTTAATGAGTTTGTATGCCGTGGGGATGCTGTTTGGTTCGTTAGATAGTGCCTCGGGGCCAATTTTGAGGGTGTTTGGCCGTTTTGACATGGCTTTTGGGGCAGGCCTGGCTATTTCTGTGGGGAGCTTTGCGGCTACCTTGATTGTTGTTTTGGTGGATGGCGGCATTGAGGGTCTTATTTATGGCAAAGTCCTGGTGTTTATTCTCAGTACCCTTGTTCTGGGGGTCTTGAGCTTAAGGCTAATCAGGCTGGAGGTAAATAGTAGTTTCCGTGTGCCGTTGAGTGAAATAGTTGGTTATCGCCAAGAGATTTTTCGTTTCGCTTTTCATGTAAACATTAGTTCTACGATGAAGACCTTAGCTGGTAAGCTAGACGTGATTATTGTAGGAGCCATTTTAGGCCCTGCTTCGGTATCGATTTATAAAGTGCTGACCCAATTTTCTAAAACGCTCCGCCTGTTAAGTGATCCTTTACTGTTAGCTGTGTACCCCCGTTTTTCGCTGCTGGCTGCCCAAAAAAAAGTAAGTCATATAAATGCTTTGGTGAAACGCCTTACTATTGGGCTTGTTTTCCCACTATCAATAATGATGATTGTAATCATAGTATTCCGGGGGCAACTGGTCAGAGCTTTTGCTGGTCAAGATTATGTAAATTACTCAATGATTTTTGTTATAGCTGTTGCGGGGATGGTGCCAGGGCTTCTCTTTTTCTGGATAACTCCCTTTCTTCTTAGCCTGGACTTGGCTCATCTCAGGACTAAGGGCATCGTTGTAAGTAAACTCATAGGTTTAATAGCTTTAGGTGGCCTTACCTGGTTATGGGGGCTTACAGGGTCAGCGATTGGGTATAGTATTTCTTGGTCTTTAGTAGTTTTTGTTAACCTATGGCAAATCATTGCCTGGAAGCGTGATTGGCACCTAAAAAGCATTTGGCAGCCTATATCTGCCAAATACTTGTCGGGTCGGTAGGGGTTTACTAAAACGACCGTTATAACAGTATGATTTGGTCAGATTTTGTTCTTGTCTGGGGTCTGCCGCCTCTTTTCTTTTTGCTGCTTTTCATTTTGTCTACGTTCATTCTTTATCTGTTTATAAAAAGCCCCCGCTCCTTCTTGTTTAAGGAAGATATTCAAAACAAGGTGGACAAGAAAAAAAGACTACCATCAGGGGCCAATGTTCGCTTGAGTTATGGCTATCTGCTGGCCTTGCTGCTGCTTGATAATGGTATTCAGGCAACGCTGTTTTATCGAATATCGCGCTATTTGTTGGAGCACCGCTGGCGCTCGTTAGCAGTGGTTGTCCATGCCTTCGCCAAATTTTTGACCCATATTGACATCTCTCCCCATGCTGTTATTGGGCCGGGACTGACTTTTTATCATGGTTTAGGTGTAGTTATTGGCAAAAATACAAAGTTAGGCAGCCGGGTGACGGTATGCCAAAACGTGACGACGGGTGGTGGGCGACCCCAAATTGGGGATGATGTCATCCTGTGGGCGGGAGCCAAAATCATTGGCAGTCATCAAATTGGTGATAGAGCCGAGGTAGGAGCCAATGCAGTTGTCATTAGTGATGTGCCATCTGACTGTGTAGCTGTAGGTATACCTGCTCAACGATTTTTGCCTAAAGCCAAGAATGAGCAGATTGATTTCGATATCGTAATAGATTGATGTTTGGTAAGCCACAGTATCAAGAACGAAAAATATGAACGAAACCCATTTCAGAAGAGAAGAATATGCCGGGCGTGGTGATTATCACCTCAAATTAAACCCAAACTGGAGTTATTACCCAACCTACTTGAGCAAAATGAAATTTGTTGAGAACACATTGAATACCATTTCACCAGATAAGCAGATTTTAGATGTGGGTTGTGGAGAAGGGGCTCTGGTTAAAAAATACCGGGCCAAAGGCTATTCCATTTATGGGCTAGACTATAATTACGGTGAGCCATTTATTATGGTGGGCAGTGTTACAAAACTTCCAATAGAATCGAATAGTTTTGATGTGGTTTTGTTGCTTGATGTTTTAGAGCATTTACCCTTCCCTGATCAAGAAGTGGCTTTGGAGGAGATATTTCGAATTTTACGACCAGGGGGAATGTTCATTTTCTCAATCCCCAATCTGGCACACTTGATTTCACGCATTAAATTTATGTTTTGGGGCCGATTAGGCAGAACGGCAAAGTTAAGTAAGCATCCGGGTGATAGACCTGTTGAAGAATATATTGCTCTGCTTGAGAAAACGGGTTTTTCCATTAATCGGCGTGTAGGCATTACATTGAGCGTTCCCTTACTGACAAGCCATTTGATATGGAGACATCCGACGAAGTTTCTCTGGCTTCATGATATGCTTGGGCGAATCAACTTACCTAATCTTTCTTTTTTGAACATTATGTTATGCCAAAAGTAAAAATATAGGTGATGATTTTTGCAGGAGACTTTAACAGGATTTCAGTTATGCAAAAGCCAGATTTTTTTGTTGTAGGTGCGCCCAAATGTGGTACTACGTCGCTAGATCATTACCTTAATCAACACCCTGAAGTTTTTATGGCTCGACCCAAAGAGCCGCACTTCTTTGGCACCGATTTTTTTAGGCCCGTTTATGTTCGAAATAGAGATGAATATCTATCTTTGTTTTCGTCAGTGGGCAGTGAGCGAAGGATTGGAGAAACTTCTGTCTGGTATCTTTATTCGAAAAAGGCTGCTGTTGAAATAAGAGATTTTTGTCCCAATGCACAGATAATTATTATGTTAAGAGACCCTGTGGAAATGATTTACTCTCTTCATAGCCAGCGGACAGCTAATGGCAACGAGAAAATTCTAGATTTTGAGGCTGCATTACAAGCAGAGAGGGATCGTAAACAACAACTGGCAACTTACAGGGGAGACTACCCCTTAGAATTACTCCTTTATCGAGAGGTTGGTATGTATACGGAACAAGTTAAAAGGTATGTGGATATTTTTGGCTGGCAGAGTATTCATATCATTATTTATGATGATTTCAAAAGTAGGACAATGCAAGTATATAAAGCAGTCTGTGCTTTTTTAGGAGTATCAACAGATTTTGAGCCAGATTTTGTGGTTTATAATAAAAATAAGCGCGTGCGTAATCAGTACCTGGCTAATTTTATGAATAATCCCCCTGGTATTTTTCAAAAAGCAGTACGAACCTTGTTATTTGATGATCTGCGTTTTGCCTTGAGAAAGCGAATTGCACAGGCTAACATGAGTTATGCTCCCCGCCAACCAATGAACCCTGCTTTAGAACAGGAATTACGGGCATTTTTTGCACCAGAGATATATAGATTGAGTAAGTTGGTAAATAGGGATTTAACCTATTGGAGTAAAGCACAGGCTAGAGGCACTGGTTAGGCAATCGAGTTGAGGGCTAAGAATGGATAGCGTATATTGGCAACCTTTTAATGAGATATGTTCAATTTAGTCATGAATTTATTCTACGTAGCTGACTCACGCATACCAAGTCGTTCGACTAATTCCATGCAGGTGATGAACATGTGCTCGGCTTTTCAAGCCGCTGGGGTTGATACCACATTGTTATGTTTTGATTACAAATCTGCTCCACTGCCGGAGGGATATCAGGGGGATTTGTGGGAATTTTATGGGATTGAAGAAGTTTTTCCTATCCAACAAATTCCTGCGCCTTTTTCGACAGGGTTGGCTCGTAGCCGAATGGCTTCGCGGCTTGTCCGCTCTTTCATTTATCCCTGGTTTTTATGGCGAATAATGAGATCGGTGAAAGAGGGGCTTGTGTTTTACGGCCGTTCGGGGTTGGCCTTGTGGTGGGCTGATAAGTTAAAGCGTTTGAGATCGCAAAAAGGCCAATACCTTAAGCTGTACATGGAAGTTCACGATTTTCCTCACAGTGCTTACTTGCAGCAACTCTTGTCGCGGCTAGATGGTGTCGTCGTGATCAGCCAGACATTGGCAGATGATCTGGCCGAAAAAGCAGGTGTACCAACCCCGAAAATAATCGTAGAACATGATGGTGTGGCCTTGTTTCGCCACACCTTTGGTCAAGATGAGGCCAGACAGCA
The DNA here is from genome assembly GCA_020634415.1 of Ardenticatenaceae bacterium. The sequence goes on from JACKBT010000006.1 coordinate 56,258, forward strand.
AATTTGTCAGCAGTTCCAGTTAGACCCCAAACGCCCCCTGGCTATTTATACAGGGCGAGTAAACAAACCAAAGGGAGCAGAACTTTTGTTGGCGGCTGCGGGTAAACTGCAAGAGTCTGGCTGCCAACTTGTTCTGGTAGGCAAGGTTTACGACGATAGGTATCAGGCTCAGATTGACGCGCAAGGTTGGTCTCATGTGCGTCTGACGGGTTTTTTGCCACCGTCTCAAATCCCGATGGTTTTGGCAGCAGCCGATATTTTGCTGCTGCCTTCGACCGCCGACCTTCCCTATGCCAATTATATGTCGCCATTGAAACTGTTTGAATATATGGCTGCTGAACGGCCGATCATTGCCTCCGATTTACTCGTCTTACGTGAAGTTTTACAGAATCGTCACAATGCTTTGCTTGTGTCTACCGAGGATGTAGACGGGTGGGTAGAGGCCATTTGCCAGTTGATGCAGCAGCCCGAATTAGGCCAACGCCTTGCCGCACAGGCTCGTCAGGATGTGGAACAATATACCTGGAAGCGACGTGCCGAACGTATCCTCCATCATCTGGCAGCCTCTAATTAAGATATGAGTGATTTCAAAGCTATTAACCTACACCACAAACAACAAGATGTGCATCAAATTCGCAGGCCACGACACGGGCATGTACGCTACCGCATGGCCTCGCAGCTGTGGCCAGATGTGGCTGTACCCGCCCAAGTATTGGAAGTCGGTTGTGGCCGAGCTGAATATGCCCGTGCTTTGCGCGACTTAGGCCACACTGTCACCGTCACTGACCTCAGCCCCTCAAATGTAGAAGCGGCTCGTGAATTAGGTTTCACGGCCCATCAATTAGATCTCAATTTGGGGCTGCCTGTGTTTACGGATGAACTTTTTGATGTGGCGGTTATCCTGGAAGTGATTGAACATGTGGTGGCGGCTGAATTTTTATTGCAGGAGATTCAGCGCGTCCTCAAACCGGGTGGCTACCTCATCTTAAGCACCCCCAACTTTGCTTTTTGGCAGAATCGAATCAGGATATTGTGGGGGCAGCTATCGCACGATGAGGGCTATCATTACCGCTTTTTTACCGTTAAGAGTCTGAGCAAACAGCTTCAAGCTGCTGGTTTTTCGGTACAAGATTGGCGTTTTACAATGCCCGCTTTTGGTATCAACTTGGTTCGGCGATGGCTTGGCAAAACAGGGCGCAAACACCTCGGTTTACCCCAATGGTCGGCACCGCTTCTGGCCCAAACAATGATTGTGAGAGCAGTGAAATGAGTTTTATTGGCCTTGATGAAAATCAGAATCCCCAGGTTCTATCTAGCAAGAAGTTAGGCAGCATCGTTTCTAACAGCCTGATTCTTGAAGAATTGATTAACTTTTTCAAGGATAAGGCCTTCGACACGTTGATAGATGTTGGCTGTGGCACAAAACCCTACGAACCTGTGTATGAAAAAAGCTGTCGGCGCAGTTTTGGCTTTGATGTCGATCATTCACCCCATAATTTGTCCAAAGCAGCATTTTTAGCCAGTGCGGAAAACATTCCTTTATTATCGGACTCGGCCGATGTTATTCTTTGTTCTGAGGTCTTGGAACATGTGCCTGAACCCTGGCAAGCGCTTGACGAGATGGCCCGTATTGCTAAACCTGGGGCTTGGATCATTATCACCACCCCGTTTTTAGTGTCTGTTCACGAGCCTCCTTATGATTTTTACCGCTATACAGAATTTGGGCTGCGTCACCTGCTAAATAGAGCTGGGTTTGAAGTAGAGCGGCTGGTGGTAAAAAACGAAAAAATCGGCGTTTTCTTGTCCCAAATTCTATGGTTTCAAACAAAATTCTGGTGGATGGTCACGAAATGGACGAAAGTAAAGTCTGTTTATTCCGATGGTAATCCATTTTTATGGCTAGGTGTTGTCGTGCCACAAAAAATATATCTGAAATTGTTTCGTAAAATTCGTGACAAATATCCTTCTTCTATAAAGAAGCTGAGCCGATCTACAGCTGGCTATATTGTGATAGGACGTTATAAGCAGGTTGGGGATTAAGTTGCGGTTATTACACATTTTGTGGACAGGGGATATAGGGGGTGCGGAAAGAGCAAGTTTTCAACTGGTTCAGGCGCAAATGCAGCAGCCGGATTTCCAGGTAGCTGTCGCTTTTGGTCAGCAGCAGGGTTATTATGCCGAACAGTTGGTAAAGTTGGGAGTAGAGGTCACTGACTTATGTATGAAGTCGGCGCATGATGTGGGGGCTGTGCCCCGTATCCGGCAGGCTTTGGCAGCATATGATGCCCATCACTTTCATGTTGCAGAACCTTTGATTATGTTGGGCAGTATTCTGACACCAGGTATTCGGCGTTACTACACTTATCGGGCAGGTTATCACGAAAGACAGGGGAAACGGGCACTGCGTTTTCGGTTAATCCGGTGGTTGGTGCGTAATTGGTTTACGGCCGTTTCTGCCAATACCGCTTTTGGAGCCAGAGTTGCCGAAAATTTACTCCAACTGCCTGCCAACAGTGTCCTGGTAACTTACAACGGTGTCAACTTTAGTTTGCTCAACCCTACTTTGAGCCGACAGGAAGCCCGTCATAAGCTAAACATACCCAATGACAAATTTCTGATCGGCACCGTCTCTAATCTGAAAAACTGGAAACGTACCGATTGGTTATTACGTGCTGCCGCCCCGCTGCCAGATAAGAATTGGCAGTTGCTCATTGTGGGTGATGGCCCCATGCGCCCACAATTGGAACAATTAGCCAATGAACTGGCAATTAGTGAGCAAGTCACCTTTGCTGGACAGCAAAAACAGGTTGCTGATTGGCTGGTAGGTTTGGATGCTTTTGTTTTGCCCTCATCATCTGGCGAATCTTTTGGTAATGCGGCTGTAGAAGCAATGGCTCTAGGGTTGCCCACAATTGTATGCAGTGATGGTGGAGGATTAACTGAACATATCGTTCCTGACCAGACAGGTTGGATTGCAGATGGTATAGAGGGGATTACTAATTGTTTGGCGAAGATAGCCCAAGAACGTGAGCAGGCGCAACAAGTTGGCGTGAGGGGTAAGCAGGCTGTGCGGGAGAAATATACAGTAGAAAAGATGGTTCACGCCTATAATCAGCTGTATGCTGCGATAGGTGTTCGGTGATACATACACGCCTCTTTAATGGAAGACGGATCGCCCTTGTCACCAATATTCCCCGGCCCTATCGTATCCCCTTGTTTGAAGCCCTGAATCAGACATTGTTAGATTCAGGCAGTGACCTAAAGATCTTTTTCTTCTCGGACATTAAAAAGCATGTGCGGCGTAGAGAGATTGAGGTGGCAAACGGCCGTTATCCCCACCAATCCGTATATGGCTACGAACTTTCCTTCGGTTTCGAGCGTGTCATCTCCATTCCCACACCCCTCTGGTCAGCCCTGCATCAATACCAACCACATGCCATTATTTCCGGTTCCTTTGGTTTAGCCGGGTACCTCAGTTGGCTCTACAGTCGCCGTGCATCCATCCCCTACATTCAATGGTCTGGGGCAACCAGCAACCGGCAAGGGCAGGGGGGAGATATTGTGGGTATAACACAAGGTTTTTTGGCTCGTCGCGCACAGTCCAGCCTTGCCTATGGCACTGTTGCCCGTGACTATTTAATCCAGCTTGGCGCAGACCCCCAAACCGTTATCGCTGGTGTTAATACCATTGACGTTGCCTATTTCCGCCAGCGAGCAGCCCAACTACAAGCTGAAGCCAACTCACTCAAAGCCGAACACAACTTAACAGGCGTTAATTTGCTTTATGTTGGCAACCTCGTATCCCTTAAAGGCATCGAATACCTATTACAAGCCTTGCACCAAATCGCCCCTACGACGAACTCTTTTCATCTGCATCTAGTAGGCGGTGGCCCCGACAAAGCATCATTAGAAGCCCTAGTACAAAGCCTACAGTTAGAATGTTCCGTGCATTTTTGGGGGGCACATCCTCCAGAAAACGTCCCCCTCTTTTATGCATTGGCCGATGTTCTGGTTTTCCCTTCCTTGTATGATGTTTGGGGATTGGTCGTTAATGAAGCGATGGCCTGTGGCTTACCCATCATTTCTTCATCGTTGGCTGGCGTAACGGCCGATCTCATCCAACCAGAACAAAACGGTTTTGTCGTAGACCCCCGTGACGTTCCCGGTTTCGCCGCAGCTCTGGGCCGAGTCATATCGGATGAGGCTTTACGCCAGCGCATGGGTTATGCTTCTACGCGCCTTATTGACGAAAAAGCAACCATACCTCATGCTGTCGCCGCATTTCTTCAGGCTTTACAAATTGCATTGACATGAAAACAGGTGTAAAGCCCCCTTCCATTATCATTATCGGCCCCACACCACCACCCTATCACGGTGTAGCCATCTCTACCCAACTCATTTTACAATCCCCTGAATTCAGCGACCTCAACCTGGTTCACCTCGATACCTCAGACCGACGCAGTATCTCTAATATTGGCAGCTTTGATATAGGGAACATCACTCTGGGATTATGGCACGCATTACAGCTCTCCTTTCTCATGGTTAAGTATCGCCCCGCGCTTGTTTATTTACCGCTCTCACAAGGCACAGGTGGCTTTTTGCGGGATGCAACTTTTTTATTGCCAGCTAAATGGCTAAGGATACCCACCATCATTCATTTGCGGGGCAGCGAATTCCAAGAATTTTACCAAGCGGCTCACCCAGTTTTGCAATGGCTCATTCGGTATAGTTTGCGTGGCATAACCCGCGCTATCGTCTTAGGCCAACGGCTGCGCTATTTGTTTGAAACATTGCTCCCTGACGAAAAAATTGCGGTCATTCCCAACGGGGCTGAGGATTTTTATAGTGAAGTGAATGCCCCGGAAATGGCTGAAAAGGATGACAAAGTTCGGGGAATCTATTTAGGTAATTTAATGTCTCGTAAAGGGGTGTTTGTGGCTCTGAAAGCGGCCGTTTTGGTTGCCAGGAAACATCCTAACTTTGAATTTATTTTAGCCGGACAATGGTTTGATCAGACCGAAAAAGAACAGGCCGATGCACTGCTCCTAGCGCATCAAGATGTCGCTGATCGCATTCATTTTGTCGGGGTAGTAACTGGACAAACGAAATATACCCTACTGCAACAGTGCGATTTTATGGTTTTTCCACCAGTCAGCCCAGAGGGGCATCCGCGTGTTGTTTTGGAATCTATGGTGGCGGGTTTGCCCATCATTTCCACAGATCAAGGGGCCATCTCTGAAACGGTTGTAGATGAAGTAACAGGTTTTATTGTACCAACGAACGATATTGATACAGTGGTTTGCAAGATGAACCTGTTGATTGAAAATGCGGCCAAACGATTAGAAATGGCCGAGGCTGCACGACAGCGTTATCTGAAGCATTATACAATTGCTCAAGCTAATCAGGCATTGGCTGTCTTGTTTGAGCAAGTGATCGCCGAATAATTCCCCGCAAAATGGGACCGTTTGACCATCATAATGAGGACTGATATGGGACAGGCATTAAAGACGAGTACATCAAACCAAGAGGTAAAAGATTTCTGGAATTTGGAGCCGTGCGGCACACATTTCATTGATCAGCCGCGCAATACGCCAGAGTTCTATCAGCAATATGCTGCCTTTCGTTATCAAACTGAATGGCATATACCTGAGTTGGTTCCCTTTGCCCAGTTTGCGGATAAAGATGTATTGGAGATTGGACTAGGTTTGGGTACGGATGGGACGCAGTTTGCCAGACACGGGGCGCGGTATACGGGAGTTGATTTGACGGAGGCTGCGGTGGAGGCGACGCGGCTTCACTTTGAGACGCTAGGGTATTCTGGACGCTTTGAGGTGCAAAATGCCGAAGCATTAACGCTTGAAGATGAGGCTTTCGACCTGGTTTATTCACATGGTGTGCTGCATCATACAGCCAATATTGAAAATACATTTCGTGAAATCAATCGAGTTTTGAAGCCAAACGGCCGTATCATCTTAATGCTGTATCATCGGCATAGCTTTAATTATTACATCCGTATTTTGGGATACATGCGCTTAAAGGTTTTCTTCTATACCGCTTTGCGCCATCTAAACTTACGTGAAGCGGCTGATGGCGAATTAGAAATACATTATCAAAATTATTTGCGACAAGGTTGGCCCTATTTTTCTAAGGCGGAGTTTCCCCATCATGCAACAGATGGGGCTGCCTGCCCCATTGCCCACTGTTACTCTCGTCAGGAGGTAGCACAGCTACTGTCACCTTATTTTGAGAATATTCAATTTGCGGTTGCCCATTTTCCCATAAACAAATCGTTACCTCGCTTTCCGCGATCAATCGAGAAAGCCATAGCCAGCCGGATTGGCTGGTATCTATTTATTTACGGGCAAAAACGGAGTTAACTCATGTGTGGTATTTGCGGCCTGGTGGGTAAACCGGTTGACCAATCCCTGTTGGCACAAATGACGGCCGTTATCCAACATCGTGGCCCCGACGACAGTGGCCTCTACATCTCCCCCGATGGCTGTGTCGGGTTGGGTAATCGGCGTTTAGCCATCCAAGATTTATCCTCAGCAGGCCACATGCCCATGAGCAACCAGGCCCAAACCCTGTGGATCACTTACAATGGCGAAGTGTACAACTTCCCCGAACTCCGCGCCGAACTGCAAGCAGAGGGTCACAGCTTCCACTCTGGCACCGACACTGAGGTCATTTTGCGCCTTTACGAACTGTATGGCCCAGATTCTTTTGCCCGGCTCAATGGCATGTTTGCCATTGCCATTTGGGACACACAAAAAGAAGAACTCACTCTGGCTCGTGATCGGTTGGGGGTGAAGCCCATTTATTACACCCATGCCAACGGGGTGCTGCATTTTGGTTCAGAGATAAAGTCGCTGTTGCAGGATACGGCCGTTTCGCGCACCATCGAACCCGAAGCCCTGCACTATTTCCTTTCCCACCTCTGGGTTCCTGGCCCACTGACCATGTTTGCCGGTATCTACAAACTGCCGCCCGGTCATTACTTGCGCTGGCAAAACGGCCGTATCCACACCCACCCCTACTGGCAAATAACCTGGCACGAGGAATACGGCCGTTCCACCGCCGACTGGGCACAAGAACTGCGCCAAACCCTCATTCGCGCCGTCCAACGCCACCTCATCGCCGATGTCCCCGTCGGCCTCTTCCTCTCTGGTGGCCTCGACTCCAGCATCTTATTAGGGCTAATGAGCCAACTTACGCAAGCTCCTGTAGAGGCTTACACCATCGCCTTTCGTGGCCAGGATGCCCGCCTGGAACAAGGGGCTGGCGAAGATGAAAAATACGCCAGACTGGTTGCCAATCACTTCGGAGCCAACTTCCACACCATCGAAGTAGACCCCGATATTGTTTCCATGCTCACCAATGTCTTGTGGCATTTAGACGAGCCAGTGGCCGATCCCGCCGCCATCAATACTCTGCTCATTTCCCAAGCGGCCCGTTCCCAGGCCACCGTCCTGCTTTCCGGACAAGGCGCAGATGAGGTTTTTGCTGGTTATCGTGTCCACATGGTAGACCAATTTGCCCGCTGGTTCGGCAAAATCCCCCGCCTCTTGCGCAATGGCCTCATCAGCCCTGGCCTCAATCTACTGCCAACAGTGGCCGAACGTATGCCAGGTGTCCATCCTGGTTGGCTGCTTGCTTTCCACCGCTACTTTCGCAAAGTGCTAGATGTTGTTGAGATGTCGCCCGTAGATCGCTACGTTTTGAACCGCATGTACTACACTCAAGAAAGCCTGCTGCCCCTTTATCATCCGGCTTGGCGTTCCCAAATGGCTGGGTTTGATGGTGGCCGTCGCCACCGCGACTACTTTGCCGAGGTGACAGATCAGCCATTTATTAACCAGATGCTGCATGTGGATTTAAAAACATTCCTGCCCGAACTCAACCTCACCTACGGCGACAAGTTAAGCATGGCCCCTTCCATTGAAATGCGTGTTCCTTTCCTCGATTATGAACTGATCGAGTTGATGACCCGTGTCCCCGCCAACTTGAAGCTGCGTGGATTAACGGGTAAATATATTTTGCGTGAGGCTGTCAAAGATTTGCTGCCAGAGGCAATCATCAAGCGGCGCAAAATCGGTTTTGGCGCACCCATCCGCAAATGGTTGGGCCATGATTTGATTGAGCTGACAGATGATTTGCTGTCGGTCAATCGGCTTCAGGCACGAGGCTATTTTGAACCAACGGCCGTTCGCCAACTTATCACCCAACATCGAGAAGGAACAGCCGATTACACCTACCAAATTTGGGCGTTACTCACCTTTGAGCTGTGGCAGCAAATCTTCATAGATGCCACTGCTGCCAGCCAAACCGCCCCCGCAATCAAACTCGTCAATACCTTATGAAACAGATCGTCCAACAACAGAAAAACGGCCGTCTCGAAGTCACCGATGTCCCCGCCCCCAGCCTGCGGCCCGAGGGTGTCCTCGTCCAGACCGCCTTCTCCCTCATCAGTGCTGGCACCGAACGCGCCAAAGTCGAAGTCGCCAAAAAGAGCCTCATCGGCAAAGCCATGTCCCGCCCCGACCAGGTGCGGCAGGTCCTCCAGACCTACCAACAGCTAGGCTTCCAGGCCACTTACCAAAAAGTGATGAACCGCCTCGAAGCCCTCGACCCCATCGGCTACTCCTCAGCAGGCATCGTCCTGGCCGTCGGCGACGACGTAACCGACATTCAACCAGGCGACCACGTGGCTTGTGCTGGCGGCGGCTACGCCACCCACACCGAAATCGCCTACGTGCCGCGCAACCTGTGCATCCGCCTACCGGCAGGCGTGGGGCTAGACGAGGCCGCCTACGGCACCCTGGGAGCCATCGCCCTGCAAGGCATCCGTCAGGCCGCACCCACCCTGGGCGAAACCATCGGCGTGATTGGTTTAGGGCTGCTGGGGCTGCTCACCGTGCAAATGCTCAAAGCCGCTGGCTGCCGCGTCATTGGCCTCGACCTGAACAGCACACGCTGCCAACTGGCGCAAAAACTGGGAGCCGATGCTGCCACCACCCCCACCGACGCTGGCCTGGAAGCCCTGATTCAACAGTACAATCCGGCTGGTTTAGATGCGGTCATCTTAACGGCTGCTACCCCCTCCAGCGAACCTATTCGCCAGGCCGGACAGTTGGCGCGAGATCGCGGCCGGGTCATCATTGTGGGCGATGTGGGCCTAGACATTCCCCGCTCCCCCTTCTACGAAAAAGAGCTAGAAGTGAAACTGTCCCGCTCCTACGGGCCAGGCCGGTATGACACCCAGTACGAAGAAAAAGGCGTGGATTACCCCATTGGCTATGTGCGCTGGACCGAAGGGCGCAACATTGCTGCCTTTGTTGATTTGCTGGCACAAAAGAAGGTGGATGTGCAAACACTGACCACCCACCGTTTTGCCCTGGCCGAGGCCGAAAGTGCCTACGATCTGATTCAGGGCAAGACGAATGAGCCATATTTGGGTGTGCTGCTGGACTATGGCCTGACGCTGACGGGCCAATTGACCCTGCCCACCCTGGCTCCTATTCAGGTCAACGCCCCTGGCACGGGCGCGATTGGTTTAGCCCTGTTGGGGGCAGGCAATTTTGCCCAATCCATGCTGCTGCCCCATCTTAAAAACCAGGCCGACATTCGGCTGCGGACGGTGGTGACACCGAGCGGGCTGACGGCGCGGTCGGCGGCGGAGCGGGCCGGGTTTGAACTGTGTGCGGCTGAAAGTGATACGGCCCTGACGGATGAGCAGGTGCGCCTGGTGGTGATCGCCTCGCGCCATGACAGCCATGCCAGCCTGGCAGCGCAAGCCCTGCGGGCAGGCAAAGCGGTCTTTGTGGAGAAGCCATTGGCGCTGACGGCGGCCGAATTGGCGGAAGTGGAAGCAGCTTTTGCGGCGGCTCCTGTACCTTTTTTGATGCTGGGTTTTAATCGCCGTTTTGCGCCGCTCATGGTGCAGTTGCAAGAGTTTATGCGCGGCGCGGGTGAGCCACTGCTGCTGCATTACCGAGTGAATGCGGGCCATATTGCGCGTGACCATTGGACGCAGGACGCGCAGATTGGCGGTGGCCGTATTATTGGCGAGGGCTGCCATTTTGTGGATGTGCTGCTGCATCTGGTGGGGCAGCCGGTGATGGAGGTGATGGCGCGGGGGCTGCCGGATAACGGCCGTTATACCCGCGACAATGTTTCCATCCTCCTCCACTTTGCCGATGGCAGTGTGGGCACGGTGCTGTACGCGGCTAATGGCGATAAGGGGGTGTCGAAGGAGCGGTTGGAGGTGTTTGGCGGTGGCAAAACGGCCGTTCTCGATGATTATCGCCAACTGACTCTCTCGGTGGGTGGCAAACGTTCAGTGAAAAAGGGCAGCCCGGATAAGGGGCATAAGGACGAGATGGCGGCCTTGGTAACGGCCGTGCGCAGTGGTCAGCCTTCGCCCGTGCCTTTCGCTGAAGCCGTCCACGTGACGAAAGTGACCTTGGCTATTATGGAATCATTAAACAGTGGCAAACCAGTGGTAATTGGAGACTAGAGACTGGAGACTCTGGCCTTCATCTATCAATCTCCAGTCTCTCTCATAATGACCGACCTCATCAAAACCGCCTCGCAGCGCCTGGATGCCTGGATTGAACGGGAACAGTTCAAGGGCTGGGATCCCTATGACGCGCTCAACAGCCCGTTGTTGAAAGCCTTGACGTTTGGGCAAAGGCGTATCGGCCAGGTGTGGGTGCAGGTGATGAAGAGATCGCCGGTGAATTTACGGCCGTTACTGGGTGTGCCTAAAGGGTACAACCCCAAAGGAATGGGGCTGTTCCTGGCCAGCTACTGGCGCAAATATCAACAAACAGGGTCACAAGCGCATTTGGAAAAGGTGCGCTTTTTTTATGATTGGCTGCGGGCCAATGCCTCACCCGGTTATCAGGGGGCTTGTTGGGGCTATAACTTCGATTGGCCCAATCGCGGCTTTTTTGCGCCAGCGGGCACGCCTACCGTTGTTAATACCTCGTTCATTGCCCTGGCCCTGTTGGATGTCGTCCCCCAATTCCCCGCTGCCCTGGATTTGGCCGTCAGTGCCTGCCAATTCTTTCAGCACGATCTGAACCATTTACGCCCACGCCCCGACGAACTCTGTTTTTCCTACACGCCTCTCGATGAGCGGTATATTCACAATGCCAATATTCTGGCGGCACAGGTTTTGGCGCAGGTGGGCCAACTTCAGGCTGACCCGCAGTTAAAAGAGATGGCCTGGCAGTCGGCGCGGTATACGGTGCATCATCAGCGTGAGGATGGTTCCTGGCTGTATGGGGAAGGGGAGCGGGATCAGTGGGTGGATAATTTTCATACGGGTTTTGTGCTGGTGGCTTTGCGGGATATTGCCCGCAGTTTGGAAACGGCCGAATTTGATACGGCCGTTCACGCTGGGTACGCTTATTGGAAGCAGCACTTCTTTTTGCCTGATGGCACACCCAAATATTACGCCGATAAACTGTATCCCATAGACATTCATGCCGTGGCGCAGGCGGTGCTCACCTTCCTGGCCTTTGCCGATGTGGATGATGAAGCCGCGTTGTGGGCGCGAAAAGTAGCGGCATGGGGCATCCGGCAGATGCAGGACAGCAGCGGCTATTTTCATTTTCAGATTTACGGCCGTTATCGCAGCCGTGTGCCCTATATGCGCTGGTGCCAGGCCTGGATGCAGCGAGCGTTGACCGAGTTGGAGATAGCATGAAAATCTGGTTGGATTTGGCAAATTCGCCGCAGGTAATGTTTTTTCGGCCGATATTGGCGGCATTGCAGGCGGCGGGGCATGAGGTGAAGATTACCACCCGAGATTATGCCCAAACTGTGCAGTTAGCAGATCAGCTGGGTATGAAGCACACGCTTATTGGCGGGCATGGCGGGCGGGCCATGAAGAATTTGGTGATGCAAAATGTGTCGCGGGCGCGGGCCTTAATGCGCTTTGCCCGACCCTTTCGCTTCGATCTGGCCCTCAGCCACAATGCCTACAGCCAGATTATGGCCGCCAAGCTGTTGGGAATTCCGGCTGTAACGATAATGGATTACGAACATCAGCCGTTGAACCATCTGGCCTTCCGGCTGGCAAAGCGGGTGATTGTGCCGGAGCCGTTTCCGCGTGACTTGCTGCGCAAGTTTGGCGCGGGCCGCAAAGCGGTGGCTTACCCCGGTGTGAAGGAGCAGATTTATCTGGCAGATTTTGTGCCGGATGCGGATTTCCGCCAAAAGGAGGGGCTGCCGGCGGACTGCCCTCTGGTTGTCATTCGGCCGCCCGCGCCCTGGACGGCCTATCATCGTTTTGAGAATGATATTTTTGATGAGGTGCTGCAAGCGGTAACGGCCGATCCGCACCGTTACTGCCTTTTTCTGCCGCGCCTTGCCAGTCAGGCGGAAAGTGTATACCGTTTTCCTACTGTCCACGTGGCTGATAAGGTGTATGATGGGCCTAATTTGCTATACCATGCAGATTTGGTTATTAGCGGTGGTGGTACAATGAATCGTGAAGCGGCCGTTTTAGGCACACCCACTTACACAGTCTTCAAAGGAAAACTGGGTGCTGTAGATGATTATCTGATCAAACGTGGACGGATGATTCATTTGCGCGATCAACAGGATGTGCAGACCTTGTTACAGCCACAGCCGCGCCAATCCGCCTTGCTGGATCAAGCAATGGTGGCCGATTTAACACAAATGATATTGAGTAAACCGTAATGAACTGCTGAAAAAGTTCCCTTGAGTCATCCCGCTCCCTCAAATCGGAGGAACTCATAGGAGCTTAGGGGAACTTTTTCTAAAATAAAGCAAGGTAGAAGTAACAAAAATGGAAGTACCCTTTGTAGATTTATACAGTCAACATGCAGAAGTGCGGGCAGAGATTGATGCTGCCCTGAAAGATATTATTGATCGCTCGCAGTTCATTGGCGGCCAATATGTGGCTGCTTTTGAAGAAGCATTTGCGGCTTATTGCGGCGTAGATTACGCTGTGGCCTGTGCCAATGGCACGGATGCCCTCAAGCTGGCTTTGGCTGGCTGTGGCGTGCAGGCTGGCGACGAGGTGGTGACGGTTCCTAACACTTTTATGGCCACGGTGGAAGCTGTGCATATGCTGGGCGCATTCCCGGCGCTGGTGGATGTGGACCCTGAATCTTACACAATGTCGCCAGAGAAGTTGGATGAATTTTTGTCGGAGCAATGTGTGGTGGATGAGGCGGGGCAGTTGGTGAATAAGGAGACGGGGCGGCGGGTAACGGCCGTTATTCCCGTACACCTCTATGGCCTGCCTGCCGACATGAAACCGATTTTGGCCCTGGCCGCAAAATATAATTTACAAGTGATTGAAGATGCCTGTCAGGCACATGGAGCCTTTTACCAGGCCAATGGGGAGCCAAAACGGGCTGGTTCATTGGGCCGGGCGGCCGCCTTTAGCTTTTATCCCGGCAAAAACCTGGGGGCGATGGGAGAGGGTGGTGCTGTTACCACCCATGATGCCGATGTCGCCCAGCGAATGAAAATGCTGCGCGATCATGGGCAGTCGGAAAAATATATCCATGCCCGCGCCGATGGCTGGAACAGCCGTCTGGATACGATGCAATGTGCGGTTTTGTCGGCCAAGCTGAAGCGGCTGGATGGTTGGAACAACCAACGGCGGCAGGTGGCAGCCTGGTATCGAGAGGAGTTAGCTGATGTTGAACAGGTTGTGCTGCCGGTGGAGCCAAACGGCCGTCATCATGTCTACCATCTTTTCGTTGTCCGTGTGCCCGACCGCGAAAAAGCTCGGCAGCAGTTAACCGCCAAAGGCATTGGCGTTGGGCTGCATTACCCCATTCCCCTCCACCAACAGCCTGCCTATGCCGAAGCCGCATGGCAAACTGGCGATTTTCCCGAAACAGAAACGGCCGCTGCCCACATCCTCTCGCTGCCTATGTTCCCCCACATGACCCGCGACCAGGTTCAATATGTATGTAAAATGCTTAAGGAAGTTTTTTACACAGATGTGATAGGATAATTTTTGGGTGAGCACGTACTCTAACCAAAGCGTTTGTTTTGCAGCCATCGAAGCAGTAACGGCCCCGAAATGCTTTGAATCCTTTCTTTTGGGTGCAGGCATCTTGCCCTGAAAACTGTATTGGTCTTGAGGTATAGGCATCTATTAAGGAGGTCCGCTTCGTGTTAAGGCAATTTTCCGCTAAACGTATTGTTACCAGTTTTCTCGTTGATTGGATTGGCACATTAATTACATTACTGCTGGCTGCGACATTGAATTCGGGTTTGGGGGGTATACCTGAACCCATCCGTGAGCTGTGGAATGTGCTAGCTGGGCCGTTTGCTTTGGAGAATGTGACAACTGGGCCACGTGGTACATTGTCTATGCAGGTTTTCTTCTTTGTGGCCCTTATCTGGCCCTTTTTCTTTGCGGTGTTTGGTGTGTATGACGGCCGTCGTAACGAGACGACACGCATTGAATTGGTCAACATCTTTTTCGCTGTCTCTGCCTCTACGCTGGCTTTGGCGGGAGCCTTGTTCCTGACATACCGTGAAACTTCGCGGGCGCTGTTCGCCACATTTTTCCTGCTAAATTTAGGCTTTTTGTTGAGTGTGCGGGTTATTTGGTGGCTGTATCGGCGTGTGGAAGATGGCCCGCAAAATCGTACGGGCAAACCGGTGTTGATTGTGGGGGCTGGCCCTGTTGGCGTGGAAGCGGCGGTGCAATTAGCCAAGTATGCTGCCCGCACGGTTCATTTGCTCGGTTTTGTGGATGATGATCCTCATAAGCAGCAGCAGAAGATTCATAACTTGTCGGTGATGGGTACGGTTGACCAACTGCCGGAGTTGGTGCTCCGCCACAAGGTGCGCGATGTGATTGTGGCCCTGCCGCCGCAAGCTCATGCGCGGCTCATTGAGATTGGCCGCACGTTGCAGAAGATGGGTGTGAATATTCATGTCATCCCTGATCTGTTTGCGCTTTCTTTTCCGGGCGCGGCTCTGGATGGGTTTGGCGGTATTCCGGTTATCCATTTGGGCCGACCGGGTATTAACGGCCGTCGCCGTCACATTAAACAGGCTTTTGATATTTTGGCAGCTTCGCTGGGCATGTTCTTTATCTGGCCGATTTTGCTAATTGTGTCTGTGTTGATCAAACTGGAGTCGGATGGGCCGGTGTTTTACAAACAAGAACGGGTGGGGGAAAATGGACGGCCGTTTACCATGTACAAGTTCCGCTCCATGAAGGTCAATAATGATGACAAAATTCACCGTGAGCATGTGACCCGGCTCATCGCCGAAAACACAACTCTTAAAAATGGTGAAAACTCCTTGAAAATGAAACATGATCCGCGTGTCACACGAATCGGCCGTTTCATCCGCAAAACCAGCGTGGATGAGCTGCCCCAACTGTTCAACGTCCTACGTGGCGAAATGAGCCTGGTCGGCCCTCGCCCGCCGCTGCCCTACGAAGTAGAAGTCTACAAAGAGTGGCACATGCAGCGTTTAGAAGCTCTCCCTGGCATTACCGGTTCCTGGCAGGTAGACGGCCGTAACCAAGTCAGCTTCGACGAAATGGTGCGGATGGACATTGCCTACATCGAACGCCAATCCTTCTGGCTCGATTTATGGCTCATCCTCAAAACCCCACTGGCCCTTTTTTCCGCGAAAGGGGCCGGCTAAACCATGAATGACTCCGCTACAGTTAGAATAACGCCCGATGTGAAATTGGGACAAGATGTAAAAATCTATGCTTTTGTTAACCTGTATGGCTGCGAAATTGGCGATGAAACCAAAGTTGGCACCTTTGTTGAGATTCAGCGGGGTGTCACCATTGGCAAGCGCGTTAAGATTTCCAGCCATACGTTTATTTGCGAAGGTGTGACCATTGAAGACGAAGTATTCATTGGGCATGGTGTTATGTTTATCAACGACATGTATCCTCGCGCCACCAATGAAGATGGTTCCCTGCAAACGGCCGATCACTGGCAAACAATCCCCACCCTCATCAAAAAACGCGCCTCCATAGGCACCAACGCCACCATCTTGGCCGGCATCACCATCGGCGAAGGGGCCATCGTTGGTGCTGGCAGCGTCGTCACCAAAGACGTACCAGCCAAAGCTATTGTCGCGGGCAACCCCGCCCGGATATTGCGTTTTGCAGATGCCTAAAATACAATCACACTTTTCGCATGAATTGTTACCCCTTGGTTGATAGATTTGGTCTTTAAATAATGAATGAATAGGGTCATAAATGTAGAGCGATTTAGCCAATCACTCTACACAGTTTCCCCCATTCACTTATTCACTGGCAAATCTATCAACCCCAAGTATCCATAGGTAGTACCAAAATGATAGAAGTTTCTCGCAATGGTTTCCCGCCCCAAGTTAACCTTGACCAAACTAGGCAGCTAAACGTTGGTGTATTAGGTTACGGTTACTGGGGGCCAAAACTGGTTCGCAACTTTCGGGATTTACCAGAGTCCAAGCTGGCAATGGTGGCCGAACTGCGTCCAGATCGTATTCAGGAGTGCAACAAACTGTACCCTGAAGTTTGTGTTACCCGTGATTATCACGACTTGTTTACAGACGATGTAGATGCAGTAGTGATTGCTACACCCGTCTATACCCACTACAAATTCGCCAAAGAAGCCCTCTTAGCCGGTAAACATGTTTTGGTGGAAAAACCCATAACATCCAATTCCCAACAAGCCGAAGAACTCATCCAAATTGCTGAGGACAACAACCTCACACTCATGGTAGGCCATACCTTCGAGTACAATCCCGCTGTTGAAGCTGTCCACGAGGTCATTCAAACAGGGGAGTTGGGACAGGTATATTATCTGGATGCGGCCCGCGTCAATCTGGGTTTGCTCCAGCCCGACATCAATGTGATGTGGGATTTGGGGCCGCATGACATCTCGCTCATCTGTTACATCCTCAATGCCACGCCCATTAAAGTGAGTGCGCGAGGGGGCAGCTATATCAACAAGAGCAAAACGCTGCACGAAGTTGTCTATATGGTCATCACCTTCGACAACGACGTGATAGCCAATATTCGTCTCAGTTGGCTCGATCCGGTCAAACAGCGCCGGTTAACGGTTGTCGGCAGCCAGAAAATGCTCGTTTATGACGACATTGCTGATGACAAGGTGATCATCTACGACAAAGGTGTAGAGGTGAAGCCTTATTCAGTTACCGAAGAAGAGTTTCACGCTTCTTATCGTCACGGCGAGGAAACGGTCTATCCCTTGCAATGGCGTGAGCCTTTGCAACAAGAGTGTCAGCACTTTTTGGATGCCATCCAAGTGGGTAAACCGGCTCGCAGCGATGGTCGTAGTGGGTTAAGAGTGCTGCGTGTGTTGGAGACGGCCCAACGTTCATTGCTTAATGGTGGGGAAGAGCTAACCATTCACTATTAGGTGGCAACAGGGAGAAACGGCCGATTGCGCAAACGACGATTCACTACTGTCATTCACATTGAATGGCTTGTCGTTGCTGCCATTCTCCCCCTCATCCTGTTTTCAACCACATGGGGCACTTTGGCTCTGGGAATAATTCCCTTGTTCTGGTTCTTGCGGAAACTGGGACAGGGGAATTTTTTTGTTCACACACCGCTTGATGTGTCTCTGCTGCTCCTCTCCCTTGCCCTCCTGCTGAGCACCTACGCCGCCCCCGATTTGCTGTTTAGCCTGCCCAAAATCATCAATCTGCTTTACGGCTTGGGGCTGTATTATGCCCTCACAGATGTGATGAGCCGTTCGCCGCGATATGGGCAGTGGGGGGCTGGGCTTTTTATTGCCTGCGGTGCGGGCATTGCTGCCCTCAGCCTCATCGGTACCAATTGGTCTTTCAAACTACCAGGCATAGACCGCATCATCGCCTTACTGCCCGAACAACTGCTCCGGCTGCCCGGCGCTGCTGATGGATTTCATCCTAATGAAGTGGCTGGAACGCTGTTGTGGGTACTGCCTTTCTGCTTTGTCCTGGCTGTTGTTGCCGTCATACAGGTTCGGCGCGAAAAAAAGGCAAGGTGGCTGCTAACAGCGTTTCTCCTGAGCGGCCTGGGGTTGTTGATGGCTGGGGTGCTGTTTTTAACGCAGTCACGGGGTGGTTGGTTGGGGCTGATTGCTGCTTTTTTGTTTTTGTTGCTGGTGAGTGTACGGCGGCAACGGCCGTTTCTCCTCACCACCGCCTTCCTCTGCCTGGCCCTCTTCATCGGCACACTGCTATACGTTGGCCCGGCCACAGTGGGCAACTGGCTTTTGGGTTTGGGCAATGATGTCATGGCCGCTACCGGTGGCGATGAACTCAGCGGACGGCTAGAAATCTGGTCACACGCCATCTATGGCGTGCAAGATTTTGCCTTCACGGGCATGGGGCTGAACCAATTCCGCCGCCTTGCACCCGAACTGTACCCCTTCCTCTCTATCTCGTCTGCTACAGACATTGCCCATGCCCACAATCTGCTTTTGCAGACGGCCGTTGAACTGGGCATCTTCGGCCTCATTGCCTATCTGGCGGTCTGGCTGGGAGCAGCAGGCATGTTGTGGCAAACCTGGCGGCAGGCCCCAACCTGGCCACAACAAGCCACCGCAGTTGGTTTTGCCGCCTCCCTCATCGCCTACTTCATCTATGGGCTGACAGATGTTGTGGCTTTGGGCAGTAAACCTGGTTTCATCTTTTGGTTTCTCCTGGCACTGATTGCCAGCCAATACCGCCAAGCGCACATATTGACCTCATCCAGTTCACCTTCTGAATCACAACATGAATGAGAGCCTAAAACCCTTCGGGTCTCTTTGGCCGCAGGAGTTAGACAGTTGGTTTCGTGCCATTTTGCGACAACGGCCGTTACCCCTGCCCATTGTGCCCGCCGCCATCTGGAGCGACTGGCTCGCCGCCGTGCATCATCATCGCCTTGGCCCCCTGCTTTATGGCTGGCTGCGTACACGCACTCTGCCCCCTGCTGTGCAGCAAGGGCTGCAAGCCGACTTTGCCGCCAGCATGGGCAACACCACCTTTCGCTGGTCAGAAGCCACCCGCGTCCTCACATTGCTGCAACAGGCCAATCTCCACCCTATTTTGCTCAAAGGGTGCGCCATGGCGGAATATTATTACACCAGCCCCTACTTACGGCCGTCTACCGATATAGACATTCTTCTACCCGAAAAAGAGTACACTACTGCCAAAGCCATCATGCTGGCTAACGGCTACATGCCCCACATAGAAGTGCAAACGGCCGCTCGCCAGTGGAAAAACCAAGAAGCCTTCATCTCTCCCCATGCCGCCCACGAGCGCGGCTTCTTCATCGAACTGCACTGGTCACTCTTGCCCCACCGCCAGCTTGTACCCGACACCATCACCCCCGCGTTGTTCCACCGTGCCCAACACCCGACTAACACCGTCGCCCTCCTCCACCCCGCCGATGCCCTGCTGCACACCTGCTTTCATGCCCTCTACGGCCACCCAGAGGACATCCAGCTTATCTGGCTTTACGATATTCATCTTCTCGTGCAGCATATTGAAGATTGGACGCAGTTGTTGCAGATGAGCCAGCAGTGGTTGGCACGATTGGCTCTCATTGAAGCACTGTCGCTGGCACAAAGTTGGTTTGGCACAACCTTCCCCGCCATCGTGACCGATTTGCACCACTACCCACCCTCACCCGCTGAACAAACGATTCGTAATCTGGCGCATATCCGCCGCCAGCGGGGGGCTAAGGATGCTAAATTGGAACAGGACATGCTGCGCCTGGGGCAGTTTACGGTTTGGCAGCAGTTGGTTTTTGTGAAGAATCGTCTGTTGCCAGGGCGGGATGCTCTAGACAAAGGCTATCCGCAGTTTAGTGACTGGCCGCTGCCGCTGGCTTATCTAGGGCGATTCACACTCTTTCTCCAGCGTCAATTTCAACGGCGCAAACCACGCGGATAGTGGTTCTTAAGACGGCCGTTTACCCCCTTCCCCCAGCCCAGGCCAAACCCATCCACTCGCACCAACACCCACCCCTTCACCTCTGTTCCCATCGGCACATCCACTCCCGCCAGGTAAGCCTCCACTCGTTCATCCCCTAACTCAAAATCTACTACTGCCGCCACTTCCTCCGGTCGCAGCGTCAACGCCAGTTGATGACCCGGCTTAAAATACCCCTTCCGCAATTCCCCCAACTCCACCCCCAGCCGCACCAGCCGTACACCCTTTGTATCGAGCCTTGATTCAGGCAAGAGGAACAGACGGCCGTTCCACACCCCCAAACGCCTCTCATCCCAATTCACCTTCAACACATCCCGTGCAAACTCCCGCCAAAGTTGCAGGGAGGTAGGGGGGCAGGGGGGCAGGGGAGATTTGGCCTCTCTCCTCTCCCCTCTCTCCTCTCCCCTCTCTTCCCCCCTCCGCAAAGCCGCCACAAAATGCCCCTCCCCCGCAAAACGATGCGGCCACAACCGAACTGCTCCCTTGAATTTTTCACCGATGCCCGAGGCAAAACCTTCGTAATGGGCTAGGTTAATCAGGTCAAAATCAGAGTGCGTTTGCAGAAAACGGCCGATCACCCCCTCATTCTCCTCCACCGAAAACGTACACGTCGAATACACCAACACACCCCCCGCCCTAACCAACCCCGCCGCCGACTCCAAAATGCCCTCCTGCCGCCGCGCACAAGCCGCCACCATCGCCTCACTCCATTCCAGTTCGCCCAGCCGCCGCAGCATCCCCTCCCCCGAACAAGGCGCATCCAACAAAACCTTATCAAACACCGCCCCCCAAGCTCGCGCCAACTGCTCCGGCTGACTGTTCGTAACCAGCACATTCCGCGCCCCCCACCGCTCCAAATTCTCCGCCAAAAAACGCACCCGTCCCCTATCCACATCATTCGCCACCAACAGCCCTTCGTCACCCAACAAAGAAGCAATGTGTGTGCTTTTGCCTCCAGGAGCCGCCGCCAAGTCCAACACCCATTCTCCGGGCTGTGCCCTCATCAGCGCCGCCACCGTCATGGCCGCTGGCTCCTGCATGTAATACAAACCGGCGGCATGATAGGGATGGCTGCCAGTGGGCGCGTCAGCCAACACACGGAATCCGGCTGGTTCAAAATCGCCCACAGGTTCAAGCGCAAACGGCCGTTTCCTGCTAAAATCCTCAACCGAAATCTTTAACGTATTCACCCGTAACCCACGATGCACCGGCTCATCATAACTCGCCACAAACGCGGCAAACTCATCACCCAACAACCTCTGCATCTTAGCTAAAAAATCACTCGGTAAATCCATGCTTCGGTAATCCGTTATCGGTAATCGGTAATCGGATTACGGTTTACCGATTACCGAACCCATGCTCAAAACCCTCACCCTTCCTCACGGCCAACTCCAACTACCCGCCTTCCTGCCCGACGGCACACAGGGCGTGGTTCGCGCCGTTGATGCCCAAGATTTAGCCGCCATCGGCATCCAGGCCGTGCAAATGAATGTCTACCATCTCATGCAGCGGCCCGGCTCCTCCACCATTCAGGCCCTCGGCGGCCTGCACCAAATGTCGGGCTGGCCGCGCCCCATCTTCACCGATTCCGGTGGTTTCCAAGTATATTCACTCATCCGCCAAAACCCCAAAAGCGGCTCCATCACCAACAAAGGGGCCACGTTTCGCCTGGATAATACCACGCGCAAAATCAACTTCACGCCCGAAAAAAGCATCCAGCTCCAACTCAGTTATGGCAGTGATGTGGTCATCTGTTTGGACGATTGTACCCACATTGATGACCCGCTCTCCACCCAAGAGGAATCGGTGCAGCGCACAGTGGCCTGGGCCAGGCGCTGCAAAACAGAGTTTGTGCGGCTTTTGGATGAGAAGCGAGTTGAGGAGGGGAAACGGCCGTTCCTCGTTGCCGTCATTCAAGGTGGCGGATCAGCCGATCTGCGCCGCCAATGTGCCGAACAACTGTTGGCAATCGGCTTCAACGGCTATGGCTATGGCGGCTGGCCGCTTGATGCCGACAACAACCTGCTGCACGACATGCTCAACACCGTGCGCGAACTCGTACCCCGCCAATTCCCCGTTCACGCCCTCGGCGTAGGCCACCCCCGCAACATTTTCGACTGTGTACAAATGGGCTATGAACTGTTCGACAGCACCATGCCCACGCGAGATGCCCGACACGGCCGTTTATACACCTTCACCACTGACCCCCACCAACCCCTGCGCGGCGACTGGTTCAGCTACCTCTACCCCGCCGACAAAAAGCACATCAAAACCAACCAACCCATCAGCCCCCACTGCGACTGCCCCGCCTGCACCCATTACACCCTCGGCTACCTCCACCACCTGCACCAGGTCAACGACAGCCTCTACCCCCGCCTTGCCACCCTGCACAACCTGCGCTTTATGATGCAGTTGATGGAGAACATGCGTAATTACGTAATGTCGTAATTACGCAATTACGTAATGTCAGTAGACACTTTAGCACAAACCATTCTAGCTACATCCAAATACCGCCACATCAGCCCCGACTTAGTGCGGCGCATTGGGGAGCGGGAATTGGCGGTGCGCCGCAGCACGAAAGAGGCCATCAAGGCCACCAAGAATAAACTGCACCAGGTAGGCGGGGCTTATTTTGAGGCCAAAGTGGATTACCAAGCCAGCTTGAAGCTGCTGCGCGAATCCAATGATCGCCTGGCCGCTTGCCGCCAACTGATGCAGCTTCACGCCTCCACCCGCGAACGCCTGCCCATCCTCGACGACTTTTACCGCACTATTTTTGCCCAACTGCCCCCCATGCAGCGTGTCATAGACATTGCCTGTGGTCTCAACCCGTTGGCCTACCCCTGGATGCTGCTGCTGCCCGATGCCGAATATCTGGCCTGCGACATTTATGGCGACATGATTGAGTTTCTCAATGGTTTTATGGCTTTGTCTGGCATCAAAGGCCAGGCGGCGGTGCGGGATGTAATCGGCCGTCCGCCCACCATCCCCGCCGATCTCATTCTCATCCTCAAAACGCTGCCTTGTTTGGAGCAAGTAGACAAAACGGCCGCTGCCACCCTTCTCGATCAGCTAAACGGCCGTTACCTCCTCATCACCTACCCCGCTCAAAGCCTCGGCGGCCGCCGCAAAGGCATGATAGCTAACTACACTGACCACTTTTACAGTTTAGCAAACGGCCGTAACTGGCAAGTAACACAGTTTGAATTTGAAACAGAATTGGCCTTTTTGGTAGAAACTGAAAACTGACTACTGCCCACTATCCCCTAAAAACTCATCCACAATCCCCACCACCACCGCCCGAATCGGTGCGGTAGACATCCCCAACACCTGCCGCGCCCCATTGCCCTCATCCAACACCAGCACCCGGTCGCCCACCCCCGCCTGCACCGTATCCACACAAATATCATACACACCAGTCGGCTCGCCGTCTGTGTTTAGCTGGTCAACAATGAGCAGTTTACGGCCGTTAAACGCCCCATGCTTCACCGTCGCCACCACCGTACCCGTCACACATCCTACATACATACCCCCAATCGTAAATCGCAAATCGTCAATCGTCAATCGCAAATCATCAATCGTCAATTTTCTTGCTCCCCATCCGGCCTTATGCTATTCTCCCCCCAGCGTACTTACCATAGGGCAGACAGATGACAACAATCAGCAGCATTAGTATCGGCTTCGTCTGGGGATGGCTCTTCTTCCTCTACAAACTTCCTGCCCAACGCCTGCCCCGCCTTCTCGGTTTACTCACCTTTGGCGCAGCCACCGCCCTACTCGCCCTCCAGCTTTACCTCTACTTCCTCAGTGTTCAAACCATCGTTATCTTCTTCCTGGCGATGGCTTTTTCCTTCATCATGCACGTCTCCTGGCTCAAATCCATCCGAGACAAACTTTCATAATTACGTAATTACGCCATGACGTAATTGCGTAGGAGGTGACTTCATGTTCTTTCAAGAGGCAGCAACCCCCACAGCATCCACCATTCAGCTACTAGGCGCGGGTGGTTTTGGCGCTATTATTGGCTGGTTTGTCTACTTTATTAACCGTTACCGCAAAGAAGATGTCAGTTGGAGCGACCTAACCACCATCATCGGCATCATTGGCGGTGGCGCTATTTTGACGCTGTTCCCGGCCAGCACCGATCTATTTGGAGCCTACGGCATTGGCCTTTTTGCTGGCTTCTTTGGCTACTTTTGCTTCCTCATGCTTTGGGTCAGAATCTCTAAAAACTTCTATGTAGATTGGTTTTTAGACGGCCGTCGCAAAAAGCTGGCCGACGATGACCTGGTTCCCGACGGCACACGTTCCACCACTGCCAGCATGCACTTCGACCAAGCCGACCAAGGCGGCCGCGAATAACTTCATCACCCAGTTAATCATTTAGTAATTATTCAGCCCCTCGAGTGAAAAATCCTCCCGGAGGCTTCTTATACGGAGGCTCTCTCGAGGGAAAACCTCCGGGAGGGTGAACAGTTACTAATCATTTATATAAACTTGGGAGACTAGGGATTGGAGACTGGGGATTTTAGTCTCTAGCCTCTAGTCTCCCTTTCTTTTGGAGGCCAATATGACCCAACAACTCAAAGACCTGGAAAGACGCGAACAGATAGAGCAAGTTTTGCAGTGGTTTAAAGAGGATGCTTACTTACTCCAATGTTATCTCGACGACCCAGAGGATGCCCTGGCAAAACTCAAAGAGGCTGGGCATGAAATGTCAGAAGACGCAGCCCGCCAACTCAAGCAGCTCATTTTTGAACGGGGTGGTTTTGAAGCAACATACAATCGCTTTTTCGCCGAAGGTACGGTGCGCAGTGGCAGCAAAGCCCCCAGTATTCCAACACCATCCATAAGTGGTGGCGGCCAGCAGGCTGCACCAGAACGCATTGTCAACACCGGTTTTGCTGATGAGGGCAGCGCAGCTACCCCTCACAAACCCGAACTACCGCTTAAGCCAGCCACGAACTACTACTTCTGGCTGGAGGTTGGCTCACCCATCGCAGGCTCCATCGAAGTGGTGCCTACGGAACTACCTAAAGAAATTCCCCCTGGCGCAGAACTCGATGTGGCTCTGTTCGGCTTTGAAAACGAGATTGAAATTACGCCAGGCAAGGATGTCGGCCGTATCCAAATTGAAGCCGATGGTACAGTCACCGTGCTGACCCGTGTGGCTGAACCGGCAGTGGGTGAGGAGATGTTGGGCAAACGGCTGTTCTTTCCTGTGAAAACGGCCGATCGCCCCCGCCAACGCCTCCGCTGCAACATCTACTACAAACAAACCCTCATCCAATCCCGCCTCGTCAGCATCAAAGTCGAAGCCAACCCCGTGGCCGGGCCGCGCCCCGCCCTGGCCTCCCGCCTCGACTACACCCTCTCCAAATCCCTCAACGGCGAAGTCCTGGCCGGCATGGGTGAAAACAAATTGAGCGTCTTGCTCAATGACAACGGCAATGGCACACACGGCTTCCGCTTCTTTGGCCAAGAAAGCTTCAAAAAAGATGCCACCCTCACCGAAGGCGCCTTACAAAACCTCATCGAGATGGCGCGTGGCGGCCTGCGCAAAGTCGCCTGGGGTGATGATGAGGAGTTTAAAAGCAGCAAAACCTACCGCTATGCCGATGGAGTCCTAAACGAAGATCGTCTGCGTGGCGATCTGATCACGCTGGCTATTCGCGGCCGCCGTTTTTATACGGGGCTTATCAGCAAATTTGCTGGCCCCGGCCCCGAATCCTGGGCCTTAGAAGATATGATGCGGCAAACGGGCCAGGTGCAAATTGCCAGCAAGGTGGATGCCACCTTAGTTGTGCCCGCCGCCATGTTTTATGACTACCCCCTGGACGATGGCAAAGAAACCAAAGCGATGTCTGTGTGCGAGACATTCATGACGGCCGTTCGCCGCAAAACCCCGCTGGAACAAACCGCCTGCTTCCAGGGCAACTGCCCCGACCGCGACAAAGACACAGTGGTTTGCCCCAGTGGTTTTTGGGGCTTCCGCCACAATTTAGGTTTGCCCATCTCCCTCAAGAAGGACGACCAAGAGGCTGACGATGCGGCCGTCACCATTACCTACACAGGCACACCCCACATCGCCATGAGCGTTTCCACCGATCCCAACTTCCGCGAACGGCCGCAGCACGAACAAGCCCTGCGCGGCCTCAACCTGGCTACGGCCGATGAATACGCCAATAACCGTGATGCGGCCGTCAGCCTCATCAAGAACACCAAAGCGCAAGTTGTCTACTTCTACTGTCATGGCGGCCTCACAGGTGATGGTGTCCCCTTCATCAGCGTGGGCGATAAAGCAGGGGATTGGCTGACGACGACAACCTTGTACAACAGCCGCATTTACTGGGCCAGCAATCGGCCGTTGGTCTTCATCAATGGCTGTCACACAACGGCCGTTACCCCCAAATACGCCCTCAACTTTGTCCAATCCTTCGTCCAAGCCCACAACGCCGCTGGCGTCGTCGGCACCGAAATCACCATCTTTGAACCCATTGCGGTTGCTTTTGCCGAAGAATGTCTCAAGCAGTTCCTGCAAGGCGGCAAAACCCTCGGCGAAGCCGTGCGCGGTGCCCGCCTCAAAATGCTGCAAAACGGCAACCCCCTCGGCCTCGTCTACATTCCCTATGCCGTGCCGGGACTAAAGGTGGCTCCAGCGTAATTTCTACTGGGTGTATTGGTGTATTGGTGTAGTAGTGTAGTGACATACACCAATACACCGATATACCAATATACCCTTCCTCATGCTTCTTCATTGCCCCGAATGTGGCGCACCACTCCCCGTAGATGGCACTTGCCGTGACAACTTTCACGCCCTGCTGGGCCTGGAATCTCAAGTGCCAGGTGGGGCGGGTGAAGTCGCCCACTTCTACGCCGTTAGCTGCTACGCCTTGCAGCACCCCCTCTCCTTCAACTACAAAGAAGAAACCCTCCATGCTTTGCGGCAAAATATGGGCGAGGTGCTAAACGGCCGTCTCACCCTCCCCCAACTCCTTAACCGCACCCGCCGCCTTACCAACAACGCCACCCCCATCACCCGCCGCCCTAGCGACCCCACCCCCAACTGGTACAGCGGCCCCTGGCCCATGAACGTAAGTGATGTCTGTGCCGCGGGCGTAGAGGGGTATGCAACGGCCGTTCACCAATGGGCCAAATCCGTGTGTGAAACATTGAGTAGTTGAGTCAACCCAATCATCAAAATTGTTTCAAACGGCTGGGTATATTGGTATAGTGGTGTAGAGGTAACTATACCAATACACAAATACACCATTACACCCCAAGGAGTCCCATGTCCCCAAAACACCACCTAATCGAAATAGACTTGCCCGAATTCGGTCAGGCCCCCTTACCCACCCCCGCCGACCTCGGCGAATACGAAACCCGCCTGGCCGCCACCCGCGCCGCCATGGACAAAGCTGGCCTCACCCATCTCATCGTCTACGGCGACCGCGAACATTTCGCCAACCTCACCTACCTTACCAACTTCGACCCCCGCTTTGAAGAAGCCTTGCTCATCATCCGCCAGCAAACCGACCCTCTGCTGGTGGTGGGCAACGAATGTGAGGGCTATTTGGGCATCAGCCCCCTGTACAACGCAGGCAAACTGCGCCACGAACGCTTCCAGCCCTTCTCGCTCATCAGCCAGCCGCGCCAGCACAGCCGCCTCATCGAGGAGATATTCGCCGATGAAGGCATTGATTCAGGCGCAACCGTTGGTTGTGTGGGCTGGAAATACTTTGGCGACAGGGAAGTGGGCAACGGCCGTCAAGCCATCGAACTGCCCGCCTACCTCGTAGACCGCCTGCGCTACTTGGCCGGTTGGGACAACGTCGTCAACGCCACCGCCATCTTCATGCACCCCCAAACCGGCCTCCGCGCCCGCTGCTCCGCCGCCGAAATCGCCTACTTCGAGTACACCAACATCCTCGCCAGCGAAGGCATGAGGCGAATGCTGTTCGGAATGCGCGAAGGCATGAGCGACTACGAGGTGATCCAACTGGCGCAGTGGAACGGCGAACCGTTAAGCTGCCACATCACCTTTGCCACCGGCGAACGCAGCAATTTAGGCTTGAGCGGCCCCAGCGGCCAACGCATCCAACGGGGCAAAGCCCTCTCTACCAACCTGGCCTACTGGGGCAGCAACAGCTGCCGCGCCGGTTGGGTAGCAGCATCGGCCGCCGATTTGCCCGCTGCGGCCCAAGATTATGTGGCCGCTTTTGCCGGCCCCTACTTTGAGGTGATGGGCGAATGGCTGCAACTGCTGCGCATTGGCACACCGGGGCATCAATTTGTGGATTTGGTAAACGGCCGTCTGCCCTACGACCAATTCGGCATCTTCCTCAACCCCGGCCACCTCATCCATCTGGACGAATGGGTCAGTTCACCCATTTACCCCGGCTCCACCGACACCATCCAGTCCGGCATGGTCATGCAGATTGACATCATTCCCTCCTCGCCCACCTATGCCTCCACCCGCATGGAGGATGGCGTGGTGATTGCCGATGCGGCTTTGCGCCAGGAGCTTCAAGCGCGGTATCCTGACTGTTACGGCCGTTGCCAGGCCCGCCGCGACTTCATGCAAAATACACTCGGCTTCGACCTTCCCGACGAAATCCTGCCCCTCTCCAACATCCCTGGCCTCGTCCCCCCCTTCTTCCTCCACCCCAACCAGGTCTTGGCCCTGGCCTAAACTCCAGGCCTTTGAGGTCTCATTGGTCTTTAAAAAATTGATCGGGTAATAAATGTAGAGCGATTTTGTAAATCGCTCGGACGATTTGCAAAATCGTCCCACACCCATTACCCGATTTATTTCTTAAACTGCCAAAAGACCTCAGAGGTCCCATAAAAGAGACCTCTCATGAAACTCGAACTCATCTCCCATCACCCCCCAAACCCACAATACACCACTCCCCTCCTCTTTGTGCATGGCGCGTGGCACGGAGCCTGGTGCTGGGAAAACTTCCTGCCCTACTTCGCCCAGCAGGGCTACGAAGCCCACGCCCTCAGCCTGCGCGGGCATGGGCAGAGCCAGGGGCATGAGCGGCTGCGTTGGCACAGCAGCCATGATTACGTGGCCGACGTGGCCCACATTGCCCAAACATTGGCCGCGCCCCCTGTCGTCATCGGCCATTCGATGGGTGGCTATGTGGTGCAAAAATACCTGGAAGCGCACCCGGCTCCAGCCGCTGTTTTACTGGCTTCGATTCCTGTTTCGGGCATATTGGGTTTTGGTTTGCGCCTGCTGCGGCGGCATCCCTGGCCGTTTATCAAGGCCAATTTAATCCTCAATCCCTGGCACATGATCGGTACGCCGTCTTTAGCACAGGATGCTTTTTTCTCCCCGCATCTGCCCGCAGCAGAGGTTTCGCGCCATTTTGCCCGGTTACAATCAGAATCGTTTCGGCTGGAAATGGACGCGATGCTGCTCAATTTGCCGAAGCCGCAGCGGGTGCAAACGCCCTTATTGGTGTTGGCCGCCGCCAATGACACCGTGTTCACTGTAAAAGAGGAAGAAGCAACGGCAAAGGCTTATGGCACAACGGCCGTTATCTTCCCCAACATGGCCCACGATATGATGCTCGAACCAGGCTGGCAGTCAGTCGCCGACCACATCCTCAACTGGCTGTCGGCCCAGGAGATAAAATGACCACCACCCCTTACCTGCCCCTGCCCGAACTCTTGCAGCAAATTGACGAGCCTGCCCGCACTGGCTGCCAGACACTCCTGGCCGAAAACCGTGCCCTTTTCCACACAGCCTGGGGTTCCAGCCACAACCACCAAGCCTGGCCCGGTGGCTATTATGACCATATTCAGGAAGTGCTAAACCTTGCCGTTGTTCTCTACCAAGCCCTGTCACCGCTGCGCCCCTTGCCCTTCACCCTCTCCGATGCCCTGCTCGTTTTATACCTGCACGACATCGAAAAACCCTGGGCCTATGAGCATGATAACCAGGGCCACCGCCAGCGCAAAGCCTCTTTTGTGGGCAAAGATGACCAGCAGGCATTTCGGCTGCAGCTATTACAGCGGTACAACATCCCACTGACACCGGCCCAGGAAAATGGGCTGCGTTACGCCGAGGGGGAGATTGGCAGCTACAGCAACCAACGCCGCACCATGAATCCGCTGGCGGCTTTCTGCCATATGTGCGATGTGGCTAGTGCCAGGGTGTGGTTTGATTATCCGTTGGCGGTGGCCGATGATTGGGCCAGAGACGGCCGTTCCCGCGCTTAATCCCGCAAATAAGTCATCCGTTCCAGTGAGCCATTTCCCGTTCTATGTTATAATCTGCCGCGCAAAACCAAACCCCACGAGGAGACACGATCTTGACCGACATCCGCTTCGATACCTACTATCGTTACGAGGCCATCACCCAATTCATGCACCAGTGGGCTGAGGCCAATCCCCACCTCTGCCGCCTGGAAAGCCTCGGCCAAAGCTACGAAGGCCGCGACATTTGGGTCATGGTCATCACCAACTTTGCCACCGGCCCCGACAACGAAAAACCCGCCTACTGGGTAGATGGCAACATCCACGCCACCGAAGTTTCCCCCTCATCGGCCGCCCTCTACCTCATCAACAAACTGCTCACCGAATACGGCCACAACCCGCGCATCACCTACGCCCTGGATAGCCGCGCCTTTTACGTCGTGCCCCGCCTCAACCCCGACGGCGCGGAGTGGGCCTTGGCCGATAAACCCAAATTCGTGCGCAGCAGCACCCGGCCCTACCCACGCATGGATATGATGGATGGCTTGCACCAGGAGGATGTGGATGGAGACGGCCGTATTCTGCAAATGCGCCTTAAAGACCCCAACGGCGGCTGGAAAATCCACCCCGACGAACCCCGCCTCATGATCCAGCGCGAACCCGACGAACCCCCTGGCGGCGACTTCTATCGCATCCTGCCCGAAGGCACCATCCACAACTACGACGGCCTGCTCATTAACCTGGCCCCGCCCCTGCAAGGGCTGGATTTGAACCGCAACTTCCCCGTCTTCTGGGAACCAACCCAACCGGGCGCCGGCCAATTCCCTGGCAGCGAACCAGAACCCCACGCCGCCACCCGCTTTGTGGTAGACCACCCCAACATCATCGGCTCCATCAGCTTCCACACCTTCAGCGGCGTACATCTGCGTGCCCCCACCAAAGGCCCCGAAGACGACATGCCCACCAGCGATTTGCGCACCTTCAAACGGCTGGGCCAAAAAGCCACCGAGATCACGGGCTACCCCGCCATCTCTATCTTCCACAACTTCAAATACGACCCCAAAGAGTACATCAAAGGCACCTTTTCCGACTGGATGTACGAATTTCGTGGCACCTATGGCTGGACGACCGAAATCTGGAATTTGCAGCGGCAGGCGGGCGTGACTGTGCCCGATAAGCCGCTGGACTGGTTCCGCGACCATCCCCTTGAGGATGATTTCGCCATTATGAAGTGGAACGACGAACAGCTAGGTGGCCAAGGCTATGTGGATTGGTACGCATATGACCATCCTCAACTGGGCCAAGTGGAGTTGGGCGGCTGGAACTTCATGTACACCTGGCGCAATCCACCGCAGCCACTGCTGGAAAAAGAGATTGCGCCGCTGGTAGATTTTGCCATTTACGCCTGCCTCGTCTCGCCCAAGCTGGAACTGCAGACGGTCGAGGTGCAGTCCATTGACGACATGCACCACATTCGGCTGGTGCTGCAAAACACGGGTTGGCTGCCCACCAATGTGACGCAAAAAGCCTTGCAAATGAAGGTGGTGCGCGAATTGGAGGTGGATATTGCCCTGCCCGATGGCGCCAAGCTGGTGATGGGCAAGGAAAAGACCATGCTCGGCCAACTGGCTGGCCGTGACCAAAAACCAGCTATGCTTACCTTTGGCAGTGATCCGACGGACGACCGGGTGAAGGCGGAGTGGGTGGTGCAGGCGGCGGCAGGCACGGCGGTGGAGATTACGGCCGTTCACCAACGCGCCGGTACAGTACGAACAACGGTGAAATTGGGAGACTAGGGACTAGAGACTGCTGCTTCGCTTACTCAGTCTCCAGTCTCCAATCTCCAGTCTCCAAACTCTTTTATGGATTTACTCAACGGACTCAACCAACCCCAAATAGCGGCCGTCACTGCTGCCGATGGCCCTGTCCTCGTTCTGGCAGGCCCCGGCAGCGGCAAAACCCGCGTCCTCACCAACCGTATCGTCTACCTCATCCGCGAGCGGCACATTGCCCCCTGGCACATTCTGGCCGTCACCTTCACCAACAAAGCCGCCCGCGAAATGAACCACCGCATCGAGGCCCTGCTCGACGGCCAACCTCGCGGTTTGAGCATGGGCACATTCCATTCTACTTGTGTCCGTCTCCTGCGCCGCGAAAGCGACAACCTGCTCTACTACAACCGCGATTTTGTCATTTTCGACACCAGCGACCAGCAGCAGGTGGTCAAACAAGCCCTGGCCGACCTCAATCTGGACGAGAAAAAGTTCCAGCCCAACAAGATGCTTAATGGCATCAGCAGTGCCAAAAACGAACTGATCACCCCCGACATTTACACGGCCACGAACTACATTTCCGAAGTGACCAAGCGTGTTTACACTCGTTATCAAGAAATCCTCAAAACGAATAACGCGATGGATTTTGATGATTTGCTGCTCAATGTGGTGGACTTGTTTGAGGAACGGCCGGATGTTCTCAGCAAATATCAGACGCAGTATGAGCATGTGCTGGTGGATGAGTTTCAGGACACGAACACGGCGCAATATAAGTTGTTGAAGCGGCTAACGGCCGTTCACCAAAACCTCTTCGTCGTGGGTGATTCGGACCAGTCAGTGTACCGTTGGCGCGGGGCTGATTTCCGCAATATTCAACGTTTCCGCGACGAATATCCGCAAGCCCAAATGATCCTGCTGGAGCAAAATTACCGCTCCACGCAAAACATCCTCGATGCCGCCAAAGCCGTTATCAAACTCAACCCCAACCGCGTCCACAAAGAGCTGTTCACCGAGCGCAAAGGTGGCGAGCGTATTCTTTTGCGCGAAGCCTACAATGAGAACGATGAAGCCGAACAGGTGGTGTCTACGATTGAGGGGCTGCTGCTGAACGGCCGTTCCCTCAACGATTTCGCCGTCATGTACCGCACCAACGCCCAATCCCGCGTCCTCGAAGAAGCCTTCCTGCGGGCAGGGATGCCCTATAAACTGGTCGGTGCCACCCAATTTTACCGCCGCCGCGAAGTCAAAGACATCATCGCCTATATGCGCATCATCCATAATTTGGCCGATTCTGTCAGCTTTGGCCGCGTCATCAACACGCCCACGCGGGGCATCGGCAAGAAAACCGAGCAGCAGTTTTACGACTGGGCTAGGCTGAATGGCTGGTCGCCCGGCGAGGCCATGCTCAAATTAGTGACCGATATGGATGTGCAGCACCCGTTTAACGGCCGTTCCTTCAACGCCCTCGCCACCTTCGGCCAAATGTTCCACGCCTGGTATCAACTACGCGATGAAGCCCGTGTTAGCGACCTCATGGATACCATCATCGAACAGAGCGATTACCGCAGCTTTGTGGACGATGGCACCGAAGAAGGGCGCGACCGCTGGGCCAACATTATGGAACTGCGCAACGTCGCCGCCGAAGCCGACGACCTCACCCTTAGCGAATTCATCGAGCAAGTCGCCCTCGTCTCCGACCAGGACGACGTGGACGAAAGCCAAAGCCGCGTCACCCTGCTCACCCTCCACGCCGCCAAAGGGCTGGAATTTCCCGTCGTCTTCCTCACGGGTCTGGAAGATGGCGTGCTGCCCCACAGCCGCTCCCTCGACGACGGCGAGGAGATGGCCGAGGAGCGGCGGCTCTTTTACGTGGGCATCACCCGCGCCAAAGACCGGCTCTATCTCTCCCACGCCTTTCGCCGCACCTTTTTTGGCGATTCCTCCGTCTCTGTGCCTTCCCGCTTTTTGAAGGATATTCCTATTGATTTGCTGGATGGCGATGTCAAAGCCTCGAACCGTTATCAGCAGGCTACCAACCGCGCCACCAATTGGCAGTGGTCGAGTACGCCGCAAAAATCAACCCCGTCCTCGCCGCGCCATACCGCCATGCCCCGTTCCACCCCAGCCACACCAGCCTGGACCAGTTCACGGGAAAAGCCTCTGCCCAAACCGCGCACGGAAACTGTGTCCCGTGATTTTGACGATGATGAACCGAAAGCGGGCGGCAAGCCCCAATTCAAAACCGGCGAAAAAGTGAGCCACGCCAAATTTGGCGAAGGCACGGTCATCGAAAGCAAATGGGTGGGCAACGATGAAGAAGTCACCATCGCCTTCCCTGGCGTGGGCATTAAGCGGCTGGTGGCGAGTTTTGCCAAGTTAGAGAAGATTTGAGACTGGAGACTAGAGACTGGAAACTAGATCAGTCTCCAGTCCCTAGTCTCCAGTCTCCTCAAATATGCACTACCTCATAGACGGCCACAATCTCATTGCCAAAATCCCCGATCTTTCGCTGAACGAGGAGCATGACGAGCTGGAACTGGCGCTAAAGCTGAAGAGTTGGGCTTCGGCCAACCGCAAGCGCAAGGTGACGGTGGTGTTTGATAGGGGGATGCCCGGTGGCACAGCGCGGATGCTGTCGAATCGTGATGTAACCGTCATTTTTGCGCCACAGGGGCAAACGGCCGATTCCCTCCTCATCGCCCGCATTAAACAGATACCACATCCACCCGAATACACCCTCGTCAGCAGCGATCAGGCCATCATCGCCGCCGCCAAGAAGCGCAAAATGCGCCACATCCTTTCTGAGGAGTTTGCGGGCAGGCTGGGTTATGACGAGCGGCTGATTGTGCCCAGTGAACCATCGGTGCCTACCAGCAAGCCCGATGATGTGGTGCTGAGTGACGCTGAGATTAACGAATGGCTGGATATGTTTGGCCCCGTCCCCGAACGGCCGAAAGCACCCCCCAAACGCCTCAAAAAGCCAACCCCCGAACCCGCGCCCGAACCCCCTAAACCGAAAAAACGCCAACCCCTCACCAACGCCAAATCTGGCGAGCGGGAACTGGATGAAGCTGAAATTGCTGAATGGCTGGAGCTGTTTGGCCCGGTGGTGGAACGCAAACCAGAGCCATCTCCGGCTAAAGCCTCGACTCCTGACAAACCAACTTCATCCCGTGCCAAGAAGAAACGCCCCATCGGCCATCTGCGCACCCTCAAAAGCGACGATGCCGAACTCCACCCCGATGAGGTGGCTGATTGGCTGGAGTTATTCAAACAAGGCAAAGGGTAGGGGCGGGACGGGCGGGCCAAAATCTTGGTCCAACGAATGGCGTTCCTCCCCGCCCGTCTCGCCCACCACACCGCCACGCCGCAAAGGGCGAGACGGCGCGGAGACCAGGCCATAGGCTTGGCCAACACCACACCGCGCCGTCCCGCCCCTACCATACAAGGTGGATGGTTGATTGGAACTGGTTAAACAGGATAAAAAGGTAGGAACGTTTGCTTTTCGTGGTGGAATCGGCCGTTTGCCATCCTACACACAACCACAAAACAGATTATGATCCAGGCATCACTCCTTTCTAGGAGAAGAAGTTATGCGTACCCTGTCCTGTTTGCTCATTGTCCTGTTATTGGCTTTAGCTGCCTGCACCCCTGATGAAGTTGTGCTAGAGGAGTCGGTTGTTTCGGCTCCGATCAGCGTTACACGAGAGACAGCTACACCAGAAGCGGTTGTGGTGGGGGAAACGGCCGTTCCTTGCCAACCCTACAACCCCGAAGCCAGCCGATGCGCCTGGCGTGTCGTCTCTGGCAGGCGGTATTTGGGGGTGCAGAGGAGGGTGTAGTGAACGGCCGTCTTCAAACACACCTTATGCCCAATGGAGATGTAGAGGGGCTGAACGGCCGTCCCCCCAATCTCCAGTCCCTAGTCTCCCGTCTCCCCTTTCCCCACATGCAGCCAGCGCACAATGATAAAAACGGCCGCTACCGTCAACACCGCCGCCACGCCCGCATTCATCCCCAAGCCACCCCGCTCCCACAAAAACGGCCCGATGACCGTGCCTAAGGCCCGCCCCAAGGAGCTAGATGCTTGCACCGCCGCCATCACTGTGGCCCGTGCGCCGGGAACCAACTCCGTCAACAACGGCAGCACCCCCACCACCATCATCTCGAAGCCCAGAAAGAGGAAAAAGAGGGAGACGAGTGCCGTCGTCAGCGTGCCGCTGGTGCTGGGAATCAGCCCATACATGAGGATACACAAGGCCCCCGCCGCCACAATGAACCGTTTGCCAAAGCGGTCTACCAGCAGCCCGACGGCCCCTTCACCCAAAAGCTCGGCCCCACCGACCACACCCGCCGCCAGCCCCAGCCCCGTCAGTGGCAAATTAAAGCCCGCCTCCATCCAATCGCCGTAGACGATGAAGAAAATTTCGTTGGCGGCGGCGGAGATGAGGGCATAAGCGATGGCGGCCCAGATAACGGGGTGTTGGCGCACGGTTTGGGGCAAATCGCGCAAACGGGTGGTGCGGATGCTGCTGCTGTGGGTGGGGGGCAGGACGATGAGGAGGATAACGGCCGTTACCCCCGCCACCACGGCCATCACCAAAAAAGGTGACTGCCAACTGCCCCGCGCAATCAGCCAGCCGGTAAGCGGCGCACCCACCAACAAAGCCCCCGCCCAGGCAAACTCAATCACGGCAATGGCCCGCCCCCGCCGCGCAAAAGGCACGGCATCCCCCAAATAGGCCCCGACAGCGGGATCATAGATGACCTTCGCCAGCGAAATCAGCACCAGTGTGGCTCCCAACGGCCAATAGGCAGGCCAAATAACCACGAGCAAACAAGCCAACGTACAGAGCACCATACTTATCACAATCACGGGTCGGCGGCCAAAACGATCCGACGTTGGGCCAAAGAGCGGGCTAACAAAACCAGTCAGGCTGCGGATGGTGAGCAGGCGGTACACAGCCCCCACTTCCACGCCCAACCCGCGACTTAGTGCGGGCGCAAAAGGGTAGACCATGCGGATGCCCGTATTCAGCACCAGCCGCGCCAGCGTCAGAATGATCAATTGCACACGGAAGCGATAAGGTTTATTCAAGCTCATAACGCGCAGACCTCCGAGGTTTTGGAAACCTCGGAGGTCTCCTGAAAATGTATTACCCGAGTTTAGCCAACTGGTGACAAAGTAGCACAAACTGGTTACGATAGCTGGCATCATGAATGAGAGGTGTTTCATGTCTGATGTTGACACACGATTGGGGCAAGAACGAGACCGCCTTTTAGGTGCGCTGGGAGCAATGACAGAGGGTGGCATTGTCGAGCAGATACATCATATTGGGTCAACAAGTGTGCCTGGATTGCCGACATCGGGCTGTGTGGATATTGGCTTAGCGGTGTGGCCCTTTCCGTTAGAGGCGGCGGCGGTAACGGCCGTTCACGCCCTCGGTTATCAAGCCATCCCCCGCAACAACCACCCCACGCAGTTATTTCGCCACAAAGATGGCCGCAGCCAACTTCGTGTTGCTATGGTGGGTACAGACACAGCCCTCAATCCGGTCATCCTCCGCGACTATTTGCGGCATGAGGCGGCAGCGCGGGAAGTTTACAGCCAGCTTAAAGCGGACAAAACCCGGCTTTTCACGCACCTGGTTGCTGCTGCCAGAGTGTGGTGGGTGGCGCATCACGGTTTTGGGCCGGTAACGGCCGTTGCCCAAGAACTCGCCGGTTATCCCCACCCCTGGTACATCTCCAGCGGTTGGGCCTTAGACCTGTTCCTGGGCCAGCCCCAGCGCGTCCACCACGACACAGACATCGTGGTGCGCCGCAGTGACCAACTGGTGCTGCAAGCGCATTTGACCGGGCGCGGCTGGCATCTGCTGACGCCCTTGCAGGGCAAATTAGAACCCTGGCCGCCGCACATGTTCCTCCATCTACCACGCCATCAAGTTCACGCCCACCGCGATGGGGCATTTATGGACATTCTCATCAGCGAGATTGAGCATGGGCTGTGGCGCTATCGGCGCGAACCCAGCGTTATTCAGGCGGTGGAGCGCATTGGCCTGATGACGACCGACGGCTTGTCCTACCTCGCGCCAGAATTGGTGCTGCTGTTCAAAAGCAAAAACACGGGCAATCAGGAACGGCCGAAAGACCAACAAGATTTCGAGCGGGTGCTGCCCCATCTACAACCAGCGCAACGTGCCTGGCTGCGCTGGGCACTCCTCGTGACTGAGCCGGAACACCCCTGGTTGGACTATTTATAAGTTCCGAGTAACTGTACAGGTGCCGGTCACTTCGACCAGAGAGAATGGACGAAAAAGCTGTTAAACAAGTGACCGGCACCTTTCTAAGCTGTATAGTGACAGTTCCGACAGTTTAACCTGCTTACAAAAGAGCCCTTTGCAGTTAATCTCCCACTTAGGCGATTGGCATCCCCTGCCCGCCAACGATACAATCCCCATTCGTATGACCACATCCACCCCTGAGCAGGTAACAACATTTTCGGTGAATGGCAACGGCCGTTTTCCCACCCCCGCGCCATCAATGGAAAATGTAAACGGCCGTCCCGACACCCAGGCCCGGTACCGCCGCATCCTCACCTTCTTCGCCCGCATCATCGCCCACCTCATCCTGTGGGACATCCTTGGCGGGCGTGTGCCTGTTTTGCGCCAGCGCATTCGCGGCACACGGCCAGAGCGTTTTCGCCGCTGGGCGCGTCGCTTTCGCGTGTTGGCCGTGGAAATGGGCGGGGTGATGATTAAGTTGGGGCAGTTCCTCAGCGCCCGCGTGGATGTGCTGCCGCCGGAAATTACCGAGGAACTGCAAGGCTTGCAAGATGAAGTGCCGCCTGTGCCCTCGGCCGAGATTTTCCAGGTATTACGCACCGAATTAGGCGATTTATCCCTCCGTTTTGCCCACATCGAGCCAGAGCCATTGGCGGCGGCATCCTTGGGGCAAGCCTATCGCGCCTATTTGCTGCCGGAAAATGGTGCATCGGAGCGGGGTGAAGGTGTGATTTTGAAGGTGCAACGGCCGTCTATCGAAGAGATTGTGCGCGTTGACCTGGATGCCCTGCGCATCGTGGCCCGCTGGATTATGTACTATCCGCCCATCCGCCGCCGCGCTGATGTGCCCGAACTGATGGAGGAGTTTGCCGCGACGCTGTGGGAAGAGTTGGATTATGAGGCCGAAGCGGATAATGCCGAACGGTTTGCCATCATGTTTGCCAACAATGACCGGGTGTATATTCCCGCCGTCTACCGCCAACATTCCACCAGCCGTGTGCTGACGCTGGAGGATGTAGAGGCGATTAAGATTACGGATATTGAGATGCTAACGGCCGTTGGCATTAACCCCGTCGAAGTGTCTGATGTCCTCTTTGATGCTTATTTCCACCAGATTTTCCGCGAGGGCTTTTTCCACGCCGATCCCCATCCCGGCAATCTGTTCATCAAGCCGCGCACCGACTTGGAGTGGCAAGCAGGGGATGAGGGCGGACGGCCGTTTTGGCTCATCTTCATAGATTTTGGCATGGTCGGGCGCGTGGCTGACCTGATGGGCGAGAATTTGCGCAAGGTGCTGATTAGCGTCACGCAGAAAGATGCCCGCCAACTCACCGAAGCCTACGACAGTCTGGGTTTCTTCCTGCCTGGGGCCGATTTGGAGCGCATTATTGAAGCGCAAGACACGGTGCTAAACCGCATTTGGGGGCGCAATCTGCTGGAACTGGCCCGCCCCGACCCCCGCGAAGTGCAAGAGTTGGGCAAGGAGTTCCGCGACTTGCTGTTTGATTTTCCCTTTCAAGTGCCGCAGGATTTCATCTATTTGGGCCGGGCCATTGGCATGATGTCTGGTCTGGTTTCGCTGCTCGATCCGCAAATTAACCCCTGGTACAAGATTGAGCAGTATGGGCTGGAACTGATTCAGCAGCAGGCGGTACAAGCGTTGACATGGGAAACGGCCGTTAACTTCATCAAACCCTACCTCACCACCCCCAGGCGGATTCAGCGGTTGTTGGAAATGGCGGAAAACGGCCGTCTACAAGTGCAAAACAAAGCCGACCGCGACACCCTCCGTCGCCTGGATCGCCTGGAAAAACGCATTGGTCAATTAAGCTGGTCTGTGTTGGGTGCGGCGGGGATGGTAACGGCTGCCCTGTGGTGGCGAAAAAAGAAAGAATAGCCATTACACAAAACCTCCTTTGCGCCTTCGCGCCTTTGCGTGATATTTTTATTCCTCTTCGGTCAACTCCAACTTATCCATCAGCGGCTCGCTGACAACTGGCTCCGGCTCTTTTTGAACAATTGAACCGATAATCATCACCACCATCCCCACATTGATGGAAATGTCGGCGATGTTCACAACCCCCCACAGAAGCGAAGATTGTATAAAATCCAAAACTGCCCCTACCGAAACACGGTCAATCATATTCCCCAACGCTCCCCCAATAATCAAAGCCATGCCTGCCCGAACCAGCCACAACTGGCGCGGCAAGCGTACCATATAAATAAACAGGCCAATGATCACCCCAATGGTCAGCCAGCCGACAATTGGCCCAACCCCTTGGAACATTCCAAACGCCACGCCCCGATTGTACGTTTCCGTAATCGTCAAATAACGATGAACCTGTGTGGGGCCATTCTCGGCCAAAAAATCGGCCGCCCAAATTTTAGACAGCCGATCAGCAAGGAAGATGATAATGATGAGGAGGTAAGGCATGGGGATCGGTGTTCGGTAATCGGTAATCGGTAATCGGATTACCGTTCACCGATTACCGATTACGGTAACACCCGCAGCGGAATTCCTTCCACAACTGGCGTGCGGGGTGTTAAAGGTTGATGATGGGCGCGGCTTTTGACGGGGGGACATTCCCAGGCTTCGGTATCTGTTTCCCGGCGCAAATCGCGCAGCTTGGGCAAAATGCCACAGGCAAAACATTGGTGACGGCAGTCAATGCGCGTCTCCTGCTGCTGGCTCATCAAATAGTCCTGCGTCAGGAACTTCTTCGTCACGGCAATGTCAATGTGCTCCCAGGGGAACAGCTCGTCAATGGTGCGCTTGCGATGGGTGAAGAACTGCGGTTCCAGCCCTTCTTCGGCCAGCGCTTCCTGCCAGGCATCATCGCGGAAATGCTCCATCCAGGCATCAAACTTGGCTCCCTTTTGCCAGGCTTTGGCAACCACTTCGGCCATGCGCCGGTCGCCGCGTGACAAAAAGCCCTCGAACAGCGATTCCTCGGGGTCGTTCCAGCGCAAACGCATACCGGCCCCACGAACTTCGCGCTTCAACAGGGCCAGCTTTGCCTGCACCTGGTTCATGTCGTCCATCGGCTCCCACTGAAAGGGCGTATGGGGTTTGGGAATGAAGGTGCTGACACCGACGTTGACGCTGGCCTTGCTGCCATGAATTTTGCGCCCTTCGGCCAGCACTTGCTTGGCTAAATCAATAATGGCCTCCACATCCTCCATCTCCTCCATCGGGTGGCCGATCATGAAGTAGAGCTTGATGGTGCGCCAGTTGCGGCGGTAGATTTCTCGCGCTGTCTCCAGCAGTTCCTCGTGGGTCACGTATTTGTTGATGATGTTGCGCATCTTCTCGGTGGCCGCTTCGGGGGCCAGGGTGAAGCCGCCGCGCCGGCTGTCGCCCAGGTTGTCCATGAGTTGGGTGGAGACGGTTTCGGTGCGCAGGGAGGGCAGGGAGATGTTTAGCCCTAAATGGCCGAAGCGTTGGCCGATTTGCTCGGTGAGTTCCAGGACGTGGGTGTAGTCGCTGGAGGAGAGGGAGAGGAGGGCGATCTCTTCGTAGCCGGTGCTTTCCAGAATTTTCTCCATGGCGTTGAGGACTTCCGGGATCGGCCGTTCGCGTACCGGCCGTGTCACCATGCCTGCATGGCAAAAACGGCAGCCTCGGGTGCAGCCGCGCATAATCTCGATGGGAGCGCGGTTGTGAACCGTTTCGATGAAGGGGATGATGAAGTCGGTAACGGGGGGCGGCATGACGGGGACGATGGTTTTCATCACCTTGGCCGGGGCTTCCGGCATGTTGGGCGTGATGGCTTTGATGCCGCCATCTTCATGGTAGGCCACATCATAAAAGCGCGGCACATAACAGCCTTCGATTTGAGCGATATAGCGTAACTGCGTCTCGCGGTCTAAATGGCTGGCGGCCCGCATCACGCCGATGATTTTGAGGATAGCTTCTTCGCCTTCACCGATGACAAAAACATCAATGAAGGGCGACATGGGTTCGGGGTTGTAGCAGGCGTGCCCGCCAGCAATAACCAGCGGATAGCTGGCGTCGCGTTCGGCGGCGCGAATGGGCATACCGGCCAGGTCAATGAGGTTGAGGGCGTTGGTGTAAAGCTGTTCGTAGGGCAGGCTAATCGCCAGCAGGTCAAATTCGCGGATGGCGTGTTTGGTCTCCAGCGAGAAAAGCGGCAAGCCTTTGTCGCGCATGACGGCTTCCATGTCTGTCCAGGGGCAGTAGACGCGCTCGGCGAGGAGGTTGCGGTGTTTGTTGATGATGTCGTAGAGGATCATCAGACCGAGATTGGACATGCCCAAATCGTAAATGTCGGGGAAGGCGAGGGCGACTTTGTAATCTATCTCCAGCCAATCTTTGACAATCTGGTTGTATTCGCCGCCGGTGTAACGGCCGGGTTTGTCTACACGGGGCAGGATGCGCTCAAGGGCGGTTTCGATTTGTTCGGGGGTCATGTGGTGTATTGGTGTATTGGTATATTGGAGTATTGTGAACGAATAGATCAATATACCCATACACGATTATATCTGTTCTTCTGTACTTTCTTCGGCTTTGAAGGCATCTTCGGCTTTGGAGAGGGCGGTGGCGGCGAGTTGGGCGACGACACCGAGCAGGTTGAGGTCGGCGCGGTTGAATTCTTCGCCGTCATTTTTGTTGACGGCCTGGATGACGCCCATAGGCCGGTTGACGAGGTTGATGGGGACGCAGAGGAGGGAGCGGGTGTTGAAGCCAAAGTCTTTGTCTACGGCGGCGGAGAAGCGGGGGTCGGCGCGGACGTTGGGGATGATGAGGGAACGGCCGTTTTTCGCCACCCAACCCGCAATGCCTTGTCCTAAAGGAATGCGGTGGTTAACGAGCGTGTCGCTGACAGCGCCATGGACAACCACAAACACCAGTTCGTTGGCATCGTTGTCAATAAGCAGCAAAGAGCCGTCGCTGGAACCGATGACCGCCAGGGCTGAGGCCAGAATACGGTCTAAGAGGCTGAGGACATTGGTGCGGGCGTCAATGGTGGTGGTGACTTCGTGCAGAGCACCTAAGGCATCTAAGATGCCATAGACTGCCTCTAGCTCGTGCCGTAAATCCGCGTTTTCTTGGTGTAATCGTTTGTTTTCTTGTTGAACAAAACGCTGTGAATTGAGGGGGCCAGTGCCCATGTGTAGTTCCATTTTTCACCTCATGCTGCTTGCGCTTCCTGGCTGGTTTGTGCTGCCAGCCATTGCTGCTTATAAATTTACCATATTTTGGTGTCTAGGGCATAGCCGGAAATGGTTGACGGGGCGAGGGCGTTGGTGTTATACACGCGCCTGGTT
Organism: Ardenticatenaceae bacterium; assembly: GCA_020634415.1. The sequence goes on from JACKBT010000006.1 coordinate 99,762, forward strand.
GAATTTGGTTGGATGATAAGGAGCAGCAACATGGTAGAGAAGTTGGAAATCGGCCGTGCGCACACGGTGGAAATTACGGTGACAAAGGAGTTAACGGCCGATGCGTATGGCAACCCTGGTGTGTTTGTGTATGCCACACCGGCATTGATCCATCTGGTGGAGATGACGGCGTTTGCCTGCCTGGCGGCTACGCTGGAGGGAGAGCAGGGCAGTTTGGGCATTCGGCTGGATGTGCGCCATTTGGCGGCCACGCCGTTGGGGATGAAGGTGCGCTGTACGGCCGTTCTCACCGAAATAGATCGCCGCCGTCTGGTCTTCACCATTGAAGCCTACGATGAACAAGAACAAATCGCCAGCGGCACGCACGAGCGGTTTGTGATTGACTCGGTGGCAAAGTTTGTGGAGAAGGCGAACGCGAAGTTAGGAAGTGCAACGCACCTTTAAGGTGCGTCGCACTTTATTGCCTAAATTACCGCATCACCTTGCCGCCATCCACCGTCACCGTGCTGCCCGTCATGTAGCTGCTGGCCTCGCTGGCGAGGAAGAGGGCGGCGTTGGCGATTTCTTGGGATTCGCCGAGCCGTTCCATCGGGATTTCGCGCATCCATTTGGCCATCATGTCGGGGTTTTGGCGGGCGTGTTCGGTCATGGGGGTGATGAAGACACCGGCGACGATGGTGTTGACGCGGATGTTGTACTGGGCGAATTCGCGGGCACATTCGCGGGCGAAGCCGACCATGCCCGCTTTGCTGGCGCAGTAGGCGGCGCGGTGCATGAGGGGGATTTCTACGCCAGCGATGGAGCTGATGTTGACGATGGCCCCGCCGCGCTCTTTGTTCTCGTCGGCCATGACGCGCCCTACCAGTTGACTCATAAAAAATGTGCCTTTGAGGTTGACATCTATACAGCGGTTCCAATCCCATTCGTCCAGCTTCAAGATGGGGGCAACGGGTTCGATGCCGGCGTTGTTGATGAGGATGTCGAGCTGCCCCCACTGGTCGCGGGTGGTTTCGACGAGGTGGACGCATTGGAATTTGTTGGCGACATCGGCTGTGACGGCTATGGCTTCGCCGCCGTCGGCTTTGATTTTGTTGACGACGCGCTCGGCGCGGTCGGGATTGAGGTCGTTGACGGCGACTTTGGCTCCGGCTGCGGCCAGCGTTTTGGCGATGGTTTCGCCGATGCCTTGTCCCGCGCCGGTGACGATGGCGACTTTGTGGTCTACTCGTGTGTTCATGCTAATCTCCATGTTTTGTTAGTGGTAGGGAGATTAGAAATTAGAGAGGGGAGATTGTCAAGGGGAGATTGGGGACTGGAGACTAGAGACTGGAGATTAGTCTCTGGTCTCTAGTCTCTAGTCCCGTTTTAACTAGGGGGTTGCCGTTGCGTAAGCATCATCCAGCACGGCGGCGAAGATGTCGTAGCTGGGGGCGCCGCCCTGGACGTTGCCGTTGATGTCGAAGGTGGGTTGGCTGTAGATGCCACGCTGGCGGCGCAGGTCGTCGAGTTCGAGGACGGTGGTGATGCCGTCTGTGCCATCGTAACAGGTTTCAAAGGTGGCTTGATCGGCGCCGACGGAGACGGCCGTTTGCACATAATAGTCTCGATCAGCCCGCCACAATTCACTTTGCTTCTCGAACAGAACCTTGTGAACTTGCCAGAAGAGATCGGGGCTTTGCTGGCCGACACATTCGGCGGTGAGGGTGGAGTAGACGCTGGGGTCACCGTGGTTGAGGACGGGCCAGAAGACGACTTTGACTTTGCCGGTTTGCACGTACTCTTGCACAAGTTGTGGCTCGGTGCCTAACACGTAGGCACGGCATTGGCCTCAGAGGAAGTCGGAGTAGTCTATGAGGGTGACGGGGGCGTTGGGGTCGCCGAGGAAGAAGGAGCCTTCGTCGAGACGGCCGCTGATGACGGTGGGGCCTGTTTCTTCGGCTGGCGCTTCGGTTGGTATAACGGCCGTTTCTTCACTTTCCGGCAGTTCGGTTGGCTCGGTTTCTGGGAGGACGGCTGTGGCTTCGGGTTCTTCGAGAACGGGAGCGGGCAGTTCTTGTGTGCGGGGGGTGCTGGTGGTGGGAACGGCCGTTGGCGAAGCAGCCACTTCAACCACAGGGGCGGCTTGTGGTTCAGAAGCCGCTGGTTCACCAGCGGGGCTGCAAGCCGCCAGAATGGACATCAGTAGGAGTACAACGGTTAATCGTTTCATAGCTTCCATTATAGATGTCGCATCCCGTGACAACTCTTACATAAAGATTACATTGACTCAGGCTGGTTTTTGCCCCACGTGGATGGCGATGGTGCCGAACATGAAGAGGCTGTAGCCGATGTTGGTGAAGCCGACTTGGCGCATGATGTTAATGAGGGATTCGGGGGTTTGGAACTGCTGGGTGCTGTCGGGCAGGTAGCTGTAGGCTTCGCGTTCGCCGGTGATGAGACGGCCCAGGGTGGGGATGATGAGGTTGAGGTGGATGAGGATAAACGGCCGTAACCAATTCTGCTTCGGCGGGCTGGATTCCAGCACCACTACCCGTCCCCCTGGTTTTGTGACCCGCATCTGTTCGCGGAAGGCGGTCGGCACATCAATCACATTGCGCATGAGGAAGCCGGAGGTAACGGCATCGAAATGGTTGTCGGGGAAGGGTAGGTGCAGGGTGTCGGCTCCGACCCAGCGAATGGCCTGGCGTTCGGGGTAGCGTTTGCCTGCCTGCATCATCTCGATGGTGAAGTCGCCGCCAATGGCCTGGAGGCCGGGTGTTTGGTGCAGCCCTTCAAGGGCAATATCACCTGTGCCGGTGGCAATGTCGAGGAGACGGCCGTTTTGCGGCAGTCGCGCCTGTTCAATCACAAAGCGCCGCCAGCGAATGTCTTGTCCACCCGTCATCAGGCGGTTCATCAAATCATAACGCCCGGCAATGCGGGCAAACATATTTTGTACGTAATCAGCGCGTTCTTGTCCTGTTAAATGGGCCATGTTTTATGACACCTTATTTCCCCAATTTATCTAAATCGTAGTTGCCACTGTTAAATTCAACTAGGCGCGACCAATCAATTGCGCCATCAGGAGTACAAAATCGCTCGATAAATCCTTTGGTAAAGCGATTCACGACTTTGGCTCTTTCTTGTTCAAATGTTTCATTGTGTTCTTTGGCACGATAACCAATCGGTTCAACTATGTCTATGTAAAGATTCTCATTTTGGCTGATGAGATACCAAAAGTTTTGACCGACGACTTTCAAGGCCACATCACGCCAATAAGTTGTTCGTGTTTTGCCATAGCAAATGCCTAAAACAGGTTGGACATTAGCTCCATGTTGGGATTGTTTTACTCGTGTTGCAGCCTTTTTCAGGTCTGTTTCTAATTGGTTATGTTGTGAGCTATTGCCCCAATTCGGGCCAGATTTAATCGAAACAACGTAATGAATGGCCTGATCTTCAAATTCCAAATCTACACCAGGAGCAGATGATTTATGACCGCTACAAGTATGGCTGGCGATAAAAATGGCTAAATCTTCAAGGAAGTCGCCGAATATCTTTTCTTCGGAAGATGAGAGGAAAGCATCGAGTAGCCCGCTCATTAGCTCGCCAGCAGTTTGGACATTTTTGGCTTTGAATAAATATGGATTTTTTGTGAGCAGCTTATCTAGTTTGAGGTTCTCAAGTGATTTAGCCCTTTTTTGGTGAAAATCAACAATGTTTTCGTTTACATAGGCATTAACTGCAGCGAAATCTAATGGCTTCACGTTGAACCCTCCGTTGAGTAACTCTCTTTAGGCTCGAGCAGGCGGGGCTGAATTTGATTGACTCTTTCCTTGGCCAAGCGGCAATATTCTTCGTCTGTGTCTATGCCAATGTATTTGCGACCAAGCATCTTGGCGGCAACGGCCGTTGTGCCCGAACCCATAAATGGGTCTAGAACAACATCATCTTCTTGCGTAAAAAGCCGAATAAACCATTCTGGTAAAGCCACAGGGAAAGTAGCACTGTGACTCCTGTTGTAACATTCAGTTGCCATGTGTAAAACATTGGTGGGATAGACCATATCACGCCCCACCCAATTGGAGACATTTTTGCCAAAGCCACTTTCTACTTTAGATTCATCTCGCACTTTGTCTGTCTCGCTCAAATTTGCCAGACGAGTTTTGGCCCAATCACCAACCGGAACCATTACCTCATCTTGATACATGTTGAACTTTTTATCTTTATTGAAATGCAGCACCCTTTCCCAAGAATCTCGGAATCTATTGGGCCATTTTCCAGGATAGGAATTTTTCTTGTGCCACATATACTCCTCTGTCCATAACCAGCCTTGTTCGCGCATCTTTAGGATAGATTCAATCACGTAGGTATGCCGCTCACCATTCACAACTCGTTCTTTGATATTGAAAATAAACGAGCCGGTAGGTTTGAGAACACGCAAAAACTGCTCTGTTTTGGGCAAGAGCCATTGCACATATTTATCTGGATGAATCCCGCCATATGTCTTTTTGCGTTGGTCGGCGTAAGGTGGCGAGGTGATAATCAAGTCTACCGAATTATCTGGAAACTCTTGCAATACATCTTCGCAATCACCATGAATAATTGTGTCGGCAAAAACCATGAATTTTCTCCTGTGATTACTTTATTATTCCTCAGTTACGTCAGGGAACTCTAATGGCTCATCGCTTTCGTCAGATTTTACCTCGTCCCCATCTAGTATGACTTCACGGGCTTTGCTGGTGCCGGTGGGGGGGCCGATGATGCCTTTGTCTTCCATGTAGTCCATGAGGCGGGCGGCGCGGGTGTAGCCGATGCGGAAGCGGCGCTGTAGTAGGGAGGTGGAGGCTTTGTTGAGCTGGCGTACCAGTTCGATGGCTTCGGGCAGCAGGTCGTCTTCGAGTTCGTCTTCTTGCTCTTCGGCTATTTTTTGCATTTCTTCCCACAGTGGTTGTTGGGCGGGTGGTTCGGGGGTGGGGGTGGGGGAGGTAACGGCCGTTTCTGCCACAACGTTGGCTTCTGGTTGGGGAACGGCCGTTGCCGGAGAGGGTGCCGTTGCCAGAGGTTCCCGTTTGCGGCGGGGGGTGGGGGGGCGGGTCACGGCTGGTTCAGGTGCGGGGGCTTCATCATCGGGTGGTTCGGGTGTGGGGGCTGTGATGCGGGCCGCAGAGGGCAATGAGCTGGCCGAAGTGGCCGTAGAGGCTGGCACCAAATTAAACCGCCGCGCTGTTTGCCAATAGGCGATCAGCTTGTCTAACTCTTCGGGGCTGACATAGCAGCCTTGCAGGCGAACGGGCGAAGCGGCATCGGGGCTTTGGAAGAGCATGTCGCCCTGGCCCAGCAGCCGCTCTGCGCCGGTGGTGTCTAATACGACGCGGCTGTCGGTGCTGGAGGCGACGGCGAAGGCGATGCGGGCGGGGAAGTTGGCTTTGATGAGACCTGTGACCACATCTACAGACGGCCGTTGTGTGGCGATGACCATGTGAATGCCGGTGGCGCGAGCCATTTGCGCCAGCCGTGTGATGGCCCGTTCCGTATCTTCGGGGGCCAGCATCATCAAGTCGGCCAATTCGTCAATGATGATGACGATGTAGGGTAGGGCACTTACGTTTTCTTTTTTCTCGATTTTTTTGTTGTAATCAATGATGTTGCGGGCACCCACTTCGGCAAATGCCTGGTAGCGCTTGTCCATCTCCCGCTGCGCCCATTGCAGCACCCCCACGACGCGATCAATCTCGACGACGACGGGGGCGGCCAGATGGGGGATGCCGTTGTAGCCCGTTAGCTCGACGCGCTTGGGGTCTACCATGACCAGTTTGAGCTGCTCTGGCGTGTTTTGCAGGAGGAGGCAGGCGATGATGCCGTTGACGCAGACGGATTTACCGGAACCGGTGGTACCGGCGATGAGGACGTGGGGCATGGCGGCCAGATCGGCACTGATGGGCTGCCCGGCGACGTTTTGGCCGAGGCCAATGCGCAGGGGGGATTTGATTTTTTGGAATTCGGCCGTTTCCATGACATCGCGCAACGAGACGAGGGCTTTGGCGGGGGTGGGTACTTCGATGCCGATGTAGCCCTTGCCGGGGACGGGGGCCTGGATGCGGATGGATTTTGCCGCTAACGCTAAGGCGAGGTCGTCGGCGAGGCTGGCGACTTTGCCTACTTTGACTTTGGTGCGTTTGCCGCTGCGGGCCTGGATGTAGTTGGGTTCCACGCCAAATTGGACGATGGTTGGCCCCTGGTTGATCTCGACGACGGTGGCGGGTGCGCCGAAGCTGTCGAGGGTGTGTTCGATGATTTCTACTTGCTCGCGGATGGCTATGTTGTTGAGGTCGGTGTCGGTGCCGGATTCGAGTAGATCGGCGAGAACGGGTAGTTTCCAGTTGTGGGCTGGGGTGCTGCCGAGGAAGATGGGGGTGGGGGCGGCAGGTTCGGGTGGTGGGGATGGGGTTGGTTCTTCTTGTTTGTGGCGGCGCAGCAGGCGCGGGCGCACGGGTTCGGGTGGTGGTTGGGGTGTAGCTGGGGTGGGTTCGGCTGTGGTTGGCGGTTCAGGGGTGGGATCGGCCGTTTCGGGCAAGGGTAGTTGGACGGGGGTGGGGGTTTGGCGGCCGGGGTTGATGCGGATGTTGCGTTTGGCGGGGGTGGGGGCGGGGGCAACGGCCGTTTCTGGTGTACCCCGTAACTGCGCCCAAAACTCCATGATCTCCTGGCGGGTGGCCCCTGTAAACAATACAGCACCAGCCAGGGCCACGATTACCAACAGAAAGATGGCCCCCAAATTACCGCCTATCTTGGTGAAGGCAAAGGCGATGGTGCTGCCCAAATAGCCACCGCCACGCCCGGCACTGCCCACTTGCCACAGGTCGGTAAAACCGCTGTTCCGCATAAGGATAAAGAGGCTGGCGAAGGCTTCCCCAACTAGAAGCAGAACGCCTAAACCGGCCAGACGTATGGTGGGCAGGCTGGGTCGCTGTTCCATCCCCCAAAAGACGAGGTACAGGCCGACTGAAACCATTAACACAGGAATCAGGTAGCGGCCCCAACCAAACCAGATGCTCAAGATATTGAAAAGATTTGCGGGTAATTCACCCTGGTTGGGCCAAATGAGGCTGAGAAGGAGTAAAAAGGCCAGAAAGCTGACAAAGATGCCGGAGATGAGCAGCTTTTGGTGAAAGCTCATGCCGGGACGGGGCTGGGTTTTGCTGCGAGAGGTGGTTTTGCGTGAGGATGTTTTGCGCGGACTGCTCGGTTTATCCGAGCCGTTTTTGGACTTGGTGCTGGTGGTTTTGCTGGTTGTGCTTTTTTGCCGTGCGGATGTGCCGCCGCGTGTAGTTTTGCGGGCGGTGCTGCGGCTGGTACTCTCGTTTTTGCGTGTGGTTGTTTTCTTTTTTGCCATAGCTCAGATGTTCATATTGTATCACACGAATGACGCGAAACCCATTGTAAAAAAATTTATGTAAACCAATAGGGGAATGCGAATAGCGCGAGTTGGCGAATGACACGAATAGGATGGAGCAACTCGTGCCATGCGTTAATTCGTATGATTCGCATTTTAACTGGTGATTAATCCACACACCTTCATTCGGCCGCCAAGCTGTTGAGGATACGTGCAGACTTAACTCGCTCTTCACCAAAATTGATGAGGATGCCCAATTTTAGGTTAGAAGCGCGTAAATAGGACAGAGTTTGCTGCCTAAAGGCGTTAGTAAGTTCAGAAACAGCTTTAAGTTCTAAAATCATTTTGTCATCAATAACGAGATCGAGCCTATGCTTGCCAATTAATTGACCTTTGTAATAAATTTGTACTGGCTTTTGGCGAGAAAAGGGAATTTCACGTAGTCTCAACTCAAAAGTCAATGCTTCTTCATATATCTGTTCGACAAAACCAGGCCCAAGAGTATTGTGTACTTCAAACACAGCTTCCATGATCTGGTAAGAAAGTTCAGGGTAGATTATTCTCTTATTCATCATTCCTCCATTCGCAATAATTCGGCTATTTGTATTATTCGCATTTATTATAAGGGGCAAGCAATTTTGAAACAGCATACACAAAATGGGATTGTTTTTTTTGAGTTTGAGGGGTTGGGGGGAAACGGCCGTATCCAACACGCCATCTTCTCGCGGCAGGGCGGCATTAGCCCCGAACCCTTTCATTCCCTTAACCTCAGCGTCTCTGTGGCCGATGACAAAGCGCGGGTTTACGCCAATCGCTCACGGGCGTATGGGCTGTTTGGGCGGGACACGGATACGGTGGTTCATGCCCATCTGGTGCATGGGGATGAGGTGGCGCGGACGACTGCGGCCAGTAATGGCACGTGGGTGTCGCGGGTGGATGGGCTGATTACGAATGAGCCGGGCTGTGCATTGACGATGAATTATGCCGATTGTGCGCCCATCTTTTTGTATGATCCGGCGCATGGGGCGATTGGGTTGGGCCATGCGGGCTGGATGGGGGCGGTGGTGGATTTGCCAGGGGCGATGGTGCGAGCCATGCAGCGGGAGTTTGGCAGTGAACCGGCGCAGTTGGTGGCGGGCATTGGGCCGTGTATTGGGCCTTGTTGTTATGAGGTGGATGAACCGGTGATCGGCCGTGTGCATGAGGCATTTGCCGAGCCTGAGCGGTTGTTGGTGGCGCAAGGCAATGGCTCGCGCCCCCATTTTGACTTGCCGCAGGCGAACACTGTCAACCTGAATCGGGCCGGTGTACGGCAGATTGAGTTATCGGGTTTGTGTACGGGCTGCCGCACTGACCTGTTTTTTTCGCACCGGAAGGAGAGGGGGAAAACCGGCCGTTTTGGCACGATTTTCATTTTAGGCACACACAACTGAGAGATTCTCATAACGTATAGATGAGCAGATTTATAGATTTGGAGGCGCAAAATGTTTACAAAATTGTCGAATAGCTGGGAACTGGTGAAGGCCAGTTGGACTGTTTTATTGGCGGACAAGGAATTGTTGATCTTTCCTGTGGTCTCTTTTATCGCTTCGTTGGTGGTGATAGCCACCTTTGCCGTCCCCACCATTTTGGCGGATGTGTTTGATGGGGTGACGGGCTTGCCGGTGGCTGGTTATGTGATCGGTTTTTCTTTTTATGTGGTCATGTATTGTGTGACGATCTTCTCCAATTCGGCCTTGGTGGGGGCGGCGATGATTCGTTTGGAGGGTGGCGACCCGACGGTGCGTGATGGCTTTCGCATTGCGACCAAGCATTTGGGCAGTATTTTGGGGTATGCGGCCATTTCGGCGACGGTGGGTGTGATTTTGCGGGCGATTTCGGAGCGGGGCGGCATCATTGGACAGATTGTGAGTTCGTTGGTGGGGTTTGCCTGGGGTGTGGCCACGTTTTTGGTGGTGCCTGTTTTGGTGGTGGAGGGTGTGGGGCCTATGGAGGGTGTGAAGCGCAGTGCGAATTTGCTCAAGCGCACCTGGGGTGAGCAGATTGTGGGTAATTTTGGAATTGGTACGGTTTTTGGGTTGCTTTTCTTTGTGGTGATATTTGTGGGTATTGGGGCGATTGCGCTGGCGGCGGTAAGCGGCAGTGTGGCTTTGATTGTGACGATGGTGTTTTTGGTCTTGGCCGCGATTATGCTGTTGGCGATGTTGAATGGGGCGTTGAGTGGGATTTATACAGCGGCCGTTTATCGGTATGCGACGACGGGGGAAACGGCCGTTGGCTTTGACCCTAATATCATCAAAAATACGTTTAAGCAGAAGTAAGCGGGAACAAATCTGCCAAGCTTTGCCACTCAGCCTGACTTAATGTCAGGCTGAGTGCTTCTGGGACGGGCTGTAGGTGGGCGGGGCGGCGGGGGCCGATGATGGGGGCGGTGATTTGGGGGTGGTGGATGAGCCAGGCGAGTGCCAGTCCGGCCATGCTGATGTGGTGGTGATCGGCCGTTTGTTGGAACTGTGCCAGGGCGGCGAAGGTTTGCTCATTCCACAGCTTGAAGTAGGGTTCGGGGCGCAAAGTCATGCGCGAGCCGTCGGGGTATTGGGACTCGAATTTGTATTTGCCGGTGAGGAAGCCGCCAGCCAGGGGGCTGAAGGGTGTGTAACCCAACTTTTGGTCGGCGCAGAGGGGCAGCATTTCCCGTTCATCGCCACGTTCGAGCAGGCTGTAGCTGTTTTGTATCCACTGGAAGCGGTGCAGGTTGTGTTTGTCGCTGATCCACAAGGCTTTGACGGTGAGCCAGGCGGGCATGTTGGAGGCCCCGATGTAACGGATTTTGCCCTGACGGATGAGATCGTCTAGGGCAATGAGCGTTTCGTCGAGGGGGGTGTCGGGGTCTGGTTCGTGGATGAGGAACATGTCGAGATGGTTTACACCGAGGCGGCGCAGGCTGGATTCGACTTGGCGGATGAGGTGCAGGCGGGAGAGGCCGCGATGATTGGGGTTGTCGCTGACGGGGTTGAAGGCTTTGGAGCTGAGGAGGAGTTGGTGGCGAACGGCCGTTCCCTTTTGTTTTAGCCAATTACCAATATAGGTCTCACTGCGGCCACCGCCATAGGCATCGGCCGTGTCAAAAAAGTTGATGCCCATCTCCCAGGCTGCATCCATGAGAGCGAAGGCTTCTTCTTCGGTTTCGCCTTTGCCGAAGAAGGCGGGGGCACTGCCCACACCGCCAAAGTTGCCGCAGCCGAGGCCAACGGCCGATATTTTCAAACCTGTGTTGCCTAAGTTTTTGTAGTTCATATTTGCTCGGAGATTGGGGATTGGGGGCTTAGCGATCGCCAGTCTCCATATCTTCTTCCATGTCTAAAGCCATTAAATAACCTCTGGCACGTTCGGTGAGGGGGTAACGGTTGACTAACTGCCAAAATTTGGGGCCATGATTGCCTTCGAGCAGGTGGGCTAGTTCGTGGACGATGACGTAATCGCGTACCCAGGCGGGCATCTCGGCCAGACGGTGGTTGAGGCGGATGGTGCCGAGGGAAGGGGTGCAACTGCCGTAGCGTTTGTTTTGGTTGGTGACGTAGCGGATGGATTGCCAGTGGAGACGGCCGTTAAAGAATTTCCTGTTCAACTCCTGCGCCCGTTTCTGCAACTTTTCATCTGTCTCTGGTGGCGGATTGACCCTTTTTTGCAGCCGTGTTTGTAATTTGCTAATAACTGGTTGGAGTTCTTCATCACTCATTTTGGCCGGAGCGCGGATGACTAGAACCCCATTTTTTAACTCGGCGTTGACGGTTTTGGCCCGTTTTTCACTACGGATGACCTTGATCGGCCACTGGGGTATTTGTGCCATAGGGGCAAGTATAGTGGGTATTGCGGAAAAACGTAAACCAAAAGTTTACCGGGGTTAAAAATAATGTTGACCGGTGTTTTTATTTAACTGAACGACTTTTTAATTTGGAATAACACCTGGTAAACCTTTGATTGAACTTCTGCCATTGTCCCTTCTTTTCTCATAGGCATAATAATGGTTGGTAGAAAGAAATTAACCAAGCTTGATGTGGTGTTTACGAATTGACATCAAATTTGTCCACAAAGAAGGTAAAAGGGATGAAGTTAATCACTCAATGTGTTTTATTGTTGCTGTTGCTGCTTGGCGGTGTGGCCTGTGCGTCCCCTGAGACGCAAGCTGTGGAGGTCACTCGGGTGGTAACGGAGACGGTTGAAGTTACTCGTGTGGTGGCTGAGGGAGCGGAGCCGGACCCTGGTAAGTTGGTGGTTTATTCTGGCCGCTCGGAAAGTTTGGTGCAGCCGATTATTGATCAATTTGCGGAAGTGACGGGTGTGGAGGTGGAGGTGCGTTATGGTGGCACGGCTGAAATGGCGGGGCTTCTTTTGGAGGAAGGTGAGAACAGCCCTGCCGATGTTTTTTATGCTCAAGACCCTGGTGGTATAGGGGCGGTGGCTGATGCAGGTTTGTTTGCCCCGATTGCGGCTGAGGTTTTGGCGGAGGTGCCGCCCCGGTTTGCTGATGAGAACGGCCGTTGGGTGGGTATCTCTGGTCGGGCACGAGTGGTTGCTTATAACACGGATGAGATTAGCGACCCTGCCAGCCAACTGCCAGATGATTTGATGGGGTTTACAGCGCCGGAGTGGAACGGCCGTATTGGTTGGGCACCAACCAATGGCAGTTTTCTGGCGATGGTGACAGGGCTGCGGGCTGTATGGGGTGAGGAACAGACCAGTGAATGGCTGGCGGGTATTCAGGCTAATAATCCTATTGTGTTTGATGGGAACACGCCTGTGGTAGCGGCCGTTGGCAGTGGTGAGATAACTGTAGGTTTTGTCAATCATTACTACCTGTATCGTTTCCTGGCCGAGCAGGGAGAAGCGTTTCCGGCTCGAAATTACTTTCTGCCAGGTGGTGGCCCTGGTTCTCTCATTATGGTTTCTGGGGCGGGTGTGTTGGCAACGGCCGAAAATGCTGATAATGCTCATCGTTTTATCGAGTTCCTGCTGTCGGTGCCTGCCCAACAATATTTTGCTTCCCAAACCTTTGAATATCCTCTTGTAGAAGGTGTGCAAACTGTGCCTTTGTTGCCGCCTTTGGCCGAATTGGATGGGGTAGCCATTGATATGCCTTTAAGCGATCTGGCTGATTTGGAGGGGACGCAATCTCTGTTGATTGATTTGGGAATTATTGAGTAAATGAGTTCTGGCGAAGGGGGCGGCGATTTCTCGCTGCTCCTTTTCGCCGGAAATCGGGAAGAAGATTTTGCGTGATATCCAGATTCGCCGGCTAACTGTTTATGATTCAACTGCTGCCGCCTATGTTGAACGCATTCCTTTAATGAGGTGGTGGAGAAAGAACGGCCGTTTCTCCACAGGACAACTGTTTAGCGCTGCACTTTACATAAGTGCGGCACTATTTGCCTGCTTAGTGCTGCTTGTGCCCCTATACCTGGTGATACGCATGAACACCGCCTGGCAGGAGACCCTGACGACGCTGATGCGGCCCATTACGCTGCAAGTCATCGGCAATACTGTTTTGCTGACGGGGAGTGTGACGATAGCGGCCACTTGTTTAGCTGTGCCCTTGGCCTGGCTCACCACCCGCACCGATTTGCCTGGGCGCAGAATTTGGGCCGTGCTTCATGCGCTGCCCCTGGTGATTCCCAGTTATATCTTTGCCTATTTGTTTCTCTCGTTTTTGTCACCCAAAGGTCTGCTGCAACAACTGCTGGAATGGGCGATTGGCTTTGATCGTTTGCCGCCAATTTATGGTTTTACGGGGGCGTTTATCGTTTTAACCCTCATTAGTTACCCTTACATTTTTCTGACAGTGGTGGCTGCTTTACGGCAGATGGATCCGACTTTATTGGAGGTGGCACAAACGAATGGAGCCTCTAAACGACAGATTGTATGGTATGTGCTGCTGCCTTATTTACGGCCGTCTATGCTTGCTGGCAGCTTACTCGTTGCCCTCTACTGTTTGCGCGATTTTGGCGCAGTTACCCTGCTCCAATTTAGCACCTTCACCCGTGTTATTTACAATCGCTACCAGGCTTTTCGCTTAGATGAAGCAGCAACGATGGCGGCTGTGTTGGTTTTGATGACGGGGATCATCATGTTGTTTGAGTCGCGGCTGCGCAGTCGCCATGAGGATGATGGTTCCGATGAGATGGCTGACAGCCGTCACCTTAAGTTATTTGCGCTAAAAGGCTGGCGGATTCCTGCTTTGCTGTTTTCGGGGTTAGTCTCCTTTTTTGCTCTGTTGATGCCTCTCGGGATTTTGGCTTATTGGATGGTGCGTGGCTTTCGGCAGGACTGGCTGGTGCCAGATTTGGGGATGGTGCAGCGGAGTACGGCCGTTTTGCCAGACCTAATTGTCCCAGCTAGATTGTCGGTCAGCACGGCTCTGTTAACGGCCTTGTTGGCTATCATTGTGGCCCTGCCCATTGTCATTTTGTCAGTAAGGTATAAAGGGTGGTGGGCCAAATTCTTCGAGCGTCTGAGCTATGTTAGTTATGCTTTGCCAGGTATTGTCGTTGCCCTGGCTTTTGTCTATGTTGGCATCAATTTTGTTCGGCCTCTTTACCAAACAATACCCATGCTTATTGCTGCTTATTTGGTTTTGTTTGTACCCCAAGCTGTTAGTGCCGAACGGAGTGCGTTGTCCCATATCCCTGTTGAGTTGGAGGAGGTAGGTTACAGTTTGGGTGGTTCCCGGTTAGCCATTTTGCGCTATGTTACGTTGCCTTTGATGCGACCAGGGCTGGTTGCTGGTGGTTTATTGGTCTTTTTGACAGCTATAAAAGAGCTGCCGGTTACGTTGCTTTTAAGCCCCATCGGGTACAGAACGTTACCAACGCTGGTTTGGTCGAACATCAGCGAGGCCTTTTTTGCTCGTGCCGCGGCCCCCACTTTGCTTCTGCTGTTGTTGTCTTCTGTCCCTCTGGCCTGGTTTTCTCTTCGGCAAAATCGGGCATAGTCTTGGTGGGGTGTATATTTCTGATGATAGGTTGTTGTTAGGGTTTTAGCTTGGCTGGGTTGGCCTCGCGGATGAGGGCGCGGGCGAGGATGAGGGTGGGGTCTATAATAGGTAGACCATAAAGAGTGGGTTCGGTGATAGCAAGGGGCATTTCGGTGCAGCCGAGGATGATGGCTTCGGCTCCTTGGGTTTGCAGGCTGCGAACGGCCGTTGTCAACCCCTCTCTGGCTTCTTTTGTGGCCACACCGCAGGCTTTAAGGCCATAGTCGGGGGCGTAAACGGCCGTATGGACAATCTCCTCTTGCATTTGACGGGTGGGCACAACGGCCGTTAAACCAAACCGCGCCAATGCCTCGGGGTAAATTTGGGTCAAATAAGTGCCGGTGGTGGAGAGGATGCCGATGTTTTGGAGTTGGGGATGGGCGTGGTGGAGGTGAACGGCCGTTTCCTCAATCATATGCAGCAGATGCAAGCCGCTGCCCCCCTTTTTCAAACCCGCCACAATCTCCCCAAAAATAGCTGGTGCATGAGCTGTATTACAGGGAATGCCCCCCACCTGAGCCCCCATCTGTTCCAATTTTAATAACTGCCTCACAAACGCCTGCGCTGGGTTTTCGGCCACCTCCCCCAACAGATACTCAGTGCGGTCAGCAATCTCATTTGGTTGAGATAAACTGGCAACAGTTAAATGTTCCTGGTCCTTGCTCGCCACCGTCTGATCGAGAATCTTTCTAAGCAAATCCAGGCCGGCAAAAGGGCCGACCCCCGCTACAATCCCAATGATCTTTTCACTCATTTTACCCTCACAAAATCTCGTTATTTTCAGGCACAAACCTCCCTCTCAAGAGCCTGATATTTTACTGAAAAATAGTTGACTTTTCATCTGTAACCCTCTTGACTTTTAATCTGCGAATATGCTAGACTGCCCGTGCTTGGGAAGAGGCAAAAAGGGTGGTTGAATGCCAACAGCCCGTCAAAATTTAAACAAGGGATAGGGACGTAGGGTATATGAGCGATCTTGGCAACCCATTTGACGAAATGGAAGTCATCAGCACATTGGTAAACGACGGCATAGAACAGGGCTATTTAATATATGATCAGGTTCTGGCTGCACTCCCCAATATTGAAAGCAATCTACAGTTGATTGAAGCGCTCCTAGAAGAGTTACAAGCGGCTGGTGTTCCATTATATGAAACAGAGGAAGATATTGAAACTGAAATCCGTGAAAACGGCAGCGGTGATGATGACAAGGACGATCCTTTTAGCATCGCTGAATTAGAGGATGATGAAGCACATCGTGCCCCGTTATTTGACCTAAGTAATGTGCCTATTGATGATTCTGTTGGGCTTTACTTCCGCGAAATGGGGCAGCAGCAGCTTCTCTCGGCCGAAGAAGAAGTGCAGTTAGCCATGGAAATTGAGGCTGGTCGCGCTGCAATTGAACAGCTTGAATCGGTAGAGATGTTTTTAAGTGATGATGACTTGGATGCGTTGGACCGAATCAAAGAAGTGGGTGAAGCAGCACGAGCCCATCTTATTCGAGCCAATACCCGCTTGGTCGTAAGTATTGCCAAAAAGTATCGCGGACGTGGCCTGCAATTTCTTGATCTCATTCAAGAAGGAAATGTCGGCTTAATGAAAGCGGTAGAAAAGTATGATTATCGTCGTGGTAATCGTTTTAGCACCTATGCCACCTGGTGGATTCGTCAGGCGGTGACGCGGGCTTTGGCCAATCATGGCCGCACGATTCGTATTCCGGCTCATTTGGGCGGGCGCATTAGCAAGCTGTATCAGGTGGCGCAGGAATTGGAACAAGAATACGGCCGTCAGCCCACCGCTGAAGAAATTGCCGAATACATGGAACTGCCCGCCGACCGGGTACGCTGGATGTTACGCACCAGCCGCCAACCTGTTCATCTCGAACGGCCGGTTGGTGATGAGTCCGATGCCGAACTAGGCGACTTCATCGAAGACACCGACGTACCCCCACCAGCCGAATCCGTTGCGCAGACCATGCTCACCGAAGAAATTGGTGATATTTTAGACCAGTTGACACCCCGTGAAGCCCGCATTTTGCGTTTGCGTTACGGCTTGCAAGATGGCGAATCACGAACCCTCAAAGAAGTTGGCGAAATGTTTGGCCTTTCCCGCGAACGTATTCGCCAGTTAGAGAAAGAAGCTTTACGCAAGCTGCGCCATCCTAACTTTGCCGGCCACCTGCGGCAATATTTGAATTAATCACCTCCGCACTGACTTTGGCAAAACCCCTGTTAAACACAGGGGTTTTTGTTTTTACGCAACCTTCACCACCACTTCACCTGCCCTTGATAGACGTTAGCCCCATAGCCGTTTTAATTGAGAGGTATACATCCAATTCTGCATCAAGGAATCATCTATGGAACTACGTCAATATGGATTGTTAATATGGAAATGGCTATGGCTCATTCTGTTGAGTGTGTTAGTAGTGGGGAGTGCTACCTATTTTTATAACCAGGCACAACCACCTATTTATGAAGCATCTACTATTTTGCTGGTTAATGAGGGCAGCGATAATCTGACAGACATTAACGCGCTGCGGGCCAGTGAACAGTTGGCCTTATCGTTTGTTGTTCGCCTGGAAAATTACGAGGTATTGACACAGGCTTTAGATAACCTTGGCCTGGATATGTCGCCTGCGGTGTTAAAGGATGACCTGACTGTTAGCCTGCTGGATAATACCCAGTTGATTGCCTTGCGTGTCACACATTCTGATCCAGAAGTTGCCAGGGATTTAGCCAATGAAATTCCTAAAGTGTTTGCTGATCGGAATATGGCGCAGCAGTTGGAGCGGTTTGCTATTTCTAAGGCCAGTCTTGAAGAAAATTTGGCCGAAATCCGAACGGAGTTAGTGGCGGCCGAAACTATTTTGGATGCGGAAATGGAGAAGTTTGCGCCGGACCAAAGAGTTGTGGAACAAGCTAATAATAATGTGATTCGTTTAAGCGAGACATATGCGACGCTTTTGCAAAGTTATGAGGATATTCGTTTATCTGAAGCACGGAGTTTGAATAACATTATTATTGATGAAGCGGCTCGTTTGCCGCAAGTGCCCATTGCGCCTAAGGTTATCACCAATACGCTGATGGCCTCGGTGGTGGCTATGATTGCGGCCACGAGCCTGGTGTTTTTGATTAGTTATTTGGATGATACGTTGAAGAACCCGGTAGATGTGGAGGAGTTGGTGGGCTTGAGTGTGTTGGGGGTGATTAAGCGGATGCGGGTGAAGAAGCCCTTTGATGCGTTGGTTGTGGCGCTGGAGCCGCGTTCGCCAGCGGCTGAGGCTTATCGGCAACTGCGCACGAACATTCAGTTTGCGGGTGTTCATCACCAGTTGAAGACGATATTGGTGACCAGCCCGAATGCCGGGGATGGCAAATCTACGATTGCTTCTAATCTGGCGGTGGCTCTGGCGCAGTCGGGGAAGAGGGTTGTTTTGGTGGATGCGGATATGCGCCGCCCGACGCTGCATGATATTTTGGAGATTGATGCTTCTAAGGGGTTGAGTGATTTGATTGCGCGGGGGCAGGATGACGGCCGTTTCATAAAGGCCACGCTCATTCACAATTTAATGTTCTTGCCTGCTGGCCGCATTCCGCCCAATCCGGCCGAGCTGATTGGCTCGGAGAGGATGAGGCGAGTAATTGCCTGGCTGGGCAAGCAGGCGGATATTGTGATTTTTGACAGCCCTCCCCTTTTGGCGGTGACAGATGCCGCGATTTTGTCTAAATTGGTGGATGCTACTTTGTTGGTGATTAGTGCCAACGAAACGCGGCAGCCAGCTTTGTTGGAGGCTGTAAAGAAGTTATATGCCTTGGAGAGTCATATTGCCGGGGTTTTAATTAATAAGGTCAATCCTAAAAGAAGCAATGGTTACTACTATTACTATCGGCCGAAGGACAACTATGTGCCATTTTCTGAGAATGGGCACAAACATACCCGCAAGCAGCAAACCTATTAGGCTTTGGGCTTTTTGCTGACTTCCCAGATGCAGGCGGGTGCGCCCATAGCCCGACATTCTGTTTCCTGCACATCAAATTCTTTACCGGTTAGCCAAACGGCCGCTTGCAAAATCACCCCATTATGCACCCAACAGATGGGCGAATCGGCCGTTTTCCCCGCACAGTAAGGACACGTCTCATCAATATAACGAAACACATCCCCACCATCCTCCAGCCGCACCAGCCGCTCCTGCCCCACCTCCTGGCTCAACTTTTTCAGCCCATTCTGCATCATCAGCAAGCCCGCTTTAAGCTGCTGCGTAATGGGCAAAATACGCGACGCTTTCACCAGCGTGCCCAGGCCAAACGTGGCACTTTGCTGCTCCACCGCCAATTCGGCCGATTTGCGCCCGATTCGCAGCGTCATGCTGCGCCCCGCCCGGCCAAAAAAAGTGAGCAAAGCCGTGCATAAATTGGCATAATCAGCAAACGTATAATTCCCAATCACCTTCGATTCATTGGGCGGATAATTGCCCACCAGCTTCTCCAGCCGGGCTTCACGCAAAACAATGTGCATCCCCTTCTCACCAACAACCTCCTCCGCCGCCATTAAAGCCCAACGTAAATAAGCATCCACCGTATACATATCCGTCACCGGATCATGGTCTGCCTTGTTCTGAATATTCATGCTTACCTGCTCCTTTTGTGATTGAGAGATTCCACGAATATATCGTAAGTCTTTTACCTATGTTGTCAAGATGCCCCGCCATTACGCATTGCCCCAAACGTTCAGGTATAATCCCTGGCTATGGCTATTTTAACGGCAACCAATGTCGGGCAGTCCTTTGGCCCGGTAGATTTATTTAGTGGCATTAACGTTTCCATTCCCAATGATGGCAAAGTTGGCCTGGTTGGCCCGAATGGGGTGGGCAAAACAACCCTTTTGCGGATTTTGGCAGGTGTGAGTTTGGGCAGCAGCGGCGCTGTCGCTATGTCGCGCAATACCCAAATTGGCTATTTGTCGCAGGAGGCGGCGCAGACTTTTGCCGGGCGTGACCACAGTGTGTATGAGGAGATGTTGGTGGTTTTTGCCGATTTGCGGGCGGATGAGGCGCGGCTGCGGCAGCTAGAGGTGGAGATGGAAACGGCCGATCACCTGCCCGACGACCTCTTCACCCAATACAGCCAATTACAGGTGCAGTTTGAACTGGCTGGTGGTTATGAATACGACCTGCGCATCCGGCAAGTGCTGACCGGCTTAGGCTTTCCCACCGAAGATTGGCAGATGCCCCTCACCCATCTCAGCGGCGGGCAGCGCACACGGGCACGGCTGGCCCGTTTGCTGCTAGAAGCCCCCGACTTACTCATCCTCGACGAGCCAACCAACCATTTAGACGTAGAAGCCATTGAATGGCTCGAAGGCATCTTGCAAAAATGGCCGGGAGCCGTGCTGATGGTCAGCCATGACCGCTACTTTTTAGACAAAGTGGTCAACACCATTTGGGAGATGAACGGGCAAGGCTTGGAAGTCTATCGCGGTAACTATTCGGCCCATTTGCAGCAGCGCGAAGCCCGCTGGGAACTGCGCCAGAAGGAGTTTGAGACGTTGATGGAGCGGTTGGAGAAGGAGATGGATTTCATCCGCCGCAATATTGCCGGGCAGCGCACGCAAATGGCTCAGGGCAAACTCAGCCGTCTTACTCGTGAGGTGGAGGCCATTCACAAGGGCGGGCTGCAAGTTGTGGCTAAACTGAACAAGGGTTGGGCGGAGTTGAAGAGTGAGATTGGGTTGGACAGTGTGCCCTCTTTGCGCGTGGGTGAATTGCAGCAGCGCATTGGCGAACTGCGCGGGCCATCGCGGCCACCCAGTTTGTCGTTGACATTACGGCCGTCTCACCGCAGCGGCGAAATTGTTTTACGTACCAAAGGTTTGCAAGTTGGCTATCCCGGTGCGCCACTTTTTGCGGCTGATGATATTGAACTGCATCGGCGGGAATGTGCGGCCTTGATCGGGCCAAATGGGGCGGGCAAATCTACCTTTTTGCGGACGATTTTGGATCAACTGCCCGTGTTGGCCGGCGAGGTGAAGCTGGGGGCCAGTTTGAAGATTGGCTACTTTTCGCAGGCGCATGAGGAGCTGCATCGGGAGAAGCAGGTATTGGATGTGCTGCTGGATTATGAGAATCTGCCTATTAGCGAGGCGCGGAACTATTTGGCACGCTTTCTATTTCGGGGGGATGATGTGTATAAGCAGGTGAGTATGTTGAGCGGTGGCGAACGCGGCCGTTTGGCGTTGGCGCTGCTGGAACGGGAGGAGGCTAATTTCTTGCTGCTGGATGAGCCGACGAACCATCTGGATATTCCGGCGCAGGAAGAACTGCAAACGGTGCTGGAGGGGTTTGATGGCACGATTTTGATGGTGTCGCATGATCGTTATCTGGTGAATCGGCTGGCGACGCAGGTGTGGGTGTTGGAAAACGGCCGTCTGCATGTCTACCCCACCAGTTACCAGGAATACCTGGTGGAACGAGAGCGGGAACGGGAAGCGGCTAAACCGATGGCCGTGACTGAACCAGCCGAAACGAAACCGGAGGCCAACGGCCGTTCCGCCCTCAGCAAAAACGAACAACGGCGCAAAGAAGAGGCCTTGGCCGACCTGGAAGCCACCATCACCCAGGCCGAAGCGGACATTGCCAGAATCACCCAAGAATTGCAGGCCGCCACCCAAGAGGAATCTTTTGACAAAATCCAAAGCCTAAGCATAGAATACGCTGCCGCCGAAGAAGCATTAGATGCCCTAATGATGAAGTGGGAGAAACTGGCACATGAGTGAACAAACAACAATGAAACAGATAACAGGGAAGCTGATCATTGGCCTGACAGGCAATATTGCCACGGGGAAATCGGCCGTTATGCACCTGGCCGCCGACAGAGGGGCCTTGACTATTGATGCCGATGCCGTCGTGCATGAAATTTTGAACAATGACGCGGAGATGCAGACGAATATTGCCGTGGCGTTTGGTTCGCGGGTGCGACGCGAAGACGGCCGTATTGACCGCAAAATTTTGGGCAATATTGTCTTCAATGACCCGGCCGCCTTGCGCGATTTGGAAAAAATGCTGCATCCGGCCGTGCGCCAACACATCTACCAGCAAATAGACGAAACCAAAGCTACGACCATCATGATCGAGGCCATCAAACTGCTGGACGGCGATCTATTCGATGCCTGCCATCAGGTTTGGGTGACACGCTGTAGCGAAAAACGCCAAATGGAACGCCTGCAAATTTGTCGCGGCCTGGATAAAGAGGCGGCCGAACACCGCATTCATGCCCAATCTTCGCAAGAAGAGAAGGTGGCCCTGGCCGATGTGGTGATTGAAACAGACGGCCTGATGGTGGACACGGAAAAGCAGTTCGACCTGTTTTGGACACGCCTGCCCAACCCGGCGACAGTGGAAGCCAAAGAATTGGCTGTCGTTACCGGCAAAGCTGCCCCCAGTAAACCAATGCGCACCCCCCCATCCACAGAGGCCAAAACGGAAGCACCAGCCAAAGCCAAGCCAGATTTGTCTCGCCTAAAAGGGGCTGGAGCCAAGCTGCGGGCCAAGCAGGAGCGGGAAAAGGCAGTGCGGCGTGAGGCGGACAAGGATGATGGGGAAACGGCCGTTTCCGCTGCCGAAACCCCACCCGCTCCCCCCCCACTGCCTGCGGTAGATGCCCCCTTCAACCTGGTACTGCCCGATGATCGTCCCGCCGATTTGGAAGTCCGCCGCGCACGGCCGTCCGACATCCCCTCCATTCTCCTCCTCATCCACAAAGCCACAGATGGTGTGGTGCGCCTAAAACGCGCCGATTTGCTCATGGCCCTCAGCGAGCGCAGCTATTTTATTGGGCAGGTCGGTGCCCAAATTAGTGCTGTGGTTGGCTGGAGCATTGAAAGCGGTGTGACGAAGATTGACCAGATTTACATTCATCCGCCCGAAGCGGCTGGCCTCACCGGGCCAGCCATCATCGAAGAGATTGGCAAATCGGCCTTCCAACACATGTGCGAACTGCTGGTTGTCTTTCTCCCCGCCAATGGCCCCAACTATTTGCGCGAATTATTTGAATCGCAGGATTACCGAACGGCCGATTTAAACAAAATGGTCGGTTCCTGGCGGCAGGCCATTCAGGAAGCCCAACCTCCCCACACTGACTTCATGATAAAAGTTCTCGCCGAAAGAGAATCGCACCCCGTTTAGGCAGTAATCGGTAATCCGATTACCGATTACCGATTACCGATTACCGAAAAATGGACACACTAAAAAACTGGATCACTAATCACCCCAATCTGGCTGCCTGGTTTGTTTTAGCCCTGGGCATGGTCATCATCCTCCTCTTTGAAGCCCGCGATGTGGGCCTGCAAGGTATGCAATGGTTCTGGCTCATCCTCATCACCACCCTTGTTGCCGGTGCCTGCGTCTGGATAATCAGTTGGGGTGATGACGAAGAAGAAGAGGAAACCCAACCCGCAGAAAAGACAAAGTAGTTGTGTAATTGAGTAATTGGCGGCTTCTTATTACTCAATTACCCAATTACCCAATTACCCATTTATGTACGAACAACTCACCACCGGTCAAACCATCCCGCTAGAAAAAGTCGAAGCCCTACGCCAGGAACTCCCCGATCTCTTTTCCGTAGTTGACACCACTTTAGACAGACCCGTAATGGGCCAAGTCCGTTTTCGTGGTCACTTTTTGCAAGACCCCGCTGATTGTTTTGCTGAATTGAAGCGACGCTTTGAACAGCACGGCTTTACACCCATGATCCGCCAAGATCAGGAATTAACAGCCTTAGTGGCCCTGCCTTTGGTTTTTGAGGACACACCTTCAAATTGGGTCATTAATCTGGTTTTGTTTATAGCCACCATCCTGTCCACCTTGTATGTGGGAGCTAGCTATGCGGCGGAAACGCCGGAACAAGCCCTGCAAATCTGGCGTGGTTGGCCCTTTAGCCTAAGTTTGCTGCTGATTTTGGGGGCACATGAACTGGGGCATTATTTTGCGGCTCGTTATCATCGTGTTCCGGTAACGTTGCCCTATTTCATTCCTCTGCCGTTCCCGGCACTAATTGGCACGCTGGGGGCTTTTATTCGCCTGAAAGGGCCGGTCAATAATCGGCGGGCTTTGCTCGATGTGGGGGTAGCCGGGCCGCTGGCGGGTTTGATTTTTGCCTTGCCTATTTTGTGGTATGGCCTGGCAACATCGGATATAGGGCCACTGCCAACTGGGGACCCTTATGTGTTGGAGGGCAATTCGCTCTTGTATGCGGGTATGAAGGTGGCGGTTTTCGGCCGTTTTTTGCCAGATGGCAACATGGATGTGCAGCTAAACGATATTGCCTGGGCTGGCTGGGTGGGGCTGCTGGTCACTGGTCTCAACCTCATACCAGTAGGCCAATTAGATGGTGGACACACAGCCTATGTCCTCTTTGGCAAGCGGGCTAAACAGTTCTTTTGGCCGGTTGTGGCGGTGTTGTTGGGCCTGGTGTTGCTTACAGGGACAACGACATGGATTGTTTGGATCGTGCTGCTTTATCTGTTGGGGCGTAACCATGCTGAACCGTTGGATGATGTGACGGAATTGGATCCACGGCGGCGAGCCATTGCCATTTTTGTTTTTATCCTCTTTTTCTTTGTCTTTGTGCCTATTCCGCTCCAAGTGGTGATGCCTGGCTAAGGGTTCGCGCCAAAATGAGCTTGGACTTGGGGCTGGAGACTAGCGATTGGAGACTGGACAGTCTTTAGCCGCCACGCTTTGCCCAACTGAGATGTTATTTTTCTGCGCCTACAGTTTTAGGGGGGGCAGGTGAACGTCGAAGGTGGTACGGGGGCAGAGGAAGATGGAGTGGGGCTGCTGCATTTCTGAGCGTGAGAGTAGATTGAGGCGTTCATACAGGCTGAAGTAGAGATGCTGCGGGGTGGCGGTGGTGAGGGGGATGAGGTCGTGCCAGATGCTGTAGCTGCCCAGACGGCCGTTTAACCTAAAATAAAATCCCACAACAGGGTGCGTCAAAATCAACTGCATCTCGGCCATCGAAGTGAAACCGGGCTGGCAGGTTATCGGCTGGCCCATATCGGTAAGGGTGATTTCGGCGGAGGCCCAGTCGCTTTGGGCGGTGATGTGGTAGTGGTGGTAACGGCCCGCTGCCGCCGCGTCAGCCACCCACACACAATCCACCGCATACCGCGCATAATGCCAGGGAATCCCCCACAACCCCCGCGCCGCATACACAATCGGCGATCCCAACGTCGTGCCAAAAAACCAGACCACATGCTCACCCGTCTGGCGCTCCACCACATAAACCCGGTAATTCGTCTGGGCAAACTGCCATTTCAGCCAGGGAGCCAGCCGCACAAAGCGAAAATCCGCATCCCAAAAGGGTACAGCACTCATCAGTGCCAGCTTCTCACCGTTGATGTCAAATTCGGGGATGTCAAATCGGTCGGGGATATGCGGCCGCAGGCGGGACGGGGGCAGGGCGTAGTTGATGAGGGCAAAGTGCAGCAGGTCGGAATGAATGTCGAGCAGGCGGGCAGACGGCCGTTCGCCAATCCGCCGCTCTAAAATCGTCTGAGCCTTATCTACCAGTAAATCCATCCCCCAAAATGTAGCGCAAAGCGTGCAGGTGGCAAATGGCGGGTGGCAGGCACTTGCCACCTGCAAATTAATTTGGCAGCATCCCGCCTCTTGGCTATAATTCCAATCGTAAATTGAGGCGCCATAGCTCAGTTGGTCAGAGCGGGGGACTCATAAGCCCTAGGTCACTAGTTCAAATCTAGTTGGCGCCACCACAAAAAAGGCCACTCCCACAAGGAGTGGCTTTATTTTTGGCATGATGACAGAACAATCGGCAACCCCTAAACTCCAATTGAAGACCTTCGGGCCGTTGTGGTTTTTGTTGGGGTTTGTTCTGGCGGTGGTCTGGGTATGGGTGGGACTCACCATACGGCCGTCTCTCGTGCGCCCCTTCTTTGGCCCCATCATCTCCACCGACATCAACCAGGCACGGTTGAATACGGCCGTTCCCATCCCCCAGGGCAGTTTTGCCATCGAACAGACCTTTGTGCCCCGGTGGGATGGCTTGCGCGAGATCGAGTTGATTTTGGTGCGCTATGAAGAGGCCGATGAAGAGGAAGACGGCCGTTTCACCCTCCAACTCACCGACGAAAACGACCAACTCATCGCCGAAAGCAGCTTACAAACAGGCCACATCCAGCACAACCAGACCCACCTCTTTCGCTTCCCCGCCCAAGCCCACTCCGCCGGACAAACCTACACCCTGCGCCTCAGCGGCAGCGATGACAACACCGTCACCGTCTGGGGCTATGATGTGGACGTGTATGGGCCGGGAGCCATGCAGCTTGTCTTTGGGGATGATGGCGCGGCGGTGGCGGAGACGGCCGTTCAAGACCTGCGCTTCCTCACCCGCACCCAACTCACCTGGCGCGATGCCCTCATCGCCCTGCGCACCCGTTTTCTTTACGATAGTTGGCTCATTTTCCTGACACTCATCTTCATACCCTTGCCTGGCTGTTTGCTGCTTTTGGTGTTGAGGAACCGAGGGGAACTGAGGGGAACTGGGGATGTAGCCGCCTGGTGGGGGCTGGCCCTGGCCTTGGGCATTGCCATCTGGCCGCTGCTGTGGTATGGGGTAACGCTGCTAAACGGCCGTATCACCAACTGGCTGCTCTGGCTCCTGCTCATCGTGGGCTGGAGTGCCGCCTTCTTCCTGTGGCAATCCCGCCGCGAACGCACGCCACTCCCTGCTCGCCGCTCCCCACTCCACTGGCAGCACGCAGCTTTGCTGCTGCTCCTGCTGCTCAGCCTCGCCACGCGCTTCCTGGCCGTGCGCGATCTCGACTTTCCCGCCTGGGTGGATGCCAGTCGGCATGGGCTGATAACAGCCGTTATGACCAGCAACGGCCAAACCCCCACCGACTACGCCCCCTACCTGCCCACCGTCGCCCGCTTCCCCTACCACTTCGGCTTCCACACCCTGGCCGCCAGCCTTCAGCTCATGACCGATTGGCCGCTGCCCCAACTGCTGCTGGTTTTGGGCCAACTGTTGAATGGCTTGATGCCGCTGCTGCTGTATACGGCCGTTTACCACATCACCCGCCGCCCCACCCCCGCCCTCCTCGCCGCCTTCCTCGTTGGCCTGCCCTTCTTCTTCCCCGCCTACTACGCCACCTGGGGACGCTTCACCCAACTCACAGCCATGCTCATCATGCCCGTGCTGTTGGCCGCCACCTGGCGGCTGCTGCGCGGCGAAACCGCCAACTGGTGGCTGGTCGGCTTGTTGGCGACTGGCCTCTTCTATGTCCACTTTCGCGTTTTCCTGCTCTATTTGCCCTTCGTCCCCATCGCCTGGATTGTTAATCGGGCGCGGCAGACGGGCTGGTTGGCACTGGCAACGGCCGTTAGCCTCCTCCTCACCGCCCCGCGCCTCTACCAACTTTGGGTAACGAGTGAACCAACGGCCGTTATCCGCAGCACCATCACCAACTACAACCTCTTCCCCTTCAGCTACGTGCAAACCGGCTGGGAACAGCAGTTCCTCTGGTTGGCCGCCCTCGGCTTCCTCCTCTGCCTCGCCGCCTGGTGGCAGCGCCACCAATGGCCCACCCTGCCCCTCACCCTCGTCGGCTGGATTGCCACGCTGTTCATTCTGCTGGCTGGCGAACGGCTCAACTTGCCCGAAACCTCCCTCATCAACATCAACAGCATGTACATCACCGTCTTTGTGCCCCTGGCAATTTTCCTGGCTATCGTCGCTGTCGGCACCTGGCGTTGGCTGCTGCCCCCGCGCCTCCTCTGGCAAATCCCCGCCACCATCCTGCTCGGCAGCCTCATCGCCCTCACCACCCTTTTCGGCATTCGCCAGCAAATCACCATTTTGAATTCGCAAACGATTTTGGCGCAAACGGCCGATCTCCCCGCTCTCCTCTGGGCCAAAGACAACCTGCCCGCCGAGGCCAAAGTCGCCGTCAATAGTTGGCAGTGGCTGGGCGACACCTGGGCCGGCAGCGATGGCGGCGCCTGGCTCGTGCCCCTCACCGGCCTCACCAGCACCACTCCCCCCGCCGATTATCTCTACAATCTCGACCTGTTTTTGGAAGTGAAGGCGTTTAATGAGGGGGCAACGGCCGTGTCCGACTGGTCACTCCCCGAACCAGCCGACTGGTTACGCCAGCAAGGCGTCACCCACATCTTCATCGGCGCCAAAGGCGGCTTCTTCGACCCCGCTGCCCTCCTCAAAAACCCACACACCCGCCTCATCTACGGCCACGACAGCACCTTCATCTTTGAACTTCTTAGTGAGTAATAGGATAGATGACTCCAAAATTCTTTGCTTGTTTTTTAGAACGTATGTACAATGCCATTGTCTTTTAATGGTCTTTTTGAGGAACTTGCGTCGAGTCTAGCTTAATATTTAATAGTAATTTTTATTCCCCTCTGTCATGGATACTTTATTACAGCAAAATTTAGAGCTATTCGATTTTGAGTTTGAGCGTGAGCCCGAAACTGCCGAACTTGCTTTGCTTTTTACAAACCGTGAATATGGTGCATCAGAAATATCATTTGGCTCACGGTTGATTTTAGAAGATGCAAGACGACTCTCAGCAACGGCTGTATATCTTCGCCATAGTCAAACACATCCATTCCCTCAACCGCAAGTATTTATTTACGACAATACATCACAACAATTCAGTGATTCACAGTTGGCTGAAATCCATCGCAAGATTTGGAGCAGCGATATTGTCTCTGTGTACTATGTTGTTGAACGAACACAGATAAGAATCTTCGATGCACGAGAATCTGTTGAGTTTGATGGCGAACGAATGGTTGCCAAGCCATTTGAGACACTAAACCTTGTCGCAGAGGCACAAGAAACATACAAGAACTATTCTGCCAAATTATTTGAAAATGGTTCATTTTGGGAGTTGCCGGAGCACCGTAACAAATTTTTGCACAGCAACGGGTCAAGTAACACACTCATTGCCGAGTTAAAAAAAGTACGCCAAGATCTTGTAGCAGAAAACCAACATAGTCGAGAACTCATTCAAAAACTTCTTGTACAAAGTATTTTGGTCAAGTATTTGGAAGAACACCGCGATGAGGATGGAAATGGTGTTTTTGAGGAAGGCTTTTTCGCCCAATTTGGGGGTGCGGAAGATTTTTGTGATGTGATTCGTAATGGTGAAATCATTCCCTTTCTGAAAAGCCTCAGTATCCATTTCAATGGCAAGATTTTTGAGCTAACGGCTGATGAGATTGCCCAAGTAAATACGCTTAACCTTGATCGTCTGGCTATATTTCTTGATGCCAAATCTGTGAATGGACAATATTCATTTTGGCGACTCTATGCCTTTGATTATGTTCCTGTAGAAGTGATCAGCCGAATCTATGAAGAGTTTATTTCGGGGCGAGCCGATGCTGTCTATACACCGACCCATCTTGCCCAACTTATGATTGACGAGTGTATGCCATTGGAAACGCCCCAATCTAATTTCAAGATGATTGATGTCAGTTGTGGATCTGGCATTTTTTTGGTGTTGGGATTCAAAAGGCTTGTACAGTGGTGGCAAAAACAAGAATACGAAAAGACAGGGGAAATCACACGACCTAACGTAACAACACTGCAATCAATGTTGCGAGACTCAATTTATGGCGTAGATGTTGAAAAAGACTCTGTTCGCCTTGCTGTATTTAGTTTGAGCTTGGCACTTTGTAATATGCTGTCGCCTACGGAAATTTGGCTTAATCTTAAATTTGATAATCTTGAGGAAAACAACCTTTTACATGTTGATTTCTTCGAGTTTTTGCATACAAGGGAAAATGGCAAATTTGATCTTGTTATAGGTAATCCACCTTTCAAGAGCAGCAGTGATGAAGTAGCACAAATAATCGAAAAGCATGATTTGGATTTAGAGATTGATATTCCCCAAAAACAGATCGCTCTCCTGTTTTTGAATCAGGCAATGCAGCTATTACGCTCAGGTGGGTTACTTAGTTTGGTTTTGCCAGCGGGACCGCTTCTCTACAATAAATCTCTAAAATATCGAGCGCACTTTTTCTCCAAGTACGAAGTTCCCCAAATTATTGATCTATCTACATTATTTCGAGAAGGACACTTGTTCGAGTCAGAGGTAGCTACTGCCGTTATCTTTGCCAAGAATCAAACCCCAGAGCCAGATCACTCCATTTTGCATATTGCCGTAAAAAGAACAAAAGCCGCTAGAGATAAACGCTTTTTTGAGATTGATCATTATGATCTGCATTATGTGCCACTCGAAATTGCTATTTCCGATTCAATTGTCTGGAAAACTAATTTATTCGGCGGCGGGCACCTATATTATTTAGTCAAAAGATTGCGTGATAGCTATTCATTGGGTGATTATCTGAAACAAAAGAAGGCAGCAACTAAAAACAATGACAGTCCTGATAAATGGATGTTTGGTGAGGGCTACAACATAGGTAAGAAGAAGCATTCTGCTTCATATATCACAGGTAAGCCATATGTAGAGGCTGACAAATTTAATGAATCAGGCATCATTAAAGTTTCAATTGAGACAGAAACTAGATTTGACAGTGCAAAAATAAAAAAGGATCAGAAACTAATTTTTGAGCCACCACACTTGCTCATTAAAGAAGTACTAGGCGTTAACCGCTTCACCATTGCATATTCAGAAGAATACCTTGTTTTTAGACACCGAATAATTGGTATTCATGCACCTTGGGAAGCTTTGGACGAACTTAAACAAATCGAATCATACCTACAGGGAAACTATGCTCTGTTAAAAATGCTTTTACTATCGTTTAGTAGTGAAGCTGGTATAGGTCGTTCTTTCTCCCCTTTGTTGATGAAGGACTTTATGTCATTGCCTTATCCAGAGGATGACTCAATCCTGGAGTTATCACACAACGAGGAAATGATTGTTCAGGATGTCTTGCAGTATGGTTTGGATTTGCTAAAGCAAGGTGAACGGGCTGAAGCAAGTGTGGCACAACCATCCGCAGAACAACTTGTCGCATTTGGTAGCGTTCTTTGTCAAAATCTAAATGCAATCTATCAGTCCAACGGCAATGCCTTTCGACCACTTGAACCAATCGAGCATATAGCTTTCATCTGTTACCCCTTTTTCTATGGAAGTGGGACTAAGCCAACCATAGACCCACCATCAACCCCGAATGGCTTAAACGCATTGTTGCGCGAAAAAAGAGAAGCGGTCGAATTCCAGCGTGTAGTGCGTTTATACCAAGATGATATTGTTTACTTGATTAAACCCAAAATGTTGAAATATTGGCTCAAATCTGTGGCTATTCGTGATGCTACAGACGTGATGCAGGATTTAGTTGCGAGTGGCTATTGATGATAAGGGATAGTATCTCACGCTCTCCAGTCGCGAATATTGAGATTTCCTCTCTCCCACCTGACCAGACTACAAAATCTATCTTAGAATTTCTGGAAACATGGTTTCCGATTTTTCGTGAAGAGTATGTCAGTATGGCGGTTTCATTACTAGAAGATGACATTTCTAGAGAGCTAAACGCATTTCTTCAAAGTAAGGCAAAAAACTATATATTTCGGTTCAATGAGAAAAAAGGCGTTGATTTTCAGATTTTAGTTGAGCCATATATTTTGTGGGCAAAGCCTATATTCATGATTGAAGCAAAAAGATTGCCACCTACGAACCCCAAAGATTATGTTCAAGGCAGGACTGGCGGAATTGAGAGATTTAAGCGAGAGCAAGAGGGATTCATTCTTGAGAAAAATCATTGTGCAATGGTGGCTTATATTCAACGGCACACGTTTGAACACTGGTTGGCACAAGTCAATCATTGGATCACAGAACTTGTTGCCAATAATGAAAGTTTTGAGGGGGTTAATTGGGAAGAAAGTGACAAGCTGGTTGCCATTGCATCAAACATGAGTGCTATTGCAAGATACACTTCGAACCATTCCCGAAAAACTCTGGCAAGGCTAACAGTCAACCACTTCTGGTTTGATATGCGTGTTGATAATTCTGTGTAGTTTTTCTGTTGAACCTCTGTTGTCAGTTGTCATTAGCAACGGCCGTCTACCCCAGCCCCATCTCCTCATCACACGCCACCACCACATGCAAATGCCTTACACATTACCTACAAAGCCTTACAGGTAATGCGAGCAGCCTTACAGGTAACATGAGCAGCCTTGCAGGCAGCATGTAAGAGCTTTGCAAGTAACGCGAGCAGCCTTACAGGTAACGCGAGCAGCCTTACAGGTAACATGAGTAGCCTTGCAGGCAGCATGTAAGAGCCTTGCATGTTACCCGCAAAGCCTTGCAAGTAACGCGAGCGGCAGCCACATGTAAGCGAAAAGCTTGCCATCCTGCCGAGTACCACATTATAATTTGCCTCGTTGCTTTCCCTTTTTTTGTGTACGCTCCCATTTTTCCATTTGTTCCGGGAAAGTGGAGCAGGAGGTGATAATGGCCGATAAACGCAGAAGCCCAACAGATACTCGTGATCAAGCAATTCAGATTCGTGAAGCCTGGACAGCCCTGGACGCCACCCGCAGCTATGGCAGCTACGACCTGGCAGACCTACAAACAGCCCTGGCGAATTTGGATAGTGCCGAAGCAAATGTTGCCAACCTGGAAGCTCAGCTAACTCAGGCTCGCAACGCACGCATTGAAGAGCGGCACACCCTGTGGGAAATAGTCAAACGAGTACGCGCCGGTGCCAAAGCCGATCACGGCGACGATAGTAGTGAGTATGAGATGTTTGGGGGAACCCGCATGAGCGAAAAGGGTTAATCCCCTCACACCCTCAGAGGATTCATGAGCCTCTGAGGGTACTCCATTCCCGTTAATCCCAGCCAACCCCATTTTCAGCCCCCGTAACCCAACACCTGCCACTTCCCTATAACGCACTGCGGCATGTTGTCAGCCCCTCCCCAAAAAGCTATAATTCCCATCGAGGCCAACACCTCAACAAAAGAAAGAGAAACATGTACACCCAATCAATCACCTAACACACCCAATTACGCATTACGTTTTACGTATTACGCCCCATGTCCCACCTCGTCAAAATCAAAGCCCGTCCCAACCAACCCGTCCACTTCCCCCCCCTTTGTGTGAACTGCGCCCAACCCGCCACCACCCAAATGGGCCTGCACCAACGGCTGGGCCGCGTCACCCGCCTGATAGCTGTGCCCCTGTGCCAGACATGCCACTATGAACTGCGCCGCCGCTCTGGTGACGAAGAGCGGCTTTACAAAATCGGTTGGCTCGTCAGCGGCATTCTCTTCCTCTTCGCCCTTGCCATCCTTCTCATCCTCACACCGGGCACACTGGGTGTTGGGCTGCGCTTGTTAATGGCTGGCTTCGCCGCCGCCATCCTGGCCGGTTTCGTCTTCCTCCTCTTCCGCCGCGCCAGCCGCCGCGCCGAACTGCCCGCCAAACAAGCCATCCGCCAATCCGCCCAAATCGCTAACTTTTCCTGGCGGGCCACAACCTTTGAATTTAAGAACGAAACATTCGCGGATCAATTCCGCACGATGAATGAAACAAGATTAATGGAAATCTAATTGCGTAATTACGTCATGACGTAATTACTCGGAGGTATTTAATGAAAGTTGTTGTTTGTACCAAGCAGACACCCAGCACAACGGCCGTCTTCAAAGTCACTGGCGGCACGGTAAGCTGGGATGATCCTGGTGGCAAGCCCCTCGTGGTCAACCCCTGGGACGAATACGCTATCGAAGAGGCCATCCGCCTCACCGAAAATCACGGCGCAACCGAAGCCATCGCCCTCACCGTCGGCAGCGAAGACAGCAAAGAAGTCCTCAAAACCGCCCTAGCTATGGGCTGCAGCGACGCCGTCCTCGTCGCCGATGAAGCCTTCACCGGCTCCGACACCCTCGGCACCGCCCGCGTCCTGGCCGCCGCCCTCAACAAAGTCGGCGACGTGCAAATTGCCGTTTTCGGCAAGCAGGCCATAGACGGCGACACAGGCCAAACCGTCCTGCAAACTGCCCGCATCCTCGGCTGGACACCCCTCACCTACGTCTCCGCCATCACCCAGATTGGCGATGGGCAAATCACCGTCGAGCGTCTGTTGGACGATGGCAAGGAGACCGTGACGGCCCCCTTACCCGTCGTCGTCGGTGTTGTCAAAGAGATCAACGAGCCGCGCTACCCCTCCTTCATGGGCATCCGCAAAGCCAACCGCGCCAACATCCCCACCTGGACCGCCGCCGATTTAGACATCGCTGGCGAAGTCGGCGCAGCGGCCAGCAAAGTAGACTGGTCCAACGTCTACACCATCCCGCCCCGTGAAGGCAGTGTCGAAATCATCGAAGCAGATAGCGTCGAAGAGCAAGCCCGCATCCTCGTGGATCGGCTGTTTGAGGAGAAAGTGATATGAGCGGCGTATGGGTATGGATTGAAAACAAAGATGGACAGATACCAGCCGTCAGCCGTGAGGCCATCGGCGCGGCCCGCAAGGTGGCCGATGGGCTGGGTCAATCCCTGACAGGGCTTGTCTTTGGGCAAGATGTAGCTGGTGTGGCCGACACCGCCTTCGCCCTGGGCGTAGATGCCGTGTTGGGCAGTGATGATGCCAGCCTCGCCAACTTCCGTGTGGAAGCCTATGGCCCGCTGGCGGCCCAACTGGCTCAAGAGCGCGGCCCCAGCGTCATCATCATCGGCGGCTCCACTCGCGGACGGGATTTGGCAGCGTGGACGGCCGTTGATCTCAACGCTGGCCTCGTAGCTGATGGCATTGATGTGGCCGTAGAAGGCGACACGGTGCAGGTGACACGGCCCGTGTACGCGGGCAAACTGCTGGCAACCGTGCATGTCACCACCGGCACACAAATCATCACCCTGCGCAGCCGTGCTTTTCCGCAGGCTGAAGAGGGCAGCGGGGCAGGTACGGCCGAATGGGTAACGGCCGTCGTCGGCGAAGACGACATCCCCACCAAAATCGTCGGTTTTGCCGCTAAAGAAGGCGGCGTCAGCCTCACCGATGCCAGCATCATCGTCAGTGGTGGGCGCGGCGTGGGTGGCCCCGAAGGCTTTGCCCCCGTGCGCGAACTGGCCGACGTGTTGGGCGGCGCGTTAGGCGCATCCCGCGCTGCCGTAGACGCCGGTTGGATTCCCTACGATCATCAAGTTGGGCAAACGGGCAAAACCGTCAGCCCCGATTTGTATATCGCCAATGGCATCAGCGGCGCCATCCAGCACCAGGCTGGTATGCGTACCGCCAAGGTTATCGTCGCCATCAACAAAGATGCCGAAGCACCCATCTTCAAGCTGGCGCAGTACGGCATCGTGGGCGATTTGTTCAAGGTAGTACCGGCCTTAACGGCCGAATTCCGCAAACGTCTGGGCAAATAGATCCGCGGCGATCATGTAACAATTCTGAAAAAGCGTTCGGCCTATAAGTCGGGCGCTTTTTTTGTAGCCGCGATTTCTTATCGCGTCTGTGGTTGGGAAGCTTTTTTATCTTCATTTAGCCTTTCGGCTATAATGAGCGGCAATGGATGTGGAAACGGCCGTCTCTCTCCCCCGAATCAACCAGCAGCGGTACAAAAGTTACTTGCATCTCTGCCCAGAACATGAGAACCTTTGTCAAAAATGGGTAACTGAGCCTTGGTGAAAAAGAGAACAACCCTTTACGTTTTACGTTTTACGATTTTGACCCTTTTCTGGCTGTCCGCTTGCTCTGGTGGAGCTGATGAAATGCCTGCTGGGGTGGATGAGGTGTTTGCCCCCCACTTCGCGGCGCTGGGGGGCGAACGGGTTTTGGGCGAGCCAATTAGCGAAGCCTTCCCCTTAGAGGATGAGGGGCTGACGGTGCAATATTTCCAAAATTTGCGGCTGGAATATGAGACAGGGCAGCCGCAGTCGGTGCGGGTGTCGCCTTTGGGAGAGTGGGGCTATGAGGGGCTGCGCGAGGTTGTGCCGGACGAGGTAGATGAGAACGGCCGTTCCCGCACCTTCCCCACCACCAACGAAACCATCTACAATGAATTTCTCACCTTTTACGAAACGTTCGACGGCGAGCAAATTCTTGGCTGGCCCATTTCGCCCCAGTTAACTGTGGGCGGGGTACGAACACAATATTTTGAAAACGGCCGTCTCGAATGGCGACCCCAACTGCCACTGGAGCAGCGGGTGCAGTTGGGCTGGCTGGGCCGTGAACATTTCGACAGCGAAATGGCCTTCACCTACCGTGCGTTTGAAAATGCCGCGCCCGTAGCCGGAGCCGGTGTGGCGGAAGTGGACATTATGGCCTCGCTGCAATCCCCCGTCATTTACACCGGCGATGAGCAGCAGCTTTTTGTAACGGCCGTTACGCCCACCGGTGCGCCCGTGACTGATGTGACGGTAACGGCCGTTCTTTACCACGACAACACCGAAACCCCCCTCTCTCTCGGCGAAACGGACGGCGACGGCCGTTTGAACCAACCCCTCGACTTGCAAAACATCTCCCCCGGCCAGGATGTGGCGGTGGTGATTACGGTGGCGGAAAACGGCCGTATCCTCGGCCAAACCCGCCTCACCTTCCGCATCTGGTGGTGAGAGAAGAGGAGGATTGGAGACTGGAGATTAGGGATTGTCCAGCCTCCAATCCCCACCCCGCTCTCTTCCTACCGCAGCACCATCGGCAAATAAACCCGCACCGGCTGGTACAGAAACAGGTTCGATGTGCCGCCACTGGGCGCGGGGTTTTCTACCTGGAGAACGGCCGTTTCCGCCCCAAACTCCGCTATCGTCAACTCAATACTAACTACTTCTGAACTGATATAGGTTGTTGCGCGGTTTGCGCCATTCCACTGCACTTGCGAATCGGCCGTAAAGCCATCACCGCGCAGGATGAGCGTAACACCCGCGCCGCCTGCCCCATAACCAAAGCCCGTCACCGAGGGCAGCGGATTGTCGCCCGCAGCCGTTACCAAAAAGGTGAGGCTGTTGGAGGTGCCGCCGCCGGGGGCGGGGCTGTGCACCTGGATGCTGGCGCTGTTGGCCTGGGCCACATCGCCCGCCAGAAGCGAAATCCGCAGTTCCGCCGCGCTGACGAAGGTGGTGTAGCGCGGACTGCCGTTCCACAACACCTGGCTGTCGGGGATGAAGTTGCTGCCATGCAGCGTCATTTTTGTGCCAGGGATGGTGGGGTCTTGGGCAACGGCCGTTGCCGGACTCACACCCGTTAAAGCAGGCACAGGGTTCTCACCCGGAGCGGCCACCACAAACGCCACCAAATTCGATGAGCCGCCACCGGGCGCAGGATTGACCACCGTGATGCCCGCCGTACCCGGCTGCGCCACGTCACTGGCGGGCAGCGTCACCCGCACATAGTTGGGCGCGATGAAGGTGGTGGGGCGGTCGCTGCCGTTCCACTGCACCTGCGAGGCGGGCAGGAAGTTTGCGCCCAACAGATCGAGCGTGATGTCCCCGCTGCCCGCTTCGGCCCCCTGTGGATTTAGCTCGTTCAGGGTGGGAATGGGGTTTTGGTCGGGCGGGGTGATGGTGAAGGTGAGGGAGTTGGTGGCGGGGCCTCCGCCGGGGGTGGGGTTGTTGACGGTGATAACGGCCGTTCCCGCGCTACTCACCGCACTGGCCGGAATCATGGCCTTCACCTGCCCCTCATTCACAAAGGTGGTGGTGCGTGGTGTGCCATTCCACAGCACCTCGCTGCCGGCGGCAAAGTCCGTGCCATGCACCGTGAGCGTGAACTCGCCCGACCCAGCCTGCGCCGAAGCCGGGCTGAGATTATCCAGCGTGGGTGTGGGGTTTGCCATTTGCAGCAGACCGAGGGCGTTATCCAGATTGGCCGTCACGTAAACATCCCGATTGTCGGGGCTGACGGCCAGACGGCGCGGGCCAGCCAGCAAGTTGCCGCCGTTGCTGCCGTCCAGGTAGGTTTCGGCGTAGAGAAGACGGCCGTCTGTGACCAGCCGCTCAAACACACACAGCCCATTATCAGCAAAGGCCGTCACATACACATACTTACCATCAGGACTAACCTGTACATCACTGGCCCCATCCAGCCCATTGATGCGCGTGCCATCTTCCTCCGTTTGTAGGGGCAGCAACGTCCCCGCAAACGAATCGCGCTGGAACACGGTGATGGCATCATCCCCTTGCGCCGCCACATACACCTGTCCCCCGTCCGGGCTGACGGCCACCCCCGCCGCCCCATCCAGATGGGTGAAGCCAGTTTGCCCATCGGCATAAGAGGTGACAAAGGTGAGGGCGCCAGTGAGCGGATGGCGCTCAAAGACGGCCACTGTGCCGCCCGTGCCTGTTGGCCCCCAATAGCTGGTCACATACAGATGCGCTCCGTCGGGGCTGATGGCTATATCACGCGGCCCGTTTAGGCCGGTCACGCCAGCTTCGCCCTCTTTCAGCGAGCCGCGAAAGAGCAGTTGGCCGGTGGCATCATCGCGGTCAAAGCGGGCGAGGGCATCGTCCTGCGTACTGACCACATACACATGTTGGCCGTCGCCGCTTACCGCCACGCCCGCCGCGCCATCCAGCCCATCAATGATGAGGCAGGGGCTGCAGCCGCTGCTGGTGCCGCCTTCTTCTAAAAGCTCCACGAAGGTGAGCAGGCCGGTGGTTTCGTCTCGTTCATAGGTGATTAGTGCATCGCCACTGAAGCTGGTGACGTAGACGTGTTGGCCGTCGGGGCTGGCGGCGAGGCCGATGAGGCTGCCGTAGCCAGGTACGCCGTTGGTGATGAGGGGGGAGAGGGTGCCATCGGCCGTTCGCTCATACTGCTTCAACTCATCGCCAGCGGTGGCGTACACGTGCTGCCCGTCGGGGCTGGTGGCGATGGCATAAGCACCGGTGACACCTGTTGTGCCTGGGCCGGGGGTGAGGGGGGGATCGGGTGGGGTAACGGCCGTACAGACCAAATTAAACAGCACCGTTGGCTGTTCGGGGTCATTTGTCGTCAGCGTCAGCGTCGCCAGGCGTAAACCCGTTGTTGTGGGATCGCAGCTTAGTTCCACATCCACCGCCGCGCCGCCGTTGTTAATGGTGATAGGGAAAGCGGTGTTGACGGTGAAATCGCCAGGGTGCAGGCCACCCAACTGTGGATTGCTGATAGTCAGGCCAGCTTCGCCAATCTCGTTGATGATGATCGTTTCATCCTGTGGAAAGCCAACAAATACGAGATCAAAATCTACCGGGCCAGGAGCCGCCGGACTGGAACCAAAACCGGGCTGTGGCACGGGTGTGCCGGCGCACAGCAGGTCGTAGCTGACCTGGCTGTGACTGCCGTCGCTGGTGTTGAAGGTGAGGGTGGCGCTGCGGGGGCCAACGGCCGTTGGCGTACAACTCACCTCAATTTCTGCCGCTGCCCCGCCATCGGCAATGGTGATGGGGAAAGCCGTCACGACATCAAAATCGCCTGCATTGGCCCCAGAAAGTGTGGGGCTGCTCAAAGTCAATTCAAAGTTGCCCGTCTCGAACGCGGCCAAGCTGTTGCTGACGCTCATGCCGACGGTGGCACTGCCCACGTTCAGCGGGCCGGGCTGCACGGGCGCGGAGCCAAAGCCGGGGGATGCGCCGTCATTCTCGACGGCGCCGATGTCGCATTGGGCTGTGCCGTTACCGCTGCCGTCAGACGGCCGTATTTCTCCCCGTTGGTCCACATTGCCTACAGGCGATGCCGCGCACACGGCATTGCTGCCCGCATCAATCGCCGGACTGCCCGCGCCCAGGGTCAGCGAAAGCAAAGAAGCCAGCGGCCCGCCGTTAAAGGCTGGCCCTTCCAGCACCGGATCGGCGCTGGGGAGGCCACTGCCGCAAGCCGTGCCGGGGAACTGCAGATTGCTGCCGCCGTTTTCCGGCACAGTACCGGCGCAAGTGCTGGAGCCAATGCCCGCATGGACGATGGTGTTAAACAGCCGCACTAGTTCCTCGTCGTTGTAAATTGCGCCGCCCTGCACTGCATCATTGTCGGAGAGGGTGACGTTACGCAGTTCGACGAGCGGGGTGTGGCTGTTTTCTTTGGCCAGGTAGATGGCCCCGCCGCTGCCCGCCCCAGCCGTGTTGGCGAAGAGAGTGCTGTTGCTGAGGGTGGCTTCGCTGCGGTTGCTGACCCCCAAGGCGCCGCCTTGCCCCAGCAAAGAGGCGATATTGCCCGCAAAAAAGGAGCGTGTGGTGAACAGGTAGCCAGCGTTGTAAATGGCTCCGCCAAAACCGTTGCTGTCACCATCGCCGGAGATGTTGCCATTGAAGGAAGCGTCTTGGATGTCTAAATTGGCACTGAGCGTGTTGTAAATGGCACCGCCCCAGGTGTTTTGGGCGATGTTGCCGTTGAAGGCGGTGCGCTCGATGAACAGCGTGCCTTTGCGCACACGGTTGTAGACAGCCCCGCCGCCTTCGGTGCTGCTGCTGTTTTGCTCGCCGCTGTTGACGTTGCCGTTGAAGATGACATCGGTGATGAAGGTATCTTGATCGTTGCCGCCGGAATGTTCGACGTAGATGGCCCCGCCTTTGCCAATCTCGTCGCCATCTGTGCCGGCCAGGTTGCCGTTGAAGACGCTGCCGCTGATGTGCCGCTCGTAGCTGCCGGTGAGGTGGAGGGCACCGCCGCTGGCCCCGGCTTCGTTGGCGGTGAAGTTGCTGCCCACAATTTGCACATCGCCGCCGCGAATGGCCCCGCCATCGTTGCCGGCTTTGTTGCCGATGAAGGAGGAGCCGATGACGTTGAGGCTGCCGCCTACCATGAGGATGGCTCCACCGGCGCCGGAGGTGATGCCGTCTTTTAAGGTGACGTTGATGAGGGTGATGTCGGCTCCTGAGTTGATGTGAAGGAGGTTATGGCAGTCGAGGGTGTTGCCATTTTCGCAGCTTTGGCGTTTGCCGCTGATGATGATGGGGCCTTGGATGGTGAGTTCGCTGGGGCCAGTTTGGATGTTTTCTTCGAGGGTGATGGTGCCTTGCACACCAAAAACGATGGTGTCGGCTCCATTGCCAGCAGCACAGCCATCTCTAGTTTCATCGTTCCAGGCTGCGTAGATGGCTTCTCTGAGAGTACAGCCACCATTGTTAAAATCAAAGTTGTCTTCAAGTTTGGTGACGGTGATGATGTTGGCGGCGTGGGTGGTGGGGGCAGTGATGAGGAGAGAAAGGGTGAACAATAAAAATAAGAATGATTTTAAGTTACCAATACGCTTTAACATTTGTTTCTCCTGAAAATCTTGTCAAGGATTGCGCTGATTTTGCAGATTTTTATCGGCGGAATCAGCGCAATCTTCGATTTAGGCTCACATGACATGCCATTGTGAAATAATAACTTTGCCTGCTTTGTTGGGGTGGACGCGCAGTTCGACCGTCATGCCGGGGGCGATGCGGGCGAGGTCGGCGAGGTGCAGTTGTTCGCGGGTTTTGGCTTGATAGGGTTGGCCGTCGGCGGGGTGGACTTCTAGCAGCAGGCCGATGCCGCGCATGTTCCCGCCGCGACTGCTGTTGCTGCCGCTGCTGCTGGAGGCGCCGATGGTGAGGCCGGTGTCCCAGATTTTGAGGATTTTGGCGGTGGCGGGACGGCCGTTGGCTAACAACCACCGCCTATTGGCCCGATAGCGCCACACGAACAGCCAGGGCAGGGTGAAGAGCAATAGAAACCCGATAATTGTGAGATAGAGCCAGTAATTTGAGAAGAATTCGCTGATGATTTCCATTTAGTTCTCCTTTGACAAGGTGGGGCGATTTAGCAAATCGCCCTACATTTTTTCCAGAGAGACGATGTATTTGTTGTCGTCTTCCAGGTAATAAACGGCGTAGCGTGCGCCGTTTTCTAATGCCTCGAACTGCTCTTGGCGGAAGAGGGGGAAGATGTGGGGGTCAATTTCAAGTTGGTAGCGGCGCGAGGTGTTGTGTTCGCTGCGATCCACGATTTCTTGGAGATGGGCGATGCCTTCGGCGCGGTGAACGGCCGTTATGGGGACAAGCGTTTCCTGACGGCCGTTGCGCCTGGCTCGCAGCCGTAATCCCACACCCACGAGACCAGCTATTACCAGGCTAATCATGATGCCGATGGTGGATTGCTCTAGGAAAAGGCTGATGGTGATGCCGATGAGGGCGATGAGGGCGGCGGTGATGAGGGGAACGGCCGTTTGCATTACCGAGCCTGCCCACTGCCCAGCTTCAGCCCAGCGTGCCTGCTGTACGGGGGATAACTGTCCGCGCCGATTGGCTTGTAAATCATCGGGTGTAAATTTGAAAAGCTGCATGAAATTGGGTTCTGTCATGTGTGACTCCTTTTGAGGAGACTAGAGATTGGAGACTGGAGATTGGCAATTGTTTTTCACTCCGTCTCTAGTCCCTAGTCTCTTTCATAATGCCAACTACCAGGTAGTAGGCTTCCATCCAGGCGGCGGCGACTTCGGTGGTGAAGGCGGTGCCCAGGGTGGCGGCGAGGGCGTGGTGGAGGGCGGTGGCGAAGGTGTGGTAGTGGGCGGGTTGGATGCCGTAGTGGGTGTGGCGGCGGCCCAGTGGTTTGAGGGTGTGTTGGATGAGGGGAAACGGCCGTTCTAATCCCGCCACAATTTCACCCAAAGCTGCTATAAATTTCTGTTTGTGGGCCGCCATCTCTCTGGGAAAAAGATAACACAAACAAGGGTCGAGCCGAAAAAGATGCTCGTAGAGTCGGTTGACAAACAAGTCTGCCTCTGTTTGTACAGTGGGAAAGGTCGTTTGGACAAGGGTGATGTGGTGCAGGTTCATTGCTGTGATCCGTAAGCAGTGAGCGGTGAGCGGTAATCTGATTATCGAATTGGGGGTAGGCTAAAATGGATGCGTCCGAAAAACGTCCGAAGGGGAGAATTAGGGTAAGCCGTCTAGGGTGGTCAGGGCAAAGTGGATGGCCTGTGCCAGGGTCATGCGTGCGCCTTCGGCCCAACAGGCGACGAAGCGTTCGTGCCCCAAGCGCTGCCGCAGGCTGCTGACGGTTTCGGCGAAAATCTGTTGATAATATTGCGGCCAGGCAAATCCCTTTTGCTGGCTTAATGTTTGGTTGGCTGTGTTTAGGATGAGACTGGGTTCGTCTATTTCCAGGCGAAATAGATAGTCGGCGATGGTGCTGATGCCGGAGAGGAGGGCGTTGTGGTTGTGGCTGGCTTGGGCCTGGGCAAAGGCCTGGCGGATGATGTTTAGGCCGCGTTCTCGGTTGCCCTGCATGAAGTAGAGGTCGGCCAGGAGCATGGCGGTGTCTTGGCTGTTGGCTTCTTGGTGGTGGGTGGTGTAGTAGTTGAAGGCTTTTTCGGCCGTTTCAATGCCAGCTTCAAAATCATCAAGTGAGAATTGTAAGATAGCCATATTATGTTGCAAGACGGCACTGCGATAG
The DNA here is from genome assembly GCA_020634415.1 of Ardenticatenaceae bacterium. The sequence goes on from JACKBT010000006.1 coordinate 142,491, forward strand.
GCATCTGGCTGTTCTGCGTTTTCGTTGGTGTCGAGGGCGGCCTGCAACATCTGTAGGGCTTTGGTTTTGTCGCCTTGGTGGGAGGCGATGGTGCCGTATGTGCCTAAGACGGAGGAGAGGAGGGCAGTGGATTCGATTTGCCGTGCCAGGGCGAGGGCCTCATCTAGATAGGCAAAGGCTTGGGCATAATGACCTTGCATGCCCCAAACGTAGCCGGCTAGACTGAGGAGGGTGCCGTAGGCGTAGGGGGGGAGTTTGTGGCGGAAGGTGAAGGCGCGTTTGAGCCATTCGGCCGTTTGGGCATACCGTAGATTGGCCCGCCAGATGATGTGTAGGCTGGTGATGAGGGGTTCGGCGTAGGGGCTGAGGTGGGCTTGGGCCTGTTGGCCCACTGACCATTCTAAGGCTTGGACCATGTTGTTTTCTTCGAGGTGGAGACGGGCGAGGTTGTTTTGTGGACGGCCGTTTTGTATCTGGCTGGTGGCTTGTTGGGCTAAATGGGCATAGTAGCGCACATATCTTGCCTGCAATGGGCCGATTTCGGGCAGGGTTTGCAGTTTTTCGTGGGCGAAGCTGCGCAGGGTGGTGAGGAGAGCGAAGCGCAGTTCGCCTTCGACGCGGTTGTGGGTGAGGGGGTAAAGCAGGTTTTTGTGGAGCAGGTTTTCTAGCTGGTTGAGGGTCTCTTCATCCAGGTCGGTGGGGTGGTTGATGGGTTTGTCGTGCATGATGGCGGCGACGGCTGCGGGGCTGAAGCTGTCGGGGAAGAGGGCGAGGCAGGTGAAGGTGTGTTGTTCAACGGCCGTTAACAGTTCAAAGCTCCACTGAATGGCTGCTTGTAAAGAGCGGTGGCGGCTGGGGACATCGGTGGCGCGGGTCGCCAGTAGATGGGTGTGTTGGTGGAGTTGGGCGGCCATGACATCGGGGGGGATGAACTGGCTGCGGGCGGCGGCAAGCTCGATTGCCAGGGGCAGCCCATCTAGTTGGCGGCAGATGGTGATGATGTGGGCGGCGTTGTGGGAGGATAGGCGGAAGTGGGGCTGCACGCTGCGGGCGACGGCGAGGAAGAGGGCGATGGCTTCGATCTGGCTGAGTTGGTCGTAATCGGCCGTGTGTGGGCTGGTTTCTGGCAGTTGTAGAGGGGAGAGGGGGTAGATGTGTTCGCCTTTGACGTGCAGGGGCATTTGGCTGGTGATGAGCAGGGTTAAACCTGGCACGGTTTCTAATAAGTGCAGTAAATCTGGGGCGCAATCTAGCAGGTGTTCCAGGTTGTCTAGGATGAGGAGTATTTGCTGGTAGCGCAGGCGGGTGATGAGGGGCAGCAGGTAGTGGTTGTCGCGGTCGGGTTTTACTTGCAGCACGTCGGCGATGGCGGGCAGCACTTGTCGGCTGTGTTGGGCTGAGGCTAAGGGGATGAGGTAGAGGCCGTCGGTAAAGGGGGAGGCGGGCAGCAGCTTTTGGGCTGCGGCCAGGGCCAGGCGGGTTTTGCCAATGCCGGCTGTGCCGGTGAGGGTGATGAGCCGTTTGGGGTTGGCCTGGCTGAGCCAGTTGGTGATTTGGGCCAGGTCGGTGGTGCGGCCGATGAGGGGGGTGAGGGGGGTGGGGATGTTGTGGGTGCTGGGTGCTGGGGGTGGGGTGCTGGGGGTGGAGGGTGGGGCGAAGCCAGCCAGGGTGAAGAGTTGGTCGGGGGGGTGGTTTTGTTGGATGGCGTGGTAGACGGCCGTTGTGGCGGCCATTGGTTCTATGTTTAGTTCGGCCTGGAGGTGGGTGACAAATTCGTGGTAGCGTTGAAGGGCCGTGGTGCGTTCTCCCAGTGCTGCGTGCAGGGCCATCTGCTGCCGCGCTATTTCCTCGTTGTGGGCATCTTCGGCTAATGCTTGTTGGGCGTAAATAAGTGCCTGCCGATAATCTTGCTGCTGCCAGTTTTGCTCCAGTAGGGCGGTTAGGTTGTGTAAAAATTGCCGATGCCACTGTTCACGGGCCAGAAAGAGCCAGGTTTCGTCTATGTCGGGCAGCAGGGGGCCGGTGTAGAGGGCGATGGCTTCGGCCAGGCGAGGGGGCTGCTGGCTGAGATGTTCGAAGGCGGCGACATCGAGCCAGTAGGGGGCGGCGGGGTTCCACTGCACGGTTTGGGCGGTGATGAGGAGCCAGGGCTGCTCGTCGGGGGTGGGGGGAAGGGCGTGGCGCAGGTTGTAGAGGTGGCGGCGCAGGCGGCCTTTGGCCTGTTTTTCGGTGGCATCGGGCCACAGTTTGAAGGCGAGGCTGTGGCGTTGGGTGGGGGTTTGGGGGTGGAGCAGCAGGTAGGCGAGGAGGGGTTCGGCTTTGGGGAGTGCTTTGAAGGGATACGGCCGTTCGTCCCAAAACAGGCGCAGTTGCCCAAAGAGGTGGATGTGCAGGGTTGCCATAGGGAAAAGGGTAGTGGATTTACGGCCGTTTGTAAACCATTTTTATGTCAAGAAGTGTGTTGAAAGTTGTGTGAGCAGGCTGGAGCAGTTTTCAGAACTGCTCCACTCTTTCGCGCTATTACCCAGAAAGGAAGTGCATTCTCTGGCAATCAACCGAATGGTTGATTGGCCCGGGCTGTTTGGTGGAGGGCGGAATCCACCGCTCGTGGTGGGGGATTCAACCGGGGGATTGGTTACGGCCGTTTGCTGCCGGGCTATGCTATAGGCAACTTAATCACACAAGGAGTGACGCGATGAACGACAATTTTTCTGAATTAAAAGAGAACGAAAAACAAAGTGGTTGGCTGAGTAATGGTAATTGGGTGCTGGGGGCGGGCATTATTGTGGTGGGGGTGGTGCTGCTGCTGAGAAATATCATTGGCTTTGAGTTTGATAACTGGTGGGTGCTGTTCATGTTGATTCCGTTAGCCATGATGGGGGTGAAAGCGTGGCAGGATTGGCAGGTAAACGGCCGTGTGAACACTGGCTCAGTCATTCCTATTCTAGGCATTCTCGTCATCATCACTGTCTCCCTCTTTAACCTCAGTTGGAGCGCGATCTGGCCTGTTTATTTCATTATTGGTGGTTTGTCCATCTTGTTGGGCAGCCGAAAATAGTAAGCGGTGAACGGTGGTTGGTTAGCCGATCACCGTTCACCGATAATGGATTAGCGAAGATGACAAACGTAATCGAAGTACAAAATCTACATAAACGGTACGGTGAGCATATCGCTGTGCAGGACATCTCTTTGACGGTGGCGCAGGGGGAAATTTTTGGCATTGTGGGGCCAAATGGGGCGGGTAAAACGACCACTGTGGAATCCATTATGGGGCTGCGCCAGCCGGACGGCGGCACGGTGAAAGTGCTGGGCTTAAACCCGCAAAGGGATGGGCAACAGTTAAAGCAGCGCATTGGTGTGCAGTTGCAGCAGGCGGTTTTGCCGCATTACATGAAGGTGTGGGAGGCGTTGGAGTTGTATGCTTCTTTTTATGAGCGGACGGTGGCCTGGCCGGGTTTGTTGGAGCAGTGGGGGTTGGCGGAGAAGCGCAATGCCTATTTTAGTAAGCTTTCGGGTGGGCAGCAGCAGCGGTTGTTTATTGCGCTGGCTCTGCTGAATGACCCGGAGGTGGTTTTTTTGGATGAGCTGACGACGGGGCTGGACCCGCAGGCGCGGCGGGCGACGTGGGAGGCGGTGCGGGCGATTCGGGAGCAGGGTAAGACGGTGGTGCTGGTGACGCATTTTATGGAGGAGGCGGAGGCGTTGGCGGACAGGGTGGCGATTGTGGATAACGGCCGTATCGCGGCTTGTGATACGCCCCAAAATCTCATCCGCAATTTGCAGTCGGGGGTGCGGGTACGTTTTACCAGGCAAAATGGCTTCCAGGCCGACAGTTTGCGCTGTTTGCAAGGGGTGACGGGGGTGGAGCAGCGCGGTCAGCATGTTACTGTGCATGGCAGTGGCTCCCTTTTGGCCCGTGTGGCCGCCCATCTGGCCCACCACAATCTTTACCCTGAAGATTTAGATGTGGAGCGGGCCAATTTAGAAGATGTGTTTTTGGCCCTGACGGGGCGAGAGGTAAGAGCATAATTGAGTCATTATCTAATGACTCAATTACCTCGTACAAGGTAATACAATGAAATCTCTACAAAAAATGATCCTTATTGAGTTTAAACTCTTTTTGCGGCAGCCGATGGCCGCTTTCTTTACCCTTATTTTTCCGCTCTTTTTGCTCTTTTTGTTTGGCAGTATTTATGGCAATGAGCCGTCTGAGTTGTTGGGGGGGCGTGGCAATGTGGATGTGTCGGTGCCGGGTTATATTGCCATGATTATTGCCACAAGTGGGCTGACGAATTTGCCCATTATTCTGGCGACGTACCGTGAGCAGGGGATTTTGCGCCGCTATCAGGCCAGCCCGGTGTCTACGTTGACGATTTTGTTGGCGCAGTTGGTGGTGAGTGGGTTAACGGCCGTTGTGGGGGGCAGCCTTTTGGTGCTGGTGGGGGTGTTGGTGTATGACCTTGTTTTGCCTGTAGCGGTATGGGGGACCTTGTTGGCCTTTATTTTGGGCAGCCTTAGTTTTTTGGCGGTGGGTTTTTTGTTATCGAGCATTTTGGTTACGTCGCGGACGGCAACGGCCGTGGGCAATGCCCTCCTTTTCCCCATGATCTTCCTTTCTGGGGCGGCCCTGCCACGCCAGATTTTGCCGGAAAATATTCAACAATTCGGCGATTTTCTGCCCCTCACTCATGTCGTCAACCTCATCCAGGGTTTGTGGTATGGTGATGGTTGGAACGTCGGCTCGCTGGTGGTGGTGCTGGCGGTGATGCTGTTGGCGGGAGTGGTGGCTACCCGCACCTTTCGCTGGGAGTAGGGTATAATGGGGATTGGAGATTGGAGATTAGAGACTGATCCAATCTCCAATCTCTAATCTCCAGTCTCCTCTAGCTATCATGACACAAACACAACCTCAACACAAAGATTTTTTTGAACGCTGGAACTGGGTCTGGACGGCCGTTTTTTATCTCTCTCTGTTTATTCCGACTGCGCTTATTGTGGACGAGGTGACGGGGAATGAGCGCGTTTGGCTGATAGCTCTGGTGCTGTTTAGCTGTGGTTGGCATGGGTTGTGGGTGGTTTGGATTCTGCGGCGCTTTGGCTCGGGCCAGACGATATGGATGCGGCAACGGCCGTATTTGGGCTTGCTCTATCTGGTGGTGGTGGTGCTGGTGTGGACGCAGTTGTTGGCTATCCATGAAGTTTTTTACATCCACCTATCCGGCTTATTCAGCCAATTTTATGTGATTTTGCCTATTGGGTGGGCCATAACGGGGACGACGGTGTTAACGAGCGTTGTTGTTCTGCGCGGAGCCTTTTTAAGAGGTGAAGCCATCTCCTGGCAAGACCCATCGGTGTGGGGATTGGTTTTTGGGATAGCGGGTGCCAACCTGTTTGGCTTATGGATTCACGGTATCATCCGCGAAAGCCACCGACGGCGCGAACTGCTGGAAAAGCTGCACCAGACGCAAGCAGAACTGGCTGTGTCGGAACGCAATGCCGGTGCTTTAGCGGAACGGCAGCGGCTGTCGCATGAGATCCATGATACGCTGGCGCAGGGTTTTATTGGCATCATCATGCACCTGGAAGCTGCCCAAACTGTGTCTGGCGAACAGGCCCTCAACCATGTTCAAAAAGCCGAACAGATGGCGCGGCAGAATCTTAAACAAGCCCGCTATTTGGTGGAAGATTTGCGGCCGGAACCATTGCAAAAAGCCTCATTGCCGGTTGCTATTACGCAAATAGTGGGGCAGTGGCGGGAGCAAAGTAAGGTGGTGGCGCATGTGACGATTACGGGGGAGGAACGGCCGTTGCCCCCCAACACCGAACACACTCTCCTCCGCGCTGCCCAAGAAGCCCTGGCTAACGTCCACAAACATGCCCAGGCCCAGGAAGTCACCGTCACCCTCTCCTACATGGGCGACTGTGTGATGTTGGATGTGCAGGACGATGGCGTGGGCCTGAACGGGGCCGATTCACAGTGGCAAGGCGGCTTCGGCCTTACAGCCATGCGCGAGCGTGTGGAGCAGTTGGGCGGTTCGCTGCTGGTGGAAAGTGAAGATGATGAGGGGGTGACGGTGGTGGTTTCAATACCGATTAGCGACTAGAGACTGGAGACTGAAGACTAATAGTCTCTAATCTCCAGTCTCTAGTCTCCAGTCCTCAAAAATTATGGACAAAATAAACATTCTCATAGTAGATGATCATCCGGTGGTGCGGGAAGGGTTGGCGGGGATGTTGGCGGGGCAGCCGGATTTTGTGGTGGTGGCGCAGGCGGAAAATGGCGCAGAGGGGGTGACGCTTTTTGACCTGCACCAGCCGGATGTGGTGTTGATGGATTTGCGGATGCCGGTTTTGGATGGCGTGGGGGCGATTGAGGCGATAAGGGAGAAACGGCCGTCTGCCCACATCCTCGTCCTCACCACTTACGACAGCGATGCTGATATTGTTCGCGCCATCGAAGCGGGGGCTACTGGCTACCTGCTGAAAGATGCGCCGCGAGAGGAGCTTTTCCGCTCCATTCGCGCCGCGGCGCGAGGGGAATCGGCCTTGTCACCCGCTGTGGCCTCGCGGCTTATGTCGCGGATGCGGGCACCGGCGGAGGAGAATTTGAGTGCGCGGGAGATTGAGGTGCTGCAACTGGTGGCACGGGGGGCCAGCAATCGGGAGATTGGCAAGCAGTTGCACATCAGCACGGCCACTGTGAAGACGCATCTCATTCACATTTTTGACAAGTTGGGGGTGAATGACCGCACCTCGGCGGTGACGGTGGCTCTGGAAAAGCGGATTTTGACGTTGGATTAGGGCCTTGCACCTTTTGTGGTGCGTGGCACTTTAGGTGCAAGGCACGTAAGAACGTGCCGCGCACCAGAGCGTCAAGCACCTGAGTGCAAGTCGTGTCACATTTGGGGCCTTTGCCTTGTTTGTATACTGTAAGCAAAACAGTACGAGGCAAAGCAATGGATATTTCCCTGAAAGAGTTAAAACAGAATGAAGTAAAGATTGTGCCGGAGGTGTGGTACGGCCGTTTGTTTTACGCCTTTGTTACCATCATCACCCCGGTCATCGCCTTCGCCATGCAGCATGGTTCGCCGTTGGGCATGGCCGAATGGCAGTCGGGCTTTGATGCCTATATGGAAATCTTGCTCGGTGGTGACATCAATCGGTTGTTTTACCCTTTCATTGTGTATGCCATTATCAGCATGATTTTGCTGCTGGCTGCACCCCAGCGTTTTGCCCCGAATTTTGCCATTCGACTGGGTATTTATACGGGGACGCTGCTGGTGGTGCAGTATGTGGTGATGCTGCTGGCGGCTACCTATTTTCTTTTTGCTTTGATGATGGGTGTGCCGGCTACGCTGGTTGTTTATGGGCTGTATCGGGGGTATGGCTGGGCGGTGAAACGGTGGGGCCGGCGGGGTGCAAACGGCCGTTTGCTGGCTTTGTTGGCTGCGGCTTCTGTGGTGTTGGCTTTGTTTGATCGCAGCTTTTTTTCTGTGCCGTTGGCGGTGTGGATGGCTGGCTTTTGTTGGATTTTGCCGTTAACGGCCGTTACCTCCTACCGTCTGTGGACAACCTATGAAACACCCAAATTATGGCAAATGCCCTACACATTGGGTGTGGGTGTGTGGCTGGGCGGCTACATCTTCACCTGGACGCACGCCATTAGCAAGATGACCGAACTGTATGCCACGCTGCCCGATTCGCCGCCAAATTGTTACATTGCCACTGCTGCCGCACAGGGGCATCCACAATTTGTTGGTTCGCAGAAGGTGGGCTGTGTGCTGGTGAACCGGCAGTTGCAGACGTTGAAGGCGGCGGAGGTGGTGCTGTTGGTGCTGGCCCCGCGTGGGCATCGGTGGTTACGGCGGGGGTATGATGTTTACGGCCGTTTGCTTGCCACCAAACTCACCAACCCCTATCTGGCCGACCTGGCTTATCTTACGCTCAAGCCGTTGGAGTGGGGGAGTTGGCTGTTGTTGTCGCTGGTTGTGCCGAATGTGGGGGGGTGGATCGGCCGTTTTTATTCGCAGCGTCGTTAGCAAAATAATCTTGCAGCAGGCGGTGGCGGAAGGTGTAGCCGCCGCCCACTTTTTGCAGCAGGGTGCAGGCGGCGGCGGTGTCGAGGAGGTGGGGGTAGTTGAGGGGGATGTGTTGGCTGCGCCAGAGGAGCAGGCGCACGATGGTGTGTTTGATGACATCGTTGAAGCCGTGCATGATGCCAGCCAGGATGCCCAGCATGAGGCCGGTGTACCAGCCGGAGAAGGCGTTGACGGTAACGGCCGTTACCCCAATCACCGGCACAGCAATGACTAACATTGCCATCAGCCCATTGCGGGCGGCGATGCGGATGCCTTCGTTGGGGCGGTTTTTGGCTTCGGCCTGCCGCCCGCTGAGGCCGCCGAGCAAGAAGAAGTACATGCTGGTGTTGAGGAGGTTGAGCTGCCAGGCAACGGCCGTTGGCTCCCGCAGCCAGATAATGCCTGACCAGACCAATGATAAAAAACCGCCGATTGCGCCCAAAAGAAATGCTCGCCGCCAGTGCCATTGCAGTGCGCCGCGCAGCCGGATTTCGGTGGCAAAGCTTTGGCCGTAGTTGAGTCCGCCGAAGGTGAGGACGGAGCCGAAGGCGGTCATGCTGCCGAGGAAGGCGGCCAGTCCGAATTCATCGGTGAGGGAGATGGGGAGCGTAACGGCCGTTGCCGCTACGCTGCCGACCAGCAAAATCTGTAACCAGCCCAGCCGTTTGTCCAGCCGCGCCCCATCACCCCGTTTTTGCCGCCAGCGAAAAAATAGACCTGTGACAAACGTTGAGAGGATGCCAGCGAATAGGGTGAGGAAAAAGAGGGAGAGGAGTTGGTTCCAGGGGGAGGGGGTGAGGCTGAGGCCAGCCGCGATTTGGCTGAGGAAGTGGACTCGAATATACGGCGGATTGCCACTGATAAGCTGGATGAAGCTCCACAAAATGAGTGTGCCGGTGGTGGCGGGCATGAGGGTGTGGCTGAGGAGGAGGTAGAGCCATTGTTGACGGCCGTTGGCCAACCAACTGGGCTGTAACTGCTCGATGAGAAAGAGGGCGTGGTTGTGCTGCTGCATCTGCTGTGCCAGCCAACTTAGCTGCTGGTTGAGATAGGTGTCGTCATAGACTAGGCTCTCTTTTTCTTGTTGGCGTTGGATCATGTGTTGGACGTATTGTTGGAATAGGTTGTGATGGGTGATGGGCGAACGGCCGTTGGTGGGGTGGCTGAAAACGGTTTGCAGGAGGTTGAGGTTGAGGGGGGATTGGGCCATTTCTAGGAGTAGTTCGTCTTGGAAGAGGGCTGCGACCAGGTGGGGCGGGGTGTGTTGGCGGATTTGGCCGGTGGTTAACGGCCGTATGCGCACGGCGCCGTTGAGTTGCAAGCGGATGTTGTGGTGAGTAACGGCCGTTTCATACGCTTCTTGGCGGCAGCAGACGACCAGATCGGCCAGGCCATGCTTTTGGCGGAAGGTGTTGATGGCGGCGATGCTTTCGGCACGCTCAGTTGGGGGCATTTCGTCCAGGCCATCTAGCAAAAAGAGCAGCTTGTCGCCCGCCAGCCATTGGCGGCCCTGGCGGCGGGGAATTTGGTATTTGGCTACCATTTCCTCGACGACCCATTGGTCGAGTGGTAGCTGCTTTTCGGCCCAGCCGCTGAGGTTGAGGATGACGGGAACGGGCTGGTTCTCGTCTTGGCGGGCGCGGGTGAGCAGGCTTTGTGCCAGTTCGATGAGGCTGATGGTTTTGCCGGCACCAGGTGCGCCGATGATGAGCAGGGCGTGGTCGGCGTTGTGGAAGGCTTGCTGGATGGTGACGGCCGTTGGCGGACTGTCGGTGTCCAGCACATCGGCCCAGGGGTGGTCAATGAGGCTGTTGTGGTTTTGCAGCCGCAGTTGAATGTAGTTTTGGGCTTCGTGCAGGGGGGTGAGCAGGCTGTGTACCCAAAAGCGATCCATTTTTTCGATGAGGACGTGGCGGCTGCGTTGGGCGGGGGTGCGTTGCGGGGAGCTATGGGGCTGGGCTGGCCGCTGTTGTTGCAGCCTTTGGTAGAGTTGGGTGGTTTCGGGTTGGGGAGCGGTGTGCAGTTCGGCTTGGAGCAGGTCGGTAAGGGATTGGTATTGGTTGTGAACGGCCGTCCACTCCCCCGCGCTGGCATATAGCTGCATCAGTTGGCAGTGGGCGGGTTCGTGCAGCGGATCGAGGTTGAGCCAACGATGGGCGTGGTTGATGGCGGCTGCCCACTGCTGTTGGGTTTGGTAATGGGCGACTAGGCGTTTTAAGGCGATGGCTAAATCGCGCCGCAATGTTTCTGCCTGGATAAAGGCCCACTCATTAAACGGTTCGCTGTCGCGTAAGGTGAAGCCTTGCAAAAAATTGGCCTGATACAGGGTAACAGCTTGTTCAATAGTTGAGACCTCCGAGGTTTTCAAAACCTCGGAGGTCTGTAAGGCGAGTAAACGACGCATGGTCACAATATCGGCCGTCCAATCGGCTTGGGGGTTCAGGCCAATCTGCCGCCGATTGGTGATCAGGAACTCGTCGCCTAGCTCTTTTTTGAGGAGGGAGAGGGTGTAGCGTAGTGCGCCGCGTGCCCGTTTGTGGTCGGATTCGGGCCAGAGTAGGGCGGCTAATTCGCCGCGGCTGTGCAGCGTTCCAGAGGTGGCGAGGTAGGCGAGGAGAGCGATGGCTTTGACGGAGCGGAAGTGAAGGGAACGGCCGTTGAGGACAATCTGTGGCGAGCCAAGCAGGGTGATGGTGAGTAAATTGGACATGGGCTTCGCGGGTCATTGTAACAAAGGGGGCAAAAGTGGGGCAAAAAACGGCCGCTAACGATTTGATAACGGTTGGTTTTGTATGGTGGGTGTATGGGGTTTTGTTTTTGTGTAGCCGTTTGTAAATGACTTTGGAGAGTAGAGATTGGAGATTAACGGCCGTTAGTTGCCAGTTTCCGGTCTGTCTTTGACCCATAGATCGTTTGTGAACGATTTTCAAGGAGACCTTTGATGTATGCACGTGTGGTAACAGCCTTGGTTATGCCAGGGAAAATGCAAGAGGGAGTTGAGATTTACGAAAATTCAATTGTACTCGCCATGAAGGAACAGCCGGGGTTCAATCGCCATGATGGAACCACGTTGGAGGAATTGATTGCATGACAACTAACGAAGTGTGGACCGTAGCGCAGTTGTTGGCGCAAGTGGAAGAGGCGACGGCGGTGGTAACGGCCGTTATCGAAAAATGTAGCGAGGCGGATTGGGAAACGGCCGTTGCTGAGGAAGAACGCACCGTTGGTGTGGTATTACATCACATCGCCTACGCCATCCCCTTTGTGGTGGATTGGGCCTGCAAACTGGCGCAAGGTGAAGGTGTCCCCGCCGTGAGCTACGATGATATACACGCCATGAATCACCAACATGCCGAAGCGCAAGCCGACGCAGATCCGACTGCCACGCTGGCTTTGCTTAAGCGCAACGCGCAAGCGGCACAAGACCAGATAGGCATGTTGAGCGATGCTGATTTGCAGGTATCGGCTTCCTTTCCTCTAATTGGCGGGCAGCCGATTTCAGTGCAACAGATGGTGCAATGGTTTCTCGTGAACCATGCCCACAATCATGTTGCGGCAATTCATAAAACAATTGGAGGAGAATAAAAAATGACCACAATCATCAAATCCATTGAGTTTGCCTCTATGGCTGACTGGGCAGAGTGGTATAGCCACAACATGATTCAGCAGGTGCTGCTTGATATGCACACTTTGGCGATAAACGTTTCGACAGAGCTTTGGAGGCCAAGCCCCATGATGCCTGAACCTGTGCGGCCGAGTGGATGATGAGGGGAAAAACGGCCGTTTCCTAACCTTTGACTTATTGCACGGGTGGGAAACGGCCGTTAGCACCACAGATTTCTCGGTTTATTTGCCAGTTGTAATTCGATGAGTTATTGGCTCTTTTTTGAGGATGGATTGATATGGATAAACGCTACAAGATGAAAAGACGGATGATTGTGGGAATACAGATACCGCTGTTGGTGGCTTTGTTGGGTGTGTTCTGTTTTGCGCCGATGATGACGGCAACGGCCGTTGTCGAAGCCCCCGAAACAGGCGTTTTACTTTGGCCCAATGGCGAATCCTTTACCGAATTTGGCGGTAACGAGATTGCCCAAATTGATCTGGGCATCATCAGCTTTGTAGATGATTGTGATGAAGATAACGGCGGCATCAACGACTTCATCTATCCCTTCGCCAGCGTCTATGTTGTGCCCAGCGGCAGTGTGGCGGTGGGCGGGACGCTGAATGATGTGTTGGGTGCGCCCAATGTGGTGATGGGGTCGAGCGGCGGGCTGTTCATCAATGAAATCGTCGCCACTACTGCGCCAGGTGGCACGGTGGCACCTGGGACGTATGCGGTGGTGTATGATGAATGCCAGGATGGTAAGTTGGATGAGATTGATTCGCTTTTTGATCCGGCTTTTACGGTGAATGTTTCTATTGATTTGCCACCTTACGCGCCCATTGAGGCGATGAAAATAGAGGCGTTTTTTGAGCAGCTTAAATGGTTTTTAGCGCATAAAAGTTTGGGCTGGCTGTTTGATTTGGCCGATTGGGCTGGGGATCAGGCCCCTTCTGGTTTCGTGAATCGTGTCATTAGCAGGTTGGGGCAAGCGGCTGATAAGTTTTTTGACTCAGACCCTAAAAAGGCGACGTTAACGGCCGTTCTCAACACCTCCCGCCATTATGGCGGCATCGCCCTCGACCCACCCGACTATGAATATGACCAGCTTACGCCACTTGGCCCACGCCAAAATATTGTAGCCGAAAGCGACGATCCCTTGTTTGTGGCTTTGGCCCAATTAGGCAGCGGTGCCGAAAACGAAGCCGCTTTGGCCGAAGCCCTACTGCATTCAGTGGAGCGGTATCAGGGAGCCGAGAGTGAAGGGAATGGCGAATGGGGCTTGATTCATGCGCGGGCTATGCGCGATTATGCCACGTTGTTGATCGCCCAACTGACCCATACCTATGACAATTTGGACGCTGCCTCGGCAGCATTGGTGGCCGATACGACTGATTTTGATGGTTGGGCAACGGTGGTGGAAGCCTATCGCTTGGAGGTAGCCGCCTCTGGTTTTGTGACGGATGATGTGCGCTTGGCAATGAATTTGGGGCTGACGCTGACGGAGACAGAGCAGTTGGCAGATGAGTTTGTGGCAGGGGGTGAGGTACTGTTTAGTGAAGCAGATTTGCTCGCCACCTTCGCCGATATACAGAACAACCACGCCGCTTTAATCATCCAGCTAACCGGTTTAATAAGCGATGTCCAGACCATCGTGGACGAGTTGGCGGGCAATCCGCTGGTGATTGATTTAGCACCCATGGTGGATGCGGGGGGTGCGTACACAGGCACGGAAGGGGTGCAAATGACCTTTGATGGCTCGGGGACGGGCGGCAATATTGTCTCGTATGCGTGGGATTTGGATGGGGATGGGGCGTTTGATGATGGCACGGGGGTTGCGCCGACGTTTGTGTATACACAGGCGCGGCAGGGGTGGATTGGCTTGTTGGCGACGAATGATTTGGGCAAGCAAAACGTTGGTTATGCTTCGCTGGTGGTGAACAATGGGAACAGCCCGCCTGTGATTAGTGCCATCATGCCGCCGTCGCGGACGGTGACGATGACGGTGGGCGTGATGGAGCAGTTTGCGATAACGGCCGTTGATCCTGACGGCGATTCGGTCACAGTGGATTGGTATGTGGATGGGGTGTTGATGGGGATGGGCAGTGCTTTTGATTTTACGCCAACGGCCGTTGGTGTTTACGCCGTCGAAGCGGCGGTGGCTGATGATTCACCATTCGGTGGTCTTGTGGCCCAGCTTTGGCTGGTGTATGTGGATACGGTGGATGGTGATGGCGATGGTTGGAACGCTGTGCCGGACTGTAATGATGGTAATCCAGCCGTTAATCCCGGCGCGGTGGAGATTTTGTTTAATGGGATTGATGATGATTGTAATGCGGACACGCCGGATATTGGTACGCCAGCAGTGGTGGATGCGGGGTTGGATATAACGGCCGTTGAAGGCGATATCATCACTATTACGGCTACTTTTACGGACAGCAATCCGGCTAATACGCATACGGCCGTTTTTGATTGGGGCGATGGCACGGTGATGACGGGGACGGTGGGGATGGGAACGGCCGTTGCGGGACACGTTTATGGCGATAATGGCACATTCACCGTTGAAATCTGTTTGACCGATGACGAGGGCGCGGTTGGCTGTGATGAATTGCAGGCCGATGTTGCCAACGCCGTACCCCTCATTGATCCTTTTGGTTTAGATGCCTGGGCGCATGAAGATTATCCAGCGGCGGATCCCCCTGCTAATTGGGTGATTGCCCCCGACAGACAAAGTGTGCTGCAAACAGTCAATGGCAAACCCTCATTCTTTTATAGTGATTTTAGTGCCACCGATACCATTCTAAAGGCCACGATGCGCGTGGCTGATCCGGCCTTTGATGATGATTATATTGGCTTTGCGCTGGGTTATGAACCGGGCGACAACACAAACCCCAATGCCGATTACTTGCTGATAGATTGGAAAAAATTGACTCAGAGTGGCGCGACCAGGGGACTGGCCCTTTCTCGTGTAACAGGTGTAGCCACAGCGGGCAATTTTTGGACGCATACGGGGGCTGTGCAGGAGTTGGATCGCGGTATCACGCGGGGAAATTCTGCTTGGGCCAGTTATACCAGCTACCAATTTAGGTTCCATTTTACGGCGACGAGTCTTCAGGTGTATGTGAACAATGTTTTGGAGTTTGATATGACGGGGAATTTTGCTGACGGCCGTTTCGCTTTCTACAACTTCTCACAGCCGCAGGTGACATACAGCGCCTTTGAATTCATCAAAACAGAGACACAAGAAGGGGTGTCATTACCGCATAGTGTGACGCTGATTGATCCCGGCTTTTTGGATGAGCATACGGCTCTTTTCGATTGGGGCGATGGCACAGCCGCCGATACTGGCTACATTGGCGAAGTCAATGGCAGCCAAGTCGTTACATCCACCCATACCTACGCCGACAATGGCAGCTACACCGCTAATGTCTGCGTCACCGATGATGATGGCGACACGGGCTGCAGCGATTTTGCTGTCACCGTTGTCAATCTACCACCGACGGTCATGGCAGGGCCAGACCGCGCCATCAATGATTTCCTGCTGCTTGATGGGGCGGCGTTTGTGGATTTGGGTGTGATGGATACGCACACGGCGACGGTGGGCTGGGGGGACGGGGTGACGGAAACGGCGACCATCACCGAATATCTGGGCATGGGTGTGGTCCTCTCGCCCACCCACGTCTACAGCCAAAGCGGCGTGTACGATGTGCAGGTCTGTGTGACGGACAATGATGGTGATATGGGCTGTGATGGCCTGGTGGTGACGGCCACCATCGAGCCAGAAGCTCCCTTTGTGACGCTGTGGCATGAGAATGTGATTGATGAGGGGGAGACGGTGACGCATACGCTGACCTTTACGCAGAGTAATACGGCTTATTCGCATGAGGCAACGGCCGTCTGGGGCGACGGCACCATCACCCAACCGATCACCATTACCAACAACAATGGCAACTTTGGCTTGGCCCATTTGAGCCATCCTTATCTGGAGGATGGGGTGTACACGGCCACGTTTACGGTATGCAATGATGTGATGCTGTGTACGGCCGTTTCCGCTTTAGAAACCGTCAACAATCTACCGCCAGTGGTCAATGCGGGAGCCGATGTAGTGGTGTTGGCTACGGCGATGTTGACGGAGGCTGTGTTTGTGGATGCGGGGGTGTTGGATGGGCATACGGCCGTTATTAGTTGGGGCGATGGCCTGACCACAGCGGGCAGCATTAGCGAGACCAACGGCAGTGGCACGGTGACGGCCACCCATGTCTACAGCCAGAGTGGTGTCTATGCCGCTCAACTTTGTGTCACCGATGATGATGGCGGCACGGGCTGTAATGGCTTGACGATCACGGTTACGCGAGGGCTGGAAGCCCCCTTTGTGACGCTGTGGCCGGACAATGTGGCCGATGAAGGCGGCACGATTACGCACACGTTAACGGTCAGTCAGAGCAGCGCGGGCTATCTGCACAGCGGCACAATTGATTGGGGCGATGGGACAATGACGCAATCCATTACGCTGACGAATGGGGGCGGCGTGGTTGAGTTGGCGCATGTGTATCTGGATGATGGTGTGTACACGGCGACGGTGATGGTGTGTAATGATGGCGGCTTGTGTACGGCCGTTTTCGCGGCAGAAACCATCCACAACCTGCCCCCCATCGTCATGGCTGGAGCCGACATTACTATAACGGGGTGGGTGACGCTGACGGATGTTCTATTTGTGGATGCGGGGGTGTTGGATGTGCATACGGCCGTTATTGATTGGGGTGATGGGGTGACGGAAACGGCCGTTGTGCAGGCCAACGGCGTAATTGGCTCACATCTATACAGTGAGGCTGGCAGCTATGCGGTGGAAATCTGTGTAACGGATGATGACGGCGGGGTGGGGTGTGATGGGTTGGGTGTGGTGGTGGAAACGGCCGTTGCGCCTCCCCGCCAACTGTTCTTGCCCCTAGTCACAAGGTAGATAGGTACTACAAAAATAATCAATCTCACGCCATAATACATAAACCTGTTGTAACTGTTCACCCTCCCGGAGGTTTTCCCTTGAGAGAGCCTCCGTAAAAGAAGCCTCCGGGAGGATTTTTTACGCGAAGGACTGAATAATTACAATCTGTTTCCCTAAGGCGAAGTTGAACCGGGGTCATTGATACCCAATGTTCA
Organism: Ardenticatenaceae bacterium; assembly: GCA_020634415.1. Next base: position 159,330 of record JACKBT010000006.1, read on the forward strand.
ATGAGCAAACCATAAATCAGGAGCAAAAAATGAACAAAGTATGTCACATCTGTCAGTCCGACAAAATCATGCCCGAAGTGCAGATTATGGATCAGGGGCAATATTCGGATAATAAGTTGAAGGTGGGTATTGATACCAAACCGCAGGCTATTTTGTTGAAGGGCTGGGTGCAAGCCCAGCTAAAAGCCTGGATTTGTGGCGACTGTGGGCATGTGGAGCTTTATGTGGACAATCCACAAGATTTGTATAAGGCGTATTTGCGGAAGATAGATATGCTGACTGAGGATTGAGGGTAACGGCCGTTACCTCCACCTCATAAACAAAAAAAAGACCGGCTGTGGCAAACCACAGCCGGTCTTTAACTTTGATCGCCTAAAAGGGATTACATGTCAGAGTCAACGTAGAAGTCAAAGAAGCCCTCACCACTAAAGAAGTCACTGACTTCAATGATGATAGCTTGATCGGCATCAAAAGTGAAAGACAACGTTTCAGTCTCGCCAAACAAGCCTTCATCCATTTCGGCCAAAACATTACCGTCTTCATCCAGAATGCGAATAACCATATCAATCTCGTCATCGCCTTCCAGGGTCAGGTCAATTGTTTCGCCAGCCAGACCATCGTACCAATATTCAACAATGCTGCCGTCTGGGGTGAAGTGGCCGTCAATGTAGTCACCAGCGGCCAGGACGAATTGAGTGGTGGCGGGGCCAATCAAGGTCACGTCATATTCGCCTGTGCTGCCTTCAAAACCGCTGACCTGGAAGTAGTAGTTGCCGCCAGAGGGAACAACGAAGACCAACTCTTCAAAACCAGTGGTGTTGTCTACGGAGTTTACGAGTTGGTCGGTGTCGTCGTTGTAGATTTCGAGAACAACGTCAAACTCGTTGCCAACTGGTTCAATGATGGCTGTGACTTGGTCGCCAGCTTCGGCCACGAAGGGGAAGGCATGGGTTTCGGTGGCATCGTCTATGACATAGTAGGTGTATAACACGGTTGCCGAGGCACCATCGTTGGAAAGGTTCAGGGTGACTTCAAAGTCGCCGGTGCTGCCTTCATAACCGCGCACGGCAATGGTGTAAGCGCCGCTGGCCGGCAGGCTGTAGACGCGCAAGAATTCCGTATCGAAGGAGGCATCAATTTCCCCGTCGTCCAGCACGGAACGGCCGTTGCTGTCCAACAGATCCAAAATCACATCAAATTCTTCTGTGAGGGGGTCTACCGTCACATCCACCAAATCATTGGCATCACCAAAGAAGGTGAACGTTATTGTTTCATCGCCAGCAATCGTGCCAACAGCAGCTTCGCCATAAGCCAGCGTGTCGCCTGTGGGGGCAGTGCCGCTGCTGGCACTGCTGAGGCTTAGCTCAAAGTTGCCCGTGGAGTCGGCGAAGCCGCGCACGGAGATGATGTAATTACCAGCGGCCGTTATCACCAAATCTGAAATCTCTTCCTCATCGAAAGAATTATCTATCTCACCCGAAGGCAGAATAGAGCTGCCTGCTGCATCCAACACATCTACAACGGCATCCAAATCATCATCCAATGGTGTCACCACAATATTGACGACATCACCCGCGACGGCGGTAAATGACCATTTGGCCGAATTGCCAGCGGGGACGCTGCTTTGGACTGTATCGCCATAGGCCAACGAGCCAGAGCTATCAAACTCCCCACCGCTGCTGGTGGAACCAGCTTCATTGATGGTTAAGGTGTAGTCGCCGGACGAGCCAGAGAAGCCTTTCAACACGATGTAGAAATCACCGGTGGAGGGGACATTCACGCCGGTAGCAGCTTCTGTACCGAAGGAACTGTCTAGTTCGCCGCCCAGAATGGAATTGCCTTCGGCATCCAAAATGTCTACGATGACATCTAAGCTTTCGGCGGGTTCAACGGTTAAATCGAAAACTTCGCCTTCGATGCCGATGAAGTCCCAGACAACGGTTTCGTCGGCCCCGATGGTGCCGTTCATGGTGTCACCGTACAGCAGGAAGCCCTGCGATTCGGGCAAGTCCAGGCCCGGCTCTTCGACAACGGCCGGTTCGCTCACCGTCATGGTGTTGATCATGGCTTCAAAGGTGGGGAAGAAGTCGGCTTCGGTCTCGGCGGGGGTTACGCCAATGAAAACGGCCGCTCGCTCACCATTAAAGACGATGGCAAAGAGAGCCGACAGGGGGGTGCCGTTGTCGGAGGTGGTGCTGATGGTGGCGATGGCTCCATCTTGACCGTTGATGGTAACGGCCGTTGGCCCATCCACAAACTCAGTCCCATCCCCTAAGTCAAATTCATCCGAAGCCCTATTAATCGCTTCTACAGGATCACTGGTTCCAATCTCCTCTGAAGAACCAGCAATGACTAACGCTATCCCACCCTCTTCCCCAGGGTCTGGTGAATCGAGCAGTTCTTCGGCGGAAGCAAAGGTGTTGAGGCCAAACGCGCCCTGGGTAAACCAATCAGCCGGGTAGCGCACAGAAACACCATTTTCGGTGTCTTCAAACAGTTCAAAGCCAGAAGCGGCATCGGCTGTGGGGGTTGGTTCTGGTTCAGGGGTATCCGTTGGTTCTGGTTCAGGTGTGTCAGTGGGTTCCGGCTCGTCAGTCGGTTCCGGTTCGTCGGTTGGTTCTGGTTCGTCAGTCGGTTCCGGTTCGTCCGTTGCTTCGGGAGCCTGGGTGGCCGCAGGTTCCTGAGTAGCTTCTTCTTCGCCACCACCACAGGCAACCAGAATAAGGCCCATCATTAATAACAAAACTAATAATAAACGTCGGCTGTTTTTCATGTGCAATTCTCCATTTGTATTTTTAAGTTGACAGTTACTTTTGCCAGTGATTATCAACTTATGTTTGATACATCCTTACCAATAAATATAAAAGAAATTCTTGTGCAAGATACCATCGCCTTGCCATCCTTGTCATTTCACTGTACGCCAAAGTTGTTTAACTATCCCGACAAAACAGAAGCCTCCTTATCTAATTCTACAAAGCAATTAGCCAAATTCCTTCTGGTTGATGAGCCTTTTAAGTGAAAGTTGGTGACTCCCTTCGTCAAGTATGACTAATTTATGTCAGTCCCCAAAATGCCGTAACCATCAGGGTTTGCGCAAGTTAAATTTGGCAGGGTCGCTGGGTTTTGTATATAGGTATATTTTCCTATTCGCCAGAGAGAAAGCGTGAATAATTGTCGGTCAGCTACCAAAATATTCGCGTCATTACGCCATTGGCTGTTTGGCGGATAGAAAACGGCCGTATCCAGCTACAAATTGCGATTTCGGTCTTGGCTAAGCCAGCGTAAGGTCAGTTCCCGCAAACGGCCGATCCGCTGCCGCACCACCATACAATCCGGCAACGCATCCAAAAAAAGCTGCCCATACCGCTTCGTCACAATCCGCTTATCCAAAATCAGCACCACCCCTTCATCCGTCTGGCGGCGGTTCAAACGGCCGAATCCCTGCCGAAACCGCAGCACCGCCTCAGGAATCGAATATTGGAAAAACGAATTGTCAAACGTCTCCGACCGTGCCGCAAAAATAGGGTCAGAAGGCACATCAAAGGGGAACTTGGTGAGGATAAGCCCTTGCAAAGCCTCACCCGGCACATCCACCCCCTCCCAAAACGAGCGTGTACCCAGCAGCACCGAGCGGCTGCCCGGCTGCTTAAACTGATCGAGCAACTGCTGCCGCGAGGCCCCTTGCAGTTGGGCCAGCGTGGCAATGCCCGCCCGCGCCAGCGGCCCTTCGATGGCTTTGGCTGTTTGTGAAAGCTGGCCGTAGGAGGTAAACAAGACCATCGTGCGCCCACCCAACGTCAGGGCCAGCTCCGTAATGGCCTCTTCTACGTAACGTTGGTAGCCCGGTTGGTTGGGTTCGGGGATGTCGGTTGCCAGATAGAGGAGGGTGCGGTTTTTGTAGTCGAAGGGGGAACCGACGGCCAGTTCGGTGGCCTCGTGGGCGTGCAGCCGCTGGCGGATGTACTCGAAGTTGGCTCCTTCGTTGGTGGTGACATCGGCCGTGCGCATGGTGGCACTGGTCAAAATCACCGTCTCCTTGGCCCCAAAGATGTGCTGCTCTACCAATGGCCCTACATTGAGCGGCGCGGCATGGAGGGAGATGTAGTTTTTATATACCTCGGCCCAGTAAATCATGCCCTCATGGGGTTCGGCCAGGATGCCATCCAGGTTGACGCGGATTTCTTCGAGGGAACGGCCGTTACTCGCCAACGCCAATCGCAGTTCTTCGCCATCTTCAATATCAAACGAAGCAGTAATATCGGCAATACTCTGGCTCAGCTTCTCAAACGCCTTGCTCAACGCCTTCAGATAGTTGTTCAAATTGTCCCAGCTAATGGCAACGTGATCATAATCGGGTTGGCTGCGCACGGAGGAAACCAGCCGCACTTGCTGGGCATATTGGCTGTGCCCGCTAATTTGGCCTTGCAAAAAGTAGTCGAGGGTGGTGAAAAATTCGTCGAGTTCCAGAACTGCCGTTGCGGCATCCCGCCGCAAGCCATCTACATACCCATCCATCGTCTCGGCAATTTCGGCGGGCACAGCCGCCCGCACCCGGCTTTGCAAGTCGGCCACCATGCCCGCTCGCGGCTTGGTAATCTCATCAAAAATTGCCTCCAGCGACCGCTTGTCGGCGCGGAAGCTGAGGCCATCCGTCACCGCCGACTCCAAATGATGCGCCTCATCAATAATCAGATCCACAAAGTCGGGCAAAATATGCCCATTATTAGCCACATCCGAGAGCAGCAGCGAATGATTGACAATGACCAGATGGGCCTGTTCGGCCTTCATGCGGGTGCGGTTGAGGGGGCAGTTTTCGGCCTGGCAATGATCGGTGGTGCAGACGGCGTTCTCGCCGCTCAACTTGTTCCACGCCTGCCGCTCGCCCTGTGTGCGCAGGTTTAATTCGGCCACATCGCCCGCCTCTGTGTGGGGCAGCCAGAGCAGGATGCGGGCGAAAAGCTGCATTTCGTCGTCGCTGCTCGGCCCGCTGTGGCGCATCTGCTGGAAGAGGCGGGTGCAGATGTAGTTGCGCCGCCCTTTGCGCACGGCCGCCCGCAGGGTGAAGGGCAGCACTTTTTGCAGTTCGGGGATGTCTTTGTTGACGAGTTGATCCTGCAAGTTGATGGTGTTGGTGGAGATGACCACGCGACGGCCGTTTTGATTGGCCCAAAACGAAGCTGGCAGCAAATAGCCCACCGACTTGCCCGTGCCTGTGCCTGCTTCCACTAGCAGATGCTCCCCGGCATTAAACGCCTCCGCCACCGCCACCATCATATCCACCTGCTGTTCGCGTAGTTCAAAGCCGGCAAACACCCGGCTGAAATTGCCCGTTGGCCCCATCATTTGCACCAGGGCATGAACATCTAACATGGCTGGCTCGTCTGAGGGAACGGGAATCTGCCCGGTGAGTTTGGGTGGATTGTAAAGGCGGGTCAGCCGCCCGCGCTGCTCTCGGCCAGAAAAGGCATCTTTGGCCTTTTGGGCCAAGACCTCTTCAAAGAAGAAGGTCTCCGGCCAGCCCAACCGTCGTCCAGCCAGAACAATTTCTTCCAATGCGCCCCAGTTCAGGGCCAGTGCGCGTTCCTGCAAAGCCAAAAACAGTTCTACAGTCTGAATGGCATCTTCCAGAGCGCGGTGGGCTTGTCCCTGACCGGGGTCGGGTAAACCTAAGGTTTGCACCAGTGATTCCAGGTTATAACGGCCGGCTTCGGGTACGAGAATGGAGGCCAATTTCAAGGTGTCTAGGGCGTGGTTGCCCAGCCCCAGCCCGGCCTCATGCAAAAAGCCAAGATCGAAGCCGATGTTATGCCCGACGAGGATGTTGTCGCCCAAGATGCGCCGCATCTGCACGCGCAGGGTGGTGAGGCTGGGGGCATCGGCGACCATTTTGTCGTCTATGCCGGTTAACTCGGTGATATAGTCGGGGATTTTTTGCTGCGGATAGACGAGCGAACTGAATTCGTTCAGCACTTCATTGCCCTGGAAGGTGACGGCCGCTATCTCGATGATGGCATCTCGGTGGGCATCTAGCCCGGTGGTTTCTAGATCAATGACGACGTAAGTAGTTGACATAACTTTTTCTTGGTGCAAGTGTAAAGGGGGATTATAGCACGGATTTTCTAAGTTGAGTTTGGAAAGGGCGTTGCTTTTTTGGTGGAATTCACCTAGATTTGTATCTATGCGGACCGGGTTGGACTTTAAGGTATGAGAATTGAATAACCTACTAAGTGGGGATTGGAGATTGGAGTTTAGTTAAACTCCAATCTCCAATCTCTCATCATCTACTCTGGAGACTACACCGGATTCAGTAATAAACGGAGTTTTTCGGAGTAACATCTATGGAGGTTGAGCTATGAAACGAGAAAGAGTATTGGTAATTGTGTTGATTGTAACGGCCGTTCTGACCCTCATGACGGCCTCATTGGTAACGGCGGCTGCATTGGCTGATGATGAGCCGGTGGTAGCGGGCCAGCCGCAACAAAAAGAGGCTCCGCCCACAGAGGCTTTGAGCGGGGGGCAGTTGATTGTGATGACAAAAACGGTGGGGCTGGGGGCTGAGTGCGCCAGCACCAAAACCATTGTGGTCTCGCCCGGCACGGCGGTGACGTACTGTTATCGGGTGGCGAATACGGGTAATGTGACGTTGACGGTGCATGATTTGACTGATAGTGAATTGGGCACGGTTTTGGCTGACTTTTCCTTTACATTGGCTCCAGGTGGCTCAGCGGCGTTGACGCAAACGGCCGTTATCAACACCTCTACCGTGAACACCGCCACCTGGACGGCCGCCAACCCCGGCCCCACCGATACCGTTGCTTACGTAGATGGGGCTACCGTCATTGCCAATTACCCCAACACCTGCCGCACCCCCAACCTGTCTATCCCCGATAACAATGTGACTGGTACGCTGACCACGATGAACCTCAACGGCCTGGGGACGCTGACCGATTTGGATGTTTATTTGGAAGTGGAACATACCTGGGTGGGTGATTTGCGCTTTACGTTGGAGCATGTGGACACGGGAACGGCCGTTGAACTTATCAATCGGCCCGGTAATCCGGCCACAACCTTTGGCTGCAGCTCGGATAACATGCGGGCGATTGTGGATGATGAAGCGGCCAGCGCTGTGGAGACAAGCTGTGGAACATCTAACCTGGCTTTAGCTGGCCGCTACGTGGGCGGTGATCCGGCGGACAATGGCTTGCTGACCGCTTTTGATGGGGAAGACCTGGCGGGTGAATGGGAGCTGCGTGTTAGCGACAATGCGGCTGGGGATTCGGGGACGCTGCAAAGTTGGTGTCTTTTGCCCACGCTGGCGGCTCCTGATATCAGCGTTGTGCCATCCGCACTGACGGCGACACAGCCACCCAATGTACAAACGCAGCAGATGCTTTCTATCCGCAACAGCGGCGATATGACGTTGACGTGGATGGTGCATGAATCGTATGAAGTGCCAGTGGCGCAACGGCCGATTTTGTCCCTCTTGCCGCCGCTGACGGGCGAAGCGGGGACATTCCACAAAGCCGCTGCCGCTGCTGATGAGGTCTGGGCGGCCAGCGAGAGCCGTCTGCCGCAGCCGGTGTATTTTGGCCCAGTAGCTGCACCGCCTACGCAGGTTTTGTATGACAATGGCCCGCTGGTGACGATGCCGGGGGCGGGGGCTGGCGGAGCAGATGCCAGTGTGGTGCAAAATTCGCTGGGGCTTTCTTCTTTTGGGTATGCGCATCAGATACAGGGGGGGAACACGGTGGCTGATGATTTTACGGTGACGGATGCCAATGGCTGGTATGTGGCGGGGGTTGAATTCTTTGCTTATCAGACGGGTTCGACGCTTTCTTCGACGATGACGGCCGTTAATTACCGCATTTGGGATGGCCCGCCCGATGATCCGGGCAGCAGCATCCTCATCAACCCTGGCATGGACAATTCTTTGGTAGACACGGCCTGGTCAGGCATTTACCGGGTGGATGAGTCAATCATCACAGCCACCACGCGCCCCGTGATGCAAAACACAGCCAGCGGCGGCTTTGTCTTGCCGCCGGGAACCTATTGGCTGGAATGGCAGAGCGATGGTTCACAAAGCCTGTCTGGCCCCTGGGTGCCGCTGGTGACAATCAGCGGGGTGGTGACGACGGGGAATGCGCTGCAATACTTTAACGATACCTGGGTGCCTGTGACCAGCGGCGGGCATCCGCAGGGGCTGCCTTTTGTGCTTTCGGGTTATCCACTGGCGGATATTCCCTGGGCGACGGTTGATCCGGTAAGCGGCACATTGCCGTCTGGTGTAACCGAGGTGATGGTGACGTTTGATTCAACGGGGCTGATGCCTGGTGTTTATACGGGTACGCTGCTGGTAGCTGGCAATGACCCTGATGAGCCTGTGGTTTCTGTGCCGCTGACGCTGACGGTGGAGCTGCATCAGCTTTATTTGCCGTTTGTGACGAAGCCGTAGCTTGCGGATAATTAGGTGGCAGGTGGCAAGGGGCAGGTAAGTTCATTCTGCTACTTGCCACTTGCTACAAATTTTGAATTATCGTAATTATTCAGTCCCTCGAGTGAAAAATCCTCCCGGAGGCTTCTTGTGCGGAGGCTCTCTGGGGGGAAAACCTCCGGGAGGGTGAACAGTTACAAATTATCTACTTATGATGAAAACGGCCGATCTCATTATTACCAACGCTCAAGTCTACACTGTGGATGAGGCCAACCCCTGGGCAGAGGCGGTGGCGGTGCGGGCAGGGCGTATTGTGTTTGTGGGCAGTGCTGCCGAGGCGGTGGCGTGGCAAGGGGCTGACACGCGGGTGATTGATGGGCAGGGCGGTTCGCTGCTGCCGGGGTTTATTGATAGTCATTTGCATCTGTTGTCGGGGTCGTTGGGGTTGGCGGATATTCAGTTGGCGGGGGTGGGGACGTTGGCGGCGTTGGCTGAGGCGGTGCGGGTTTATGGGGCGGCGAATCCGCAGATGGCGTGGTTGCAGGGGTCAGGGCTGCGTTATGGGGTGTTGCCGGATGATGGGGCGCGGCTGGTTTTGGATGGGATGGAGGGGGAACGGCCGTTGGTTTTAACGGCGTATGATGGGCATACGGCTTGGCTGAATACGGTTGCGTTGGAGCGGGCGGGGATGTTGCAGGGCGTGGCTGACCCGACGGTGGGGGTGTTGATGGGGGCGGATGGGTTGGCGACGGGGGAGTTGCGTGAGGCGGAGGCGGGAGTGTTGCTGGAGGCTGCTATGCCGAAGCCGGATGATTATGATAAGCGGGCTGCTTTGCGGCAGGGGCTGGCCTATCTGGCATCTTTGGGGGTGACGAGTGTGCATAATATGGATGGGGATGCGGCGCAGGCGGGGTTGTATGCGGCGCTGGAGGATGCGGGGGAGTTGACGCTGCGGGTGTATGTGCCGTACAGCATTCGGCCGGAAACGCCGTTGGCGGCGTTGGCGACGGAGGCGGTGGCGCTGCGGGAGCAGTTTAACAGTGAGATGGTGCGGGGTGGCTGTGTGAAGTTTTTTATGGATGGGGTGTTGGAGAGTTATACGGCCGTTATGCTGCAAGGTTATCCTGATCAGCCAGATAATTTTGGTGAGCCGATTTACCCGACGGAGCATTTTGCGGCGATGGTGGCGGAGGCGGACCGGCTGGGTTTGCAGATTTTTACTCATGCTTGTGGTGATGGGGCGGTGCGGCGGGTGCTGGATGGTTATGAGTGGGCGCAGGGGGTAAACGGCCGTCGTCGTGACCGCCGCCATCGTGTGGAGCATATTGAGCTGATTGATATGGCCGATTTGCCCCGTTTTGCCGAGTTGGGGGTGATTGCTTCGGTGCAGCCTTTGCACGCGCCGAATGTGGGGGATGAGGATGTGTGGCGGGAGCGTGTGACGGAGGCGGATTGGGATCGTAGTTTTGCCTGGCGCACGCTGCGCGAGGCGGGGGCGATCATGGCTTTTGGCAGCGATTGGTCGGTGGCTTCGCCAGACCCTATGGCTGGGATTCATGCGGCGCTGACGCGGCAGCCTTGGGGTGAGGGGTATGTGGCGCAGGCGCAAACGCTGGCGGAGACGATTGCCAGCTATACGCGGGACGGGGCGTATGCGGAGTTTCAGGAGGAGGTGAAGGGGCAGATTAGGGTGGGTATGTATGCGGATTTGGTGCTGTTAACGGCCGATATTTTTGTGACTGATCCGGAGGAAATGCTGGGGGTGCGGGTGGCGGTGACGGTGTGCAATGGCCGAGTGGTTTATGAGAGAAGGTGAAAAACGTAAAACGTAAAATGGCTTGTTTACGTTTTGCGTTTTTCGTTTTAGACCCTTTTCGGTTAAAATGACGCGATTTTTTATGAGAAAAGGCTGTTTATGACGGAAGAACCAGTCATTCGTTTTGAGAATGTAAGCAAGCGGTTTGAGTTTAAGGGTCAGAAACCTCAGACGATTTTAGAGACAATTACGGGGATATTTTCTCGCACACCGAAGCCGAAGGTTGATCGGGACTTATGGGCTTTGCAGGATGTGAGTTTTGATGTGATGCCTGGGGAGTGTGTGGGGCTGATTGGGCGTAATGGTAGTGGCAAGAGTACGGCGCTGAAGTTGGTGGCGCGTATTTTGCGGCCAGCGGCGGGTGCGGTGATGGTGCGGGGGCGGGTGAGTGCGCTGCTGGAGTTGGGGGCTGGTTTTCATAATGATTTGACGGGGCGGGAGAATATTTTTTTGAATGCGTCGGTGTTGGGGCTGACGGAGGCGGAGATTGCGCAGCGGTTTGATGAGATTGTGGCGTTTTCGGAGCTGGCTGAGTTTATTGATATGCCGGTGAAGCATTATTCGTCGGGGATGTATATGCGGTTGGGGTTTAGTGTGGCGATTCATGTGTCGCCGGATATTTTGATTGTGGATGAGGTGTTGGCGGTGGGGGATCAGGCGTTTCAGGGGAAGTGTATTGATCGTATTTATGAGATGAAGCGGCAGGGGACGACGATTTTGATTGTGAGCCATAATTTGGAGACGATGCGGAAGTTGTGTACGCATTTGGTGTGGTTGGAGAACGGCCGTATCCGTATGGCGGGGATGGCGGATGAGGTGGCGGAGGCTTACAATGAGGCGATGATGCGGCAGGGGGATCGGCAGTTTGTGATTCAGAATGGTTCGGCGGCGCGGCGGGGCAGCCGGGAGGTGGAGATTACGGCGGTGCGTTTGTTGGATGGGGCGGGTGTGGAGCAGGAGGTGTTTGAGACGGGACGGCCGTTGACGGTTGAGATGGCTTATGTGGCGCATAAGGCTGTGCCGAACCCGGAGTTTGGTCTGGCGATTTATCGGCAGGATGGGACGCATGTGAATGGGCCGAATACGCGGGTGGCGGGGCTGCAAATGGGGATGGTGGAGGGTAAGGGGGTGGTGCGTTATGAGATTGAGTGTTTGCCGCTGCTGCCGGCGCGATATTTGCTGACGACGGCCGTTCATGACAGCCGTACTTCTTGGACGTATGATTATCATCAGCAGGCTTATTCGTTTCGGGTGACGCGGGCGAGTGAGGGTGAGGTGCAGGGGTTGATTGAGATGCCAGCCAGTTGGCACTGGCAGTCGGTGGTGGAGAATGAATAGCAGGGATGCGGTTAGGGGTGCTAATATGTTTAGACAAGGGAAAGTGGTTGTATTGGTGGTTGTGCTGGGGGTGTTGGTGGTGGTAACGGCCGTTTGGGGCTTGGAGCAGAGTGCGGGGGCCGAGGATGGGTTTATTGTCGAATTTCCGGTTCCACAAGCTGCCAGCCAGCCGCAAAATTTGGTAATTGAGACGGCAGGGCCGCCCAGCCGCATCTGGTTTACGATGGCTGAGAGTGATGCGATTGGTCGTTTGGTGGTAACGTCTACGGTGGATTTTGCCTTTACGACGTATTCCTTGACGGCTGGTAGTGAGCCTTTTGACATTGCTTATGATGGCAGTCTGGTGTGGTTTACGGAGCCAGGTGGCAATCGGATTGGGCAGTTGGACCCGGTGACGGGGATGATTACGGAAACAGCCGTGCCGGACAATTACAGCCCTCTTTATCTGGATGTAGACGGCAATGGCAATGTGTGGTTTACAGAACTGCTGGCTAACCAGATTGTGCGTTACCAGCCGGATTTGGATAGTTTTACGAGCTTTGTTTATAACTTTGCGGCTGGCGAGCCGACGCGGATTGAGGTGCTGAATCCCAATAGTGTGTGGATAACAGCTCCTGGTGTGAATCGGGTAGCGGAGTTGGTTGTGGCCAATGGTTCTTTTGTGAATATTCCTGTTAGTGATATTGGTATTCCGGCGTTTCCGCCGGATGGTTTGGCGCTGGATAGTGCGGGGCCATGGGTGACGGCGCCGACGATGATGCGAATCGGCCGTTATGCGGAAGGCACCGTCTCGTTTTGGCGTTGGTATGTGCTGCCTATGGCTGCTAATTCTTTGGCGTATACGGGGTCTAGCAGCCAACGCCAGTTGTGGTTTACCAGTCAACAAGCCGGGCAAGTGGGCCGGCTTGTTTTAGATTCTTTTGGGAATTTAGTGTCGTTTGGCATGTATGCTTTGCCTACTGCCAATAGTCAGCCTACAGATATTGCTGTGGCGGCTGATGGGGTGGCCTGGGTTGTGGAAAGTGACGGTAATAAAATTGCTGCCTGGTATCCACCTTATTTTTATCAAACGCTGCTGCCGTTTGTGAGTAAATGATGGGTTTGTTATGAATAGATGGATAAGTTTGTTTGGTGTTTTTTTGGTAGTAATGATGGGTGTTGTTGTTTGGCAGGGGGGAACGGCCGTTTCCGCCACAGGTATTTCAACCGCCTATCTGCCCTTGATCTATGATAAATACGACAGCAGCCTGTCGCCTATTTTTGGTGTCCAGACGTATGGGGACATCCAGCCCGACAGCGTCTATTACGACAGCCTTATCGGCACCAATGCCAAGTGGATGCGCAATCGGGCCTCTTGGCGCAGCATTGAACCTGTTAATGTAACTCCCGATGCCTACAATTGGTCTTCTGCTGATGGGGCATACGCGGTGGCGCATCCAGAAAATGGGGGGCTAAATGTCATTGGCACCATTGAATTTGCGCCCGACTGGGCGGCCCCTGCCGAAAATGGGCCGCTTTATCCTGACGCTCTTGATGATTTTGCCGAATTTATGTCGGCCATTGTGGAACGGTTTGATGGGGATGGCTTTGAAGATGCGCCCGGTTCGCCTATTGTGACCTATTGGGAGATTTATAATGAGCCGGATAACAATTCCGATGTCAACAGCCCTTATTTTGCTGAACCCATGCATTGGGGCGACCACGGTGCAGAATATGCCAATATGTTGGCCACGATCTACCCGGCGATTAAAGCTGCCAATCCGCAGGCGCAGGTGGTCATTGGGGGTTTGGCTTTAGATTGGTTTGAAGCTGAGGGTGGGCCTTTTGTGGAAAGTTTTTTGTCGGATGTGTTGGCTGCTGGTGGCGGCAACTATTTTGACGTGATGAATTTCCATTCATATCCGGCTTTTTATTCGCGGTGGACGAATAATCTTGGCCCAGGCTTGTTGGGTAAGGCAGAAGCTGTGCGTTCGGTGTTGGCAGATTATGGTTTGGAAAAGCCGGTGATTGTCACCGAGGCGGGGTGGATGAGTAATGAAAGGCCGGGCGCGTTTATTCCTGGCTCTCCAGAAATACAGGCGCGTTATGTGGTGCAGTTGTTTACAGAAAGTATGGCTGCAGATTTGGATGTGATGATTTGGTGGCTTCTGTTTGACCCTGCTTTTCCGTATCCGTTTATGAATGGGTTGGTGACGGAGGGGCCGCTTGTTGAGCCAAAGTTGTCGTATACGGTTTACCAGAATATGGTGGCTGAGTTGGGTACGACGCATTTTGTGCGTTCATTGTCGGCCGTTGAGATGGGGCACTCTTTTATGGAGGCGCATTTGTTTGAGGATAATGTGCATCAGCGGTATTTGTATGTGGCCTGGCTCAATCGTGTGGATACGATGGAGACGGCACCGCTGCAAATTGTGGCGACAACAGCTAAGGTGACGGATAGTTTGACGGGGGATATGTTTGTGGTTCAGGATGGAGCGGATGGAAGTGTAGATGGCCTGGTTACGGTGACGGTGGGGGCGAATCCGCTTTATGTGGAGGTGGCACGATGAGGGGGGTAACTAAGCTGCACTGGTGGCAGGTGGGTGGGGTGTTGGGGGTAACGGCCGTTCTGACGCTGCTGAATTATTACTGGGGAACTCTCACCCCTGTTCAGGCTACGCCGTTGGGTGTGCACACACAATTCTTACCCACCATCATGAACGGAACCCCCTTGAACTGCCGTTTTGGTGTCAATGTGATTGAGTCCTTTGCCAACTTACAGATAGATGATCTGCCTTTAGGTTGGTATGTGAACTATCAGGCGAATCCTAACCCTGTGCGGCCAAGCGGGGCGCACTATGGCCCAATCATTCGTCTGACCCAAACGGGGCCAAATGCCGCCGATTACACTTACAGCCCCAGTGGAGCAGCCCTTCTGGACGCTATTGATGGGAATCCTGGTGCTTATTGGTTTATTGGCAATGAGCCGGACCGACGGATTTATCAGGATGATATTGAGCCACATGTTTATGCGGCTGCTTACCACGAGCTGTATACCACTATTAAAACGGCCGATCCCACAGCCCGCATCTTCGCCGGAACCATCGTGCAGCCCACCCCCATCCGCCTGCAATACTTAGATATGATCCTTGCCAGTTATGAGCAGCAAAATGGTGGAGCCTCTTTACCCGCTGATGGTTGGAGCATCCATAACTTCATTCTCAACGAAGTAAGCTGTGACCATGATCCCAACAACTGTTGGGGGGCTGAAATTCCTCCGGGCATTGATGCACCTTCTGGTGAAATAATTGCCATTGAGGATAATGACAACATCACTATGTTTCAGGATCGCCTTGTCGCTTTCCGGCAGTGGATGTTTGATAATGGGTATAACGAACTGCCGCTGCTTGTGTCTGAATATGGTGTTCTCATGCCCGATTGGTTAGGCTTCCCCCCGGCAAGAGTAAACACTTTCATGGATGCGTCGGTCAATTATATGTTGACGGCCACAGACCCTTTGCTGGGTGATCCCCATGATGGCTATCGTCTGGTACAAGGCTGGTCATGGTATAGCACTGGCGCACCTACGGACGAGTTTAATGGCTATCTGTTTGCCAATACTTCTCCCCCTCGTGCCCTCTCTGTAATGGGGCAAAATTATGCGGCACTGATAGACGAACAAAGCCCCGAAGTTGATTATTATCCGACGGCCCTTTTGAGTGAAACGGTAACTCTGAGCAGTTCTATTACAGTTACCTTGCAGGCTACCATTGCCAACAGTGGCAATACGGCATTGATTACAAAGCCCATCTTAGTCAGGTTTTATGATGATGATCCGGCTGGGGGAGGGGTGCAAATAGGCTCCGATCAATCTTTAGCCCTAATGGGCTGTGGGACACATCAGACGGTGGAGATTAGTTGGCCAGCAGCGGCACCAGGGGTTTATGACATATATGTTGTGACCGATGTGGCCAACAATGTTTCTGAAACGAATGAGGCGAACAATGTGGCATCTTTCCCGATAACCATTACCAGCACCCCCTAATGGGGTGTGGCCCGCTGATTCTCGCCGCTTTATTGATTTTCGGTAAAATCGTAACTTATCTATGAGTAAACAGTTAACACATCTTGATGAGAGTGGGCAGGCGAAGATGGTCAATGTCGGGCAGAAGCCGGATACGGAGCGGGTGGCGGTGGCTCGTGGTTCGGTGCTGATGCAGGCAGAGACGCTGCGGCTGATTGCTGAAGGGAATATGAAGAAGGGGGATGTGCTGACGGTGGCGCAGTTGGCTGGTGTGATGGCGGCCAAGCGCACGAGTGACTTGATTCCCCTTTGCCACCCCCTGCTTTTAAATCATATTGATGTGACTTGTCGGCTGAATGCGGACAAGAGTTGTGTGGATATTGAGGCGACGGTACGGTTGACGGGTAAGACGGGGGTGGAGATGGAGGCGTTAACGGCCGTTACCGTCGCCGGACTCACAATCTACGACATGGCCAAAGCGGTAGACCGCAGTATGCGCCTGACCGATGTGCATGTTGTCCGCAAAGCTGGGGGGCAAAGCGGTGATTGGCAGTTAGATGCTGAAAGCACTCAGCTTATGGCAAACAAACCATGAAATTGACGATAAGATTATTTGCCACGCTCAAAGATCGGGCTGGCAAACCCCAGATTGAAGTTGACTTACCGGATTCGAGTACGGTGGAGCAGTTGTTAACGGCCGTTGCTGCCGATTACCCTCAACTGGCCCCTGCCCTGCCCACCGTCCTCGTCGCCGTCAACAAAGCCTTTGCCTCCCCCCACACCCCCATTCAAACAGGCGATGAAGTTGCCTTGTTCCCCCCCGTCAGCGGCGGTAACTTTCCCTACCCCACCTACTTTGCCCTCAGCGAGGCCGAACCCGACATTCGCGCCATCCACGCCCACCTGACCCAACCCGATGTGGGGGCTATCGTCACCTTCACTGGCTCCGTGCGCGGACAAACCGAGCGCGATGGCCTGCCGCCAGCAACCATCCACCTGGAATATGAAGCCTATTCCGAAATGGCCGAGCTAAAAATGGCCCAAATCGCCCAAGAAATTTGGGAACGTTGGCCGCAAGTGAAAGGCATTGCCATTGTGCAGCGTATTGGCAAGCTGGGCGTGGGCGACCTGACAACTTTTGTGGCTTGTGCTTCCGGCCACCGCGATCAGGGTGTGTTTGACGCGGCCCGGTATGGCATTGATCGCCTGAAAGAGATTGTGCCGGTGTGGAAAAAGGAAGTAGGGCCAGACAAAAGTGTCTGGGTAGAAGGGCATTATCAAGCAACGGAAAAAGATAATTAAAACAAAAATGAAATAAAGTAATTGGGTAATGGGGTCATTCTTCAAGTGGGGAAGACCCGTTCATTACTCAAGCTCGAAATTTAGAAGTGAGGAGAGACGTTAAGATGGAGAATGGTTACAAACACCGTGTCGTTATCACGGGTATGGGAGTGATAACCCCCTTAGGCCACAACGTGCCTGATACCTGGGCCAATCTGTTGGCTGGCACATCGGGTCTTGGCCCCTTTACACTCATAGAAAAAGGCGAACATATTGCGGGTGGTTTGTGTGAGGTGAAGGGGTTTGATGCTGATGAGGCAATCGGCCGTCGTGAGGCCCGCCGTCGTGATCGGTATCAGCAGTTGGCTACGGTGGCCGCCAATGAAGCCATGCGCCATTCAGGTTTGGAGATTACGGATGCCAACCGGGAGCGGATTGGCATTGTGATGGGCACGGGGGTGGGGGGCGTGCAAACGTTGGTGGAGCAGGAGCATGTCATTATTGATAAGGGGCTGCGCCGTGTGAGTCCTTTTGCCATTACGATGATTATGCCCAATGGGGCGGCGGGTATGCTGGCGATTGATTATGGGATTCATGGGCCGACACCGACGATTACGACGGCGTGTGCGGCTGGGTGTGATGCCATTGGCCATGCCTTTCGGGCAGTGCAGATGGGGATGATGGATGCGGCATTGACGGGCGGTAGTGAGTCTATTGTGACGCATGTGGCGGTGGGTGGATTTGAACGGGCGGGGGCGACATCGGCGAAGACGGTGGATGCGCCGCAGCCGTTTGATAGAAATCGGGATGGTCTGGTGGTGGGGGAGGGCTGTGGCATGTTGGTGATTGAGAGTTTGGAACATGCGCGGGCACGTGGGGCGAATATTTATGCGGAAATTGTGGGTTATGGGCAAACGACGGATGCGCACCATATTACGGCACCTTCGGAAGGTGGGGTGGGTGCGGCGCGGGCGATTCGTATGGCGATGGGGGATGCACGGGTGAACCCGGATGAGGTGGATTATATTAGTGCGCATGGCACGGCGACTCCGCTGAATGATGCTTCGGAAACGGCCGCTATTAAAGCTGCTCTTGGTCATAGTGCCTACCATGTGGGGATTAGCTCGACGAAATCTATGACGGGGCATATTATGGGGGCTACGGGGGCGATTGAAAGTGTGTTTTGTACGCTGGCGATTCGTGACCAGGTGATGCCGCCGACGATTAATTATGAAACGCCAGACCCTGTTTGTGATTTGGATTATATTCCGAATAAGGCGCGGGAGGGGCGGGTGCAGATTTGCGTGAATAATGCCTTTGGCTTTGGCGGGCATAATGCGGTGTTGGTGTTTAAGGAGTTTAAGTAATTGCGTCATTGCGTAATTGCGTACTTATCAAATGGATAATCTCTCCGTTTTGGAAGAAAAGTTGGGGTTTCTGTTCCGCGATCATTCGCTTTTGTCGCGGGCGATGACGCACCGTTCGTATCTGAATGAGAATCCAGATATGGTGCTGGAGGATAATGAGCGGTTGGAGTTTTTGGGGGATGCGGTGTTGGATTTTGTGGTGGGGGCGTTTTTGTATCACAAGTATCCGGAGATGGATGAGGGGGAGTTGACGAGTTTGCGGGCGGCGTTGGTGCGGACGAAGAGTTTGGCGGAGTTTGCGCAGTTGTGGGGGTTGGGTGGCTTTTTGCGGCTGGGGTATGGGGAGGCGGAGAATGGTGGGCGGGAGCGTTTGCCGATTTTGTGTGCGGCGTTTGAGGCGTTGATTGGGGCGATTTATTTGGATCAGGGGCTGGTGATGGTGCAATCTTTGGTGAAGCCATTGATTGAACCGGCGCTGGTGAATATTTTGGAGGAGTCGCTGCATAAGGATGCGAAGAGTGAGTTTCAGGTGTGGGCGCAGGCGCATTTTAATATTACGCCGCGTTATGTGGTGGTGCATACGGATGGGCCGGACCATGCGAAGGAGTTTACGGTGCAGGTGTTGGTGGGGGAGCAGATGTGGGGGGTGGGTAACGGCCGTTCTAAGCAACGTGCGGCGCAGGCGGCGGCCCGCAATGCGCTTTTGAAGGCGGAGCAGGTGATTGATTAGTGGCGCGGGTGCTGATTACGGGGGGGAGTAGTTTTTTAGGCCAGTGTCTTGTGCCGTTGGCTCAAGCGGAACATACGGTTTGTTATACTTTTTTTAGCCATGATCCGCTGGGGATGGCGGGCGGTGTGCGGGTGGATGTGCGGGAGGAAACGGCCGTTGTCTCACTTATTCACGCTTTTCAACCGGATGTTATTATTCATACGGTTGGCTCGAATCGGCCGGATGATATGAGTGCGGTGATTGTGCAGGGTACGCGGCATGTGGCGCTGGCGGCGGCGAGGTTGGGGGTGCGGCTGGTTCATATTTCGACGGATGCGATTTTTGATGGGACGGCTGCGCCTTATGGGGAAACGGCCGTGCCTACGCCGGTCAATGAATATGGCCGCGCCAAAGCGGAGGCGGAGGCTATTGTGCGCCGGTATGAAAACCATGTTGTTGTGCGGACTTCGCTGATTTACAGTCTGAAGCAGATGGATCATGGTACGGCCTGGATGGCGGCGGCTTTGCAGGCGGGCGAACCGGTGACGCTGTTTGCCAACCAGGTGCGTAACCCGGTGTGGGTGGAGACGTTGAGTCGGGCTTGCCTGGAATTGGTGGGGAATGGGTATGTGGGGGTGTTGAATGTGGCGGGGCGGCAGGTTTTGACGCGGGCGGAGTTTGCTTTGCGGATGCTGGATTGGTGGGGTGTGTTGGAGCGGGAGACGTTGGTGGTGGGGATGAGTGATGCCCGGTGGCCGTTGGATTGCCGTTTGGATGTGGGGCGGGCAACGGCCGTTTTGCAAACGCCTTTGTGGGGTGTAGATGAGGTGCTGGCGTTGGCTGCGCCCCATTCGGAGTAAATCAGGCTTTGGCAGGCCTTTTGCCGCTCTTAAACCTCTCTTTTGTGAGTAGCTGGAAACACAGTATAATTCTCCCGATAAACCATATGGTAGACTGGCATTACACAAGCTAGTCTAAATAATCCTTTGGAGGAAATAGAAGATATGTTGAAGTTAAATGCCCGATTATTTGCTTTATTGTTGCTAATCTCTGGTCTCTTATTGGTGGCTTGCACAGGTGGCGAGCCTACGGAAGAGGATTGTGGTGATGAAGATGTTTTTTGTGTGGGTCTGGTGACGGATGTTGGCGAGATTGATGACAAATCCTTTAACCAATCGGCATGGGAAGGGGTGCAAGCGGCTGAGGCTGATTTTGTGAACTATGTGGAAACGGCCGATGCTAAAGATTACGCGGCCAATATCGCCTTGTTTGCTGATGCGAACTATGATGTCATTGTTACGGTCGGCTTTGCTCTGGGTGAAGCAACCCTGACGGCTGCTGGCGAATATCCTGACATTGATTTTATTGGTGTGGATCAATTCCAGGTGGAAGCTGTGGATAATGTGGCTGGGGTTATCTTCCCTGAAGATAAGGCTGGTTTTATGGCTGGGGCTTTGGCGGCTATGTTGTCTGAAAGTGGCACGGTAGCGGCCGTTTTGGGTACAGACTTGGTTCCGCCTGTGGTGGCCTTTAAGGAAGGCTATGAGAATGGCGCTCGTTACATTAATGCCGACATTAACCTCATCTCCACCTACCATCCTGGTGGTTTGGATGTGGCTTTCACGGACCCTGAGTGGGGTGCGAGTACAGCTAAACAAGCCATTGACCAGGGTGCAGATGTGGTCTTTGGTGCAGGTGGCAAGACGGGTAATGGGGCTTTGATTGAAGTGGCTGGTAATGATGGGCTTTATTGTATTGGTGTGGACTCTGACCAGTGGGAGACTGTTCCTGAAGCCCATGCTTGCCTTATTTCTAGCGCGATGAAGTTGATTACGCCTGCTGTGAGCAATTTGATTGCGATGTCGAAAGATAGCAGCCTTCCCGCCGGTAATTTTATTGGTGATGTGGGTTTGGCTCCTTTCCATGACTTTGACAGTGGCGTGAGTGCTGATATTAAGGATCGTCTGTCGGAGATTGAGACTGGTTTGTTGGATGGCTCTATTGCTACAGGTTACAATCCGTAGGATGATGCTTTTGTATGTGTGATGTGAATGTGCGATATGCCCAAAGTGGGTATATCGCACATTTTCTATGTTGGCGATTGGACAGCGGCCAGTCGGCCATTTTTATTTTCTAATTTCTGTGCGGACAGTTTGGTATGGCCCCTGACTCTTCATCTGGTAGCAGTAGATTTGTGGTGATAAGGCGTGTATGGCGGGCGGTGAGTGTGCCGATAACGGCCGTTCTGCTGGCGGCTGTTTTGGGTGCGGTGATTTTGGCTGCTTCGGGAGCGAATCCTCTGCGGGCTTATGCGGCTTTGATTGATGGTTCGTTTGGTTCTATGCAAACCTTTGGCCGGACGTTGGAGAAGGCGACCCCGCTGATTTTGAGCGGTCTGGCGGTGGCTTTTGCCTTTAAGGCGGGGCTTTTTAATATTGGGGCGCAGGGCCAGCTTTTGTTTGGGGCGATTACGGCGGCGGCGGTGGGGTTTGGTGTGCAAGGGTTGCCGGCGATTATTCATGCGCCGCTGGCTTTTTTGGCGGGTGGTGTGGCGGGGGCTTTGTATGGGGCTATTCCGGGTGCGTTGAAGACGTATACGGGGGCGCATGAGGTGATCACGACGATCATGCTTAATTTTATTGCTATTAATCTGACGGATTATTTGGCGGATGGCCCCTGGAAGGACACGAGTCCGGGTAATATTGTGGCGCGAACACCGGCGGTTTTGGAAACGGCCGTTATTCCCACCATTGGCAGTATTCCTGTGGGCTTTTTTCTGGCCATTGTGGCGGCGATTATTACCTGGTGGCTGCTGTTCCGCACGACGTTGGGTTATGAGATTCGCACGGTGGGCCTGAACCCTCATGCGGCGCATTATGCGGGTATTCGGGTGTCGGGGACGGTGGTTTTGACGATGGCGCTGAGTGGCTTTTTGGCGGGTATTGGTGGTTCGATTGAGACGTTGGGTGTGGTCGGCCGTTTCCAGCCTGGTTTTAATGCCAATTTGGGTTTTGATGGCATTACGATTGCCTTGTTGGGCAAGACTCACCCGCTTGGTGTTATCCCTGGCGCATTGTTGGTGGGGGCTATGCGGGCTGGTTCTAACCGGATGCAGTTTAATGCGGGTGTTTCTTTTGAAATTATTGATGTGATTTTGGCACTTGTTCTCTTTTTTGTCGCCGCCGATGTGATTGTGCGTTGGCTGATTCGGGTGCGGGCTGGTGATGAGGAGAAGGTGACGCTGAGTTCGGGTTGGGGTGGGCAATAGTTTGGAATTGGTGAATAGTAATCTGTGATCAGTTTGGGGGTTACTGTTCATAGCTTGATGATATGGCAGCAAGCAAGGTGACAGGTGGTGAACGGATAGGTGAATTTATCACGAAACGGTTGTTGAATCGGGTGCTGTTTTGGCTGATAGCGGTGGTTATTGTGGCTATTGTCTATTTTTATGGGCAGAATGCTCAGGTGACAACGGCCGTTCTCGCCTCCACCCTGCGCCAATCAACCCCGCTGGTTCTGGGTGCTTTATGCGGCCTGATGGGTGAACGCTCTGGGGTCGTCAATATTGGCATCGAGGGCCAGATGCTCATGGCCGCCTTTGTGGGCTTTATGGTCAATGCCTGGACGGGTAATTTATTGATTGCGGCTCTGGCGGGTGTATTAGCGGGTGCTTTGTTGGGGGCCTTGCTGGCTTTCATGTCTGTTACCTTGAAGATGGATCAGATTATTGGGGGGACAGTCATCAATATTTTAGCCTTTGGCCTCACTGGTTATTTTTACCAAGTGGGGGTGACAACAGCCGGTAAATTGCTGCCCATTCGGCTTGGCCCTTTGGCTGATATTCCCTTGATTGGCCCCGTTTTGTTCAACAATCCTCCCATTACCTATTTGACTTTACTCCTGGTTGTTGTCGTGCATTACATGCTTTTTTACACGCGCTGGGGTTTGCGTACACGGGCGGTGGGTGAGCATCCGAGTGCGGCCGATACGGTGGGTATTAATGTCTATTTCATGCGTTATGTTAATGTGATTATTGGTGGAGCGATTGCAGGGTTGGCGGGTGCTTATTTAACATTGGAGGCGGTGGGTTCGTTTGAACGAGCTATGACTAACGGGCGGGGGTTTGTGGCCCTGGCGGTTATGATTTTTGGTAAATGGACACCTTTTGGGGCCTGGGGAGCGGCCTTGCTGTTTGGTCTGGCGACGGCAGGGCAAACGCAGTTGCAATTTTCTGATGTGCAGATACCCCATCAATTTGTGGGAATGCTGCCTTATTTGTTGACGATTGTGGTGTTGGCAGGCTTTGTGGGGCGGGCGCGTCCCCCCGCAGCCAGCGGGCAACCCTACGAAACTGGGTAAGCGGTATAGGGATTACCGATAACGGATTGTAAAATGGCGAAGGGTCGCATTGTTTTAGAAGCGAGAGGTTTGACGAAGCGGTTTCCAGGTGTGCTGGCGAATGATGCTGTGGATTTGCTGGTGCATCAGGGGGAGATTTTGGCTTTGTTGGGGGAGAATGGCGCGGGCAAAAGTACGCTGATGAATATGCTGTATGGCCTGTATAAGCCGGATGAGGGGGAGATTTGGCTGAAGGGTGAGAAGGTTGTCCTGAGTAATCCGCGTGATGCGATTGATCGTGGGGTGGGGATGGTGCATCAGCATTTTCAGTTGGTGCCGGTGATGACGGTGGCGGAGAATGTGATGCTGGGGGCGGAGGTGGTGCGGTACGGCCGTCTTGACCGGCGCACTGCCCGACAACAGGTGGAGGAGTTGTCGCAAAAGTATGGGTTGTATGTGGACCCAACGGCCGTTGTTGAAGACCTGCCTGTTGGTACGCAGCAGCGGGTGGAGATCATCAAGGCTTTGTACCGCCATGCTGATATTTTGATTTTGGATGAGCCAACGGCCGTTCTGACCCCCCAAGAAGCCAACGAACTGTTCCAGATCATGCGCGAACTGACCGAGCAGGGTGTGTCCATCATCTTCATTACCCACAAATTAAAAGAGGTGCTCGCCATTTCGGATCGCGTCAGTGTGATGCGGCGCGGGCAGATGGTTGGCTCCATCCCCACGCAAGGTGCGACTGAGGCCAGTCTGGCAGAATTGATGGTGGGGCGCAAGGTCATTTTGCAGGTGGAGAAGAAAGATTCGCAACCGGGTGAGGTGGTGCTGGAGGTAGAGAATCTGAGTGTAGCCGATGAGCGCGGCCATGTCATTGTGGAAGATTTGAGTTTGGATGTGCGAGCGGGTGAGATTATGGGGGTGGCGGGGGTGCAAGGGAATGGGCAGCGTGAATTGGTGGAGGCGTTGACGGGTTTGCGTGGGGTGGTAAACGGCCGTATTACCATTGCCGGCCAAGACGTGACCCAGGCCACCCCGCGCCGAGTCACCGAGTTGGGTGTGGCCCACATCCCCGAAGATCGAGAAAAACATGGTCTGGTCATGGCCTACTCCATCGCCGACAACATGGTGCTAAACCGATATTATCAAACCCCTTACGCCCATCACTTCATTCTCGATCAAGACACGATTGATAACGAGGGTAACAAACTAGTCGGTGAATATGATGTCCGTACGCCCAACGTGCATACACCAGCCCGTAACCTGTCGGGTGGTAACAAACAAAAAGTCATTGTCGCCCGTGAATTTTCGCGCCCGGTCAAACTCCTCATCGCCAACCAACCGACACGGGGCATTGATGTTGGCTCGATTGAATTTATTCACCGGCAAATTGTAGCTCAACGTGATAGAGGTGTGGCCGTATTGGTTGTTTCGGCAGAATTAGATGAGGTCTTAGGGTTGGCTGACCGGGTGGCGGTGATGTTTGACGGCCGTATTGTCAAAATCTTGCC
>JACKBT010000060.1 GCA_020634415.1 Ardenticatenaceae bacterium
CATGGAGTCATTGTAATGGGAAACGGCCGTTCCCCTAATAAACAGCCCGTAAAAAAGCTAATACAGAAAAAATCTAAGCCCACTCCCCCCTTCCACGGTACTTCCTCCAGTTGGCAGCCTGCACCCTGGTG
Source organism: Ardenticatenaceae bacterium (assembly GCA_020634415.1). The sequence continues at coordinate 132 of JACKBT010000060.1, forward strand.
TTAAATTTGCTGTAATTTATATCTTAATATTCACAGTGTATAATCGGCTACGGTGGGCTGTATTTGGAAATAGCCATTGTTTAGTACCGTGGCCCGCAACGAAGAAAAATGCTAGCTAAGCCTCAACATTTTAGGATATTTTGCCTTAACTTATTCTTTGTCATTGTCTGGTGTGCCTGATGTGTTGATGTTTATCGTGAAAAAGGGATTTGTGAATGACGACAGTGCCTGGAATTAGCCGTGAGAATTCTGATATGGTTGTGCCTTTGTCGCCCAAGGCGTATTGGCAAGCCCAGTTGGTTGGTGATTGGCCGACGCTGACCTTTTTAATGAAGGACGTGCCCCAGCAGCAGCTTACAGATTTTGCGGCGGCATCCTTTACCTTAAAGTCCGAGACAGTTTCTGCGCTTGACGCTTTCCAGCAAAAGTATGGCCTAACGCACTCTTCCTCTTTGCTGGCGGCTTATGCCGTTTTGTTGGCCCGCTACGCGGTGCAGGAGGAGATGATTGTCGGTGTGCCCTGGTCAGCCGTAGAGGAGACGGCCAACATCCTGCCCATTCGCGTCAGCCTGAATGACAATCCTCCCTTTTTAGCTTTTGTACAGCAAGTGCAGCAGCGTGTAGAGGCAGGCATTCAGCACAGTGATGTAGCTGTGGCTGAGATTCTGGTGCAAGAAGGCCATCCCCCCTTACAGGTTCAGTTTAGTATGGGGCAAACGGCCGATTTTGGCGCACTCTCGCTCTATTTTCAGGAGATAGACGGCCGTTTGCAAGGCAGCTTCCGTTACGCCACCGAACTTTTCACCACTGCCAGAATTGATCAATTAACCACCCACTTCCAACAACTTTTGCACAATGGGCTGATGGCCCCGGAAACGGCCGTGCAGAACATCCCCATGCTCACCGCCGCCGAAAGGCACCAACTCCTCGTCCAGTGGAACGACCGCCTCATTGCAAACTACCAGCCCACCAACTTCGTCTCCCATTTTCAGCAGCGCGTACAAGAAGACCCCACCCGCCTGGCCGTCATCAGCGACTTTGGCCAGCTTACCTACCAGCAGCTAAACGAGCAGGCCAATCAACTGGCCCGCTACCTGCGCCAGCGCGGGGCCGGGGCTGGCAAAATCATCGCCATTAGCATGGAGCGCGTACCCCAACTGCTGGTCGCCATGATGGGCGTGCAAAAAAGCGGCGAGGCCTACATCCCCATTGATCCCACCTACCCCCTGGAACGGCAGCAGTTCATGCTCGAAGATGGCGACGTATTAGCCATCCTGACCCAGGAAAAGCTACTGTCCCAAATTCCCACCGCCGCCGCCGAGATCATCTGTCTGGATCGCGATTGGCCCCTCATCGCTCAACAGGGCAAGACAGATTTGGCGCTTGACATATCGCCCGATGATACCGCCTACATCATTTACACCTCTGGGTCCACAGGCAAACCCAAAGGCGTACTCATTCCTCACAAGGGGTTGGTCAATTTCACCCAACAAGCCGGCCAATATCTGGGATTAACCAAAGAGGATCGCTGTTTACAATTTTCGTCTATCAGCTTCGACAGCAGCGTTGTGGAAATCTACTGCGCCTTCATGAGTGGGGCCACACTGGCCTTGCGCACCGAAGCCATGCTGGAAGTAGATGAATTCCTGCGCAAATTGGCGGAATGGCAGCTAACAGCGCTGGCCTGCCCCACCGCTTTCTGGCATGAATTGGCCCTCAACCTCACCGATCACCAGAAGGCTTTACCTGCTTCCGTGCGGGTGATTATTTTTGGCGGGGAGAAGATTTTGCCCGACCGGATAAAAAGCTGGCAGGCAGCATTTGGGCATTATCCCCGTCTGGTGAATGGTTATGGGCCGACCGAGTTTACGGTGGGCGGCACATTTTCGGAAGTAAGCAGCTATGGGTGGGAAAATGGGGTGCTGCGCACGCATATCGGCCGTCCGCTAACCAATCAGCAAGCCTATGTGTTGAGTGACTATTTGGAGCCAGTGCCGGTGGGTGTGCCGGGTGAACTCTATTTGGGTGGTATTCAGGTGGCTAAAGGCTATTTGAATCGGCCCGATTTAACGGCCGAACGCTTCCTGAACAACCCCTTTTACGATGGGCCAGAAGCCCGTTTATACAAAACGGGTGATCTGGTGCAATATTGGCCCGATGGCAACCTGGAGTTTATGGGCCGGGCCGATTACCAGGTGAAGTTTCGGGGCTATCGCATTGAGTTGGGGGAAATTGAAGAGGCACTGAATCAGCATACGGCCGTTCAGCAAAGCGTCGTCCTCCTGCACACCAACCAGGCCAACGCCCAACGCCTCATCGCCTACTGCGTAGCCCCCCACACCACCCCCGACGAATTAACCACACACCTGGCGGCCACACTGCCCGAGTACATGCTCCCCTCCAACTATACCTTCCTGGAGGCCTTCCCCATGACCCCCGGCGGCAAAATTAACCGCCGCGCCCTGCCCGAACCTATCTTCGACCGCCAGGACGCCGCCGCCACCTATGTGGCCCCGCGCACAGACTTGGAAGCGCAGTTGGCCCAGATTTGGGCCGATAGTTTGGGCATAGAGCGGGTGGGCGTTCAGGACAATTTCTTCGAGTTGGGCGGACATTCCCTGCTGGCGGTGCGCATGTTGGGGCGGGCCAAAAAAGCCGCCGGACACACTGTTGCTTTAGACCTTTTCTTCCAAAAGCCCACAATTGCCGCTCTGGCGCACCATTTTACGGCCGTTAGCCCCCCCGACACGCTGACAGCAGTGGAAGCCGACATTAATCTGTCCGCCATTCCGCGCCTGGAACGGGATCGGCCGTATTACACCCCCTCCTCTAACCAACAAGGCATCTGGCTGCATGAGCAGGTGAATGCCGACATCGCTCTGTACAATGTACCTTTAGAACTGCGGCTTGTAGGGTCATTAGAAACGGCCGTATTCGCCCAGGCCTGGCAGCAGCTTGTGGAGCGGCACGAAAGTTTGCGCACAGTCCTACCCGCTGTAGATGGCCGGGTGCGGCAGCAGCTAACCACCGCCGCCATCCCCTTAGACATCCAAGACATTTCTGATTTGGATGAAACAGCCCAGGCAGAACGGCTGCAGGTTTTGCGGCAGACACTCTGGCAGCATCCCTTCGATGTTGAACACGGCCCACTGGTGGCCGCTTTACTGGTGCGGCTGGGGCCAGACAGCCATCACTGCCTCATTAACACCCACCACAGCATCGCCGATGGCTGGTCGGCCCCCATTATGCTGCACGAACTGGGCGAACTGTACACCGCCCTGCGCCAAAACCGGCCCGCGCAACTGCCCGAACTGACGGTGCAGTATATTGACTATGCTGCCTGGGAACAGGACACGATTGGCGGTGATTATGCCGCAGCCTTGCTCGCCTACTGGCGCAAGGCCCTGGCCGGTATGCCATCCACAGTGGACTTCCCCACTGATTTGCCGCGACCTGCCAGACAGACCTTTGTGGGCAAAACTCACTTCTTCACCACTCCCACAGAATTGGCCGAGCATCTGCGCCAATTCAGCCAAAAAGAGCAGGCAACGTTATACATGACGATGCTGTCGGCCATGCAGACGATGGTCTATCGCTATTCCGGCCAGCCTGATTTTGGTATTGGCTCGCCGTATGCGGGAATCGGCCGTTCCTTCCCCGAAACCGAATCCTTGATCGGCTGTTTCATCAATTTGCTTGTCTTACGTGCCCAATTCACCGATGGGCTGAGCAGCCGCGAACTGCTGGCCCAGACCAAAGAACGGGTGTTGGCGGCGGGCCGCCATCAGGCCCTTGCTTTTGATAAGTTGGTGGAGGCGTTGCAGCCCTCGCGTTTGAACGTGAATCCCTTTTTCCAGATGGCTTTTGTCTTTGAAGGAGGGCGCATTGGTTCCGCCCACTATGCCGACCTGGAAATCTCGCCGGTTCCGGCGGCGACGGCAACGGCCAAGTATGATTTGTCGTTTTATGTGAATGAGGTGGATGGGGCGTTGCAGATAGGCATTGAATACAACACGGCTCTGTTTTTGCCCGACACCATTGAGCGCATGGCGGGCCATTACACCACGCTGTTGAGCAGCATGGTGGCCCAGCCTGATGAGGATGTGGCCAAGCTGCCGATGTTGACGGCGCAGGAGCGGGAGCAGTTGTTACGGGTGTGGAATGAAACGGCCGTTGCCACCTACCCCCATACCCGCTGCGTCCATCACCTTTTTGAAGAACAGGCAGAAAAAAGCCCCAACGCCATCGCCGTTGTCAGTGGCGAACACACCCTTACCTATCGCCAACTCAACGAACGCGCTAATCAGGTAGCCCACTACCTACAGCGCCATAACGTTCAGCCCAACCAGTTCATCGGCCTATGTTTGCCGCGTAACATCAACATACTGGTCGGCCTTTTAGGAATTCTCAAAGCTGGAGCCGCCTATCTGCCGCTTGATCCCGATTATCCAGACGAGCGCCTGGCCTTCATGCTCCAAGATACGCAGGCTGGCCTCATTCTCACCCAGGAGCAGTTGAAAAAGCACCTTCCCCCAAGCCAGGCCCATGTCATCTGCCTGGACACGGACTGGGAAGCGATAAGCAAGGAAAGCACTAAGAAGCCTACCAGCCGCGTACAGCCCCACAACCTGGCTTACATCATCCACACCTCCGGCTCCACCGGCAAACCGAAAGGTGTGCAAATTCCCCATCAGGCCGTCGTCAACTTCCTGTGGACGATGAAAGAACAACCGGGCCTGACCAGCGAAGATGTGCTGCTGGCGGTGACGACACTCTCCTTTGATATTGCCGTGCTGGAACTGTTTCTGCCCATTGTTGTTGGGGCCAGGGTGGTCATTGTGGGGCGAGACATGACGATGGATGCGCCCCGCCTGGCACAAGCCATCACCAGTCACCAGGCAACGGTGATGCAGGCGACGCCGGCTACGTGGAATATGTTGGTCAGCAGCGGGTGGCAGGGGGACAAAGGGCTGAAAATCTTGTCTGGTGGTGAGGCCATTTCGCGCCAATTAGCCAATGATTTGCTGGATCGGGTGGGTGAATTGTGGAATATGTATGGCCCAACGGAAACAACGATTTGGTCCACGATCTGGCCGATTCCCCCAGGCGATGAGAGTATTCTGATTGGCAAACCGATTGCCAATACGGATGTGTACATTTTGGACAAAAATTTACAGCCTGTGCCGATTGGCGTACCGGGTGAACTGCACATTGGGGGGGATGGCGTTTCGCACGGCTATCTCCACCGACCCAATCTGACGCAGGAGCGGTTTATTGCGGATCCGTTTAAGGGAAACGGGCGTATCTACAAAACAGGCGATCTGGCCCGCTACCGCGCCGACGGCAGCATCGAATGTTTAGGCCGCTTAGACTTCCAGGTAAAAGTGCGTGGTTTCCGCATCGAATTGGGCGAAATCGAATCCGTTCTGTTAGAGCATCAAGCGATTGAACAGGCCGTAGTCACAGCCCGTGAAGATGGATCTGGTGGGAAACGCCTGGTAGCCTACTTGATCGCAGGCGAAGTGGGCGAGATTGCCACCAACGAAATACGCGCTTATTTGAGCGAGATACTGCCTCCCTATATGGTTCCTTCCCAAATCGTTTGGGTCAGCGAGTATCCCTTAACGCCCAATGGCAAAGTAAATCGGCGGGCCTTGCCGGAGCCTGCCTTTGAGCAGTTAGAGTCGAGCGTAGCCTATGTGGCTCCCCGCACAGACCTGGAAGCCCAGTTGGCCGCCATCTGGGCCACTGTGTTGGAGTTGGAACAGATAGGTGTACATGATAATTTCTTCGAGTTGGGCGGCCATTCCCTGCTGGCCGTCAGTCTCATGAACCAAATACAAAAGAATTTGGGGCATCGGTTGACCCTGGCTGTGCTGTTTCAAACGCCAACAATTGCCGAATTAGCTGCTTATTTGGTGGTGGATGTTCCTGGGAAAAAAGAGTGGCATGCTTTGGTCGAAATTCAGCCTGGTAATCCTACCCGCCCACCTTTCTTCTGTGTGCATGGGGCGGGCGGCAATGTGCTGAACTTCCACGATCTGGCGCACCATTTGGGTGCGGATCAGCCTGTCTATGGCTTGCAGGCTGTCGGCGTGGATGGCTTGTCTGAGCCGTTGCCCAGTGTGGAGGCGATGGCTGACTTGTATCTGTCGGAAATTCGGGAGCGGCAATCATCGGGGCCATATTATGTGGGTGGTTATTCGGGCGGCGGTGTGGTGGCTTATGAGATGGCGCAGCGGCTGTATGCCGAGGGGGAAGATGTGCTGCTCGTTTTCTTTGATACGTTCCATCCCCATTTTACGGCTCGTTCTATTGAACGGACGGAGCATCAGGAGGCGTTGAAGGAAGAAGGGCTGTCGTACCTTATCGGGCGGGCCATTGGCAAGTTTGAGCGGCATTATATGTGGTATAAGCAGAAGTTTTTGGTGCGTTATTATTTGTGGCGTAAACGGCCGTTGCCCTTCGACCTGCGCGATTGGTATCTGACAACAAACTTCTCCCAAGTTGTGCCCCAATACCAACCCCAACCCTATTCCGGCAAAGTTGTCATGTTCCGGGCCACAGCGGTGGCTCAGGTTTATTCGCACGGCGGTTTGGACTGGGGCTGGCGGAAGGAAATCGCCAATTTGGAGATTGTCAAAGTACCTGGCACACATGACAGTCTGATTCTGGAACCCAATGTGAAAATGATAGTTGGCTACTTGAAACAGCTTTTTAAGGCAGCATCAATGTTAATGTGGATTGCATTTGTATGATCAAAATGCTTGTTCACCTAACTGCTTACCGCCGCTAACAACCAACAAAAAAGCTCGTTACAATCAAATTTTGTAACGAGCTTTATCTTTCTATGCCCCGTAGGGGACTCGAACCCCTGTTTTAGCCTTGAGAGCGATAAAACGGCCGTTTACCAAAACGGCCGTTTTTTATTTGCTCATCGAAAAGCACAAATGTGGGGGTGCTTGCAGCTGAGGCAGTGCCATATATGGGGGTTATGGCATCCTTACAAATGGCTGCATTGGCTCCACGATTACAAGATAAAGGTGGATGAGTAGGTAAACCATCACGGCCAGGGCCAGGCCCGATGAGATACCAAATAAAACTGGCTTGTACTGTCCTTGCTTAATCGCACGGAAGGTGTCAGGTGTGCAGATGATAGCTATTACCACGAAGAATAAAGTCATGATTAACCCTAAACATGTTGTCATAATTCCCTCTATACGTCGTCAGTTTGTTTCCCGTTGCCGCCTTCTTTCGGTGGCCTCCCCATGTCTGGGCGTTCGATAAGTGGTAGGCTGGATTCAGGTATGATCCAAGATTTGCCTACTTTTTGCGCCCCTGGCACATAGCCACGTGCGCACCATTCGGCCATTGTCATCTTGCTAACGCCATAAACCTCGGCGGCTTGCGTCGCGTTTAATAGATTTTCCATACTCCAAGAAAAAAGTCTTGACAATGGTAAGGACTTGTGTAAACTTAACCACAAGTCCTTACCGTTGTAAGGACTTTACACCAGTGGTGAGGCCACCACTACAGACAATTCCCTTTGTGGCAATTTTACCACAAAAAACAGCATAAAAGGAGCGTCACATGACAGAGTTAAACCAATCGCCAGCCTGGTATTTAGAACGCATTCATAAGGCCATGCAGGAGGAGTACGACCAGGCCGTTTCACGGTCTGGCAATCTGCCCGTGTCTCAAATGAATGACTTTCAGTACGCTAATGACAGGGTTGCCGCAAAGCTCCGTGAGCTATCCTGCCTTATGGCAGGCTTGACGGAAGATGAGGGTTACATCCTGGGGGAGTTGATACCGTCATGATGACAGTTCCCATCAACGTCGAATTGCAAAAAATGGCAGATTTTATCTTCGAGGAGCCATCACCGCCAAAAACCTTCTACTGGATGTATGGCGGCGTTAGCTACTCCGTTCGGCCCGAATTGCGTAGCGGTTCGGTTTACTGGTACATGCGAAAAATGGTAAACGGCCGAAAATTTAACCTGTACATTTCGGGCCAGGGCCAGTTAACGGCCGAACTCCTGAACAAAGCCGCATCAGAGATAGCCGCCGCCGCTTCTCCTGTTAAGCCAAAGGTGATGCCATGATGGAGTATTTGTGTGAACATGACTGGGAAGAACAGGAGTGTTACGAGTGTGGCGGCTGGCTAGGCCAAGTTTGTATTAATTGCGGTTATTGGTATGACGGTGGCGACTGGATGGCAAGTCAGGAAGACAGATGGTGCAATTGTGGGTGGGGAAGTCCAAACCCACGCCGCCAGGATGAGGGGGAGGAGGAGTAAGCCATGTTCAATAGTGACAATGCCCGTGAATACGGGCGCAAGGGCGGCAAAACGACGGCCCAGCGTCATGGCCGTGAACATCTAAGCCGAATCGGGCGCAAGGGCTTTAAGGCCCGTGCCGAAAAATGGTTCGGTTCGGAAGCGGCATATAAAGAGCATCTAGCCAAACGCTGCGCTTACAACTACTGGAAACAATCGGGCAGGCCAATGAAATACGACGTTGACGGCAATCCCATCTGGCCCGACCGCTATCCTCTTCACCCATCCGTAAAACATGACGCTTTCTGATGCTTTCAGTCGCTTCCTGGAACGTCCAGGATTAAGCGAATTCACGCGCAGCAAATATCACTATCGGCTGCGCTCATTCGTTGACTCGCACGGCCAATTAGCGGCCGATGACATCACCACAACCATGCTATTAGATCATATCAACCAACAGCCCCAACTAGCCGACGCAAGCAAGGCCATACTAAAAAGTTGCTTCCATGCGTTCCTGGCGTTTTGCGGCTGCGAACCCAACCCCGCCAAAGCATTACCACGCTGGCGGGAAACACCACGTCGGATAATCGTTCCCAACGATGCCGACGTAAAACGTGCATTAGATGAGGCCGTCCGTATGTCAATGTCTGGAGAAGCGGCGGCAATACGTGACGGCCTCATCTTTGCTTTATCAGTGGTCAGCGGCAACCGGCGCGGCGAATTACGAAACCTGCCTATCAAAGACTTGCAGATTGCCCTAAACCATCCCGAAAATGGCGTATACCGTGTTTTCACCAATGGCAAAACAGGAGAAGCGGCGACGCGCTTTACATCGTTCCACGTGCCATTGATTGAACGCTGGTTGGAGAAACGGCCGTTTACCGATTGCCCTTACCTGTTCGTCAACCATCGCGGCCAGCATCTATCCCTTGTCGGCTTTGACCGTGCGCGGCCCAAAGTGTGCCAACGTGCTGGCGTTCCCATCATCACCTATCAGCAATTGCGGCGGCGGCTGGCTACGCACATAGCCAACAATCAAGGCGTTGACGTTGCCGCCCATGCCCTCAATCATTCGCCCCATTCCGGCGACAGGGTAATTAGGGCTTATTACTACAATCCAGACATAGCAAGGGCTGACAAGGCTACAGCCAGCGCGTTCAAGGTGATGGCATGATGATAAGCGTAAGTCGTGACCAGATAGCCACCCACTGCCGCGATTATGGCAGCAAAAAGTATTACGGTCTGATTGGAACCGATCTGCTTGTCAGACGGTCAGACTTGCATATTGTTAGTCAAAACTCCGACATCCTGACAGCCAAAGAACTGGAAATCGCCCAAAATGCCCTTAAAACGGCCGTAGAGCGTTCTGGTGATACGAACGGCCGTTCTGATAAGGCATGGGCTGAAACGGCCGTAAAACAAGAATTAGAGGCCATTGGTAGGCTGCATGGCGACAATCCCCACAGGCCAGATAGTGAGTTTTGGGCTTGCTTGCTGCGAATAGCCAGTGTCGTCAAAGGCAGCGGCCGTCAACATATTGCCCCGGCGCGAGTGCGAACGGCCGTTTTGCAATATGCCCCAGACACACTAAAGACCAAAGGCAACCGCCAAAAAGACATAGAATACCTATTCGGCCGTGCCATGAACCAGGCGCGTCCCAGATACCGAATTAAGGCCGCAAAATAACAACCCGTACCCCCCTATACTAATAGGGGGGTACACAACCTCCCTACTCGACTGACTTTATAGCGGGTGGGGGGGGTACAGAAAAGAGGCGTAATGATTCTGGACAGACCGGCAATAGATTGGTTAACACTAACAACATTCGACAGAAAGACGGCGATAGAGCTTGATGCTATCGTTTTTCATGCAGCAGGTGAGGGCGCACAATCCGAACCAACACGAATGGACAACTATGATGGGCGGTGGGGCGACGGCTTCTTTTGCGGTGAGGGCATACAGGGCGTGAATAAATATGCCCACTGGATGTTTAACCTTTGGGGGGACATGGCAGATAGGGTTATGTTCAATTCCGATCTGATTAGCTTGGCAGATGTGGATTGTACGAGAATAGACATTCAGATAACCCTAGAGTGGCTGTTTGGTAATGCGTTCCCCGCATTTTACGAATCAATCCCCATCATCGAAGCGGGCGAGAGTGAGAAGGGCCAGCGAAAGCGAAGCGTGGAACCAATAGTTCCGCCGTCTGGCTGGTGTACGATGTACGTGGGCAGCAAGACATCAGACCGACGATACAGAATTTACATGAAAGGCGAGGAAGACGATTTATTAATCCGCTTTGAGGTGATGTATCGTGGAAAAAAGAGCTATGCTGGAAAAGCGTACAAGGCAATATTGTCAAGCCCTGACGACACAACCCGTGTGATTGCGGAAGAAATATTCAGCCTGCCACCAGAATCGCCCATCGTTAAACCGTTTCACGATTTTGTCAGAACCATCACGGGCAAACCGTTACCAAAGGGCAGAAGCCGACCATCCCCCAACAAAACGCTAAACTGGATAACCAGGCAGGTATTGCCAGCCTTTAAGCGAGTGTTGGGCAATGAGGATACACGATTCACAGCGTCCATGTTGCTGCTAGATTTAGTTGATTTTAGGGAGAATTTGGGCCATGAATAAAGATGCGCGTGTAAGTTGGTTCACGTTCTGGACATTCGTTTTTTCAGTCGCCTTCTGCTGGGCATTGCTGCAAGCCTGGGCCACCCTTGACGCTCGCTGGCTGGCTGTATCATGGGGCGCGATAGTAGCCATGATTATGCTTGTAGACCGCAAGCGGCAGCATGACGAATTGTGCCTACCATCACTAGGCATCTACACCACTGAAAGCCAGGGCCAAAAACGGGAAGTTGAATATAAGCCTACGGTTCAAAGCGAAAACGGGCAGCGCATACGGTACGCAAAATTTGCATTAACACGGGCGCAATGGGCTAACCTCGCCCATGAAATTGACAGGGCTGATGGGCGGGTAATCCGTGACGTAGTAGCCAGGGCCAATGTCTTCACGAACCTTACAGGCAAATGGCCCGAAATCGTAAGGGAGTTTGAGCGGTTGGGGTGGGTGGAAAATGGAGGCTTAACCGATGCTGGCAAGGAATTCATGAATCAATTCCTCACCCCCCCACCCCATTCTAAATAACGGCCGTTTGGCCGTCGTCTGACCGACGACGACGACGACGACGACCGACGACAGGAGAAAAGATGTCAACACGCCAAGAGCAAGCAATGGAGATAGTTTGCAACCTCATAGATTCTGTGATTGATGGCCAAGCACGTGTCATCGGTGGCATGTTAGTGGGTGATGTGATAGTTGTCACTCTCAACAATGGCTACTACGCCAACGTAAACGAATGTCTGGAACTTTCCCGGCTTATCGAATGGCATAAGGTTATGGCTTGTCCAGGCGCAATAACGATTGACACCACTGCAACCACTGGGGGTGTTTTGGTTGTAACGCCACACGTGTCACCGCCTTTTATCAATCCCCGGCTTGGGCCTCCCATGCCACGCTAGGCCGTTGCTTTATACACTCCTCAAGCAATCGGCCTATCATCTGCCTGCGCTCACAAAGAGAAATCAGGGCGTGAACCCGCTCCTCTCTTGTGTCCCCAGCGATATGATCGGAATCAATCCCGATATTCCAGGCCACACCATCTAACTCATCCGAATCAAAATGAGCCATAAGCAACTGAGCCAAACCAACGCGACGTTCAAGGCCAGAATCATGGCCTATCATTGCCTCAATTTCCCGCAGCCGGTCGTAAATGTCTGACAAAAAACGCAATACCCACAATCTCAATTCCTCGTCCATGTGAAAATTCTATCAGACAAGATTGTCGAATTGTCTAAACTTTGACAATTCTTGAACAAATGGTCTAAAATGCCCCAAAAAGGAGTGCAAAAGTGGACTTAACAAACGTTGGACAGATTAGCGCATTTATCAAGCCACCAAAGGGTTGGCTCATTATGGCAGGCCAGAGCTACAAGATAGCGAGCTATCCTGAACTAGCTGCCACCCTGCCCGATTCTTGGAAAACAAGCGAACTGTTTTTCTTGCCCAACATGGCAGGCCGAACGCTCGTAGGTAACGGCGAGTTAGATAGCCGGGAATTCACACTGGGCCTGCAAGGTGGCGAACACTCGCACACCCTGACAGGTGGCGAGATGCCCATACACAATCATCTGATTCAGGGGCGAAACGGCTCCGTCTCTGGCTCAAACCTTGTATCTGGTAACTCATTCGCAAACTTGCCAGCAGGTATCAACTACTATCACCAGGGAGCGGGAAACACAGACTTTCACGAGTCCACAATCCTGTCAGAAGGGCTAGACGAGCCACATGAAAACATGCCGCCATATTTGGCCGTTCGCTGGTGCATTTACGCAGGCCGTTAAATTGTCGGAAGTTTGACAATTTGCGGGCAAATAGTCTACAATGCTGCTCGATAGTGTCATTGACACAACAATTAAAATAGCGGAGTTTTACTCAGTAAAACTCTGGCACACAAGGAGAAGAAATAATGGCTTCACAAACAACCTTTACCTATGTTGACCATTCGGGCGAAACGTCTCGTGTCACATTCAACCACGCCGACCTGGACGCGACCAACGTGGCTGGTTATACCAGCACCGTTGTCACCGATGAGCTTGGCGCGTTGAAAGCGGCGGTTGACGCTCTCACATTGCTGAATGAGGTTCAGATCAGCGTGGGGGCGACAAACATCGTTTCTCCGGCCACCCTGCCCAGCGATGAAAACGCGCAGCGTGAGCAAGGGCTACTCATCAAGTACATTGATACGGTGACGGCGAAGAAGTATCGTTTCACCATTCCGGGCATTAACCGCGCCCTGGTGGCCCAGCAGGGCACGGATGTCGTTGACTTTGTTAACAATGTTCTGGTGGCGGCTTTAGTGGCGGCATTCGAGGCCAATTACACAAGTGAATTTGGCAATGCTGTGTCCGTTTATGCCGCGTCAATGGTTGGACGTGCTAATTAGTGAATGCGTGGCTAACTCCTGATGCGTCTGACTTGGCTGGCACACCAGAGGATAGGACTGTATCTGTGCCGCCAGAATTATGGCCTTTTGTGTCTGGCTGCCTGCTGTTGCTAGCGGAAGTCGAGAACTGGGAGGAGTTTGGTACGGCTACACCAGAGGAGATGGCCGAATATTTCACAAATTTTCATGATGCTTTCATAGCAAGCAACCCGTAAAACCGCCATCTGGCGGTTTTTTTTCTACGTATGCGCGATGCAAATAAAGGCTATCTGTTGCCGGACAATGTTTCACCCGAAGACATGCTATGTCTTAAGGTTTTTATTCCCAATGAACCGCGATACCTTGAGGCGTTTTCAGGTCAGTATCACGATTTGGGTACATGGTTGGCATGGGAAAAAGACAACACAAACCGGGCTGCCCTGGCGGCTGCTGCCTGGAAAAGCGCCATTGATTACACGTATGAAAATGGTTGGCTAAATTGTGGTGAATCTATGGAATGTTGCGAAGAAATCCTGAACAGACTGACAAACATAGAGACCTTAATCGGAGGATTAGACATGACTGTTACAGTAAACAACTGCATTAGTTGCGGGTGCGGTGGCGGCTGCGGCTGCAATAACGGAGATTACCCCTGGGGGAATGACCCCGCACAAGACCCATTGCCCACCCCACCATCCACTGACCCAACATACCCCAACGAGGCCGACCCGGCAGGGTGGTGCGACCGTGTGACCGAAATTGTTAGCCGTTACGTCGTGGTTTTTCAAACACTACAGGAATGGTGGGGCGGGATAAATGGAACAGCTACGGCCATAATATCCTGGATAGATTACTACTTCGGCAGCCTGGGGGTTGCTTCACCCATAATCGTTGCCGCGCTTTCTGCCGCCTTGTCATTTGTCCTGACAAACTCTCTTGTAGAGCGGTTGCGAACGGTCGCGGAAAATGCCAAAGATGCGCTTATCTGCGCCTTAATTCCCACCGAATCACCTGCCGAATCTAAAAGTGCATTTGAGGCCGAATTATCCCAGCAATATGCAGGCGAAAGTTTGCCCGTTAGAACGCTAATGAAGGCGGTTGCCTTAGTGATAGATTGGAACAAAGTACACGATCTAGAAGGCATTCCGACGTCACCCGAATACGTCGGCAGCAGCTGCGACGATTGCGACAGTGGTGGTGGTGGCGGCGGCAGCCCAACACCCGATTGGCCCGACGAGCCGGAACCGTCAGCCAGCATAGAATGGCGCGTCGGCACAATTGCCGAATCCGAAGAAGATCAGTTCACGGTTAGGCTAGATTTGCAGGCAGACGGATGGCTGTATGAAGCCTATATACCGACATCTTCTAGTACGTGGTCTCCTAATATTCTTTGTTCACCGCCAACCCTGGCGCCAGGAGAATCTATTGTCGGCTTTACTTACCTTGTCTATGACAATATGACGGATGGTGGCATTAATGACCCAACCAACGGGACGGTTAGGATAGCGGGGCGTTCTGATAATATTCCTCCCTGGCGGCGACTGTTCTACCTGACCGACTACGATGACGAACTGCTCCCCACGGCCGATTACGACCTATCAGAAGAAGTTAACCAGACCGAAATGGACGAACCGAAATCCATAGAGCATTATGCAAGAATTGGTATTAGTGGCACTCCTCCCGGCACAGCGTATGTTGATGTTAGGGCGGTTCTCTGGGCCATTTTGCTGCCCTAAGTAAAGTTATGCCCCGTAGGGGACTCGAACCCCTGTTTTAGCCTTGAGAGGGCTACGTCCTGGGCCGCTAGACGAACGGGGCGGAACGCGATTGAGATTCTAACAAACGGCTATGTGCCTGTCAAAAAGTCATCCAAAGGAGGGTGCGGACTGGCAGCCAAGCAATCTCCAGTCCCCAACCTCTGGCCTCCTACTCCTCCTCATCGGCCGTTAAGCCCTGTTCCGTAATTTGCAGCCGAATTAACCCCTTTACTTCCTCGGGGTCAGCCAGTTCGCCTTTGCGCAAGATTACCAAATCACCGGCGAGGGCCATCTGCTTGGCCATCAGCCGCACCCGCTTCAGCATCGTCTGCCACTTCTCTGGGTACACCGCCTGGGCAATCGCCTCTGGCTTCACCGAGCCGTCTAGCCCCGCCTCGCGGCACATCTCTAAAATTGTTGCCCGCACCACAGTATCGGCGATGCGCCGCAAGCCCTGCTTGTTCAGCTTCTCACGCGGCTCGCCCTGGGGCGGGACCGGCGGTTTGGGTGGTCTGTTCTTCAACCGTTTTGCTTTGATCCGCTGCTTTTTTGTTGCTGGACCTCGTTTGCCTTTCTTTTCTTCCACGTACATCTCCACAGTTGTCATTTCGAGCCGTCTTCGGCCAGAAATCCCGTTAAGTTTGTTTAGAGGGATTTCTCGGCAGACCTCGGAAAAACATTTATTAGCTATTATTCTATCTGCTTTGTTGCCGAAAAACCTGCTCCGCTTCAAAATTCGGCAAACTATTATAGATTGGTTCAATCTGATTGCAGTTTAATAAACAAATCGGGTAGTGAGTGTGGGACGATTTTGTAAATCGTCCGAGCGATTTACAAAATCGCTCTACATTTATGACCTGATCAATTATTTAAAGACCAAAGAGATTGAACCAATCTTCTAAATGAGGTAACGAGCATGATTTTAATTGTTGGTGGCGGCATTGCGGGATTGACGATTGGTTGGCGGCTGGCCCGGGCGGGGGAGGCGGTGACAGTGTTGGAACGAGACAGCATTGGGCAGGCGGCTTCACGGGCAGCGGCCGGGATTTTGTTTCCAGAGCCGGAACGAACAGCGATGGGAGAGTTAACGGCCGTTTCCCACACCCTCTGGCCTTCATTTGTTGAGGAACTGGAAGAGATCACGGGCCTCAACCTCGACTATCGCCGCGATGGCGACATCTACGTTACTTTTGGCGAGGATGAAGCCCGCTTGCAGGCCAAATACCACAAATACCAGACCCTCGGCTGGTTGCCCCAGTGGCTCACGGGCGATGAGGTGCGCCAGTGGGAGCCAGCCCTCTCGCCCGACATCGCCGTTGGTCTCTACACGCCTATGACCCATCAAGTGGATAACCGGTTGGTGGTGCAGGCAGTGGCGCAGGCTTTGGTGAAGGCTGGCGGAATGGTGCGGGAGCAAACGGCCGTTGCCCAATTCCTCACGAGCAGCGGCAAAATCCAGGGGGTACGCCTACAAAATGGCGACGAACTGTATGCTGATACCGTTATCCTGGCCGCTGGCTCCTGGTCGGGTCAGTTGGCAGGATTGCCCGCCGAGTGTGTGCCGCCCGTGCGCCCCGTCAAAGGGCAAATTCTGGCCGTGCAAACCACCCACCCCCTCATCAGCCGCATGATCCGCCGCCGTGATGGCTCATTGGTGCCGCGCCGAGACGGCCGTTTACTCATCGGCGTTACCATGGAAGAGGCGGGTTTTGACCCGTCCGTTACGGCTCAGGCTGTAGCCCAACTGCTGCAAAGTGCCGAACGCACCCTGCCTGGCATCCTGCAAAACCCCCTCGTTGAAACCGTCGTTGGCTTTCGCCCCGGCACGCCCGATGACCAGCCGATTTTGGGGCAAACGGCCGTAGATGGTTTGCTTTTGGCGACCGGCCAATATATGGATGGCATCCTCCTCGCGCCCATTATGGCCCAAGCCCTGGCGCAACTGGTGCAAACAGGCACAACCCCAGCGAATATTGCGCCATTTAACTTGGATCGGTTTCAAGAAAAGAGTTAAGGAAAATGCGAGAAACAGTTCCCCTCAGTTCCTACGAGTTCCTCACGTTAGGGCAACTGCGGGGAGCTGGGGGGGACTTCTGATGGACGGTGAAGCTGATACCACCAGCCTAGCAGGCCGCCGGCCAGCCCGGCCAGCAGCAGCAGGGCAAAGGTTATGTCGGGTGCCTGGCTGAGGAGGGGCCAATGCCCCCAGAAGCCAGGGGTGAGGGGCAAGCCGAGCAAGGAGGCGCAACCGTAAGCATACAGAAGGCGGTTGTCTCGTTCCAGGCCGATGCCTGCCAGCAGCAGGCTAACAGCGCGGGTGAGGTGGAGGGTGATAACGGCCGTTTCCCCCAACCCTACTGCCAATCCCACAAGCGCCAACCCCATATCTAGCAGCACCAAAGCCCCCAATAGGCGGCGCGGATCGGCCGTTAAGGCCGATAAACCTGCCACCAACACCGTCAGCAAGCCACTCCAGCGCAGCCATAAGGCAAATTGGGCATCTTGCAGCAGCCAGGGATGCTCTTGGCGCAAGTGGAAGAGGAAGAGGGTGACAACCAGGGGCATGAGGCTCAAGACAAAGACTCGTGCTAGCAGCGGCGTGCGCTTGGCGGCAGGGATGACCCAAATGTAAAAGGGGAAACCGGCCATCAACATGGCAAAGGCCACCACTAACAGCCGCGAGGCGGTGGCCTGTAAGCCAGTTTGGTCTGGCCCTATCATCCAGCCCGCGAGTAAAAAGAGGCAGGTGGCTAACAGCCCAATCAGCAGAAAGCGCAGGGCGGGGCGCACTGTGCCGGCCCGTTCCGATTGGATGATGAGGACGAGGCTGGCAATGGCGATGAGCAGGCAGATGGCCCCGAGGGTAAACGGCCGTATCATCAAGGCCGCCGCCAGGGGGGACAACACGGCCAGCGCCATTGGCACAAAGTTGTGGCCTGACGGCCACCAGCCGGACAGCAAAAACAGCCCGCCGCTTACGGCATAAAGCAGCAGCAGCAGCGACTGCACGGCCTCTGTTAGGAGGAGGGGCTGTTCCCATAGAAAGTAGGTGTCCCCGGCAAAGAGACGGGTGCTGAGTTCGATGGCTGTGGGTTGCAGGGGGATGGCGCGGAGCATGAGCCACAAAACGGCGGTGATGAGGAGACCGGAAACGGCCGTTACCCATTGCCAACGCCGCAGCGGCACAATCAGCAACCCGCCTAGCAGCGGGCCAATTAACAGTAAAACAGGGCCAGGAATTGCCATAGCTTAGTTTAGTTGGCCTAACAGCACCCGTCGGGCATTCGTGGCTGGCATATACAAAGGTTCTAGCGCCAATGCTTCATCATAAGCGGCCAATGCCTTCTGAAAGTCGCCTAGATGGGCATAAACACGCCCTAAATTGATGTGCGGGTAGTGGCGGGCTTCATAACGCGGAGCCGCCAACGCTTTTTCCAGCCAGGGGATGGCTTCTTGCCACTGCTCCATCTCAATGAGGTAGGAGCCGATGTCGTTGTAGGGATTGCCAAAGTCGGGGTCGGTGGCGATGGCTTGGTGGCACATCTCAATGGCTTCATCAAAACGGTTCATCATGGCGTAGGTCCAGCCCCAAAAGGTGTAGGCTTCGGCGGTAGGGAAGGTCTCTACTGAGCGTTTGTATAGAAACAAAGCATCGCCAAATTCTCCCTTCATTTGGGCTTTGTAAGCACGTTCAAACAGGATGAGGGCCTGTTCTTGTTGAATATCTTGGTCGGACATGGGGTAAGTTTACAAGTGGCAGGTGGCAGGTGGCAAGTGCTTGTTACTTGCTACTTGTACCTTGCCACTGTGCCAACACGGCCGTTATCTCTCCCAATCTTGTCACCCGTGCGTCTGGCTCTACACCAGCGGGGTGGGGGAAGCGTTGGCTGGATTGAACGTGGATGGTGCGCATACCGGCGCGTTGGCCGCCGACTACATCACTGCCGGGGTCATCGCCAATGTAGACGGCCGTTTCCGGTTCCACCCCTAATTCCTCAGCCACATGCAAAAAGGGATCGGCCGTGGGTTTCCACTTGCCCACATCGGCCGAAAAAAGCATGGTGTCAAAATAATCAATCAACCCAAAGCGGTGTAAATCTTTTTTGTGTGCCGCGCCCGTGAACATGGTGTTGGACAACAAGCCTACTTTATAGCCTTGCGACTTAACAGTGTCTAGGATTGGTTGGGCATCGGTGAAGGCATGGGCTTGGCCGCAAACGGCCGTCTGATACTGTTCCGCTGCTTCTATGAGCCATTCGGGGTTGGTGTGGTTGCTGGTGTGGGTGTGCAGAACGGCCGTCAGCAAATCCACCAGCCGCAAATTCTGCTCTCCCAACGTCGCTCGCCGCCACCAACTCGGCAGCAGCCCAAAACCTGTATCCCGAAACTGGGCAAATGGCGGTAATTCCACACCCTGCTCCGCCAAAACCCCATACGCCGCCTGAAAACCTGGCGTTTCCAAATCCGGCCAAGTGGCATACGCTCCCGCATACTCAATCAACGTCCCGCCCAAATCAAAAATAACTGCTTGAATCGCCAATCTCTACTCTCCAGTAATGATGTAATGACGTTATTACGCTATTACGTCATTACTCCTCTTCAAACTTCACCACCGTCACGCCCGCGCCGCCTTCACCGTCTTTGCCTTCTTCCCAGGAGGTGATGTGGCTGTTTTTGCGCAGGGCTTCGCGCACGGCCGTTTTCAACTTGCCCGTGCCTTTGCCATGAATAATGCGCACCCAGGGCATACGGCCGCGAAACGCATTGTCCAAGAAACGATCCAGACCCGCCAGCCCTTCCTCCACCCGCATTCCGCGCATATCATATTCCAAAGTTGGGGCAGGCGTGGAGGGTGTTTTGACCACAACGATTTCTTCATCTTCGGCAGACGGCCGTTCCCGAAACTCTAAATCCTTCAACTTGGCCCGCATCTGCAAACGGCCGACCGCCACCTGTGCCTCCTTCTTCTGAAGGTTGACAATTTCGCCTTTCACATCCAAAGACTTGACATAAACAATGTCACCGACCTCCAATTCCCGCTTCGGTTCATGCTTTTTCTTCGGCTTTTGGATGACCGGGACAACGGGCAGCGCCGCTACTTCCTCCAAGTCAGACACATCCTGACTCACCTTCTTCAACTGATTGAGTGAGGCCGCACTGCGCACCCGACTTCGTGCCTGCCGAATCTCCTCGCGCATCTCCTCCAATTCGGCCTGCGCCTGTGCCCGCGCCTCCGCCATGATGTGGCGGCGTTCTACTTCGATCTCTTCCAGCCGTTTAATCAGCGTGTCGCGTTCCTGTTCGGCCGACTGCAATGCCAAACGTGTGCCGGCCTGCTCCGATTCCATTTTTTCGCGCAAGGCGTAAATCGAGTCGAGTACATCTTCGGCCTTTTGGCTGCCATGTCCCATCAAGGTCATGGCATCATCCAAAATCGTCTCATCCAGGCCAATGCGCCGGGCAATAGCCAGCGCATTGGAGCGGCCGGGAATGCCAATGGTCATCTCATACGTTGGTGACAGCGTTTCCAGGTCAAAAATCAGCGAGGCATTGACCGCGCCTTTGGTGCGGCTGGCATACAGCTTTAGTTCGGGATAATGAGTGGCGATGAAGGTTGTTGCGCCTTTATCACGCAGATAGTTGGTGATGGCCTGGGCCAGTGCGGCTCCTTCGGCCGGGTCTGTGCCCGATCCCAGCTCATCTAGCACCACCAGCGAGCGATCATCCACCCCCGCCAAGATGCGAATGATGTTAGTGATGTGCGCCGAGAAGGTGGAGAGGCTCTGCTCAATGGACTGCTCATCGCCAATATCGGCAAACACGCGGTCAAACACGGTTAACTTGGCCTCGATGGCGGGCAGATGGAAACCGGCCTGGGCCATGAGAACCATCAAACCGGCCGTTTTCAAACTGACTGTTTTACCGCCGGTGTTGGGGCCGGTAATCAGCACGACAAAGGTATCTTCATCTACTGTCAAATCCGTTGGTACAACCGTGCTGCTATCCAGCAGCGGATGCCGCGCTCCTTTGATCCAAAGGGTGGAACCGGGATGCAGGTTGGGCGGGGGCGGCACCCATTTTTCGCGCTCGTTGGCGTGTTTGGGCGGTTTGGGGGCGGGGAAGGTGCGCCATTCGACGAACTCTGGCTCAACGCCGCGCATCTCATTCGCATAACGAGCGCGGGCGAAGATGAGGTCTAGTTCGGCCATGCGTTCCACGATACGTTTGACGGAATCGCCCTGTTCGGCCACTTTGCGTGAAAGTTCGGCTAAGATGCGGTTGATTTCGTCTTGTTCCTGAATTTGCAGGCCGCGATATTCGTTGTTTAGCTCCACCGTTTGCAGGGGTTCAATCCACAGAGTGGCCCCTGTGCCGCTCTGGTCATGAACAATGCCTTTGACGCGGCCCCGCGCATCAGATTTGAGGGGGACGACGTAACG
>JACKBT010000061.1 GCA_020634415.1 Ardenticatenaceae bacterium
ATGACGTGGGTACCCACGGACAGCGTTACCGGCTGGGTATAGGTCATGGCTGGGCCGGTATCTATGCCGTCAACCCACAGATGCCAATGCCCATCATCGGGGACGGTGAAGTTGGGGGTGGTGACGGTGATGGTGGTGGTGATGTTGACCCCATTGAGGGCGGTGAAGAGTGTGCCGCTGAGGGGTGAGGTGATTTCGATCTCTGGCGGCAGGGAAACGGTCATGGTGACGGGGATGAAGAGTTCGGGCGTGGTGACGGCGTTGCTGCTGAGGCACAGGGAGGCGGTGTACTGACCGGGAGTGAGACCGGTGGAGTTGAAGCCGATGTTGACGGAACTGCTGCTATTTTCGGCCGTTGATCCGCTGGTAGGCGATACGTTGAGCCAAGGTACTTCTGCTGGTGTTTTGCAAGAGGGCGGTGAGATGATGGGAATTGTTGTCGGTTGAACGATAAACAGCCCTTGTTCGATGCCACTGATGAGGACAACGCCGTTATCAAAGTAGGGGTATGTGCTCCAGGAGCCATTAAAATTGGCACTGTTGCTGCTGGGGTAAATGTCGAAGAAGGCTTCTTCAAACAAGTTGGCATTGGCGACATCACTGATGTCGAGGATGCGTAGGCCAGCGCGATAGTTAGCCTGGAAGACATAGTTGCCTCTTACGTACATATTGTGGTCAATGGCGGCCACGCTGGCTGTGTAGTTGCCAATCAGATTGGGGCTGTCTAAATCAGCCAGGTTCCAGATGTAGGTGCGGGTGTTGTGACCATTGCTGGTTTCGTCGCCTTCGTCATCGAGTAGGAAGTAGGCGTGATCGTCGGTTATCCAGCCCTGGTGAGTGTAGCTGCTGCCTGCATAGCCTGTGCGCGAAAGCTGTACGGGGGCGGCTTTGTTGGTTACATCTACAATCGTTAAGGTGTCTTCGTTGGCGTTGAAACAGATTTCTTTGCCTACATGCTGGGTGTCGAGGCCATCATAGATAACACATTGGGCATCGTGGGTATAGCCATCGCTGCTGAAACAGCCGGCATTGGTGGGGGTGAGGGGGTTTTGGATGTTGACCATGTGCAAGCCGCCGCTGCATGTGCTGGTGCCGACACCGTAGGCATAACCAGTGTCTTCGTTGATGACGATGTTGTGGGCGTTGCCGAAGCCGTTGTAATGGGTTGTTTCGGCGAAGGTGACGGGGGGATTGGTGATGTTACACAATTGAGAGAGGTCGAAGACTTGCATACCATGACCACCTGCTTCGCTGACGATGAAGGCGTAGTCGTTGTAGGTTTTGATGTCGCGCCAGATGGAGCTGCCGGTGTGGGGGGGCAGGTTGCCGAGGTAGATGGGGTTGACGGGATCGGTGATGTCTACGAAGGAGGTGCCGGTGGTACGACCCATGAGGGCGTAGTTGTGGTTGCCGCAGCCTGTCCAGCCCCACACATCGTTGCCGCTGCCACCGCCGATGGTGGCAAGGGGCATGAAGCTGAGGAGGTCTACATTGTTACACGGATAAGTGCCTGCCATGCCGCCGATGCATTCGGTGAGGCCGAGTGGCTGTAGGTTTTGCACGGGTTCTTTGTCGGCGAGGAGGGCTTGCATGTTGGGGGTGAGGGCGGTGGCACTTTCTGCGGTTTCGGGGTAGGTGTTTAGGGCTAGATTGTCCATGAAGGTGGAGGGGGGATATTCGAAGATTGCCCAATCTAGTGTGCCGCTGCCGATGTTGCTGATGGTAAGGGTGTGGGTGACGGTGGTGTCAATGAGTTGATCGCTGCTGAGGCCATCGGGGTTGATGTCTATTTCGGGAGCGCAGAGGTTGAGTTGGACGGTGGTGGTGTGGGTGGTGGTTGGCCCTGTGCCGATGATGTCCAGGTCGTAGCTGCCGCCGCTGGTGGCGGAGGCGGTGCCGATGGTGAGGGTGCTGGTGAAGGGGGCGGCCTGGTTGTTGACGCTGAAGTTGGCGGTGGTGCCGGCCGGGTTGCCGTTGACACTGAGGTTGACGTTTTGGGTGTAGCCTGAGGTTGAGCCGATGTCTACGGTGTAGAGGGCGTCGTTGGGGATGCAGATTTCTTGGGTGGGCGGATCGGCCGTTATGGTGAAGTCGCCGCCGCCGCATTGGGGCATTGTGAAGACACCCACGCGGGTTTTCCAGGCGGAACTGCTGTTGGTTTGGTAGTATTGGTTGGTATACCAGAAGGAACAGTCGTTGGCGGGGTCTATGCCAATGGCACTGTAATCACCCCACCGATTGGAGCTGGTTTGGGAGCCGGCACCAGTGATGAGGATGGCTTCGGTTTGTAATGTGCCCGGCGGGTCGCTGGCCAGGCGGGTGGCGTAGTGGATGCTGGGGAATAGGTTGCTGCTGCTGGCGGTGTAACCGAGGGCGATGTTGCCGTTTTGGTCCATGGCGATGCTGCCCATAGCCCGGTCGTGGCCGTCGCCGGGGTCGAGTGTGCCTTCCTGGTAGAGGGTCCAACCGCTGCCTGTGTCGCGCAGTTCAAACCAGCGGATGGCGGCTCCGGCCTGGCCTGTGCCGCCCCCAACGGTGAAGTTGCCGATGAGGGTTTGGTGGGTGTTGAAGTTGCGGTAGGGGAAGCGGTACATGGGCCATTCGGCGACGGAGTCGAGCCGTTGGCTTGTGCCGGGTTGGAAGAGGCAGTTGAAGTTGAAGAAGCCGCAGGGAGTGTAGGTGAAGGCGGCGATGGGAATACTGCTGTCTAGGGTGAAGGTGCTGTTGGCGGGGACGGCCCAATCTACGTCGAAGGCGAATATTTCGAGGCGATCTACGCCACCGTGGAAGGAGTTGTCTTTGAAGGTGTAGAAGTAGCCGGGTTCGCTGTTGGCGGGTGGGGTGGGGCCATCTACATCGGCAGGGAGGAGGAGGTTGTCTTCACCAGTGAATTTTTGGAAGGTGGCGCTGGGGTCGCCCACGAGGATTTTGGCGCGGTCGAAGGCGTAGGCAGTGTAGGTGGATTCGTTGGCGGACATGTAGTAGGCATCGGGCCAGACGCCGAATTTGAAGTAGTCGGGGAAGGAGCCGACGTTGAAGGTGTAGAGGTGGTAGGAGCCGAGGGGATCGGCCGTTTGGGAAACGGCGATGCACATGTGGCTGGGGTCGGCGAATTGGCTGAGGAACCAGCGGTCGGCCAGGGCATCGTAGAGGACGACGGGATCGCCGGCGTTGCTGGTGCAGGTGCCGCTGGACCAGAGTGTGCCGAGGTTGAAGGGGGTGTTGAGGGGGCTGCCGGCTTTGTCGAAGATGGCGACTTTGGTGGCGTTGACCATTTGGATGTAGTGGTTGAGACCGACGTCACCGACGGTGTCGGGAGGGGTGCAGCCGCCGCAGCCGGTGGGGTTGCCTGTGCCTTCAAAGCTGAAGTCGAGGCCGGGGGTTTGGCTGCTGGTGTTCTGGGAGTTGGTGATGAGGGGGTCGGTGGGGGTGTTGCTGCGCTGCCAGGTGCCGCGTTGGCCCATGTCTGGCTCGAAGGCGAGGGGGTTGTGGCGGGGGTTGATTTCGCGGTTGAGGGTTGTGCCGCCTAAATCTGGTTCTAGATCGCGCACGGGGGGGCTGAGTTCGTAGCCGAGGGCTTGACCTGTGATGAGGGTTTGGGGAGGGGATTCGGCCGTTTCGGCTAAATTGGCGGAAACGGATTGCTCGGCAGGGCGGGTGACTAGGATGCCAATCGCAAAAAAGCTGAGAATGGACACAAGTATTTTGATGGCTGTTTTCATATGTTTGTACTCCTGATTTAGAGGGTCACTCCCTTACAGATGAAATAATGGGATGGGTATTTTGTCACTTTCTGGGGATTAGGGCAAAACTTTATGGTGTTTAGTCGGAGTTGAAGAAGGGTTGGGTGAGGGTAACGGCCGTTGCGGCGGCTTCTGCTGCGCTGACTTGGCCGTAGAAGGCGCGTTCAATTTCCTGGCTGGCGGTTTCTTCGATGCGTACCCAACTGGGCATGAGGGGGACCTGCCCCAGGACGGGAATGGAATCGAGGAAGACACGGGCATGGGCGGGGGGTTGGTTGTCTAAAAAGGCGGGGGAATCGGCGACGCTTCTGAGGGAGGGGACGGTGCGGCCGGAGGTGGCGATGAGACTTTGGCCGGTGGGGGAGTTGGCGAATTCGATGAAGGTCCAGGCGGCTTCTTTGTTGGTGGCGGCGGCGGCGAGGCAGTAGGCATCGCTGTGGAGGATGCCTGCGGCTTGCTGGCCGATGGGCAGGGGGGCGACGTCCCAGGTGAAGGTGGTGATGGTGCGGTAGGTGGGTACGCCGCGACGGCTGTTGAAGAACATGGCGAGACGGCCGTTTAAGAAACGGCTCTCACTTTCTTCGGCGGCTTCGGCGACGGCATCGGGGACGATTTGTTCTTTGACTTGTAAATCTACCAGCCATTGTAAGGCGGCTAGTGATTCGGGGCTGTCGAGGGTGAGGCGGGTGGGTTGGGCGGGGTTGTCTACGAGGTCGCCGCCGTTTTGCCAGATGAAGGGGGCGAGGCGGAATAAGCTGGCTTCTACGCCGGCACCGTATTGGTCGAAACGGCCGTCGCCATCTGTATCTACAGTTAAGGCACGGGCGGCGGTGACAAAATCATCCCAAGTCCAATCGCTGGTGGGCAAGGGGACACCGGCGGCTTCAAACAGGTCTTGGTTGTAGTAGACAACCAGGCTGGAGATGTTTTGGGGGATGCACCAGAGTTGATTGTCCCAGGTGAAGGCGCTGATGGTTTGTTCGTAAAAGTCGTCGGCCTGGATGAGTTGGCTGTCGGCCAGGTAGGGGCCGAGGGGTTCGAGTGCGTTTTGTCCGGCGAATTCGGCGAAGCGGCGGTAGTTGAGCAGCATGATGTCGGGGGGGGAGCCAGCGGAGAAGTCGGTTGCCAGTCGTTGGCGGTATTCGGATTGGCTGGGGATGTGGCGGAGTTGGATGGGGATGTCGGGGTGGGCGGCGGTGAAGGCGGCGACGAGTTCTTCATAGGCGGCGTATTCGGCGGGATCGCCAAAGACCATGAAGGAGATGGGGGGGGCTTCTTTTTGGCAGGCGGTGAGGAAGATGAGGAGTAATGCGTAATACGTAAAGTGTTTGAGGGTTTTGGTGATCATATGTCTGTGGACTTGGTGAGGGTTAGATTTTGGAGGAAGTAGCGTTGGAGGAGGATGAAGAGGAGGAGGATGGGCAGGGTCATGAGGACGGAACCAGCCATGAGGTAGGGCCAGTTGGTGGGATCGAGTTGTTTGAGGATTTGGAGGCCGACGGGCAGGGTGTAGTTGGTGGGCTGGTAGATGTAGAGGATGGGGCTGACGAAGTCGCTCCAGTACATGACGAAGGTGAGGATGATGATGGCGATGGAGGTGGGGTGGGTGAGGGGGCAGGCGATTTGCCACCAGGTTTTGCTGGCGGAGGCGCCGTCGAGGCGGGCGGCTTCGAAGAGTTCGGTGGGGATGCGGCGGAAGGCCCAGTAGAAGAGGAGGACGAAGAGGGGGCTGCTGGCGGCGAAGGCGGGTAGGGCGAGTGCCCATACGCTGTCGAGGAGGTTGAGCCATTGGTAAATGCGGAAGCGGAAGAGCCAAACGGCCGTTCCGGGAATCATCAATAAGACGAGGCTGAAGATGAGCCAGCGCCGCCGCCAGGGGGGGGGCAGTTGGCTGATGCTGAAGCCGCCGAGGGAGGCGACGAGCCAGGTGATGGGGATGGCGAGGGCGGTGACGAGGAGTGAGTTGCCTAAGTAGCGGGTGATGGGCAGGAGTTGGAAGAGTTGGCTGTAGTTTTGCCAGTGGGGTTGGGTGGGCCACCACTCGATGGTGGTGGGTGGGGGGAGGCCGACTTGGCGCAGGGAGGCGATGATGACCCAGAAGAGGGGGAGGAGGAAGACGGCCGTTATGCTCCAGGCGATGAGGTGATGGAATAGGTGTTGCCAATTGATGCGCATAGGAGGTTGGGAGACTTTTCGGTGATCTCTCGATCTATCCTTTATAAATCATCGGACAGCTTTACTTCGCCCACGAGGTTGAGGATGCCGATGACCAGCAGTAGAATGAGAAGGTACATGATGACCAGGAGGGCGGCGGCCATGCCGAAGTCGAAGAAGTCGAAGGCGAGTTCGTAGATGAGGAGGGGGACGAAGGTGGTGGCGTAATAGGGGCCGCCGTAGGTCATGACGAAGGAGGGGGTGAAGGTGTTTTGCAGGCTGAGGATGAGATCGCGGAAGGTGAGCATGAGCAGCCAGGGCAGGATGAGGGGCAGGGTGATGTGCCAGAAGGATTGCAGGCTACTGGCTCCGTCTACTTTGGCGGCTTCGTAGTAGCTGCGGGGTATGGTTTGCAGACTGGCTATGAGGACGATGAAGCCTTCGCCGATTTGGAAGAGGGACATGATGACGATGGCGGCAACGGCCGTATCGGGTTCTACTAACCAGGCAGGTGCGGGCAGCCCCAACCAACTGAGGAGGAGGTTGAGGGGGCCGTAGAGGGGGTTGAAGAGCCACAGCCAGATGAGGGCGTAGGCTACTTCGGGGATGACGGTGGGCAGGTAGACGGCGGCGCGATGGAGGCCAAAGAAGCGGCGTTTGTGTTGCAGGAGTAGGGCGAGGCAGAGGGCGGCGAGGAGGCGGAGGGGAACGGCCGTTATTAAAAATAAAAATGAACTTCGTAGAGATATTTGCACATAGGGTGAGGCCATTAAGGCCCGAAAATTAGTCAGGCCGTTCCAGACGGGTGTTTGCAGTGAACTATACTCGGTGAAGGCGATGATGGCTGTGGCTAAAGCGGGCAAGGCGATGAGAATGAGACTACCTATAAGGTAGGGGAGCAGAAAAAGCCGTATTTGAGTATGATAGGTGTTGGGGAGGAGATATTGGCTCAGTTTGAACTTCATACCTACCTGATTATGACTGTGATTGATTTGATTGCCAACCTATCAGAACTGGTTGGGTTTTTTGCCCATTTCCTGGCTGTAGTAGGATTTCAGGATGGGCAAGTCGGTTTCGAGGCTGCCGGAGGGGGTGAAGGCAGGGTAGATTTGGATGGCTTTGCGGTGGTAGTTGATGGTGGCGGGTAGGATGGGGACTTGGGCTGCCTGGGCAATGTAGTAGAAGCCGGTTTTCCACTCTGGCACACGCTGGCGTGTGCCTTCGGGGGCAATTGCCAGGAGGAAGTGGGAACGGTTTTGGAATTCGGTGACGACTTGTTTGACGGCCCCTTGTGTTGCCTGGCGGTTGATGGGGATGCCGCCGAGCCAGTACATGAGGGGGGCCAGCGGCCCCTGGAAGATGGTGTGTTTGCCTAACCAGTAGAGGCGCAGCCCCAGGGCCAGGACGACGGCCATGCCGACAACAAAATCCCAGTTGGAAGTATGAGGGGCAGCGATGATGACGATTTTGGAGACGTTGGGGACATCGCCTTCTATTTTCCAGCCTGTGAGTTTGAGATAAAAACGGCCGATTCCCCTTAACAGCCTTCCTCCTCTACGCGGCAGTTTTTCACCCAGTACCAGTTCGCCAAAATCTCGTCGTGGTAAATCCAGCATACTCTATACCTATATGACCAATTTTGATGATGTACAACTATCAATCCTCCGGGAGGTTTGTTCAAGAAGTAAGGTTTCGTTTGAAACCTCCCGGAGGAGCACTGTGACCAATTTTGATGATGTCTAATTATAGAGCGTTATGTACAAAAGGTAAGTATCTAATGTGGTTCGTCAGTCTTTTAACTCGAGCCAATTAGAGCCAGTGCTGGCTTCTACTTTGAGGGGTACATCCAATTTGAAGGCATTAGACATGATTTCTACGACCATTGGCTTGATAACCTCAACTTCATCCTCTGGCACTTCCAGCAGCAGTTCGTCATGAACTTGCAGGATCATTTGGGCTTTGTAGCTGTGCAGTGCTTCGTGTAGGCGTAACATGGCGATTTTGATGATGTCGGCGGCTGTGCCTTGGATGGGGTGATTGATGGCCTCGCGCTCGGCGCGAAGCTGCATTTGGCGATTGCTGCCAGCGGCCCGGAAGATGGGGAAGTAACGGCGACGGCCGAACAGCGTCTCCACGTAAAAATCGGTGTGGGCCTTCTTTTTGGTTTCATCCATATAGGTTTTGATGCCAGGGAAACGGTCAAAATAGTCGCGGATGTAATTCTCGGATTCGGCTAAGGTGAGTTCTGAGTCGCGGGCGAGGCGGAAGGCACCCATGCCGTAGATGAGGCCAAAGTTGACGGCTTTGGCGAAGCGGCGCTGGTTGTAGGTGACTTCGGCGACGGGGATGTTGTAAACGGCAGCGGCCGTTGTGCGATGAATGTCCTGATCCTGACGAAAAGCAGCCAGCAGGGCTTCATCCTGGCTAACATGGGCCAAAATGCGCAGCTCTACCTGCGAATAATCGGCGGCCACAAAAAGGTGGCCCGGTTTGGCGACAAAGGCCCGGCGAATCTCCTGCCCAATCTCGCTGCGGATGGGGATGTTTTGTAGGTTGGGGGAATTGCTGGCGATGCGGCCGGTGATGGCACCGGTTTGGTTGAAGCTGGTATGAATACGACCTGTGTCTGGGTTGACCATTTCGGGCAAAGCGTCTACGTAGGTGCTTTTCAGTTTGGTTAATTCACGCTGTTCGATGATGGCTTCGATAATGCCGCTCGTATCTACTTCTTTGAGGTCTTCGAGAACGTTGGCGGCGGTGGAGTAGTGACCGCTTTTGGTTTTCTTGAGACCTTCGCGGGGTAAATCTAGTGTGCCAAACAGGATGTCGCTTAATTGCTGGGTGGAGTTGATGTTGAATGGTTCACCGGCGATGTCGTAGATGGTTTTTTCTAATTGCAGCAGACGGGCGGACATGTCTTGAGACATTTGCCGCAGAACGGTTACATCTACACCAATGCCTGCCTGTTCCATGTCGGAGAGGACGGCGATGAGGGGCATTTCCATGTCGAGTAGTTTTTCTAGCCCCTTTTCTTTGATTTCGGCGCGGAGGGGTTTGACGAGGCGCAGGGTCATATCGGCATCGGCAGCACCGTAGGGGGCAGCGTCTGCGATGGGGACTTCGGCGAAGGTGATCTGTTTTTTGCCTTTGCCGATGAGGTCTGTGATTTCGGTCATTTCGATGCCCAGGCGGTGGCGGGCTAAATCTTTGAGACCTTTATGTTTGCTGCTGGGGTCGGTGAGCCATTCGGCGATCATGGTGTCGAAGCCGAGGGGGGTGACGATGAGGCCATATTTGTGGAGGATGGTGTAGTCGTATTTGGCGTTGTGGGCGATTTTGGGGATGGCGGGGTTGGTCATGGCGGGGGTGAGGGCATCTAGCACTTTTTGTAGGGGTAATTGGCCTTCGGCTAATTCGGGCGGGGCGGCGAAGAGGGTCATTTGGCCGCTGCTGCTTTGGGCTTCGCCGGCTAGATGGGTGAGGGGGATGTAGTAGCCGGTGGGTGGCTCGATTGCGAGACAGATGCCGACGAGATCGGCCGTCATTTTGTCTAGGCCGGTGGTTTCGACGTCGAAGGCGATGGCTTTGGCTTTGTTGAGTTTGGTGATGAGTTCGTTTAGCTGTTTTTCGGTGCGGATGATGATGGTTTGGGTGGGTTCAGCACCGGCATCTAGCTCTTCTTCTTCGTCTACGTTGGCCATGAGGAGGTTGGTGAGGGAGCGGAATTCGAGTTCGCGGAAGATGTCGAGGACGGGTTGGGCATCGAAGTCTTGGGCGAGGCAGTGGTCTATGTTGAGGGTGATGGGGGCATTGGTGACGATGCGGGCGAGTTTTTGGCTGAGGTAGGCGGATTCTTGGCCTTCGGCGAGTTTTTTGCCCATTGCGCCTTTGATGTTGTCTATGTTGGCGTAGATGTTGTCGAGGGTTTGGTATTCGTTGAGGAGTTTAGCGGCCGTTTTGGCTCCTACGCCTTTGACACCGGGGATGTTGTCGCTGGTGTCGCCGACGAGGGCTTTGTAGTCTACGATTTGGTCGGGGCGGACATCGAATTTGGCGATAACGGCCGTTTCATCATACACCTCTGGCCCCTGGCTGCTGGAACGGGCGGGCAGTTCTACCCGTGTATTGTCGTCTACTAATTGCAGCAGATCGCGGTCGCCGGTGATGATATGCACAGGGATGCCCAGGGGTTTGGCCTGCTGGGCGATAGTGCCGAGTACATCATCTGCTTCGTAGCCTTCTAGCTCTAAAATGGGCACGTTTAGGGCGCGAATCACTTCTTTGGTGCGTTCGATTTGCAGGGCCAATTCATCGGGCATTTTTTCGCGGGTGCCTTTGTATTCGCCAAATAGCTCATCGCGGAAGGTGGCGCCGACATCAAAGCTGACGGCGAGGTATTGGGGTGGATTGGGGGCGAGGATCAGATCGAGCAGGGTGCGGGTGAAGCCGTAGGTGGCGTTGGTGGGTTCACCTTCTTTGGTGGTGAAGGCTTCTAGGGGCAGGGCGAAAAACATGCGGTAGGCCAGGGCGTGGCCGTCAATGAGAACGAGTTTGTGTTCAGTCATATTCCTTCCTTTTACAGGGGAGCAGGGGGGCGGGGGGCAGGAGAGAATGATTAATGTGTGCCTGACCCTACTTTTATGGACGAAACCGCTAGTTTTATGGTTTCGTTTCGGTCATGGAGTGTACCACAATGTGTGAGCATTGCGGATCATTTATTATAGGGGTGGTATGTGACAGGTGGTGGCACAAACGGCCGTTTACATTTTGCGTTTGATGGCCGGTTGTTGGAGGAAAATGTTTAGCTCGGTGGGGGTAAGGGGGTCGGTGGATTCGTGGGCGTAGTGGCCGACTTCCCATAACGGCCGTGTTTCCTGGTACTCTTGTTGAATAATCTCTTCGGCCCCACTTTTTAGCATGTGGACGGCCCAGCCGCTGTTACGGCCAGGGGGACAGGTGATGACCACGTGGATGAGTTGTGTTTGCACATCTATATAGGTAAGGGCACAGGCGTTGGCAATGGCGACTCGTTCCAAGATGCGTTTGGTGGGGACGATTCTAATAGGAGGGATGGGTTCTTGGGTGCGCCAGGCGATGGCAAAGGAGGTGGTGGCTGGAACTGGAGGAGCGGGGGGGGAAACGGCCGTTGTGTACACCACATTGCCTAAGTTGCCCACCAACTTATCAGCGCGGGTACGCAGCCAGCTTAAAGATACTTCAGGGGCTGCCACCAATGTTAAGAGATAGTTGTTGGCTTCGCGCATTGGTTGCTGCGAAGACATGAGGCGCGTATACAAAAGCAAGATGCTCCTCTGTTCTGCCGGGCGAAAGAACTGCACCTGTGATGTTTTGCCCACATCTGTCCATCCCTGAGAGACTGTTTGCGCAATCGAATTAGCTTCAGCTTTACCCAGTTTACCCCAATAGGTGATTAGTTTTTCTTTTTGCAGCAGCAGTGCTGCCTGCACACGAGGGCCTAATGTACCCGTGTTGATGGCGGCATGGGCTGCGGGTGGCTCTACATCTGGTTTTGTGCCGTCGAAGATGATGGACAAAAGCCCTGGCAGAGCGGTGTCTAGCCGGTTCTTGGGCAAAATGCCTTGCGTCTTGCTGGAAATGCTTTCGGGCAAGTTGATGTCGGTGAGATGGGTGGTGCTTAAAACGATATTGAGGTCGGATTGGAGGACGAGGAGGGAACGAATCGGCCGATCATCGTTGGGAATGGGCAGAAAGGCCAGGTCTTGTGTTTCTTGAATTAACGCCAGACAAGCTTCATTGAGGGTGCGGGCCAGGGTGATTTTGTAATCACCAAGCTCTCGCAAGGATTTCCACAAATCTGTAGCAAATTGCTTGTCTTCGTCAATAATTAGTACACGTCTCATTTTGTGGTTGGATAGTCAAGAATTTGAATTAGCTTACTGCAAGCAGAGGCAAAATTCAGTGCAGGAAACGTGAAAAATGGTTTGGCACTATTTGCTGAATGGGAATATGACTGGTGGGGCGAGAGAGGATTTTGTGGGAAATACGGCCGTTCTTCACATCCCTCTCAGCCCATTAACCCCCAACTAACAGACGAATTTCCCCTCATCAGCTAATGTACAAATACGTATTAATAAACACCCCATATAAGCCACTCCAATTCACAAAACTGGGAATTTCACTATATCTTCATGCCTGGATATACATTTGCCACCCATATATATGGGGGTGTCAAGGTCATGGTGGGTACAAGTGGGCTGACACAGGCTTGTCAACCCCCAACCATTAAAATGGACTTTTTTTTAAGGTTGCACCATTCTAAAAAGCCCAAAGATTTTAAGGCAAATTCGGGTGATTTTCATTGCCCGACCCATAGCCATTTGTTAGAATGGCAATCCATTAACTAATGAATTTGCAGCAAAAAAACAATGTTAACTGACACAAAAACAGGTGGGAACCAAGAGCCAAAAGAGAACATTGTTCCGCCAACTCGCTGTAAATGGCAAACACATAAGAGGGGCCAGATAGTTGCCAGGCCCCACCAAAATTCATTCTAATCTCCTTTTTATACACTGGCATCAGCCATGGTTGTTCTTGGCTGTTTTTGTGTCTCTTTAACCGTGGGAGATTGAACTGTAGACTTGAGGGAAAGGGTAGAGTCTTATGCAACCTGAAATTGCCTGGAAGGCGACGCTTGGGGAATTGGAACTACAAATGACAAAAGCAACTTTCAACACCTGGTTGAAAGATGCTCGTTTGTTAACGTGTGAAGAAGATGAGTTCGTCATTGGTGTGCGTAACGATTACGCCAAAGATTGGCTGGATAATCGCTTACGCGACACGATCTTGCGGACATTATCCACCATTGCCGGGCGCAAAATGAAGATAAGGTTCGTTGTGTGGTCAGACGAACTTATTGCGCCACCACCTGTACTTAATGGGCAAACCCCGCAGAATAACGGCAATCACAACAAGAGGAAAGAGTCAGCAGAGAATCAGACGATTTATGAGTTCACCGACAATGTTCTCAATGAACGTTTTACGTTTGGCTCTTTTGTGGTGGGGCCAAGTAACCGTTTAGCTCATGCTGCTGCATTGTCTGTGGCCGAAAACCCTGGTCAAGCTTATAACCCCTTGTTTATCTACGGGGGTGTGGGGCTGGGCAAAACCCATTTGTTACATGCCATAGGCCACAAACGGCGGAGTCTGGGTGATCGTGTTTGTTATATCTCCTCTGAGACTTTTACCAATGATTTGGTGCAATCTATTCGTAAGAAACAGATGGACCAATTCCGGGAGCGCTACCGTACTCCAGACATATTGATGATTGATGATATTCAATTTATTGCGGGTAAAGAAAGCACCCAAGAAGAGCTGTTTCACACTTTTAATGAGCTGCACAGCCAGGGCAAACAGGTTGTCATTTCTAGTGATCGGCCCCCTAAGGCGATGGTTACTTTAGAGGAACGGTTGCAATCGCGGTTTGCCTGGGGATTAATGGCTGATATTCAGATGCCTGATGTGGAGATGCGTAAAGCGATCTTGCAGATGAAGGTTGAAGAGAGTTCGGCCGATGTTCCAGATCATATTATTGAGATGATTGCTCATTATGTACGCAATAATATTCGGGAACTGGAAGGGGCCTTGAACAAAGTTGTGGCCTATGCTCAGCTTTCTGGGGGGCGCATTGAACCAGAGTTAGTGGATATGGCTTTGGTTGATTTGATTGGCAAACCCGAAAAGCTGTCTTTGGATGAAGTTATTCAGGCAACATGTGAGTATTACAATGTCTCGATTGAGGATATTTTGAGTGCCAGCCGCAAGCGGACGATTGCTGTCCCACGACAGGTTGTGATGTATCTGGCACGTACAGAGACGGATGAATCATTGCCACGCATCGGTGCCAGGTTGGGGAACCGGGATCATACAACTATTTTGTATGGTTATGAAAAAGTGGCTTCGTTGGCTGAAGTGGATGTAGAGATGCGCCGGGCCATTATGGATATAAAGTCTTCTTTGTATGAATCACGTGTGGCCGCTTGATTGATGTGTTGAATATGTTTTGAAGGTGCATTATGGTTGGTTATGGCTATAATGCACCTTTTTATTTGTGGGTAGAGGGTGTCATTGTGGGAGGTTGGCGTGGGAGAGTCATGGGGGAGAAGCCACCCAGTACTTTAGTCTTACTTATGCCGATCACATGACATAATGAAGGTGACATAAACTTGACTTACAGTCGAGGCAAGTTATAATGTGAACATTATGTCTCCTTCCATGAAGGCTATTTTGATGCCAGCATGGTTACGCTATTGGATTCAAACGCATTTGATTCCAATTCTTGGGTTACAGGCACATCAAATTGTCTTTGGGTTGTTGCAAGGCATTTTTGATACGCTGTTGTTACTTCTTTTAGGTTTGGGTTTTGTAACTGGCGGGCGATTGTATATGGATCATCAATATACTTTGCCTCGACCCATACAAGAAAGTGTGTTGCGGTGGGCACCTGTTACGGATTATATTGCTCGCCGAGCAGATATTCCCCGTGAAGTACCATTGGTGTTGTGGTTTAAAGAGAACAGTATGCAGGCAGTAAATCCTGAGCTTTGTACAGGGATTATGGGGGTGTATGACTTGGTTCGTTCAGGGGAACGGCCGTGTTTTACGCCTGGCCCTATCTCTGACCTGGAAGTTGTGGAACAACTGATGATTGGCGCAGCTGAGTACAAAAAGCGCTGCCCGGATGTGACTTACTGGACACAAAACCCAGAAACTATTAAGCGTTGCTATTTTGCCTATAATGCAGGTATGGTGGCGGCGGCGCGGCTCGATCCAGACCAGTCGGCTTATGTGATGAATAATTTTGATGAAGCACATACCAACATGGTTTATTCGGATGTGGAGCTAGGCACAGTGCAGGTGACGGCTTTGGGAGCCTGGCCGGCGCATCTGGCGATTCAGAGTTTGATTGTGTCGCAGTGGGATGAGAGTGGGGAGGAACGGCCGTATTCATTTGCATTGGCCGATATTAGCACCCGTGCTTATGATTGGGCCGTACACAGCCTTACAGAGTTCTCTGTAACAACTTTGGGCCAGTCGGTGGCGATGGAGTTTCCTAAAGAGCGTGGATTAGAGAAGGCCGACTGTTTGGCTGCACCTCATATTTTCGGCCGTTTGGCTTTGCGCCCCAACCTGAACCCGGTTACAGACAACCCCGTTCTGACACAAGATGTTCATGGGTGCAGTTACAGTTTGCCCGGTTTGGATATTACGAGTGACAACCAGACGGCCGTTCTTCAAGCCCCCATGCCTGGCACCGTCACCACCTTCACCGACCAATGGCAGAACAGCACCATCCGTATTGAAAATGACGAATGGGTTATCTGGCTGCTCCATCCTCGTTCCTACTTAATTAAAGAAGGCGAAGTCGAACGCGGGCAGGCCGTTGGCATTATGGGGTCTGTAGGTTTTTCTACTGGTCCCCATGTCCATTACACCGTTTACGACAAGATTAACGAAACATTTGTTGATCCGAGATTGTTTTTACCGTGAGGAAATAAAAGAAACTTGTGAACATCATCACGAGCATTATCAATAAAAGAAGGAGAAGTATCAAATGAACCTTGCCGCATTGCTTCAATTTATCCCTCTCGTTGCGGGTGTGTTTTTAGCTTACCATCTTGTCTTCAAGAAAGATTTACCATCCAAGAGTATTTTGTCTTTGTTGACCTACATATTAGGCATTATCATTGTCTTCTTTGCCGCGAGTTGGCTCATTTCCACATTTTTTGCAAGTTGGGCAACGGGTCTTCTAAACGCTGGCACACAATCAGGTGATTGGCAGTTGTTTATAGATGCCAGTGGCAATGTTGTAGACGAGGCATTGGGGACGGGTGCGGGTGGTGGTGGTAATACCGGTGCCGCCTTACAGACACAGCCAACCCCTGTTCAAGTACAAGTAGAAACTGTGGTGATTACACCTACTCCTGGCCCAGGCACAGCCTTTGGTACGGCCGATGGGTCTAACCGCACTGGCCCCACTCAGTATACTATTCAAGCTGGTGATACTCTAACGAAAATTGCGGGACAATTTGGCGTGAGCGTTAATGATATTATGCGGGCAAACAATATGATGGATGGCAATTACATTCAACCCGGACAAATCCTGATTATCCCCGCCCCCACACAGTAAATGTCCTCATCCAGTGGCGAGAAAGGCCTTTTAGGCATCATTCTTCCCCTTTGGCGCAGACTGCCACAGCGCCTGCGTTGGAATCTGGAAGACACCTTCAAACCAGAAGATGTCTCGGAGCGTTTGCTGCCGGGCGAAGTTGTACAGCGAGAAGTGCATATGGCCTGGTATCGGGACATGATTGGCACGGTTGTCTTTGAATACTTCAACTGGTTATTGGGCATTACTCTGCTCAGCACGCTTATTATTTTGGTATTTAATCTGGTTAATGGTTTGAATCTTTGGTTTGTCTTGGTGCCCTTTGTCGTGATGTTGTCTATCAGTATTTGGGGGATCCGGGATCGCATTGAGCATCGGCAGTGGCGAATCTTGAAAACAAATACCAGGTTCATTATCTCCATTCCCGTGCATGATTCATGGCCTTTAGTGGATAATGTAGAGCTAAAAGGGAATCCGGCCGTGTTGGATGGCAACTGGTCTACCAACCCCATTTGGCGCGTTTTCCAGTTTTTTACAGGGGCCAGGGATTTGTCCATTAGTCTGGTTGGTTACGCTTTTGCCGACGGTAAGGCCAGGGTTAATAATGCCATTACGATTCCCGATATTATGCCAGAGGATCTGTTTGAACTAAAGCGCCTGGTTTTTTCACCACCACCGCCCTCATCAGGGCCACCACCACCCCAACGAGTCGTCTTTGCCGAACCACAAAAGGTGATTATTTCTCGAGAAGACCAGTCAGAATAAGTTGGAATTGGTTTTGCTGGAGTATAAAGCCAGACTTTGATGAGGAGTCTGGCTTTTTTTATTGTTCAGTGAGCGATGGGCGCATTTTGATGGGTCGGCGTATAATTACGGCCGTTATGACCAACCGTGAAGTTATTGAACTATTCAGCAAAGTGGCCGATATGCTTGCCATACGCGGTGATGTCATTCACCGTGTGCTGGCTTACCGACGTGCCGCCGAAAGCATTGAAAATCTGGGCCGAGACATCAATCAGGTCTATGCCGCGGGTGAGTTGACAGATATTCCCGGCATCGGCCAGACTTTGGCCGACAAAATTGAGGAGATGCTGACAACAGGCAAGCTGGAGTTTTATGAGCGGTTATCCCAAGATGTGCCGCCGACGTTGGTGGAGATGCTGCGCGTAGAGGGTTTAGGCCCAAAGCGAGTGAAGCAGGTTTATGAGACGTTGGGGGTAACAACAATGGATGAGCTAACGGCCGTTGCCCGTGAAGGCAAACTGCGCCAACTCCCCGGCATGGGAGCCAAATCCGAAGCCAAGTTATTAGCCGCCATCGAAGCCCTGACCCGGCATGGAGATGATCGCACACCACTTGGTGTAGCCTGGCCCATTGCCCAAGAGATATTAGCCATTTTGCAGCAAGTACCTGGTGTGACGAAAACGGCCGTTGGTGGTTCCCTCCGCCGTATGCGCGAGACCATTGGCGACATTGACCTGCTGGTTGCTGCCGATGATGCCGCACCGGTGATGGATCGCTTTTGCAGCATGGACAATGTAGAAAGCATCACTGGCAAAGGCCCCACCAAGTCGAGCATTGTTCTGCTCAACGGCCTCAACGTAGATTTGCGTGTTTTGCCCGCCGAACGATGGGGTACACTGTTCTCCTATTTCACTGGCAGCAAAGATCACAATGTGCGCTTGCGCGAACTGGCTCTCAAGCAGGGTTTGAGCCTGAATGAACATGCCTTCACCCCGCAAGACGGCCGTCCTGAAATCCTGTGTGCCAGCGAAGCAGAAATCTATCAGACATTGGGCATGGCCTACGTGCCGCCTGTTTTGCGCGAAAATCGCGGCGAAATTGAAGCCGCGCTGCGAAATGAACTGCCCCAGTTGGTGCAGTTGGGCGATCTCATCAGTGATTTACACATGCACACCACCTGCTCGGATGGCAAATTAAGCGTGTTAGCGATGGCCCAAATTGCCAAAGACAGTGGCTTGCGCTACATTGCCATCACCGACCATTCGGTGAGTTTGGGCATTGCCAATGGTTTATCTGTTGAGCGGCTGTACCAGCAGGCGGAGGAGATTCGTGCTGCCAATGAAGCTCTGGGGCCAGACTTTCGTATTTTGCACGGCACAGAGATGGAGATTAAGGCTGATGGCAGTCTGGATTATGCCGATGAGGTGCTGGCTGAATTGGATTTTGTTATTGCCAGTTTGCACACGGGCCTGAGCCAATCGCGGGAACAGGTGACGGAACGGCTGTTGAATGCCCTGAAAAATCCTCATGTAGACATGATTGGGCATCCAACTGGCCGCCTGATTGGGGAACGGGCGGGAGCGGATTTGGATATGGATTTGATTTTGGCAACGGCCGTTCAAACCAACACCATCCTCGAAGTCAATGCCAATCCCCAACGCCTGGATTTGCGCGATGTGCATGTGCGCCGTGCTTTGGAACTGGGAGCCAAAATCAGCATCAACACCGATGCCCATCACCCCGATCATTTTCATTTGCGCCATTATGGCGTGGCCACCGCCCAACGTGGTTGGGCGACCGCCACCCACGTCGTCAATACCTGGCCCCTTGAGCAATTCCTCGATTTTCTGGTGAAAAAGTAGTATGACAGTCGGAACCCACACCATATTACAAAGTGCTTTTAAGGGCATGGACGAAGGCACACTGGAACAATTGCGCCAGGTAGCCAAAACACAGTGTTATGCTGCCGGTGAGGTTATCTGCCGACAGGGCGAGGCTGGCGACACGTTTTATGTGATTCGGGAAGGGCATGTGGCTGTGACCCAGCAGTTGGAAGATGGGCAGCAGCGTTTGCTCAGTGTTTTAGGCCCGCGCCGCTATTTTGGCGAGATGGCTCTGATTGATAATACGCCGCGCATGGCTACTTGTACGGCCGTTACCGAAGTAGCAACCCTGCTCATTAACGAGGAAATCTTTGACCAGCTTATAGAAACAAGCCCTCAATTAGCCTATCACATCACCACTCGTGTTCTGGAACTGCTGCGGAATATGGAACAGTTAGCCATTCAAGACCTGACGCAAAAAAATCAGGAATTGCGTGAAGCCTATGCCGAACTCAAGGCAGCCCAGGCCGAATTGGTGGTGAAAGAGCGCTTGGTGCGTGAGTTGGAATTGGCGGCAGAAACCCAGCGGCGGCTGCTGCCCGACAAGCTGCCACAGTTCCCCAATTACCAGTTTGCGGCGTTTCTAAAACCGGCACGGCAAGTTGGCGGCGATTTTTATGATGTCATTCATCTGGATGACGATCATGTGGGGGTACTGATTGCTGATGTGGCCGATAAAGGTTTTCATGCGGCTTTGTTTATGGCCGTTACCTACACGCTGTTTCGCAGCAGTTGTTATGATTCGCTGTCGCCAGCCTCAGTGGCAGTGGATGTGCATCGCCATATTTTGGATGCGGGGACGAGTGATGTGTTTGTCACGGCCGTTTATGGGGTGCTGCATCTCCCCAGCGGCCGTTTTACCTATGTGCGGGCCGGGCATGAACGGCCGTTACTCTACCGACCCCACCAGCCTGTGCAAGAATTACCGGGCAACGGCCGTTTCCTCGGCATGTTACTCGGCTTGACCCTGACCGAAGAAACCATCACTTTGCAGCCCGGTGACAAAATCCTGCTTGTTAGTGATGGTGTGCCGGATGCCACCAATGCGCAAGGTGAGCAGTATGGTAATGAACGGCTGATGACGGCCCTGACTAAATACGGCCGTTCCGCCGCCCCCGACCTCATCCAACACATCACAACCGACATCGCCGCCTGGCAGCAGGATGCCCCCCCCTTTGATGACTTAACCATGCTTGTCTTGGAGGTAATTACGTAATTGCGTAATTGCTCAATTACCGCCCTATGGCCCGTTACGAAATCCCCCCCGATCCTCGCCAACCTGATTCCCCCCAACGGCCGCGTCACCAACGGCGCGACCAATCCGAACCCATTCCCTGGCTGTGGTTAGGTCTGGGTCTCATCGTCACTATCATAGCTATTGCCATTGCTTACAATGTGGCGGCTTCTTTTTTGGCTCGTCCCCCGTTGGCTGTGGCCCCCTTAGAGCCGACTGTCATTGTGTTAACTGCACCGCCCAGCCCTATGCCCACAGAGACGCAAGCGGTTATTTTGCCAACGGCCGTTCCCACCTCGACCCCCGTACCCACCCCCGATAACGCCGTCGCGCCCCCCGAAATCACCATCGGCTTTTACGCCCAAGTAGCCAACACGGGCGGCACAGGCGTGCGCCTGCGCGGCGGTCCCAGCGTCAGCAACATCTCGTTGCTGGTCGTGCCCGATGACACCATTGCCCTGGTTTTGGCTGGCCCCACTGAGAATGACGGTTTTCTCTGGTGGCAGCTTCAGTTGGAAGATGGCACAGAAGGATGGGCGGCTGGCGACTTT
>JACKBT010000062.1 GCA_020634415.1 Ardenticatenaceae bacterium
TGCAGCAGCATGACCCGCCTCATGCGGGCAGGGTTGCGATGTTGCAGTACCCTATCGCCGGGGCCAATGGCGTTTAGATCGCCGACGATGAGATGGGGGTGTGGCTGCGGCTGTTCGGCGATGATTTGCAGCAGTTTGCCCACAGCCTGCCAGCGCCGAATCTCAAAGGGCAGCAGTAAAAAGGGTAGAAAGTGGGCATTATAAAGGGTGATAGGCTGTGAGGGTAGTTCAATAAGGGTTTCGAGAACGGCTTGAGTGAGAGGTGGCTTGTTGTAGATGTGCCAGCTTTGGATAGGGTAACGGGATAGGGTAGCGATGTGTCGGTTACCGCTGCCTTGGGCCCAAATGTAGTGGAAGTCCAGACGGCTAGCCAATTCGGCTACAACATTCGGGTCGTCGGCTTCGGTCAGAGCGATGATGTCTGCCTGGCTGTGGGTCAGGACGGTATGGATGGCCTCTACGCGGTCACGCCCGCCAAATTCCAAATTGTAGGTAACGACGCGAAAGGGGGTCAACGGCCGATCTCCATTTCTTGATGCCACAATTGGGTAGTGAGGATGCCCGTGAGAATACGGCCGTTATCCACCTTGCCGTTTTTGTGTTCGGCCCGCAAATGGGCTACCGCCTTTGGCTTAAAATAACCCGTTTCGGCGAGAGCAGTAGGATGCAGACAGGCTTCGGCCCAGTTGGGCAGGTGGGCATTGCGCCACCAGGCAGCATGAGGGCTGGCTAAACCTTGTTTGGGTCGTTGGACAACGGCCGTTGGCAAAACACCTCGTGTTCCCAAACGCAGCAGCCGCTTATTCATCTCTCGGTTAAGCTTGAATTCTGGGGGCAGTTGGGCCACAAACTCCCAGAGAATATGGTCTAAAAAGGGTGGACGAGCCTCGATGGAATGAACCATGCTCATTCGGTCAACTTCTAGGTTGATGAAGTCTACTAGACGGGTTTGGGATTCGAGGTAGAGAAATTGGTTAAGGGGGTGACGGCCGTTCAACTCGCCAGTTGCCGGGTACAACGAGAAATACTCAACCTGATCGTTACTCCATTGGAACAGATTTTGCACCAAGGCGAGGGGGGCCACTTGCTGCCACAAATAAAATCTACCAATCGGGTCTGGTGTGCCTTGAGACAAAACGCGCCGTCCGGCTGTGGAGACGTTTAGGGGAAATCGTGCCAGTTGGCTGCGGACGAAGCGGGGTAGGTTTAGCAACGGCCGTATGCGCCTGTCGCCATCGTACCAGTGATAGCCCCCCAGCAGTTCATCCGCGCCTTCGCCTGTGAGTATGACTTTGAAGCCAGCTTCACGGCAAGCCTGATACAGCTTGTAGATAGGCAGACTGGTTGTTGAGCATTGTGGCTCTTCCAGGTGACGCACGGCGAGGGGCAAACAGTCGAAATCAGCCTGGGTGAAAGAGATTGTATGATGGTGACTGCCAAGTTGTTGGGCAACTTGTTGGGCATAGGCTGATTCGTCGTAAGCATCGGCCGCAAAGCTGATGTGGAAGGTGTGGATGTTGCCAGTGAGTTCGGCCAGCAGGGCAGCCAGGGTGCTGGAATCTATGCCGCCACTGAGTAATGCACCAACAGGCACATCACTAAGCCGCCAGGCAGCCACCGCCTCACGCAGATGGCTCATAAACTGGTCAACGGCCGTTTCCAACCCCATCTCTAAATAATGATCAGAGCGCGGAAAAGCAAGCTGCCAATATGGCTGAATCTTGATCTCCGTAGCCGACACAACCATAAAATGGGCCGCAGGCAATTTATGTACATTGTGAAAGGCAGTGAGCGGTGTGGGCATAAAGCCGTTAACGAACAAGTTTTGGAGGGCTGGCAGGTTGGCGCGGCGGGCCAGGGTAGGCAGCAGCGTAAAGAGGGGGCCAATTTCGGAGGCAAAAGCGAATTGTGAACCAAGCTGGCTGTAGTAAAGTGGCTTCATGCCGAAGCGATCCCGTACTAAGATGAGTTGACGAGAACGGCCGTCCCACAAACCAAAAGCAAACATGCCGCGCAAACGAGCGAAAGCCTCTGTCCCCCACTCTTCATAGGCATGAACAACTACCTCCGTATCACTTTGCGTCTGGAAGCAATGACCGATGGTTTCTAATTCACGTCGCAATAGGGGTGCATTAACCACTTCGCCGTTGTAGGTAATCCAGATAGAACCATCTTCGTTGCTAAGTGGCTGCTGGCCCCCTGCCAGGTCAATGATGCTCAAGCGCCGTGTCGCCAGCCCTATACCCTCACTCACAAAGTAGCCTTCGCTGTCTGGGCCGCGATGGTGTAGTAGGCGATTGGCCTGTTCTAGTTGAGGGCGGGTAACGTCTTTGGCTATCAGTCCTGCAATGCCACACATGGAGGCGAATAGTATACAATACGGCCGTTACAAGCAAAAAGCACATGACCAAGTTCGCCAATCTTTTCTCCCCACGCACAGCCCAAAGGTTATTGCTGATCGTTTCCCTGGGGTTTGCCGCCAGCTACCTGTATGTAGGGGGGGCAAGGGTGGTTTACCCTTATGACCTTGATTTTATTGAAGATGCTATGTTTATGCAGGCCTGGCGGCTGGCCCAGCACCAGCCTGTCTTCGTGCCCGCCAATGCCGATTTTGTACCGCAGGTTTATATGCCTTTGTATACCTGGCTGGGTGGGTGGCTTCTGCGCCTGACTGGTGTCGCCATGTGGCCGCTGCGCCTGATTTCATGGCTAAGTGCATGGGGAACGGCCGTTCTCCTCTACCTCATCGCCCGGCACATTCAGACCAACCGCGTCATTGCCCTCAATTGTGCCGCTCTGTTCCTGGCGGGTTATCGCTTAACCGGTGGCTGGTATGAGTTGGCGCGGGTGGATGCGCTGTTTGGGCTGCTGGTGTTGGCGGGGATGGCAACGGCCGTTTACCACCACCAAACCCATTTGGGACTGGCCCTCGCTGGCATCATATTAGCTTTAGCTTTGCTGACCAAGCAAAATGGTCTACTCATCGCCATCGTTGTGGGTGTTTATCTGCTGTGGC
Organism: Ardenticatenaceae bacterium; assembly: GCA_020634415.1. The sequence goes on from JACKBT010000062.1 coordinate 3,017, forward strand.
AGCAACCCAGGCGGGTGTGGATTTATGTGTTGGCTTTTGTGGTTGCAGCCGTACCGCCTCTGCTTTATCTGGAAGAAACAACGGCGGGCTGGTTCTCTTATTACGTGGTGGATATTGCCTACGCCAGCCCGGTAGAGTTGGGACGTATCTGGCCTATATTAAGGCGTGAGTTCTTGGGGGGCATGGGTTTATTGGTAGGTATGGTGGCCATAACGGCCGTCTTACAAGTGCGGCGTGATTGGCGGCATTGTACCCCATCCCCCTGGCTAATTTTTGTGGCAACGGCCGTTTTCGTCTCTCTGGCAGGCCGCAGCTCTGTCGGTGGCAACTTGAACAATTTGATGTTGGGGTTTTGTTTATTGTGCCTGTCGCCAGCGTTACTGGCGGCAGAAGTCGGGCAGATGAATTGGTTCCACACCATCGGTCAATGGCTGCTGGGAACGGCCGTTTTGTCTCAATTCATCCTTTTATACTTTCCCCCCCTGCCCTATGCCCCGCAACAATTCCTGCCCACGCCAGAAATGCAGACACAAGGGGATGCGTTGGTGGCTTATTTAGCGACCGTTGATGGCGACGTTCTGGTCATGCTGCATCCCTATTATGCTCTGTTGGCAGGCAAAAAGCCTGGGGTTCACATCCAATCCCTATGGCACGCTCGGCAACGGGGGCAAGAGCCACTGCCCCCCGATTTGGTCGCCCGCATCGAGCAGCAGCAATATCAACTCATCATCTCTGATGAAAGCCTCTACTTCGAGACGGAACCTGCTCTGCTTAACCTTCTCAACCAATATTACCACTCTGAACCAATGGATATGGCTCTATCTCCGCCAACGTTAAGTGGCGTTGTGGTACGGCCGTTATTAATTTACAAACCGAAACCCTAAATCGTAATCGGTCATCAGTTTTTCCAATATCAGTAGATCGAAATCCTTGTAGAGCGATTTGCAAAATCGCCCCACAACACACTCGTGATCTGTTTCTATCTACTGAGTATGGATCACCTTTCCGGCCAGGTAAACATAACGGTGAAATCACGCCAATTTTCTTCGGCTTCATAGTAGGGCTGGTTGTGCAGAGTGAGCCAGGCGTGACCAGCGATATTTTTTTGCTGCCCCGCCAGTTTAGCCCCAAATTGAACCACAACCGGCAGTTCTAACTGGCGCAGATAGTGGTAGCGAATGAGAGAGCGGCGCAAACACAAACCCAATGGTGATTGGCGTTCCCATAGTGCCGCCAAATCGGCCAGGTTGCGGGTAATGGTGGCGGAAGGTAACGGCCGTTTCCCCCCATCTTTCGGAGTCAAAACAGCCATCGCTTGGGGAATGGGCTGCTCCAGCACGACTGGTAATTGACGACAAAACTGCCGCATCTCCGCCAACAGAGCTTGCTGTTCCCCATTCCTCAAAAGAGCCGGCACACACGAGAGGGCGAGGGTGACATGATTGAGACGAGTTTGCCAGGACACAGCCGTTTCTACTTCACAGTGATAATCAAATTATCACGCTGCATCGTCGCCACCAAATCCAACAAATCGCTCAGAACAGTCTCCGCCTGAACCGAAAAATCGGCCACTAGCTGTGCGGCGGCTGATTCTGCCCCAGCTTGCATAAGCAGTTGCCCATGCTCCCGAACATCGTCCTCTTCCAGGCCGTATGTCATAGCCAAGTCCTCCAAAGCAGAAGCCGAAATGGCTGTACCTGCTTGTTGCAAGGCAGCTACATACTTTTGGGCTTTTTCGTTGTAATCAGCAGCGATCTGTTCGGCTAATTGAGCCAATGTGTACAAGCCATCCAGCTTTTCCCAAAAAACAGTGCCCACTTCATCGAGCGAAAAATAGGTGCCACTGTTCATGTCAATGAGAATAGCTTCCCCAGCCACTACTTCAAAAGTCACATGATTCGCTCGTTTTAAGACAGTATCCTGATTCATAAACCTCATCCTTGTCAATTGGGTTATACTCATGCCTATGCGTTGGCGTTTTCATCATCTCACAATCGAAGGCCGCAGCAATGATCCCACGTTGACCCAAAGCTGGCAAACCTCCTTCGCGTCGCTGGCAACGAGTACGGCCGTTCCCGATCTCATCTGCACCCTTGATGTTGTAGACCACATCCCCGCCCTTCCTCCTGGCGATCCCCATTTTCAGCAAGGCGACCTCCTATATTATTATGTGCATGGCGGCCAGATCACTGCCCATTTTCCCCGCTATGGGCAGGTGCATCTGGATTTGGATAAGGGAACCAGCGAGGGGCGGGTGGTAACGGCCGTTTTAGACTCATACGGCGTATTAGAAGACCTGCTCGCCATCAGCCTATCCCCCCATTTGCGGCGGCGCGGCCTGTTCCTCATTCACGCCTTCGCCGCCGCTTATGAGCATAAAGCAGTGCTGTTGGTAGGGGGCATTGGGGCGGGCAAAACCACCACTGGCATGTCGCTCCTCAATGTGGGCTGGCAATTACTTTCCAATGATTCACCCATCGTGTCCCTTCAGGACAGTATCCCCACCATCCTCAGTTACCCCGGCGTTCTAGCCGCCTACCCCGATACCTTTAGCCGTTTTAGCACCACGCAACATATTTCTAAGATGGCGGCTAATAAACATGGTCACCAAAAACGCATTGTGCCACCCCACGATATCTGGCCTGATGTCTGGCTCGACACGGCCCCCATCGCCGCCATCTTCTTCCCCCACATTGAAGATCGTGCAGCTCATGCCCTGACCTGGCTGTCACCGCCGCAAGCTCTTACTCGGCTGCTGCCCCACGCTGTAGAACAGTGGGATACGGCCGTTATGCCCCAACACCTCTCTCTCCTGCGCCACTTGGTAGAACATGCCCCCGCCTACGAACTCCAGCTTGGCCCCGATGTGTCTACCATTCCCGCTTTGCTGCAAACTAGACTAAATAAGGGCATAAACTGACATTTTCAGTAGATCGAAATCCTTGTAGAGCGATTTTGCAAATCACTCCGACGATTTACAAAATCGCCCCACTACACTCATCATCTGTTTCGATCTACTGAGTATAAATTATAAGTTGTGGATGACAGACAGCAGCGCTGCTTCGTCTGTGCCAATTGTCAAGTGATGGGCCTGCGCCCGCGCCACCACTCGTTCAATCTGAGCCAGATTTTGCTGCCAAACGGCCGCTGTGTCATAGTACAAACTGTTTTGGGTGATGGCCTGCCAGACGGCCGTTATTTCGGCTGGTCGTACCATCGTTTCTGGTTGGTCATGGCGAGACATCAGGCAAAGGGTAATGTGAGTGGGGGAAACGGCCGTTGGCCAAACCTGCGCCCCATCCACCTGCCGTAAATCCAGGCTATATTTTGTCTCTTGGCGCACGATTTCTGGAGATAAAAACGGCCGTAACGCCCCAAATTGACCCAATACATCTTGCCGCAGCTTAATTTTGCCCACCGGAAAACCCAGTAACCACACCTGCTCACCCTCCGCATCTACAAACACCATGCTGTCTGTCAGCAAGGCATAACCAGATAGGGCCAGCCGCAAAGCGGTGGTAGATTTACCCGTATTGTGTGGAGCCAGCAGCAGCAGCACTTGGTCATCCCGCACCAAACAAGAAGCATGGAGCAGCCCCCAGCCACTGGCGATCATAAAGTTGAGCAAAATCGTGTGCAGCAAACATTGGCTGATTAGCTCGGGGCGTTGGGCCAGTTGTGGCGTAAGAACGGCCGTTGCCCGCCCCGCCGCCAAATCCACATAAGCCTGCCCCCACTGCCCCAATTGCCACATAAGCCAGCCGGTATCGCCAGTGTAAGTAATCTGCTGCATCAAATCATCAGGGGCAGGTGGTGGCGGATTGATGGCTGGCTGTACCACAAGCTGGATGGTGAAGGGCGGGTGGTCGGTAGGGGGCGCAGGCGTATAGAGGGGGAGGGTATGGTCAACGGCCGTTAACACCTCTGTCTCGTTACTTACCACCTCCACCGCTCGCCCCATCAGGCAAAACTCCCGCCGGAAACGTGGTGTTGATTGCCGCCGCCACCAAAAATCTTCCAGCTTATGGGCATATTCTTGATAAGAAATAACAGTTTTCATAGCCATTCTCACTTGCTTCGGATACAAAAGCAGGATGATATTTCGCCCAATCTTAACCATCTTGCGCCTCACGTCGAGGGCTTTCGCCCATTTAGCCACGCTCATCGTAACCCTTTTTATGCTGCGACGCTGGCTTTTCCTGTGGGCAGTCTGGCCTAATCGCTCGAAACCCAACAATCATTTCGAGGTCTGCCGGGAAACCCCAATGGATCAGCAAGCCCGTTGGGATTCCTCGCCCACAGTGCTGCTGCTTGTACCCTTTCGCAACGAAGCGGCCGTTTTACCCAGCCTCCTCGCCCATCTCCACCAGCTAGATTATCCCCCCACGCAACTTACAACCGTGTTAATTGATGACGGCTCAACGGATGACAGCCCTCAACTGGCACAAACCTGGGTAAACGGCCGTCCGCACTGTCACTTGTTAAAATTGCCACACAATGGGGGCAAGGCATCCGCGCTGAATGCGGCTCTGGCGCATTTCCCCCAAGGGGAGTTGGTGGCCGTGTTTGATGCTGATGAACGGCCGTCGCCCACCACCCTATCCCACCTTGCAGTTTGTTTTATGGATAAGAAAGTGGGGGCAGTCAACGGCCGTCGTGTGGTTAGCAATTCCCTGGCCTCTCTCTTCGCCAGTGCCAGCACCATCGAAAGTCTCGTTCACCAACTGGTAACCATGCAGGCCAAACAGCGGCTCAATTTAGCCCCCGCCCTTCTTGGCTCCAACTGCGTTTACCGTCGTCAGGCATTGGCCGCCGTAGGCGGCTTCCAGCCTGGTGCTTTGCTAGAAGATAGTGATTTGAGCCTGAAATTAGTTGCGGCTGGCTGGCAAACCGGCTTTTGTCCCCAAGCCATCAGCACCCATGTTGTGCCGCAAACGTGGCGTGGTCATTGGCGGCAGCATCGCCGTTGGGCCAGTGGCTTTGGTCATGTGGCGCGGCAGCAGGCAGCACAAATCATCACCAATCAGCAGCTTGCCTGGCCAATGCGCTTGGAATTATTGGCGTTTTCTTGCGGGTATGCGGATCGGGTGGCCTGGTTGGTGCTGGGAGTTTGGTTGGGGGTGAAGACGGCCGTTCACCGCCATCCACCTTGGCTTTCCCTAACTATTTTCTTAATGAGTTTGATCACCCCCCTGTTTCAAGTTATGGTTGCTTTACGTCAGGCTCAGGCCCCGGCGGCACTCTGGCAGCGTATTTTGCTGCTACCCTGCTTGTTGCCTTTGCAGATGGCCTTTGGCTTGCTGGGCCTATGGCTAAAAAAAGTAAACTGGGAGATGCGGGAGCAACAACAAGCAAAAGGAATCGGTTAATTGGAAGATTTTGTGATTTTGGGGGCGGGTATTGCTGGCTTAACGGCCGCTCGTGAACTGCTGCGTCTGGGCCAACGGGTGACTGTGCTGGAAAAGGCAGCAGAAGTTGGCGGCCTGGCCCGTACTTTGCAGCACGATGGCTTCCGTTTCGATTTAGGCGGTCATCGTTTTCACAGCAACAATCCCTCAGTGGTGCAATGGCTGCGTGATTTATTAGGGGCTAATTTACTGAGTGTGCCGCGTGTGAGCCATATCAAATTGAACGGCCGTTTCGTCACCTATCCCCTTTCTTTTCCCAACGCCTTTACCGCCTTCCACCCGCTCAAGGCCACCCAACTCGCCACCAGCTACATTTTGGCTCATTTTACCGAGCGGGGGCGACCTGATAACAGCTTTGAAGATTGGATTGTGAAGCGCTTTGGCCACATGATGTACCAGCACTTTTTTCAGCCATACACGGAAAAGGTATGGGGCGTTTCTGGGCAGCAGCTTTCAGCCGAGTGGGCCGCCGCCCGCATTGGTCTGCCTAATATGTGGCAAGCCATTCGCCACACCTTACGCCCCCCAGCCGAGCCACCCCCCACGACGATTGAGCAATTTTATTATCCACGTTATGGTTTTGGCATGATTCCCCAAGCATTGGCGCATGAGATTCGCGGCCTTGGTGGCCGGATCGTCACACAAGCGACACCCGTCTGTGTGCAAGCTAACAAGGCTGGTTTTACGGTTACGGGCGAGAGTCCCTCGGGGGCATTTCACGAGCACACTCGTGAACTGATTTCGACGATTCCCTTAAATCATTTGCTAGGCTTACTGCCGGATAACGGCCGTCTCCCCCACCTGCACCAGTACCAACTCCACTATCGCGGTCTCATCTGCCTCTTTTTAGCCATCCGCCGCCACCAAATTAGCCGCGATAGCTGGACGTATTTCCCCGAACCCTCCCTGCTGTTTGGTCGCACCCACGAACCCAAAAACTGGTCGCCCGACATGGTTCCCGATGACAGCGTAACCTCGCTCTGTGTAGAAATTTTTGCCAGTCCGCATGAGCCAGTCTGGTCATGGTCAGATGAGCACCTTGCCCGACAGGTGATCCAGCAGTTGGCGCAGATTGGCTGGCTAACCGCCCAGGAGGTGCAGACTTACTGGTTGGCACGTATACCCCATGCTTATCCCCGTTATGATTTAGAGTATCGTGACCATTTGCGCCAGGTGCACCAATTCTTGCAACAGTGGCCCAACTTGCATCTCGTTGGCCGCACAGGTTCGTTTCGTTACCTCAACAGTGATGGGGTAATAGAGGATGTGTTCCGTTTTCTGGGGCAGCGTTTCCCGCAAACGGCCGTCTCCATCCAACCCATCCCCCAACAAAACGGCCGTTGGGCCTGACCATGACCGCACCCTTTTTCTCCATCATCATTCCCGTCTACAACGGGGGCAGCTTGCTAGAAATATGCTTGCGTTCCATCCATAACTCCGAGTTTACTGATTGGGAATTGATTGTGGTGGACGATGCTTCCAGTGATGATTCCGTAGACGTGGCACAACGTTGGGGAGCGCAAGTTTTGGTGATGAACGGCCGTTCCGGCCCAGCGGCAGCACGGAACAAAGGGGCTGAAGGAGCACACGGCCGTTACCTTTTCTTCACCGACAGCGACTGCCAACTACATCCCCACACCCTCAGCCGCGCCGCCCAAATATTGCAGGCCAACCCCCGCCTGGATGCCCTCATTGGTTCTTATGACGACGAACCTTTCGCCCCAAACTTTATCTCACAATACAAAAACCTATTTCATCACTACATTCATCAGACCAGCAGTGAAGCAGCCCAGACCTTTTGGACAGGCTGCGGAGCCATCCAGCGAGAGCGATTTTGGCAATTGGGCGGCTTCAACGCTAAACGCTATCCCCGGCCAGCCATCGAGGATATTGAGTTGGGGTATCGCTTGATGGGGGCAAACGGCCGTATCCAACTCGCCAAAGAGGTACAGATCAAACACCTTAAAACCTGGACCTTTACCACTCTTCTCCAATCAGATATTGGCGATCGCGCTGTGCCCTGGGCAATTCTGTTACAGCAAAGAAACGACATTCCGGCCAACCTGAATTTACAACGACACCATCGCTTAAGTGCCCTTGCCCTCTTTGCCGCTGCCCTTTCTACACCCCTCACCTTGCGTTGGCAAAGGCTAATTGTTTTCCCCTTCTTGTTCCTGGCAAGCCTCATCATGCTAAACCGCGATTTATACACATTCTTCAAAGCCAAGCGCGGCTGGGCCTTTGCCCTCAAAGCTGTACCCTGGCATTGGCTCTATTATGGCTACAGTGCCACCACATATCTACTCATCTATCTAGCCCAGTCCCATCTCGATTTCTTACGTTTACATTAATGCGTTTGGTTCTCATAAGATTATTGTTATAATTTTTTTTCACCTTCATTGCTGACTGCATTATTATTCCCCAAACTAAAAAATCGCTTTTGGGCAAAGCGAGACACGTTACTCTAATTGGCTCAGAACACAACCTTGAGGAGGCCCAATATGTACAAGAAGCCACAGATTAAAAAGCACCCAAAATTAACCCAGGTTACTTTTAGCAGCCACTAATTTAATATTATTTTAGCGAACGGCCGTTACCCAAACGGCCGTTTTGGGAATAAACCGCTTCCCAACGATGGCAACAACGATGCGGAAGCCCTGCAAATAAAAGATATTCCAATATATAATCAATTAGAGTAACGGTTCTCCTTTTGCCCAAAATTTGAATGAGCCTCGCAACCACCCAACTCATCCTCGACACCCTCAAAGATAAACAGACTCCCGACCAATGGGAGTCTGTTTTCTTGAATGCAGGCGGTGACTGGGACGATCTCGTCCTACATGCCATTGTGTTAGGTTTGGCCCCTCAACTCTATAACCGCCTATCCCATTGGCAGCTCAAGCCACCCACCCGTACTCGCGCCAAACTGCTCGCCGCCCACACCGCCCAAGCCGAACGCAACACCGCCATCTACCACCAACTCGGCGAATTTTTAAGCCTCTGTGAAGCACAAGCAATACATCCCATTGCCCTGAAAGGTGTTCATCTGGCCGCCTGCTACTATGCCGAACCCGCCCTGCGCCCCATGAACGACATTGATCTGCTCTTCACACCCACCGAACTGCCCATCGCCGAAGCCACCCTGCAACAATTAGGCTATGGCGGCAAATACAAATCGGCCGATATGGGCGCGGGTGTTACTAAACATACCAGCACCTTTCGGCGCACCGGCACAGCCGATGGCGGCACCAGCAACCCCTATCTTTCCGCCGACAGTGACCGTACCATCGAGCCGCACACCTCTCTGGAGGAGTCCTGGTTTGGCCTCAAAGTAGACATCACCTCTGGCATTCGTGACCGGGCGCAAACGGCCGATCTCACCAACCACACCTGCCTCGTCCTGGCCCCCGAAGATTTACTGCTGCACCTATGCCTACATTTCTGCTTTCACCTCATCCAGGGTGCGCCCTCCATGGTGCAGTTGCTTGATTTGTTAACCGTTTGCCAAAAACAACTGGTAGATTGGGATACGTTTGTCGAGCGGGCGGCCCATTACAAAGCCACACCTTTTGCCCTCGCCGGACTCACACTGGCAGCCAAACTATTAGCCGCTCCCGTACCTGTATCCGTTTTAGACCGCCTGGGGCAGGCCACAGCCGCGCCCATGCGTCGTTACATTGACACCTTGAACCTGCACTATATTTGGGAACGCAGCCAACAAAAGCCCCTAACCACAATCCAGCAGCGCATCCAGCGCGGCTTTTTAGATCGTGCCGAGACAGCACGGTGGGCGGTTGATTGGCACGGCCGTTTTCAAGTCTGGCGCACCCTCTTCCAACCGGGCCGCACCGACACCGGCCAAATGATCTTGCAACAAATTCGTAGAAATTCATGAAATTATCACACCTGTTATCCCTGACAACGGCCGTTGCCGGAGGCGTGGCCGCCATTCGTACCCTCACCCGCCGTCACCAGTGGGAACAAAGCAACAACCAGGCCGCCATCTGCGTAGATTATGATGATGCTTACGCCGCTGCCATCCGTGCCGGTATCCCCTTCGCCGATATACTGCATAGGCTGGCTCACAGCGGCGCAACCCATCTGTCCCTGCCCGAATGGACGCTTTCTCGCCTCATCAATAACGGCCAACTCATACCGCAGTTAACCGCCAAGCCCCAGCCACAGCCACCGCACATCGGCCATTGGAACTATTTGCACGGGGAGGCGCAGTTGGTGGCACAGTTGGCGGCCGAACTGCGTGCCCGTCTGCCCTACACCGAAGCCACTGTCGTAGACGACACCACCCTGGCCTACGCCGGGGATTTACCCACGATTGGTGAACTTGGTTTAGGCTTTGATGGGCAAACGGCCGATCTCATTCGCCAAAACCATCTGGCCGTCGTGCCTCAACCCGTCAGCTACGCCTGGCCGCAACAAGAACTGCTAGAGCGCACCCTCAGGCAAGCGGCACAAGTTGGTGAGACGGTTGCCTTTGCCGGCAACATGATTTTGGGTCACGAAATGCACCTCAACGAGACAGTTGAGGCACTAACAGCCAACGGCCTCACCTTTGTCTATTTTGCCGAGTCGCGCCACCAAAAAGGAGACTGGTTCATCGCCAAACGGCGAGCACCACACATCATCTTGGGGCATCGCTTTACGCCGGAGGATATGGTTCCGCTTGATTATCATGCGGCCTGCCATAATTGGGCGCATTTTGCCCGTGAACGGGGCATCCGTTTTTGTTATGTCAACTTCTTTCGCATCCTCCATGCCACTGCACCGTTAGAAGGTCTAGACTATGTGCATCATCTGAAACATGCGCTGGAGGCTGCGGGGTTTGTGGTAACGGCCAATACGCAACTGCCCACGCCCATCCCCACGCCCGACACCACCGAACTGGCGCTTACAGGATTAGCCGCCGCCAGTATTGGGGCAACGGCCGTTGCCGATTTTCTGGATTTGCCAGAGTCGTTGGCTGTGCCATTAACGGCCGTTGCTGCAAGTGGGGTCGCTGCGTTGCCCTTCATCGAACGCGCCCGTAACCAGGCGGCCATCGCCCGCCACCAACATAACCATGACCATCACCACCACGAGCATAATCACGACCATGACCACGATCATGGCGAGTTACAAGCCTTGTATCCCCCATCCTACGCGCCCAAATTATTGGCACTTAGCCTGACGGCTCTGACACCCATTGCCCACATGAACGCGGCCAACAGCTCCAGCGATTGGGCCCGTGCCCTGGTAACACAGGTGGCTGCAGCTTCTAGCCTGGCGGCTGTAACCAGCGGCACGGAGTATCAGCTGCGCATTGAGGAGTATCGGGGTTTTCATCTGGATTGGTGGCTGCCCTTAACAGCCGTTGCCCTCAAAATCCCCCATCCCGCCACCCGCGCCGCTGCCTTAGCCGCTTTAAGCGGTGGCTGGCTGCTAGCCCGTCGGCAAAATCTTGATCTGTTATCCCTGGTAGACCCCGGCCACGCCGAAGGACATACGCACCACATCTCAGCCGCGATGGCCTTTGTGGGTGATGTGCAAATGGCCTTTGGCCCCAAACCTGCCCGCAAATGGGCTGGTTTAGGCCCTGCCGCCCATGCCCTGGCCTTCATCTTGGGTCAAAACAAGCAGCCAACGGCCGCGCTGTTGGTCACGGCAGTCGGCACGGTGGGCGATGCCTTAGGGCTGGTCAGCTTTCGTCATCCTGAAAGAGCCTTGCAGGAGACACTCAAGCAAGCCGTGCCTAGCTTCGCCATCGGTGCAGCAGCTGGTCTTGTGGGGTTGATTGTGAGTCGGTGGAGCGGGGAAACGGCCGTTCACGAATGACTTTACCGAAAAAAGTACGCGGACGAACGCGGATTCCCTCTGGAACCTTTGCGCCTTTGCGTGAGCTTTTTTCGTCAGACGCACCAATAAAGATGGATGATTTCTGCCATATCCCCGCTGGGCCATTCATCTATGGGCCGGAGCTTTGCTTCGAGCGGCTGGCCCAATGCCGCCCTCTCAAGCCCCAACAAACAGTGGAACTACCTGAATTTTGGCTGGCGAAATACCCTGTCACCTATCGTCAATGGCGTGATTTTTTGGAGGCGACGGGGCATGAGTGGAACGGCCGTTGGTATCGTGTTGTGCGCGGCTGGCGCGGCACATTCTTACGTGCCTATGCGCCTTGTGCTGCCTACCCTGACGGCCATGATAACTTGCCCATCGTGGATGTGACCCAGGCCGATGCTTACGCTTATTGTGCCTGGCTGGCGGCCAAGCTGGATCGTCCAGTGACGCTGCCGACAGAGTGGCAGTGGGAAAAGGCTGCGCGGGGTGTAGACGGCCGTATCTACCCCTGGGGCCATGAAAAACCACGCCCCGACATTCAATGGCAGCGTACTTTCCCTGTGGGGCCAGAGACTTACCTCTTTACGTTGTTGACAAAGCCACGCCGCGAATGGGCACGAGCAGGCTGGTATTGGCGTAATGGGTATCCGCTGCCGGTGGGGGCATTGCCGCAAAATGTGTCGCCTTTGGGCTGTGTAGATATGAGCGGCAATATTTGGGAGTGGACATCCAGTTTGTACAATCCCGCATTGCCAGATTTTCATGTTGTCAAAGGTGGCTCGTGGGGATATACCATTCATCATGCCCAATGCAATGTTCGCAGTGCGTGCAGTGTGACGACACCCAGTTGTGATTATCACGCGCAGGGTACGGGCTTCCGAGTGATGATTGAAGGTGGATGATGAACTTATTGCAACGGCCGTCTCTCCCTCCTGAACGTCTGGCAGTGATTACCAATACGCTGGCAGCTTGGCTGCCGACAGCGGCGGATGGAACGGCCGTTGCCGGTTGGAATCTGGCTGATTGGGAGGCAGCAGCCTGGGTGGTGTATTGGCAAAATGCGCTGCCCTGGCTGGTGCAGCACATTCAGCAAACTGGGGTCATCGTACCGGAAACTGTTTACACCCAGCTTTTGCAGATTGAAGCTGGCAGCCGTGAACGCACTCGCTTGATGTTGGATGGCTGCCTGGAATTGCTGGTAGCCTTCGACGAGGCTGGCATTGAGGCTGTGCCCTTTAAGGGTGCGGTGTTGGCTCCGTTGTATTATGAAGATCCCTTGTTACGGCCGTTAGCCGATTTGGACATTCTCATTCACAAAAAAGATTTGGCCCAAGCACGCCAAATCATTAGGCAGAAGGGGTACTATCATTACTCGCGTTCAGCGGAAGATGAAGTCTATTTGCGTGGAGAACGCAAAAGCAATATTTGGGCGCCGGATAATGTGCACCCTGTCGAACTGCATTTTACGCTGCGTGAGGAGTATGCAGGGATTGGTTACAACCTGGCCGAGGCGATGTGGCGGCAGAGTGAGCAACGGCCGTTTTGGCGCAATCAGTCAGCCTCTGTGCCTCATGTCGCTATGCTACTCCATCACGTCTGTGCCCATGCCACCAGTGATTGGCTCATACAGCGTGGTCGTTTGATGCAGATTGATGATATTCGCCGTTTGGCGGGCTGTATGACAGCCCAGGATTGGCAGGATTTGGCGACGGCCGTTCCCGCCCACGCCGCTCGTTTTGTTTACCCCGCCTTGGCTTTTACTCTCAAATACACCTCTCTCCCCATACCGGAATCCGTGCTGAATTCCTTGCGCCAAAACTGCCCGCCCGCCTTGCTGGCCTGGATTGAACAGACCGAATTGGCTGATGCCTCAGAATCCAACCCCATAAATCGCAGCGGCATCGGCTTTGATCTGGCGCGGCGACTGGCATTATCGCGGGCAGATGAAGCTCGATTTTGGCTGCGTTCTTTTTTCCCGCGCCGCTGGAACTTGAGCAAGCGGTATCCGCGTCTCGTAGCCACGCCGTTTTGGCCCCTCAGTTATGTGCTGCTTAATGGAGACCGCGTGTGGCATCTGGTGAAGAAGAAGCTGACTTGAGCAACGGCCGTAACCACAACAAATAAAGCAACAAACCACCTATGGCCGTTAGCCATCCTGACGCAGCAAAGATAAGGACAAAATTGGCTGCGCTCCCATGAAATTGGTTGAACAAGAGAATTTGGGTCACAGCCATGATAGTGAGCCAACCGACAAAAGGCAAGGGGCGCGTTGCCAAATAAAAGTTGAGCCAGACGGCCGTTAAGCTAAAACCCAACATGGCGATGCCCATGCCCAACAAAAGGGAATCTGCGCTGCTGTAAGCGGCCCCAAATGTCCAGCGAATGATGATGTTGCCCAGGGTGGCGTAGACGATAGTGAAGAGCAAGATAGGGAGCATGGTGACAACGGCCGTTTGCAGCAATAGTTTGTCTGGCAGTTGGCCCTGAGCCACTTTGGCCACCACTCGCGGATACATAACGACGATGACAGCGGCAGGCAATAGAGACAAGACGCGGCGCAGCAAAACGGCCGTGGCGTAAGACCCGGCGATTTCCGGCGCAAACAGCCGATTCACCCAAATCAAATCCACATTGAGCAGGCTCATATAAGCCATGAAGGCCACAAAGGCACTGACAATCAGTTGGGTTGAATGGTGGAACTGGGGTGGCAAAGTTGGGGCTGACTGCCACATATGGCGACCAGCAGCGACCAACCCAAACAGCAAAGCCACCAATCCGCCTACAGGCAAAGCCACCACCGCGCCCATCAGACCTAACCGGAGCAGGGTAACAAGGACGATGGCGCAGGCCAGGCGAGCCAGGGCATTGGCTAAGCGTGTGCCACCAAAGGCCATGAATTGGTGGCGGCCTTGCAGGAGGCCAGCAATGACGGGCCGGGTGGTAGCCAGGAAGAGGACGAAGGTGGTGAGGCTAACGGCCGTTGGTGGTACTTTGAGCCACACCGCGATTGGTTGTCGTAACAGCCAGGCTATCAGCCACAAAGCAAGACCCACAAGGGCACTACGTCTGCCATAAAACTGGAAGATGGCAAGGATATTGTCGGCCGTATCAGGCAGTTCCAGGGCTTCGGCAGTGTAGCGAGCAACGACGGGCTGTAAAACAGCAAAGGCGGTGAGGAGGATGAGAACGGCCGTATTAATGGTTTGGATAATGGCAAAATCACCAGGCAGCAGCACCCGCGCCAGATAGATGTGGAAGCCATAATCTATCAGGTTGGTCAGGCCATCAACGCCGGTCAGGAAGCCAGTTTGCCAGGCTGCGGGTCGCAGAAGGATGTGACGCAAAGACTAGGTTTCTACCTCAAGACGGTTGAAGAGGGATGTGCTGTATTTGAGGCGACGCAGTCGCCAGTAGCGTTCCCAGGTGAAGCGGAAGGTGTCTACAGCTACCAGGCTGTATTGCCCCAAAGCGCGTAGGCCATGTTTAACGGCCGTTGCCCCACTACCGGAGCCATAGCGACGCTGCAAAAAATCTTTGCCAGGAAAGAGATATTCGCTTAAATCGAGCAAACGGATGGGGCGAAGGATGAAAGCACCATTGGTTATAAGGAGAAAGTGCCAGAGGCGGCTGGGCTGTTGGCCGAGGTGAACGGCCGTTTCATAATCCACCAACTTCTCCATAATGGCCTTTTTCACAGGCCCAGGTGCGGAGACAGGCAGGGCTGCAATGACCCAATCCGGGACGGGCGTGTCTAAAAGTTGGTGGCATACAACCAGAACCGCACCTACCATGTCTACTGTACCATAAGCGCGGCATAGCGTAACCAACTCCTGCCAATCTAGCTCGGCTGTCTGTCTGATCAGTTCAGCCACATCCAAAAAATACATCAACATGCCATCGGCCAATATGATGCGAGCCAGATCGGGGCGATGGAGGACGCTGGGAAGATAGATGGCGTGTTTGACCAGATGAACGCACAAGGCAATCAGATTATCAGGTACAGCTAAATCTTGGACAGGGGCATCTAGCAGTGTGCCAGGCGTGGCGCGATCCATTATAGCTTCGTAATCAATCGTCAGGCGGGTAAGGGGATGGTCAAGTGCCCAGTGGATTTCGTACCATAGTTTTAGGTCAGCCGTGCAGCGCTGCTGGTGCAGGTGGTGGCGTTCGTAATAGGCATCATCCATCAGATTGGGCCAATTTTGGCCGATGCCCATCGCTTCCAGGATGTCTAGGCTGGCGGACACATCTTTGTGGCGCACGAGGATGTCTATATCGCCGCCGGGGCGCATAGCGGGATCACCGTAGGTGTTGATAGAGACGGACAACCCTTTGAGTACGGCCGTTTCAATGCCCTGTTCTGCGGCTCGCTGCAAATAATCGTGCAAGGAATCACCCATGATGGCGGCGTTTTGGGCGAATTTGTCGGCTCCATTTTGCAAGATGTCGCGGGCTTCTTGGGGCAGGTGAGGGAGATGGTGTACGGCCGTTAGCACCTGACACAGCAATGTCCCCATACGATTAAATTGTCCCATCTTGGCTATCCGCTGCCAATCCAAATTTGGCAAAAGTAGAGTCGGAGATGGCTGACGCCAGACACGGGCACAGTGCCAAAGAAAGGTTTCTTCAGAAGTAAGATCTGCAAACATTTTTACTTCACTCGTCATCGCTTCGGGGACAGTTATACGTGTCTGCGGCCATTACGGCAACATTGGCGGGGCAAATGCTCATCTCGACGATGGCTAAGGACAGGCGCGTGGGATCGTTGACTTTGGCACGATGGGCATCAGGCAGGTCTATAGTAAGTTGGTTAATGGTGTTGGCTTGAAAGAGCGCAGGATCGAGAGGGAGAACGGCCGTTTCGGCAACTAATTTCGGCTGCTGGTGAAATAGATTTTCACCAACTAACTGTCCATTTAAGGAGACGATGGCCCGTTGGCTGCCAAAAGCAGAGGCACGGATGATCAAGGTAGAGGGGGTGGCGGGAACGGCCGTTAGCCGAAAATAGACCTCAATCTGGTCACATTGGGTGGTACGATAGGGGGCGCGGTCATTGTCCACTGGCTCCCAGCCCACAAACAGGGCTGGCAGTTGTGCCTGATTGGGTTGAGAAGCCAACAGCCCATAACTGGTCGCTGCTGGATCAAAGACTAATGGTGAGCCTAAGGGATAAGTTGTTAGAGGTGATTGTTGCACCAAAATGGCTTGCGCTCTAGCGGCATCAAGCTGGCACAACATCCGATTGCTGGCTAGAAATTGGGGATAGTGCCAGTTGAACAGGTCGCCATGTGTTGGGGTAAAGGGCGGGACGGGGTATTCCTGTGTGACTTCGTTCCAGAGGATGGTGCTGTAGTTGTATAAGCCTTGATAGCTGTGGATGAAAACGGCCGTTAGCCCTAATGCCAAATATAAAAGCAGCCATTGCTGTCGTGAGCGTGGGGCTAAAACTGTTTGCGCCTCAGACCACAGCCAAACTATCAATAAGGTCAGTGGCAGCATTAATTCCGTAAGGATGCGCGGGCCGAAGGAATCACCTCCCCACCAGATGGTGCCACGTGAGGCGACGTAGAGGTGCAAACCTAACCAAAGAAGACAAAGCCAGAGCAACGGCCGTAACCACACATGCTTTCTCACGAACCAAAGACTTGGCAAAATCAGCAAAAAAAAGGGGCTGAACACGAACAGCCCTCGTGCTGGGCTAAACAGATGCCCATATAACGCCAGCCACAACGGGCTGCGTTCAATTTGCAGGCGGGCGGTGCTGTAATAAATGGGCAGCCAGGTGCCAAATTCATGATGTGACCAAAGGAGAAATAAGGCGAGAAGGGCGGCAGC
>JACKBT010000063.1 GCA_020634415.1 Ardenticatenaceae bacterium
ATTTGGCTGGTTGGCAGCAACCCTATCACAGCCTCATTCTTGGGTTTTTAGGCAGGCTCTTGCAGCCACAAAAAGGAAGTACGTGTGTCCCGACAGAACGAAAATTGGCGTGTCTTACAAAAAGAAGTTGCTTTAGAACACCCTTTTGTAAACATATCTATGGAAAAAGTGCGGCTGCCCGACGGACAAGTGATTGACGATTGGCCCAAGATATACACGCGAGATTATGTAAATGCCCTGGTACTCAACGAAGCTGGCGAAGCCATGATCATTGAAGGCTATAAACATGGCAGCGGTTGGTCGAGTTGGCAAATGGTAGGCGGTTATTTAGAAGAAGGGGAAGACCCTTACACCGCCATTCAGCGCGAACTTTTAGAGGAAACAGGCTACAGTTGCACCAATTGGCGGTATTTAGGCAGTTACACCATAGATGCCAATCGGCATGTTGGCATTGGGCATTTTTTCTACGCCAGCGGGGCCAAACTCATTGCCCCGCCAAACCATGATGATTTGGAAGCTTTTACCGTAAACTGGGTCTCTGTTGAAGACCTGAAATACGCCTTGTTAGACGGCCGTATCGGGGTCATCAGCTATGCCACCAACGTGGCCCTGGCCCTCTTGATGATTCAAAAGCACTAATCTCCCCCCGTTAGTCATACAAATTTAGCTTTTCTAGTTCCTGTTCCCGTCGTGTTACAAAATCGGTCAACGCCTCTTGCACAGCCACATCCATAAACGGCCGTTCATACGCCTGCAACATCTCCTGCCCCACCAACCGCGCCCGCTGCTGGGTGTCTGGCTTACCCGCCGCTGTCCAGGCATCATAACCAGAGCGGTCGGCAACGGCCGTTTCATAAAAAGCCCCCTCATACCGGGCCAGCGTATGGGACGTGCCAAAATGATGCCCACCCGCCCCCACCGTGCGAATCATCTCCAGCGCCAACGCCTCCTCATCAATGGCAAAGCCCTGTAAAAAGTGGCACATCATCGCCAGATTTTCCGCATCAATCACAAACTTCTCCAGCGACGCACTCAGGCCGCCATCCAGCCAGCCCACTGCGTGCATCACCAAATTGGTATGGGCCTGCACCGCCGGCCACAAATTCCACATCGTTTCATAAGCAGACTGCGCATCGGCCGTTTTTGCATTCGTCAACCCGCCATTGCCCCGATAAGGCAGCTTGTAAAAGCGGGCTAACTGCGCCCCCGCCAGCAGTGCCCAGGCCCCCTCCGGCGTGCCAAAAGCCGGGCTGCCACTTTTCATGTCAATATTAGTTGTAAAACCGCCATAAATAACAGGCGCACCCGGCTTCACCAACTGCGTCAGGGCAATCCCGGCCAATGCTTCCGCATTTTGCTGCGCCAACGCCGCCGCCATCGTCACCGGACTCATCGCGCCAGCTAAAATAAAGGGCGTAATAAATGTAACCTGCCCCGCACGAGCATAGGTAAGCAGCCCGCCCAACATGCGGTCATCATAGCGCAAGGGGCTGTTCACATTGATGACATCGCCAATCACGGGGTCGCCATCCAGATCGCCAAAAACGATCCGCGCCATTTCCACGCAATCAGCGGTGATGATTCGGCCGTGTGCCGCCTCCATCACAGCTTTATCGGATAGGGTGAACCCGGCATACAGGCGGTGCAAATGGCGCGTGCTGCTGGGGATGTCCTGCGGCGCGACCTGTTCCCATGAGGCAAAGTGCAGCACGGGACAAATTTGGGACAGTTTGACGAATTGCTCTAAATCGGCGAGGGTGCCGGGGCGACGGCCGTTTTCATCCACCACATACACCATGCCCCCACACGGGCCAAAGGCAATGTGGTTGGCTCCAATCACCACGTTGTGCGCCGGGTTCCGCGCCCGCCAGGTAAATGTTGGTGGAGCCGTAGCAATGGCCGCCATCACCAACCCCCGATCCAGCCACACATGCTGCTGGCTGCGATCCACTTTTGCACCAGCTTTCTCCCAAATCGTCAGCACCTCTTCATCCAAAAAGTCCAGCCCCACCTCCTCCAAAATTCGCATGGAAGCCTCATGCAGCCATTCAATCTGCGCCAGGCTTAAAAACTCGTAAGGTGGCAGCGGATGCTGCACCAGGCGAAACGCCTGTTTAAGAAGGGGGGACTCTTGCCGCTGCTGGCGGCGCTGCTGACGACGAATGCGGGACATAGGTAGACCTCTAAAAAACGTAAAACGTAAGCCATTTATGTTTTACGGCTCACGCTTTACGCCACTATCAACCGTAAGCCGAGGATGATGAGCATGATGAGGACGAGTTGGCGGAAGTAGTGGGGATTGATGCGTTTATCCAGGCTAACGCCAATAATGATGCCCAAGGCAATGGCGGGCAGCGCAAATAGGTAGTTGTGCCATACGGTGCTGGTGATGTTGCCGCTGAGGGCGTGGCCAACGGCCGATGTGCTGCTGACTAACAAGAAATAGCCTTGTAGATTGCTTTTGAACTCCGCTCGCGGCCATTCCTGGCACGCCCCATAGATGATGACGGGCGGGCCGCTGGTGTTATACGCCCCACCCAACATGCCACTGACAAAGCCTAAACTATAAGCCCACAGCGGATGATCGAGTCGGGGCATTTTGAAACCGATGAGGGTATAGAGGGAGTAGCTGATGAGGACGAGACCGAGAACGGCCGTTACTATCCCCGAATCTACCTGCCGCAAGAAGTATAAACCGATGGGAATGCCCAAAATAGCCGTTGCCGCCAACCGCGCCACCGCCCGCAAATTAAAATCCCGCCGATAATAAAGCAGAATCGTAAACTGCGCCGTTATGCCAATCAAACTAACCAACGGTGAGGCCGCCCGTATGCCCATCACATTCGCCAGGAGCGAAATTGCCACCAAACCCAAGCCAAAACCGGAAACACTTTGGGTAAAAATGGCAAGGAAGGTAATGGCGGCGATGGTCATGTGGGTAATTGGGTAACTGGGTAACTGGGTAACTGGGTTGCTTCTTTAATTACCCAATTATTTTATTACTCAATTACCTCCTGTAGAAACTTCCTGCCATTGGGTAACGCCAATGGGGGTTAGGGTGTAATTTTGCAGGCGGGGTTTGACAAGAACGGCCGTTACACTGTGACTCATAAACACCACCGGCGCCTGCGCCACCACCATCTGCTCAATGTCGTGGTACAACGCCAGCCTGGTGGGAATATCCCGCTCCACCCGCGCCTGCTCTAACAGGGCATCTACGTCGGCATAGGCAAAGCCGCTCAAATTTTGCCGCGAACCACTGTGGTACAGCACATCCAAAAAGTTCTGCGGGTCGGGGTAGTCGGCACACCAGCCGGAAGAGAAAATATGGCCCGTATTACCACTGTACAACTCATCAAAAAAGGTGAAAGGGTCAATGAGAACGGGCTGAATGGTAACGCCCAAATTATCTTGCCACATGCTGATAACGGCCGTTGCATATGCCCCCACATCATCATACCCCGACATATGAAACGTCAGCGGCGGCAGCTCGCCATACTCGGCCAACAACTGCCGCGCCCGTTCCGGGTCAAAGGGATAGCCCGTTAGCTCCTCCGAGTAACCCGGCATTCCCGGCGGCAGCGCCCCCCGCGCCACCAGGCCATTGCCATCCGCAAAAATATCAATCAACTGCTGCTTATCCACCGCATAGTTAAACGCCTGCCGCACGCGCACATCATCAAACGGCGGCACGCGGTTGTTCAGGCCAATGGTGCTGGTACACATATCTACCGTCATGCGCAGTTCGGCGGCAAGAGGGTTGTTGGGGTCTTGTGCCCGTGCCAGCGCATCGCCGCCAATGCCCACCATATCAATCTCGCCCTGCTCATACATGCCCAACGACAAACCGGCTCCCATTAAAATAACCAGATTTTTCACTTGGGCCGGTTCCCGGTAATAGGCATCATTCCGCGCCAGCACCATCATCTCATCGTCGCGCCACACAGCCAACTTAAATGGCCCTGTGCCGTTTGGCTGGCGTTCCCAATCAGCCTCGGTCACGTTTTCCCGATCTACCACAAAGCTGACGGGGTAGGCTAGCTTGGCGAGGAAGTAGATGACAGGGGCCGTGAGGCGCACTTCTAGGGTATGGTCGTCAAGAGCACGGAGGCCGCTGATGGAATCGGCCGTTCCCGCCAAACGCTCCATCACCCCCGCAATATCCCCCAAATAGGTCTGGGCCGTGTCGGAGCCAATGGCCGGATCAGTGGCTCGTTCCCAGGAGAAGATGACATCTTGGGCGGTGACGGAACGGCCGTTATGAAACACCGCATTCTTGCGCAAATAAAAGGTATACACCAGCCCATCCGCACTCACCGTCCAGCCTGCGGCCAGATCAGGCTGCACCTGCAAATCAGTATCCAGCGTCACCAGCCCGCTAAAAACATGCCCCAACGCATCGGCCGGGCTGGCGTGGGTTGTAGCCGGATCAAGCGTGCGCGGCTGCCCGCCCCGCAAATAGATGGCCTCCTCCCGCTCCACATCAAATTGCGCTGCCGGATTGGTTTCATCCTTGAGTAGACTGCAACTAAGCAGGAAAAATAGGGGGATGAGGAGAAATAAGAGTTGGGTCTGGCGGTTGAAACCGCAGCGACGGCTACGAAGTCGGCCTTCGCCGACTTTCTTAGCCCGCATAGGCGGGCTTTGTAATCGTAGGCGCGGTTTCAACCGCTTGGCCTTATATGCCATCATTTTTTCTTTTCCCTGCCAACCAAAAGCCAACCAGCATCAACGGCATGGCTCCGAGGCCGCAAACAGTAATGCCGCCAGTTTCTTCGGGGGGCGACTCGTTGGCGCTGGGGGGTGTCGGCAAGCTGGCAGGTGCGCTAAGGGGGACGTAGGTGGGAACGGCAACGGCCGTTAACGGGGTGGGTGTCGGCGGAATCTCACGCGGGGGCAAGCCCATCGCTTCCCGCCAGGCCAACTCTAAGCCATCCATGTTGAGGTTATAGACGGCCGTTAACGCCTCATCATACCCCTCGCCCGCCGCCAACAGCAAAATTAGCTCTTGCATCTTCTCCTGCCCATAGGCATGAAGCATAAAATCCACCACACTGTAGCTCTGGCTGTAGGCAATGCCCGCATCCGTGCTGTGCGACGAAAACGGCCCCGTCAAACTCCGCAGCGGCTCAAAACTATTATCACGCACACCGTTCTCAATATCTTCCACCACATCCGCTTGCGGTTCACCTTCGGCATAAACAGCCAGCCCCTCCTCCAACCAGGTTGGCCGCCGCCCCCCCACACAACTGCGCCCAAACTGCCCCACCACCAGATGCGCCAACTCATGCGAAACCGTCTTCACGCCCCAATCATCGGCAATATTAGCCGGCACACCCATCAAAATGATGTTGTATTCGTCAAAAGCAACGGCTCCGGCCCAATCCTGCACATACAACACGGCATTGCGCATGTCGTCGTAATCATCATAAATGTAGAACTGCACGGTGTTTTGCAGTTCGATGCCCATCTCATGTTGCAAGCGATCCAGGCCAGAAACGGCCGCTTCCAGCAGCAACGGCCCAATCCGTTCTGGCCCATACCAATTCACCCGCACACCCGCCTCACTCACGGTCTGCCAATCAAAACGATCATCCGTAAACGTCAATGTTTGCGGCGGGGTGGTGAACTCGTTGCCACTCGTATCCGTCAACGTCCACTGCCACCACATCGCCGCCCCTGGTGGGGGATTACCAGAGCGGCTCATCACCCACTTCCACTCCAAGTTGTTGCCCGTCACTTCCACCGGCACGGTGGCCGTTGCCTCTAAACAGGTGGTTTTGCTGACATCATAGGTCAATTTGGCGGCTGCTAACTCGAAATCGGGGGCGACATCAAGTTCAAAGACAACATCGTTGGGGAAGTTGAGGGTGGCTTCGTTACGGGTAACAGGATCGGCCGTTTGGGCAACGGCCGTTCCCGTCACCAAAAACATCATAATTAGCCCAACCCAGCAAACACCTTTCATTACCCTTAGCAAGACTAGAGACTGGAGACCAGAGACTGACTTAATCTCTAGTTTCCAGTCTCCATTTCTACAGCACCACACCCGTCGCATCATTCCCCGCCTCCACAATCGCCCGCTTCACATCCACCTGCCATAACAACACCAACCCCACCACAAAAAAGATAATCAGCGACACAATCGCCGACCGCTGCGAACCCGTAATCTGCACCGCCGCCGCAAACGCCAACGGCCCCAACCACGATGTCCCCCGCTCACTCACCTCATAAAACCCAAAATACTCCGCTTCATGATCCGCCGGAATCATCTGCGAGAAAAGCGAACGACTCAACGCCTGCGATCCACCCAACACAATCGCCAACACAAAACCCAACACAAAAAGCTGCACCTCATTCGTCAGCAGCACATAGGCGTAAATCACAATCACCGACCAAATGCCCAGGCTCATCATAATGGCCCGCTTTGCGCCCACCCGCTGCGCCACATAACCAAACAAAAACGCGCCGCCAAAAGCCACAAACTGAATCATCAACACCAAAATCAACAGCGTTTGCGTCGCCACCCCCAACTCATCAGCAGCAAACGCCGTCGCCACCACAATCACCGTCTGAATGCCATCGTTATAAACCAGATAAGCAATCAAATAACGCAGCGTCATGGGGTATTTGCTGTGAATCTCTTTGAGCGTATGCCAGATTTGGCGCACACCATGCGACAGCAGGTTGGTTCCTGGCGGCAACTGCCGCGCTGCATCACGCTGGCGCAGCCGCCGCTGCGGAAAAATGTAGGTAAACACCAGCCACCAGACCCCTGCGCTCGCCAAACTAAGGCGCACCGCCAGGGATGTATCCTCCATAATTGCCAGCAAGCCAAAATTCAGCAGCAGCAACAGCCCGCCACCGAGATAGCCATAGGCAAACCCCTTGGCACTCACCCCATCACGCTGGTCAGGCGAGGCAATGTCGGGCAAAAAGGCATTATAAAAAACAATGGCCGCGCCAAAACACAGATTGGCCACCACCATCAGCAAACTTGCCAGCAGCACGGCCCCATTTGTGCCAATAACAGGCATATCGGCCCGAACAAAAAAGAAGAACAGGGTGGCTGCGCCGCCCACATAGGCAAAGCCCATCATCATCTTTTTCTTGAGATTGGTGTAATCGGCCACCGTGCCCAGGATAGGCAGGAAAAACACCTGCAAGAAGACCGACATGGAAGCCGAGAAGGGAAAAATGGCCGCTGGTTCTATGGGGTTGCCAAAGAGAAACAGGGGCTTATCGCTGGACTCTGCCAGAGCCAGGATGTAGGGGCCAAGCAAAGCGGTTACTACGGTTGTGCTAAAGGCCGAATTGGCCCAGTCGTACATTGTCCATCCCAAGATTTCGCGCTTATCGTTCAAAGTGCCAGTCTCCTATTGGTTGTCAATAAAGATTTGTGGTGCGCTCATTTGTGGTCGGCAGGGGTTGTAATCTTCGCCCAGCACAACCTGATAATCATAGGCGAATGTGTCTTCGCCATTGATGACAATATCATCTTCAACTCTGGCAAAAATCCAACTTAGCAGCCAGCCATAGGCTCCTTTTAAGTTGGGGCCGTAACGGGTGAGGGTGGTGGTGGGCTGCGCTTCGCTGTCGGCCCCCATGACGGGCACAAAGCCGTGCCAGGCGAGGTTGTCGGCGGCTAAGGCGGCCATGTCGGGGTTGCCGGTGGCGTTCACAATTTCCACAAAGATGGGAGGTTGGGTGGCGCGGTTGAGGGCGGGGGGCAGGAAGAGGCGGGTGAAGGTTTCTTTCATCATGCCATTGCCTTCCCAAAGGGGAAGCTGCACATTGGCTCCATTATGGGGCACTGTCCAGGATTGGGTTTTGCCAGCCAAATAAAGATTTTGTACGCCGTTTTCGCGGATGGCGGGGGCGAGGGCGGCTAGTTGCAGAATACGGCCGATATCCATATCTGTCTCCACCGTACTCTGAAAAGCATCCCACAGGGCGGGCACTTGGGTAACGAGGTTGAGATCAACGGCCGTATCCAACATCCCCCGCAGCAACTGCTGCTGCCGCCGACCGCGATCAAAATCATTCGTCGTCAGCCGCGAGCGGGCATACCAAAGTGCCAAATCACCATCCATATCGTAAATACCCGGCTCCAAGGTAAACCGCTCCCAATTATCCTCCACCTGTGGATTCAGGTCTGGCGACTTCAAACGCCAATCTGTTAGCTGGCAGCTTACCCCAATCTCTACCCCGCCTATGGCATCCACCACTTCCTGAAACCCTTCAAAATCTATGCGGGCATAATAGTGAATGGGAATGCCAAAGTTATACAAGATTGTTTGTTCGAGCAGGCCGATGCCCCCACCCGGATACCCCGTCGCCGAGCCACGAGCCAGTGCCGTGTTTATGCGGTTCATTGTCCAGCCGGGAATATACACGTACACATCGCGGGGGATGGAAATCATGGAGGCTGTTTTGCGGCCATGACTGATGGAGACGATGATCATCGTATCGGTGCGTGTGTCGCCTGTGTCTAGAGTGGTATCGCTGCCCAGCAGCAGCACATTGGTAACATCACGCGGCACTTCAAAAGTGGGCACGGGCGAAGGAATGGCTGTCGCTGGCGTGGGCACACCTTCAGCAAAGCGGGGGGTGGTGGTGATGCCTAATGTGGGTACTAATTGGGGCAGGGTTGTGGGGGTTTCGGTAGGAATGGGTGTGTCGGTGGGAGCGGGCGTAAAGGTGGGGGTATTGGAGGCTGTGGGGCTGGGGCCAACGGTGGGGGAGAGGGTGTCGGTGGGGATGGCTGTTTCTGTGGGGGGCTGGGTTGGCTCGTGGGTGGGGGTGGAGGAAGGTTCGATGGGGGGCTGGGTGGGGGCTAAGACAACGGCCGATAATGAGGATCGCGTTGGTTCGGCCTTCGGCTCTGCGGCCAGATAGGTCTCCCAAACGGCCGGCCCTACAAAAGTGCCAATGATAATAAGAAGGATGATGATAAAAGCAGCAGTACGTTTAGAAATCACGGGAAGAATGCAGACCTCCTTTGTTGGAAAGGGTTAGCTTGAGGGGCGATGATGGAGACTGCGTTTTACAACTTTTCGCCAAAGAGATGTTCAAATCGTAAAAACACGCCGTAACCGATGACAAACACCACGACGGATGTCACAAATGTCCGCAAAATGAAGATGGGGTCGTTGCCAACCGGGCCATCGCTGCCGACTGTGCCCCACAGCACGGTGCGGTAGCCATCTATAATAGAAGCCATAGGGTTGAGCCAGCGCATGACTTGTCGTGGGTCGAAGGTGATGCCCAGGAAAACGGCCGTATCCCCAAAAAAATCAAACGAATAAAAAACGGGTGTCAAAAAAAACCAGGCCGTCAACACCACATTCAACACCAACATCAAATCTCGGTAAAACACCGTAATCGCACTCAGCAGCAAAGTCAGCCCCAGCGTAAAAATAAGCTGCGTCAGCAAAATAACCGGAACCCACAGCGCGTGAACAGTGATGCCCAATTTAAAAATGTAAAGAAACACCACCAAGACCACAAAAGCAATAAGAAAGTTGACCAGGTTAGAAAGCAGAGAAGCAAGGGGCAGCAGTTCACGCGGAAAATATACTTTCTTTACCAAAGGTGTATTACCCAATATGGCCATGGTGCCGCTGCTCAAAGCCCCCGCAAAAAACTGCCAGGGCATAATCCCCACCAGAATAAACACGGGGTATTGCCGGGTATTGCTTTCGCGCAAGACAGTAAACAGAATGGCAAAAACCATCATCAGAGCCAATGGGTTCAGCAGGCTCCACAAAATGCCAAAAATGGAATTCTTATAACGTGCTTTTATGTCACGGACGACTAGATTTTTGAGCAGATAACGGTATTTCACCAACTCCTGCCAACGGCGAGTCAGGTCAAGCCAGTTGTTATCTGCCCGGTTAAAGTAAACCACATCATTTGTCTCTGCCGACATATCATCACCTTGTCCGTAGGGTTGCCATGCAAGGCGGGGATTATAACGTGGTTGACTATATTTGAGGAATTGGCTTTCATCTTTAGCTCAAAATGGGGCCAAACTGATTGATTTGGACTGGAGGACATGGTGATGGGTAACGGCCGTTTCTCCACTTGCCAATTTGTTGACAGCATTCTTCAATCTACTACAATCTTCATACCCACTGGTAGGTTCCAGAGGGATGAAGATCAACCCCCCATATTCCTTAAGGAGGAAAAGACATGAACCGACGACAGTTTTTAGGGTTAGCAAGCAAAAGCGCCGTTGGCGCCGCTACGATGGGCCTGGTCGCCTGTGACTCTGATGAGCCAGATGCCGCACCAGAAGCCACCACCGAAGCCGCTCCTCAAGCCATTGCCACTGAAGCCGAAATCACTGAAGCAGCGCAAGAGGACAACGCTTTACCGGAAATTGACTGGCAAATGACAACCAGTTGGCCTTTATCTCTAGATACCATTTTTGGTGGCGCGGAAATTTTCGCCGAGCGCGTTGCCGCTATGACAGGCAACCGCTTCCGCATAACACCCCGTGCTGGCGGCGAATTGGCCCCCGCATTGGAGGTGCTAAACACCGTCGAACAAGGAGCCGTCCCCATTGGGCACACAGCATCCTATTATTATGTTGGCCGCAGCCCCGTTCTTGGTTTTGGCACATCTCTGCCTTTTGGCCTAAATGCACGTCAGCAAAATGCCTGGCTGTATGAAGGCGGTGGTCTGGAAATGCTGCAAGAGTATTATATGGACCGCTTCGGTGTCATCCAATTCCCCGCCGGGAATACGGGTGCCCAAATGGGCGGCTGGTGGAACAGAGAAATTGAAACGGCCGCTGATATCGAAGGTCTTCAAGTGCGCATCCCCGGCTTGGGCGGCCAGGTAATGTCTGCTTTGGGCGCCACCGTACAGGTGTTGGCCGGTGGTGAAATCTTCCAGGCTTTGCAGACAGGTGCCATTGATGCAGCCGAATGGGTTGGCCCTTATGACGATGAAAAATTGGGTCTACAAGATGCAGCTGAATTTTACTACTCGCCCGGCTGGTGGGAACCAGGCCCCACACTCGAAGTAGAAATCACCCTGACACAATGGAATGAACTGCCGCAAATCTACCAGGAAGTTGTGAAAACGGCCGCTTACCAGGCCAATATGCAAATGTTAGCTCGTTACGATGCCCGCAACTTTGAAGCCCTGAAAAGATTGGTAGATGGTGGCACTCAACTCCGCACTTACAGCAATGACATTCTGAACGCCGCCGAGTCAGCCGCATTCTCCCTTTATGATCAATATTCCCAGGACGACGCAGATTTCAAGAGCATTTTTGAAAGCTGGAAGCCCTTCCTCGATGGTATTCAGGAATGGCACAGCTTCAACGACACTGGCTACGACAACTACATCGCCACCAAATACCAGTAAACAGTAGATAGCAGCCCCTAAACAAAAAAGGTGAGTGCAAAAACACTCACCTTTTTTTATGCGTCAAACTGAATTGCGAATTAGCCGGCGACGCGCACCAACCACTGCACAGTGCCGGGGAAAATAGCCACAATGACCAGACCAATGCCTTGCAGCACCATGAAGGGAAGAGCGCCTTTGTGAATATCGGCCGTTTTAATCTCTGGCGGGGCCACACTCTGTAAATAAAACAGCGAAAAACCAACCGGCGGCGAAATAAACGCCATATTCAAATTAATCGCCATCATCACACTAAACCATACCAGATCAATTCCCAAAATATTAGCGGCTGGCACAAAAATGGGCATGGCAATAAAACTAATCTCCAAGAATTCCAGATTAATGCCCAACAAAAAGATAGCAATATTAGCCACAATAACAAAAGCCGTTTTACCACCCGGCATATTCGTCAACAGATCAGTGGCAAACCGCTGCCCGCCCAAACCATCAAAGACCAAAGCAAACAGAGTAGAGCAGAAGAGAATCATCAACACAAGAGAGGTAATATTCGCCGTAGAGCGGCTGGCTTCTTTGATGATTTTCCAATTCAAGTTACGGTTCAGCGCAGCCAAAAGGCAAGCCCCAAAAGCCCCAACTGCACCTGCCTCCGTCGGCGTGGCAATACCAAAGAAGATACTGCCCAACACAGCAAAAATCAGGAACAGGGGCGGCACAACCGCCACCAAAGCCTTACGCGCTAAGGCCGCCCCTTTGACGGTGCGCACCTCAGGTGGCAAGGCGGGGGCATCTGCTGGGCGCACAATCGCCACATAAACGACATAGAGCGCATACAAACCAGCCAAAATAAGCCCAGGAAAAAGAGCGCCTAAGAAGAGATCGCCGACCGAAACGCCAACTTGTGAACTTAACACCACAAGCACTAAGCTAGGGGGCAACAACTGCGCTAACGTGCCGGAGGCGGTGATGATGCCAGTGGCTAATTGGTGGTTATAGTTGTAGCGTACCATGATTGGCAGGGCTAACAGCCCCATCATAATGACTGTAGCCGCGACTACACCTGTTGCTGCGGCCAATAGCGTACCCACAATAACCACAGCCAGGGCTAAACCACCACGCAGCGGCCCCATCAATAAGCCAATGGTGTTTAGCAGCTCTTCCGCCAAGCCCGACTTCTCAAAAACTGCTCCCATGAACACAAAGAAGGGGATTGCCAGCAAGGTGAAGTCGGACATGGAACCGAACCAGCGGTTAGGCAGCAGCTTCAATAAGTTGAGGTCGAAGGCTCCGAGGGCCAGGCCAATCGCACCAAAGACGATGGCTGTACCGGCAAAGGAAAAGGCAACGGGGTAGCCGCTGAGAATGAGAAAGAGGAATAACACAAACATGACGATGGCTATCCACTCAAACATAGGCTTTAACCTCCTGTGGGTTGTGGGTTTGTGGGAAATTATTCAATGCGGATGGGGGCTTGCAGTTCTTCAACGGCCGTTCCTAATTCCTTTTCCTTATCTCGCACAATGGCAATCAGCTTAATCAGCTCCGAGATACCCTGCAAGAGAAGTGTAAGGAAGGCAAAGATAATCATGGACTTAATAGGCGCACGAGGCAGACCATTGGGATCGGGAGACATCTCCCAGTTCCCCCATTCACCATTCGGGCGCAATCCCCAAGATGTCAACACCGGCGTATACGTTACCCACAGAGCCAGAAGGGCAAAGGGGATTAGAGAAACGAGATGACCGATGATGTCAATCCAGGCTTTACGCTTGCGGCTTTGCTCCGCATACCAAAAGTCCACGCGCACATTGATGCCGTGTTTCAGAATATAGGCAAAACCAAAGAAGAAGATAAGGGAGTAAAGATACCATTGCAGTTCTATAACGAGATTAGAAGTGAGACGCACCCCAATAAAACGGCCGACATAACGCAAAACCACATTGGCAAAACCGACAAAGACAGTAATCATCACAATGTACATCGCCAGATTACCGAACCAGTCCGTCATTCTATCTACAAAATGAACATATTTCGCTAATACTTTCACGGGCAACCTCCTCTTCTTGGTTGACAGGTGGCAGAATAATAACAAATTTTCAATAATGCGCGAACGATAAGAGGCACATTGACGAATTCATTGCGTTTTGTCACCGCCACCCACAAAAGCTTTGCCCATCACCCCACCGGATGATATTTATCTGCAACTTGTTCGGTTATAATAGGAAGCATGATGAACCCACTAAAAGAAAAACAAGCCCGCTGGGAAGCCGAGCAAGTCCAACCTCTTATTAAACGATTTCCAGAGCGCAAAGAACAGTTTGCCACAAGCTCTGGCATTCCTGTGGAACGGGTCTATCTCCCATCTGTTTCACAAGATGCACTGACAAACTACGAGGAACAGCTAGGCTTTCCCGGCCAATATCCTTTTACACGCGGTGTGCAGCCTACCATGTATCGCGGCCGTTTTTGGACGATGCGCCAATATGCGGGTTTTGGCACCGCCGCCGAATCCAATGAACGTTATAAATTCTTGTTAGCCCAAGGGCAAACTGGCCTCTCCGTTGCCTTCGATCTGCCCACCCAAATCGGCTACGACTCTGACGATCCGATGGCCCTGGGCGAGGTAGGCAAAGTTGGGGTCAGCATCCCCAGCCTGGATGATATGGCCGTTTTGCTTGATGGTATTCCGCTGGATAAGGTGAGCATCAGCATGACGATCAATGCGCCAGCGGCCGTTTTGCTGGCGATGGTGATTGCGGTGGGCAAACGCCAGGGTGTGCCCATGAACCAACTGCGCGGCACGATTCAGAATGACATTCTGAAGGAATATATCGCACGGGGTACGTATATTTTCCCACCCCAGCCTTCGATGCGGCTGATTACGGATGTGTTTGACTTTTGTGCGCGGGAAGTACCCCGTTGGAACACGATTTCGGTGTCGGGGTATCACATTCGGGAGGCGGGCAGTACGGCCGTTCAAGAGATCGCCTTCACCCTGGCCAACGGCATCACCTATGTGCAAGCCGCCATCGAAACGGGGTTAGATGTGGATGAATTCGCCCAACAAATCTCCTTCTTCTTCAATGCCCACAACAACTTTCTAGAGGAGATTGCAAAATTCCGGGCCGCCCGCCGCCTCTGGGCCAAGATCATGCGTCACCGTTTTGGCGCAAAGAACCCCAAAAGCTGGCAGTTGCGCTTCCATACGCAAACAGGCGGCAGCACCCTGACGGCGCAGCAGCCAGAGAACAACGTGACGCGGGTGGCACTGCAAGCATTAGCGGCCGTGCTGGGCGGAACCCAAAGTTTACACACAAACGGCCGTGATGAAGCCCTGGCCCTCCCCACCGAAGAAGCCGCCCAAATCGCCCTCCGCACCCAGCAAATCATCGCCTACGAAAGCGGCGTGGCCGATACCATTGACCCTCTGGCCGGCTCCTTCTACATCGAGCAGTTAACCGACGAGTTGGAACAACGCGCCATGCAGTACATAGACACCATTGATGAGATGGGCGGCACATTACCCGCCCTCGAAGCTGGTTACATCCAACGCGAAATTCAAGAGTCAGCCTACCGCTTCCAACGCGATTTGGAAGAGGGGCGCGAAGTGGTGGTAGGCGTGAACCAGTTTGCCCAGGCCAATGAATCCCTAACCATTCAAATGTTGGCCCTTGATCCCGCAATCGAAGCGGCTCAGTGCCAGCGGCTCAAGTCCTTGCGGGCACAACGGAATAATGAGCAGGTTTCAGCGTTACGCGGGCAATTAGAAACGGCCGCTGCCACCACCGAAAACCTCCTGCCCCTCTTCATCACCTGTGTCGAAAACGACGTAACACTCGGCGAAATCTGCCACAGCCTGCGCAGCGTGTGGGGCGAGTATCGGCCCAGTGTGACGATTTAGTAATTGGGTGATTAAGTAATGAATAATTACCCAGTTACCCGATTACTTAATTACTCCTCAACAATCATGATCAAAAAAATAAGCCATATAGCGGTTGTTGTACCAGAGCTAGATGAGGCCATGGGCTTTTGGGTGGAGGCATTAGGTTTGCCGCTGGCCCATGTAGAGCATGTGGCCGACCAGGGTGTGGATGTAGCCTTTTTGCCTGCGGGCGAGAGTGATATTGAGCTGCTCGAACCCGTTGATGCCGAAAGCGGCGTCGCTCGTTATTTAGAAAAACGTGGCCCTGGAATGCACCACATTTGTTTTGAGGTGGACGATATTCAAGAGACATTAGCCCGCTTGAAAGCTGCCAATGTGCCCTTAATTAATGAAGAACCAACCATTGGCACCGGCGGCAAAAAGATTGCCTTTGTTCACCCCAAAGGTACGGGCGGGGTGTTGGTGGAATTGTATGAACTTACCCCAGAGGAACCGCAGCGCCGCCTGGAGCGACTGTGGGAAATGCGGGAACGTTTGAGCAAAGGCGGTCAGGTCTACACGGCGGGCGCAATTGGTTTTTTGTCTGGTTTACGCCAGCAGAATAGCCATGTTGATGCGAGGGAAGAGGGTGAGCAACAAGGATAAACGTCACATTTTCCATATGACGTTCGCCACTAGGAAAACGGCCGTCTTCCCCCTAAAATATCCTTACAACTTGGGTGAAATGCCGTGAGTCAAAACACTTAAATAACAACGGTTGACTTGGCAAGACTATCCTCTGGGGTGTCCCAGCAGCCTAAAGTAGTACAACAATTTGTACTCCGCATCTCCTCCCAAGTTCTTTGAACTACCTATCTATCTATGTTGTATGTAGGAACGAGAAATTTTCTCTCCTATTTGTGTAAGGGTGAATGCCCTTGATGATTGTGTGGAATAGAGGGCCAGCAAATGCTGGCTCTCTATTTTTTTACCTGCCTGTTGCCTCTGACTTCATGGGTTTGTTACAATCGCCCCATGTCGCCCAAAACATTTGAACAAGGAGAGTACACATGCCTACGTTAAGAATCCCTCATAGTGATATTGGCCGCTTAACCTTCCTGCGCACGGCCGCCCAAACAGCAACCAAAGACCATCTCAACGGGTTGGTTTACATAACACCAGATACACTGCGCGAACTGAATGAATTTTTGAATATCTTCGATCTGGCCTTCCTCAAAGTGTCGGCAGCCGTCGGCGAGCGTTCTCGTGAAGTGGAGGAAAGCGAAGCGGCTATGGCCGAATTGAAAGAGGTGTTGGACGATCTGTGGGAAGTGTTACGCCGTCGTGTACGCCGCCATAATGAACCCGCTGGCGTGCTGCGCTTTTATGGTCTGGATGTGGACGGGCAGCCGCCAAGCCTGGATGATCATGAAGATTGGTTGGAGTTGGCAGAGCAGGTTATTGTGGGGGATGGGCAAGCTGTGGGGGCAGGGTTTGCTACGGCCGTTTGTCCCTCTGTGGCCGAATTACAAGCCGCCTTAGAGAGTGCGCGCAAAGAGTTGGCAGATGTCACACCCGCCGAACGGGAACTGGATCGGGCGCAAACGGCCGTTTTGTCCTTACGCCAACAAGCCGACAACTTAATTCTGGACATCATCGAAGAGCTGCGCTTCCACACACGCAAAGAAGACCCGGCCAGTCAGCGCCATCTCCTGCGCACCTATGGTGCTAACTATCGTTATCAACCTGGCGAAGTCCGTGATTTAGATGATGTGGAAGAAGAGGAATAAAGGGTAATCCGTCATGAGCAACCCGTCATCCACTAACTGATGACGGGTTACGGTGCGTCTAAGACCAACTCGCCCCAACTGTTAGGGTTCATTGGTTCATAATGGGGCAGATGGGTATAGGTGACTTGAGGAACGGCCGTTTCCCCTTCATCACTATCCATCGCCCGTAACACCACCCGCATCTCTCCCCCCGCCGCCGCTGTTACCTCCAAAGTGCGCCAGGGAATCGCCGCCTCCAGAGTGTACCCATCAGCCATTGGCCGCACAGCAACTTGTATGCCCGGCCCGGCAATAGGCATAAACTCCCCCGTCTTCCCTTGTGCCAGCCGCGCCGAAGGCAAAATCTGTCCCAAATCCCCAGGCAGCAATGTAATTTGATAGCTGTTCTCATGGAGATCGGTGTTA
Organism: Ardenticatenaceae bacterium; assembly: GCA_020634415.1. The sequence goes on from JACKBT010000063.1 coordinate 17,434, forward strand.
ACGGCCGTTTCCGTCGCTAACAATAACTGCAAATAATCACCACCCAACTCCTTGCCATCAGCCAACATAGGCATCACCACATCATCCGTCACCACCACAGCCACCAGCAGGTGGTTGCTATTCCAGGCCAACTGCCACGTCGCCCCCAAATCATCACTGCCATCCCAGCCCACCGCTTCCTCAGACAGATAGGCTGACGGATATTGGGAAATTCCATTCCACTCGGACAGCCCGCCATCTACTTTGATTTGGCGGCTGACAATGCCCTGTTGCAGAGCAAAGACATGCACAGGCTGGGGATCGCCAGTGAGAATAGGAGGATTGGGCGTAACGGCCGTTGGCAGCAGTTGCCTTAAATTCTCCATCTGCCCCCACAACACACCCACTACCGCCACCAGCACAACCAGCACCACAACCCATGTACCCATAACACGCAAACGAGCCGGACGAAAACCACGCGAACGCTTGGCCCAACTCATCAACTCATGTCCATCAACCAGATCAATCGGTTTCCCCTTCGCCCACTCCTCAGCCGGCTGCGAAATCGCGCCGCTCGTCACCAAAATAGCCCGCCGCGCCCGGTTATGCACCATCGCCCCATACAAATCACGCACAGTCGGCTGCCCCACCGTGCCCGCATACCGCTTGCACTGCACAACGGCCGTACTCAGCCCCCGCCGCAAAAACAAATCCACCCCCTCATCCCCCGATGTCACCGTCATCGCCACCTGATAACCATCCTTCTGATACAGATACCCCACATACTGTTCAAACTCAATAGGATCCATATTTTGCACCTGACTCAGGCGGTTTATACGGTCAAACTTCTGCCGGGTTTGGCGGTTCAATTTTAGTCGTTTATCACTCATCTACACTGCCTTTTTAACCCCATTTTACTCTGGTACGTACAATCCTTGAACGATTCGGCCGTTTGTTGACAAAGCCAACTACTAGGGCTAGAATGAGGCCATTAGAGATTGTGCCGATCTTAACAATCGGATTATAGATGGTCAACCACCACCACATCTCATAAAGTACCGAAGGAGATAAGTATGACCCACATTGTTACTCGTCTATGCCTCCGTGACACAGCTTGTGTAGAAGTTTGCCCGGT
>JACKBT010000064.1 GCA_020634415.1 Ardenticatenaceae bacterium
ACCTCGTCCCACATCGCCCCCTACAACGGCACACGCAATATCGCCCGACCTGGCAGAGGATTTCCACTCCACTGGCATGACGCACATCATTGCCATATCGGGCATATTGTTGCCACAAAGTGATAACGGCCGTTGCCCAACCCCCCTGGCAAATTTGATGACAAAGGCACTTGCGTGATACTCTCTATTGAGAGAATCATCACCTGGGGTCATTATGCATGTTTTACACCTTCACTGGCTCACGCCCATTCAGCCGGGACAAGACGGCCGTTTCCTCCTGTGGGCAGAAACCAACGCAGCCGCGCAACCTTCCCGCGACCATCGCAAAAAAACAGCGCAGCCCCACCCCTTTATAAGCAGCCTCCAAGAACTACAGCAGTTATTAAAGGAAATGGGGTGGGCGGGTAAATTGCCTGCTGAAAAAATGACACTTTGGCTGCCAACCAACCGCTTTGGCCCAGTGCCATCGCCAGATCTCCTGCACAATTGGGAAACAGAGGATAAACCGCCCCAACTAATGCCCTGGATAGTGCAAGGTTTGGGGCTGAAATCAATCCACGCCTTGTCATTATTGACTTATTTGCACCAATATGATTTGCCGCCAACACTCTCATTAGGGCAGGACGGCCGTTATTGGCAAACCACATTTTTCTTCACCCTCGAACTGCTGGCCCAGCAACGATATCGTCCCACTTTGGTTGAAGTGCGGAGCAAGCGTGACCTGCATTATGAAGCACGCTGGCAGCCTCTGTTGGACGGTGAGGATGAGGCACGACGAGCGGCACAGTTAGCTGCCGCCATGCCCGCCATCTGCCGCGCCGATGCGGACAATCCAGACGAAACCATCCCCTCACGCGCCATTTTAGACAGCTTCTTGAACCATATGACGGATGCGGCCGTGCGCCAATGGACGATGCGGCAAAAGCTGTATTTACCTGCTGACCAAAATCCAGGTGCTGCCTGGCTGAGAGCTTTGTTTGCGACCGAACCTGTTGTCCAGGCTAGTGCTGGACAAATGCAGCATTTTGCCAGCAGCTTTCGTGCCTGGGAACGTACCCTTACTGTCGCTGGGGATAAACAGTATCGAGTCGCACTACGCTTGGAAGCACCAACCCAACAAGAACGGAAAAAGACAAAAAACGGGGAACCTGTCTGGCAGTTGCACTATCTACTGCAAGCACGAGACGATGCCAGTTTACTGGTGCCAGCCGCAGAGGTATGGAAGAGCAAAGGCAGTGTACTGGCTGCTTTAGATCGCCAGTTTGAACGGCCGCAGGAACGGCTGTTGACTGGTTTAGGTTATGCCGCCCGCTTTTTTCCGCCCATCCAACGCAGTTTGCAGCGGCGCAGTCCGAGCGATATCCAACTGACTACAGATGAGGCTTATACATTTCTGCGCCAATGTGCGCCGCAGTTGCAGCGAGCAGGGTTTGGCTTGTTGGTGCCGCCCTGGTGGAACAAGCCTGGTACACGCTTGGGTGTACGTTTGAAATTGAATAGTACCTCCAAGTTGACGGGGCAAACGGCCGTTTCCACTGGTCACATGAATCTCGACAACCTGGTGCGGTATCAATGGCAGTTGTCACTGGGCGACACCGAACTCAGCCGTGAAGAGTTTGAGGCATTGGTGGCCCTCAAATCGCCGCTCGTCCAAATTCGAGGACAGTGGGTGCAGCTTGACGCGGAACAAATTGAAGCCGCCATCCACTTTTGGCAGGAGCAGGACATGACCGGCACACTGTCGCTCTATGAGGCCATGAAGCTGGGCGTGGGCGGTGAAGAGCAGCAGCACAACGGCCTCCAAGTGGAAGGGGTGGAGATGGACGATTGGCTACAAAGCTGGCTCAAGCAGTTGCAGGGGGATGAGAAATTGGCGCAGATGTCCCCACCTGAGGGCTTACGGGCAACTTTACGGCCGTATCAACAGTATGGCTACTCCTGGCTGCACTTTGCGCGGCGGTGGGGGCTGGGCGTTATCCTGGCTGACGATATGGGCCTGGGCAAAACTATCCAGACACTCACCCTCATCCAACAACTCAAGGAAGAGAGGGGCCAACTGCCCGCGCCAGTTTTGCTCATTTGCCCCACCTCAGTGGTGACAAACTGGGAGCTGGAAAAACGCAAGTTTACCCCTGGTTTACAAACGCTGGTGCATCAGGGAGCGGAGCGATTGCATGATGACGCTCTGGTTGAGGCCGCCCAAGCCAGCGATGTCGTCCTGACCAGCTATGCGCTGGTACGGCGTGATGGCGCGACATTGCGGCAAATCAACTGGCTGGGTGTGGTGCTGGACGAGGCACAAAATATCAAAAATGCCAATACCAAACAAGCGCAGACTATCCGCCAATTAACGGCCGATTTCCGTCTGGCACTCACTGGTACACCGGTTGAAAATCGGCTGTCAGAACTGTGGTCCATCATGCACTTTTTGAACCCTGGCTTTTTGGGCGGGCAGAAGCAGTTCCGGCAAGATTTTACGCTGCCGATTGAAAAATATGGAGATGAGACGGCGGCGCAGCGGTTGCGGAAGTTAACACGGCCGTTCCTGCTGCGCCGTGTCAAAACAGACCCCACTGTTATCCAGGATTTGCCCGACAAGCAAGAGATGAAGGTCTACTGCCACCTCAGCGAAGAGCAGGCCACTTTGTACGAGGCGGTGGTGCAGGATGCCCTGGCAGCCATTGAGGAGCAAGAAGAAGGTGGCATGGCCCGCAAAGGCTTGGTGCTGAGTATGTTGATGCAGTTGAAGCAGGTGTGTAACCATCCGGCGCAATATTTGCATGAAACAGAGGCGTATCAACCAGGAGAGGATAACGGCCGTTCCGGTAAACTAGAACGGCTCGATGCCCTGCTCGACGAGGTTTTGGCCGAAGGCGACCGGATGCTCATCTTCAGCCAGTTTACGGAGATGGCCGGATTGTTACAGGAGTACATTCGGAACCGCTTTGGCGTGCCTACCCTTTATTTGCATGGCGGTGTTCCCGCTAAAAAACGAGCCACGATGGTGGCACAGTTCCAAGAGGTCAATGGCCCGCCCATATTCTTGTTGTCACTCAAAGCGGGTGGCACGGGGCTAAATCTGACTCGCGCCAACCATGTCTTCCATTTTGACCGTTGGTGGAATCCCGCGGTAGAGGATCAGGCCACAGATCGGGCTTTTCGTATTGGCCAGACAAAAAATGTATTGGTGCACAAGTTTGTCTGTTTGGGGACTTTGGAAGAGCGAATTGATGCCATGATTGAAGAGAAGAAGGCCCTGGCGCAAAGCGTCATTGGCAGTGGCGAAAATTGGCTGACGGAAATGAGTACGACTGATTTGCGGGAATTAGTCCGATTGCGCCGAGCGTAGAGGTAAAAGATGGGCTGGTATTACAAACCAACACGACCAATTGACACGGATGAGGGCATTAAGGCCAAGAGCAAACGGGGCGATTTTGTAAAGAATTGGTGGGCCACGCGCTGGTTAGCGGCGATGGAGCGAGTGATGGATCGCGGCCGTTTACAGCGCGGCCGTAGTTATGCGCGGCGGGGGCAAGTCTTATCGCTGGAGGAGAGTAAGGGGAAAATCACGGCCAAAGTGCAAGGGTCGCGGCGTACACCCTACAAGATTACGATTGAATTGACCCCGTTAGCTGAGAGTAGTTGGCGAAAGGTGACAATGGCTTTGGCGGAACGGCCGTATTTTGTGGCCCAACTGCTGGCTGGCGAGATGCCGCAGGCGATTGAGGAAGCTTTTCAATCGGTAAGACTAGATTTGTTTCCCAGCCGACAAGAGCTAAAACAAAACTGCAATTGCCCCGATTGGGCCGATGTCTGCAAACATTTGGCGGCGGTGCATTATATTTTGGCCGAGCGGTTTGATGAAGACCCGTTCTTGCTGTTCCGCTTGCGTGGCAAAACACAGGCGGAGATTTTGGCGGCATTGGGGACGGGCGAGCGTGGTGGGGATACGGCCGTTACTCCTGAATACACGCCAGCCCCACCCCTATCCGAATCGCTGCCCAACTTCTGGCAAATCGGTGCAGAATTGGATCGGTTTGCCGTGCATATTGCTTCACCAGATAGTCCCTATTCGCTGCTGGAACGGTTGGGCGATCCAGATTTTTTGCCAGAAGCCCATCGTTATCTGACTAAGGGCTATGATGTGGTGACGGAAACGGCCGTGCAAATTGCCTATCATTCAGAAAATACCGAACGGGAATCAGAATGACAACTTTGGCGAAAGTACGGGAACATCAGAAAGGTCATAGATATATAGAGCAGTTTGAAAACCCACCAAAGCATTTTTCCCAGCACTCAATACCGCCACATGGACTTCTTCGAACCGGCTGGCCGGAAATTGCGTAAATCGGTAGACACCCCAGGCCGCCTTTTCAAACTTGTTACGTTTTATCTCACGATATATTTGACTGCGATGGAGATTGAGTTCTTTTGCTTGAATAAGGGAGAAATATCCGGCTTGCTCTTCGGCAATTCTGTATAGTTTGTTTTCCTTTTCGAATTTCATAGACGAACCTTTTGTGCAAAAAGAGTACGGTATTGTATTCATTTTGCACATATACCACCTGATCCAACTATCTCTTGTCAAAAGAGATAACAAGATTTGCCTGTGACCAAGCAAATGTGTATCTTTTGTCAGTATGACAATCGTTTATCTGGGCGTGGCCTGGTTGATGGGGATTTGGTTGGCTTCCAATATAGATTGGCCTATCTCTACTTGGGTTATCTTGGGCATTTTAGGGTTGGTGGGGAGCTTTATTGTCCGCAATCACATCAACTTTAGATTGTGGCTGGTGTGTTTAACGGCCGTCTCCTTTGGCAGTGCACGGTATGTAACGGCCGTTCCCACCCTCAACGAAGCCCACATCGCCACCTACAACGGCACCCGCAGCATCACCCTCACTGGCGTCGTCACCGATGAACCCGATGTGCGCGACCGCTCCATCAATCTGCGCGTCGCTGTGCAGCAAGCCACCCTCAGCGATGGCACAACCATCCCCGTCACCGGCGATATCCTCGTCACCACCTTTCGCTTTCCCCTCATCGAATATGGCACAGAACTGCAAATCACCGGGCAGCTAGAGACCCCGCCCGAAGGTGAAGACTTCAATTACAAAGCCTATCTGGCACGGCAGGATGTCCACAGCCTCATGGCCTTACCCGATGTCACCGTTTTAGCCGAAGGACAGGGCAATCCCTTCTACCAGGCCATCTACACCTTCAAAAGCCGCGCCCAAAACACCATCACCCAACTCATTCCCAACCCGCAGGCTGGCTTATTAACAGGCATCTTGCTGGGCAACGACAATGGCCTGCCGCCCGACCTGGCAGAAGATTTCCGCACCACCGGCATGACGCACATCATCGCCATATCGGGGTTCAATATCGCCATTCTCATCGCTATTTTGGTGGGGCTGGCCGAAAACTTCTTGTCGCGGCGTGGCGCAGTTATCTTTGCCGTGAGTGGCATTGTGCTGTACACCATTCTGGTGGGGGCCGATGCCTCGGTGGTGCGAGCGGCGATTATGGGGGGCATCTACCTCATCGCCAATCGCTGGCTGGGACGGCCGAATTTCGCCTACGCTTCACTCTTTCTGTCAGCTTTACTCATGACCCTGGTGAACCCTTTTACCTTGTGGGATGTGGGCTTCCAACTCAGCTTTACAGCGACATTGGGGTTGATGCTCTATGGCACGCCCTTCACCCAGTGGACGCGCCGCCAACTGCTGCGCTGGCTGGATGTGGGTATCGTCAATCGTGTCATGGGGCTGCTGTCGGAGGCGGTGCTGATTACGCTGGCGGCGCAGGTGTTGACGCTGCCTTTGATGATGGCCTACTTTGGACAGTTGTCGCTGGTAAGTCTGGCCGCTAATGCTTTTATTTTGCCAGCGCAGCCAGGGGTGATGTTGTGGGGGGGATTGGCGACGCTGGCCGGGTTGTTTGTGCCTTTTATAGGGCAGATTTTTGCCTGGGTGGCCTGGCTTTTTCTCTCCTACACCATCTGGCTGGTGCGGCTGTTTGCCCGTGTGCCGGGGGCGACGGTGCCCGTGGAGATTTCGCTGACGGGCATTGTGCTGATTTATGGGGTGATTGCGGCGGTGACGTGGTATGCCCAGCAAGATGAGGAACAGCGCCGTCGGATTGGGGCGGTGGTGGGGCGTAATTTGACGCAGCGGCTGGCGGTGGGGGCCAGTTTGTTAGCGGCCGTTTTGACGGTGAGTTGGAGTACCAGTCAGCCAGACGGCCGTTTGCATATTGCGTTTATGAACGTGGGCCAGGGGGATGCGACGTTGATTACCACGCCCAACGGCCGTCAAGTCCTCATAGACGGCGGGTTTTATCCCAGTGTGTTAAATGACCAACTGGGGCGGCAAATGCCCTTTTGGGATCGTGAGATTGACCTCATGGTGGCGACGCACCCCGATGCCGACCATGTGGCGGGGCTGGTGGAGGTGTTTGACAGGTATGCAATCGGCCGTCTCATCACCGATGGGGAAGGCTTGGGCGAATCGCCCATTTATGATGAGGTGCTGCTGGCGGCGGAAGCGGCGGGTACGCCCATTCATCCGGCTCAGGTGGGTGAAGTCATTTACCTGGATGAAGGGGTGCGGCTGGAAGTGCTGCATCCTGGGGCAAGATTGAACAGTGAAAGCCGGAATGAAAACTCGGTTTCGATGCGGCTGGTGTATGAGGATTTTGCCTTTTTGTTTACGGGGGATGCGGAGGAAGCGGCGGAGCGGGAGATGTTGGCGACTGGTTTGCCGCTGCAATCTTTGGTCTTCAAAGCGGGTCATCACGGCTCGCGCTCGTCGAGTACGCTGCCCTTTCTGGCAGCGGTGAGGCCGCAAATTATGGTGGTCTCGGCGGGGTTGGATAATCGGTTTGGGCATCCCCATCCTGAACTGCTGGAGCGGGCGGCGGCGGTGGGAACGGCCGTTTTGCGGACGGATCAACTTGGCACGATTGAAGTCATCACTGATGGGCACACCATGTGGTGGCAGGCGGTGCGATAGATGGCGCGTGTGTGGTATACTGGTATGAAATTCTGAATTTCTGAATATTGGCAGGAGAAATGGATAATGACGACTACAACCACCATCTCTAATTCACAGCAATTTACGGCGCAAATCCGCCAGCGCGGGCAGTTGACAATTCCGCAAAAGCTGCGCGACTCGTTGGCTATGCAGGACGGTGACACGGTGACGCTGATTCAGGTGGGCGACAATATTTTAGTGTCGCCAAAATCGTTGCGCACGTTTGAATTGGCCGATAAATTGGCCGATATGATGGCTGAGGAGGGGGTAACGTTGGCCGACATCTTGAGTGATTTGCCGCAAATACGCCAGGAAATTTATCGAGAGAAGTATGGAGATTCTGGTGAATGATTCCGACGGTGTTTGTAGATGCCAATATTTTGATTGCGGGGAGTGCTTCACGGACAGGGGCCAGTCGTGCCGTTTTAGGTTTGGGGGAGATGGGGTTGATCCAGCTTGTGGTTTGTAAGCAAGTGATAGATGAGGCGGAACGGAATATCCGTCTAAAATTACCCCAAGCTTTGCCAATATTTGCTGAACTGTTGGTTCAGCTTAATCTCCAGATTGTGGCTGATCCGCACCCTTCTGAGTTCGGCCGTTGGTTGGCTGTGATTGAGGCGAAGGATGCCCCGATTTTGGCAGCGGCCGTTCAACATTCGCCCAACTATTTTCTCACGCTAAACAGCAAAGATTTTACGCCTGAAGTAGCGGCGGCTGCGGGGCTAATCATGCAAACACCTGCGGAATTTATCCAGAATGTGCGAGAAGTCTTGAGTCAGAATTTGTGAATTGACGATGCGTGTACTTTTGTTTTCGACGTATGATTTGGGGCATCAGCCGTTTGGGCTGGCTTCGCCGGCGCGGTGGCTGCGGCAGGCGGGGGCGGTGGTGGATTGTGTGGATTTGGCGATACGGCTGTTTACCACCGCCCATTCGCTCATCACCCAGGCCAACCTGATTGCCTTCTATGTGCCTATGCACACGGCCACGCGGCTGGCGCTTGAGGCCATTAAGCGTGTTAAACGGCTAAATCCGGCGGCGCATTTGTGTGCCTATGGGCTGTATGCGCCGCTGAATGAGGCGTATCTGCGGCAGGTGGGGGTGCAGACGATTTTGGGTGGGGAGTTTGAGCAGGGTTTGGTGGATTTGTACGATAGTTTGGCAGCACAACAGACCTCTGAGGTTTCTAAAACCTCAGAGGTCTATCACAAAACGGTTTCGTTGGCGCGGCAGCAATTTCAACTGCCAGATCGCGCAGATTTGCCGCCTTTGGCAGAGTATGCGCAGGTGCAGGTGGGTGAGGGGACGCGGCTGGTGGGCTATACGGAGGCTTCGCGGGGGTGTAAACATACGTGTCACCACTGCCCGATTGTGCCGGTGTATAACGGCCGTTTCCGCATCATTCAGCCCGACATCGTGTTGGCCGACATTCGGCAGCAGGTGGCAGCCGGGGCGCAGCACATTACCTTTGGCGACCCAGATTTTTTGAATGGGCCAGGCCACGCTGTACCTATTGTTGAGGCACTGCATGGGGAATTTCCCGAAGTGACCTATGATGTCACGATTAAGGTGGAGCATCTGTTGCAGCACAAGCGGCTTTTGCCGGTTTTGCGGGACACGGGCTGTCTGTTTGTGACGAGTGCGGTGGAGGCGGTGGATGATGCCATTTTGGCGATTTTGGCGAAGGGGCACACGCGGGCTGATTTTGCTGAGGTGGTGAAGCTGTGCCGCGAGGTGGGGCTGGTGCTGAATCCAACGTTTGTGACGTTTACGCCCTGGACGACGGTGCAGGGGTATGCGGAACTGCTGGCGACTGTGGCGAATTTGGGGCTGGTGGCGCATGTGGCCCCGATTCAGTATGCGATTCGGCTACTGCTGCCGGAGGGATCGCGGCTGTTGGCGCGGGCGGATGTGCAGGGGTGGATACGGCCGTTTGACCCCGCCACCCTTGTCTATCCCTGGTCACACCCAGACCCCCGCCTGGACGAGTTGTATGAGACGGTTTTCCGCCTGGTGAAGGCCAATCAGAAGAGCGGTGAGGCGCGGCAGGTGCATTTTGAGCGGGTGTGGCAGGCGGCGGTGGCCCTGCTGCTGCCGGAGGCTGTGCCGCTGCGGTCGGATCGGGCCGCTGACATGGTTGTGCCTACGTTGAGCGAAAGCTGGTACTGATGAGCGGAGCCATTTGCGGAGCAGTTTGCTTCCGACCTGGTGTGAGAGAGATTGGGGATTGGAGATTGTTTGAAGCTCTAATCTCAGTTGATTAAAAATCCAACATTTTCAATGCAAAGAAGCAAAGGCTTTTTGGTCTTTTTTTCTTTCAATTCTTTGCCTCTTTACGCCTTTGCGTTAAGTTTTCTTGATCTGCTGAATCTCCAAGCTTGCTCTCGCGCATGAGGGCTGCGCCGGTGGCTAGTGCGCCTAGTAGTTCCCACAGGGCGATGCCGATAAATTTTACGGGGACGATGCGGGTGATAACGGCCGTTGTGAAGACAATAAATGTCACTCCTCGAAACGGAACTGTCCACCAATAAAACCGCTTCATATTGCTCAACGAGGCAAAAACATAGTACATGCCCATATTGAAAGAGGCCATTGAAGAGGCCAGCAAAAAGCCAATTGTGTAATCGTGCGCGGCGCGTGTGGCCGAATTAACCGTCTCGAAACCCAACAGCGCCAACAAGAAGTCGGGCATAAACAAACCGATGGCACCGAGCAAAACGGCCAGCGTGCCAAAAACAAACATTGTCCAGCTAGAGGGGTTCTGGAGCCTGTTTTTTAGTTCCGATAACATGGGTACTCCTGTGTAAATAATGCAAGATGAAGTGCCTGGATTATATAACGAAGGCTTACACTGGACAGCATTATGGCCTCTGTGGGAGATGAGAGATTCAAATAATCTCTCATCTCCCATCTCCAACTATTTTGGTTTTTAGGGGTAACTGCTTACAATCAGGCGCAATGGGACGAGGTTTTTTATTTATTCGCTTGTTTGGCTGTTTGCTGCTGCTGTTTTTGGCGGCTTGTTCTAAGGAGGAGGAGCCGACGGCAACGCCGGCGATTGTGGCGACGGCGTTGGTGGCAACGGCCGTTCCCACCCACACCTCAACGCCATCCCCACCCACGCCCACAGTGCCCCCGCCTACACCCACACCATCCCCCACGCCCCTTCAACCGATGCTGACGGTGAGTGACCAGGTTTTGGCCGAAGACGGCCGTCTCACCATAGACAGTGTGCAACTGCCGGAACCGGGCTGGCTGGTGATTCATGCCTGGCGCGAGGGGGCGGTGGCCGAGGTGTTGGGGCATACGGCCGTTGTGCCCCCCACCATGAATGATGTGACCGTGCAAATTGACCCGCTGGAAGCAACCGAGACGCTGGTGGTGGTGCTGCATAGGGATGCGGGTGAGGTAGGCACGTATGAATTTCCAGGGGACGACCAACCGGTGGAGACGGATGCGGGTGTGGTGATGAGCCAGTTTGCCATCACGGCGCAGTTTACTGTGCCCGAAATTGTGGTGACGAATCAGGTGATTACGGAGAACGGCCGTCTCTTCATCCGCGAGGTGACGGCGACGGAAGCGGGCTGGCTGCTGGTTTACAATGATGATGAGGGGGCGTTAGGGCCGTTGTTGGGCCTGGCTCAGGTGGCGGCGGGGCAAAATAGTGCCGTCCCCGTGCAGATTCCCTGGCGCGAAGCGACCAATCAATTACACGCGCTGTTGGCAGTGGATGGCGGCCAGGCTGGCCTGTATGACGCTGCCGAAGATGTGCCGGTGCTGGTGGCTGGCGCACCGGTGATGGTGACGTTTGATGCCAGTTTGCCGACGGATATTTATGTGTTGGATCAGCCCGTACTCGATGGGAAGGTGGTGATTGAGCGCATTACGATGCGGGCACCGGGTTGGGTGGTGGTGCATCCTGATGAAGGTGGGCAGCCAGGGCTAATTATTGGCTTTACTTATTTGGCAGCGGGTGTGAATGAGCAGGTGGAGGTGGATCTGTTGGCGAATACGATTACGCCGCAGATGTATGTGAAGCTGCATGAGGATACGAATGAGGTGGGCGAGTTTGATTATCCTGATGGGGATAATCCGTTGTTTGTGGACGGCCGTTTCTACCCACCGGAACCATTCCGCACGGATGCGGGCAGTTATGTGATTACGCGGGATCAGGGTGCGGGAACGGCCGTTACCGTGCCTCTGGTCGTGGTGGAAGCCGATAGCTGGCTGGCTATCTACGACAATGACCAGCAGACAGAAGCGCTCGGCTCCACCTGGCTGCCTGCTGGCATTAACCGCGATGTTGTGGTGGAGATTGGTGCGGGGCAGGCGGGCGATATGCTGTATGCCACGCTTCACGCCGACAATGGCACGCCGCAGCAGTTTGACTTCCCAGATGGCCCCGATGTCCCCCTCCAGCGCAACCGTATCAGCCTGCAAGCCCCATTTTTACTCCTCCCCTAATATGCTATAATCGGCCGTTTGATGTAACGGCTAACGTTGTCGAGAGACCCAAAGGGTTTTATCGGTTGAAATGGGCAATATCTCGGCAGCCCACCCCTTGGGGGCTTAGCAGTTGCCGCTTAATTTTTGGCAAACAGGTGAAACAATTATGCAATCAACAACTCCTATAAACGAGACACGGCCTCAGCGCACCCTCAAAGACTATGCGGGTTTAACCTTGCGTGGCATTTGTATGGGTGCCTCCGACATTGTGCCCGGCGTGTCGGGTGGCACGATGGCCTTCATTCTAGGCATTTATGAAGAACTGATTGACTCCATTCGCACCGTCGGTCAGCCCAACTTCATTCAAGCGGTTCTTAGATTCCGCCTTAAAGAAGCCTTCCAAATTCTCAATTGGCAGTTCTTGATCTCGGTGGCTTTGGGCATTTTCATTGCCATTTTCACCCTGGCGCAGGGGCTGGAATGGCTGTTGTTGAATCAGCCTGTTTATTTGTGGAGCTTCTTTTTTGGTTTGGTTTTGGCCTCTGTTTTTACGGTGAGCAAGCGGGTGAAGCGGTGGACACCATCGTTGGTGACGGCAATGGCGGTGGGGGCCGTAGGGGCCTTCATTTTGGTGGGCCTGGTTCCCGCACAAACGCCAGATGCGTGGTGGTTTCTTATTCTCAGCGGTGCTCTGGCTATTTGCGCGATGATTTTACCCGGTATTTCGGGGGCATTTATTTTGGTGCTGTTGGGCAAATATCAGTTTGTGCTGAATGCGGTGAATGAGCGGGATTTTTTGACGCTTATTTTTGTAGCCATAGGCGCGGGCCTGGGTCTGGTGACGTTTGCCCAGATTTTGGGTTGGCTGTTCAAGCGGTATCATGATGGTACGGTGGCGGTTTTGATTGGCCTGATGGTAGGCAGTTTGCGCAAAATCTGGCCCTGGAAGATGGATGTGGCCTGGCTGCAAGATGCGGCGGGGGCACTGGTGCTGGATAGTCATGGCGAGCGCATTGTGACGCAGCAGCGGCTGATCGCGCCGAATTTTGCCACGGGCGCGGGTGTTACGGAGTTTGTGGTGGCGGTGGTTCTGGCTTTGGCTGGTTTGGGTTTGATTTTGCTGCTGGATCGGCTGGCAAATCGCCCAACGCACTAAAATGTAACTGAATTTCTTACGTTTTACGCTTGTAATTATTCAGTCCCTCGAGTGAAAAATCCTCTCGGAGGCTGCTTTTACGGAGGCTCTCTCGAGGGGAAACCTCCGGGAGGGTGAATGGTTACTGACGCTTTACGAAAAATGACACGACAGATTGACGCAATTGTTTTTGATTTGGATGACACACTGATTGATTGGTCGGAACAAACGTTAAGTTTTGGGGAGGTGACACGGCCGCATGTGGGTAAGGTTCATGCCTATTTAACGGCCGAAAATCACCCACTCCCCGATGCTGACACTTTCTTCCACGAGTACCGCAGCACGGTGCGGGCTGATTGGGAAGCGGCGCAAGGGGTGTGGTCGGGTGTGAGTTTTTATAATTCGTTGGGGAAGCTTTTTCGGGCGTTGGCGCTGGATGTGGCGCGGATTGATTTGGAGGCTGTGGCCCGGGCGTATGATTGGCAGCCGACGGCGGGGGTGCGGGTGTTTGCGGATACGTTGGATGTGTTAACGGCCGTTAAATCCAGCTACAAAATTGGCCTCATCACCAACTCTATGCTGCCCATGTGGATGCGCGATGTGGAGCTGGAAGCGTATGGCCTGATTGACTTTTTTGATGCGCGGACGACTTCGGGGGATGTGGGTTTTATGAAGCCGCATACGGCCGTTTTCCATCACCTCCTCCACCAATTAGACGTTCCCCCCCAACGCGCCGTCTTCGTCGGCGACAGCCCGCAACACGACATCGCCGGGGCCAATGCGACGGGCATGGTCAGTGTTCTTATGTCGCCCCCCCATCTAAATCGTGACCTGAACGGCACTGTGCCGGATTACACCATTACCTGTTTGCAGGAATTATTGGATATTTTGGAGAGACTAGAGACTGGAGACTAGAGACTATCAGTCTCCAATCCCCAGTCTCCAGTCTCTCTACCTATTAGGAACACTATGAAAATTGGACGCAATGACGACTGTTACTGTGGCAGCGGCTTGAAATACAAGAAGTGCCACATGAAAATTGACCAGGATAAAGAGAAGGCCGTGCGGGCCAGCCAACAAGCGGTGCAGTGGTTGGGGCGTGATCTGCTGGCCTTTGCCCGCGATGAACGCTTTGCCGAAGCCTTTGCCCAGACGCTGCCCGAATTTTGGGACGGACATTACAGCATGGAAAACGCCGAAGAGATGAGCATGGATGAAGCCCTGCGTTTTGCCGACTGGTTTGCCTTTGACCATATTCAGCCCGATGGCTCGCGCCTGATTGAGGTGTATAAGCAGGAAAAATGGGATGAGTTGTCTGAGGTGCAGCAGCAGGTGTTGGCTGGCTGGCTGGAGGCGGGGGCTTTTACGGGTTATGAACTGCTGGATTATGACGGCCAGATTTTGCAACTGCGTGAATACTTTACGGGTGAGGAGTTTGAGGTGTATGAACCGAGTGGACGGGGAGATGTGGAAGTTGGCGAGGTGATTCTGGCGCGGTTGGTAAAGGTGCTGGATCGGTGGGAGTTTAGCACGGCGGCGGCCTATTTACCGGCGGATGAGATTGGGGATATTCAAGAGAAGATAGCGGCGGCGAAAACGGCCGATCAAGCCGAACACCCCGATGCCTCCCACACCGACTTCATGCGCCGCCACAACCATATGCTCGTCCAACATGCTCTGGAGCAGGCCAAACTGAAAAAACGGCCGCCCGTCGCCCGCCTCGATCCCGACCGCCCCGACAAGAAAACCCAGGCCATCGCCCGGCAAATTCGTAAAAGATTTGGATAAATATGTGGCAAGTGGCAAGTGGCAAGTAACATCTGCCCGTTGCCACTTGCCACCTGTAACCTGCCCCATGTCTACCCTCCTCATCCGCCCCCAAACCACCCCCCTGAACGGCACCATTAGCGTCCCCAGCGACAAATCCATCAGCCACCGCGCCGTGATGTTGGCTGCCTTGGCTGAGGGCACGAGCCAGGTGCGTAACTGGCTGCCAGCGGGCGACACCATCGCCACGCTGGAGGCCATGCGGGCGATGGGTGTGCCGATTGATGTGACTGAAGTGACCCCGCAAAGTTGGGATTTGCGGGTTGAGGGGCGGGGGCTGCATGGGCTGCAGCCGCCTGCGGGGCCGCTGGACTGCCGCAATGCGGGAACGTGTATGCGGCTGTTGGCGGGGATTATGGCGGGGCAGTCGTTTCCGTCGGTGTTGGATGGCAGTGGGCAGTTGCGTAAACGGCCGATGCGCCGCATCACCGACCCCTTGCAGCAAATGGGGGCCAAGATTGAGTCGGTAAACGGCCGTGCGCCCCTTACCATCACCCCCAGCCAACTGCATGGCGTGGCATATCGCATGAATGTGGCTAGTGCCCAGGTGAAAAGTGCCTTGCTGTTGGGTGGGCTTTACGCCGCTGGCGAAACCCGCGTCTACCAGCCGGGGCCAGCCCGCGACCATACGGAGCGGATGCTGGCGGCGATGGGTGTGCCGGTGGTGACGGAGGGGGATTGGGTGATCTTGCGGGGAGGGGCGTTGTGGGCGCAGGATTTGACGGTGCCGGGGGATATTTCTTCGGCGGCGTTTCCGTTGGTGGCGGCGGCGATTGTGCCCCATTCGCAGATTACGGTGACGAATATTGGCTATAACGACACGCGCACGGGCATTTTGGATATGCTGCAAGCGATGGGGGCGACGTTTACGATTGCCAATGAACGAGTGACGGGGGGGGAAACGGCCGTTGATCTCACCTTTACCTTCTCCGAACTTCACAGCACGGAAGTGGGCGGCACAACCGTGGTGCGCGGCATAGATGAGTTCCCCATCTGGGCTGTGGCCGCCACGCAAGCGGCGGGGGACAGCACCGCCCGCGATGCCGCCGAACTACGCGTGAAAGAGGTGGATCGCATCAGCGTATTGGCGGGTGAACTGCAAAAACTCGGCGTAAACCTGACGGAGCATCCCGATGGCTTCACTGTTCATGGCCCCCTGCGTTTACAGGGGGCTGAAGTGGACAGCCACGATGATCATCGCCTGGGTATGTGCCTGGCAGTGGCAGGGCTGGTGGCTACCGGTGAAACCATTGTCCACAACGCCCACTGCGTCGCCGATAGTTTCCCTGGTTTTGTGGAGACAATGCAGGCGTTGGGGGCGAATATGGAGTGGGTGGCGTAACCTTTAGATTGGCCCAATCTTTGAGATTGGCCCAATCTCTGCCTTATGATTTCTGGCAAAACACAACTTATTGGCCTGTTTGGCTGGCCGGTTGCGCACAGTTTTAGTCCGGCGATGCACAATGCGGCCCTGGCGCAGTTGGGGCTGGATTGGGTGTATGTGCCGTTTCCGGTGCGGGTGGAGGATGTGGCAACGGCCGTTCGCGCTCTCCCCTCTCTCAACATACGCGGTGTCAACGTCACCGTCCCCCACAAGCAAGCCGTGATGCCCTTTTTGGACGAGATTGAAGCCGGAGCGCAGGCGATTGGGGCAGTGAATACGATTGTGGTGCGGCGAGGCGGGGAGGGGAGAGGGGAGAGGGGCAATTACCCAATTACCCAGTTACCTAATTACCAATTACATGGTTACAACACCGACTGGCTGGGCTTTTTGGCGGATTTGGTGGAGCATGGGGTGGCGGTGGCGGAGCGGGATTGTGTGGTATTGGGGGCGGGTGGCTCGGCGCGGGCGGTGGTGTATGGTTTGGTGCAGCAGGGGGCGCGGGTGCATCTGTTGGCGCGGCGTGTGGAGCAGGCGGTGGCGGTAGTGGCCGCGATTGGCTCTGAGGCGGTGAGCGCGGCCCCGTTAGACAAGCTGCCAACTTTAACCACAAAGCTGGCTGCACCCTTGATTGTGAACACCACGCCGTTGGGGATGACACCGCATGTGGATGGCTCGGTGTGGCCGGATGAGCTGCCATTTCCCGCCCAGGCTGTGTTGTATGACCTTGTGTACAATCCAGTGGCGACAAAAATTATGCAGCAGGCGCAGGCGGCGGGCTGTCAGGCGATTAATGGCCTGGGGATGCTCATTTACCAGGGGGTAGAGGCGTTGCGTTTGTGGACAGGGCAGCAGCCGGATGTGGCGGTGATGCGCGAGGCGGTATGGAGGCATATTTATGGCAAGGATTAAGTTGATTTTGGTTATGGTGTTGGTGGGGGGAACGGCCGTTCTCATGCAATTGACGCGGGGGGAAACGGCCGTTGCCCAACCCCACGCTGCCACCGTCATCCTATATGATGCGGCACTCAACACAGGCACCCCCGATACCCAGGAGATGGTCTACCTGACCCAGCCCTCACCCCCGTTCCCACCCTCCCAGGCCAGCCAGACATTTTCCAACACCGTTACCATTTTAGACACAACGGCCACTAACGAGGATTATGCTGGTTATTTTGGCCCCGAAGATTTTGCTGATCTGGATCGCAGTTTGGGGTATCAGGTGAACTTCACCGTTAAACTTGACAGCGAAAGCCACGCCAACAGCAACCGTGCCGGGTTCAGCCTGATTGTGTTAAGCAATGATATTCAGGGTATTGAACTGGGGTTCTGGCAGGATGAGGTGTGGGCGCAGCACGACGATACGACGGGCACCCTGTTTACGCACGGTGAGGGCGCGGCATTGGCTACGGCCGTCGGGCTGATTGCCTATGAACTGACCGTTATCAGCGACACATATACACTTGCGGCCAATAATGTGCCTGTTTTGACAGGGCCGTTGCGTGATTACAGCAGCTTCACGGGGATTATTGACCCCTATGAAATCCCCAATCTCCTCTTTTTGGGAGATGATACAACTTCGGCGCAGGCGCGGATACAGCTCTCGTAT
This sequence comes from Ardenticatenaceae bacterium, assembly GCA_020634415.1. Next base: position 17,433 of record JACKBT010000064.1, read on the forward strand.
GTGGCTGTAACGGTGAATGAGCCGCCGCTGGAGCCAACCAACTTTCTCTACCTGCCCTTGATTATGAAGTGAGATAAGCAGGTATCAATCTAATATTTACA
>JACKBT010000065.1 GCA_020634415.1 Ardenticatenaceae bacterium
CGATGTCGTGGATGAGGCGTTTGTTATCGGCCGTTTGCAGTTCCAAAATCGTCTGCCAATCGGAAAAGTAGTCGTAAATCCACTGGGGCACGGTCATGGCCTTGTGGCGCGGGCCATATTCGCTGCCCTTGCCAAAGTGGCGCGTCAGTTTGGCCTGCACAATCTTCTGGTCGAAGACATCACCAGCGACGGGGATGCCGCCGGTGGACAACACCTGGCGCGTTTTGGGGTTGCCCAGCCGCATCACGGTCACATCCAGCGTACCACCGCCAAAGTCGAAGACGAGGACGTTTTGCTCGTGGTCAATCTCCGTCTCGTAGCTGAAGGCGGCGGCGATGGGTTCGTATTGCAGGTAGACCTTTTCGTAACCGGCGCGGAAGGCGGCTTGCAGCAGCCGCGCCTGGGCCAGATTGTCATGCTCGGGGTCGGTGGCGAAGTGGACGGGACGGCCGAGTACGACCTGGCGCAGTTCGCGCCCCAACTGCTGCTCGGCGCGGATTTTGGTGATGGTCATGTAGAGGGAGATGAGGTCTTCCAGGGCGTAATAATATTGGCCGACGACGGTGCCGGCGTAATCGGCGTTGCGCAGGCCGGTTTTGATGGAGAGGAAGAGGCGGCCGGGGGAGTAGACGTCTATCCAGGCGTAGGCATCGGTGACGTAGTACATGTCGGCCCCGTACACTTCCAGTTCGCCCAGCCATACCTTCTGCATTTTGACGGCACGGCCAATGTTTTGCTCGAAATATTGGTCTACCGCGCCGCGCCCGATGCTGATGCTGTGATCGTTGGTGATGTAAAGGGCGGTGCGGGCGACGCGGGGGTTGCGGTTGCTGGGATCGAGGTTGAGGATGTTGACGGAACGGCCGTCGTATACGGCCATGCCTGAGTTGGTTGTGCCAAAATCCATGCCGATGATCATGTTGCCTCCGTTTGTGGCGTAGGGGCGAGGCAATTGGGTGTGAAGGTTGTGCCGCGAGAGTAGAATGTCTCCCAATTGCCTCGCCCGTACATGGGTTCAGGGCAAACGAATAGTCTAGGGGGGAACGGCCGTTTCGTCAAATTGTCCTCGTTGTTATTTGTTTCGCGCCTCGTTATAATGGCATCCATGTCCAAGCTGCCACCCGATACCATCATTGCCCCAGCCAAATTAAGGGATTACTTGCTGGTTTGGCGAGGTAAAGATGATAAGTCAAAATGGTTGGCAACGGCTGGTTATACGGTCAATAATTGGATTCAATTACAGCAAGACTTACGAGCGCAAATTTTACCGCTTGAAGCTGCGTTTGTTGAAGAAACGCGATTTGGACAGATGTTTGAGATAAAAGGGGCTTTGACGGGACCAAATGGAAAACAGCTATTCTTGCGTAGCTTCTGGTTGTTAGAGAGCGATACTGAGCAAACGAAATTTATCACGCTTTACCCAGATAGGGAATGAATGAAATGACCTTTACACTATTTGAACAGGTAGCCTTAACAAGAGATATACTGGAAAAAAACTTGCGGCGTGGAGATGTAGCTACTATCGTTGAGTATCACCCGATGCGAGAGGGAGAGGATGGGTATTCATTGGAACTGTTTAATGGTATTGGTGAGACAATTGCTGTAATTACCGTACCCGAATCAGCTATTCAGCCTCTTTCGGCCGATACGATCTTGCATGTCCGCGACTTGAAAGTGCCGGCATAGCTACCCCATCTATTCCTGTTCTCCAACCTGTTATCGCCCTCGTCGTACACGGCCATCCCCGAATTGGTTGTGCCAAAATCCATGCCGATGATCATAGAGCCTCCTATGGGGTAGGGGCGAGGCATCTGGGTGAGAAGGCTAAACAGTGGAAGGAGTTTGCACCCCAGATGCCTCGCCCGTACATGGGTGCAGGGCAAACGGGTAGTCTAGGGGGGAACGGCTGTTTCGTCAAATGGATTTTTGCAAGTGAAATACAAATCTGCTTCTGGAAATTTGTTGTGATCGGCTGATATTTAAAGCAACCCAAAATATCATGCTATAATTTGATTATCCAAACATTCAGTAACCAAAGTAATGAAAGTGTATAGCTTCTCACAAAACTGTAAATTAAGTTGGAAAATCCGATGATACTACAAGCCATAAAACATCTACAATTGACTCTTTCACCATTTGAATATGTACAAGTGTTGGATGAGGAAAAGGCAGGATACTGGGAAAAGTGGACAGTTTATTGGGATCGACTACCTACCTATCTCGTTTCTCGCTGTCCTTTGTGTGAGGCAAGATATACCAGTAAGATCGACCCTCATAGTTTAATGGGTTGGAGTGCGACTTCACATGAGGGTCAAAGTGGTTTCTACACATCCAAGCATGAACACGTTGGTTGTGGTCATCGTATGCGTGTACAAATGTTTGTGAATCAAGAAGGAAATATTCCATCAGAGATGTGGAATAACCGCAATGAAATGTTTGTGCCATTTGTAATACCCTGGCTAGTACCTGATGACATCCCATCTGTAGCAGTCATCCACAGTTTTACAATATGTCGTATTGAAGACGAGATCGGGCGTGTTTATGACTATAAAACGAATTCTTTTAGAAAACCTCTAGCAACCATTGAAGCCGTTTTATCACAGGAACATAGTCGTCGAGAAGCAAGGAACATTGAGAAACGGTCAATGGAAGATACTATTGCCCTAGAAAAAGCCAAATTCGTACCACGTTATACAGCTTATGCGATGGTATATTATGCAGAAGACTCAGAAACCATCATACGACGGCGGATTCAATCTGAGCTAGCAGGGACAAGTGATCCAGAATATTGGCCATGGGTTATGCCAGCTCAAGGATGGCTATCGGCAGATGAAGTCCATGATCTGCCATATTGGGTCAAGCGTGGCAAATTGCAATGGCTAGATTTGGATTCTTCCGAGTTGTTTTTGAAGGCTGACCCAGTGGAAGATTTTCCATATACCAATATTTATAGAGAATTAACAGTGCAAGTAGGTCGTGGGTGGATACAAAGATAGTTCTTCCCTGATATTTGGTGGCGGATGTTATTCTGATGCTGAAAGAGGTGCTTATACTAAATTTTGTTATGGTGTAGCAAAGGTCATTTTACCATTGCGTGACACTCTCCCATCACCTCTATCTACAGGCATATGCCTAGTGAGTTGTGTGAAATTTCCAGTCGGGGCTGGTTTGGAGGGGAATGATGGATTTGGGGTGAGGTGGGAGGGGGGGAACGGCCGTTTCCTACCCCCAACTTCATTTTGCCAAAGACGGCCGTTCCCCCACAAACTTATAACACGCCATCCCAAAATACTCCGCCTCCTCTGCAAACTGCAAGCCAATTTTGCGTAACACCCGCTGCGATGCCAGATTCTCGGGATGAACAATGCCGATAATGGTAGACAATCCTAACTCATCAAAGCCAAACTGCATGGCAGATCGTCCCGCTTCCGTGGCAAGCCCCTGGCCCCAATAAGCACGATCCAGAATAAAATCCACTTCCACTTCGGCCGTTTCCGCAATGTAGGACAATCCACAGCGGCCCAGCAGGGCGTTTGTCTCCTTGTGGGCCAGCGCCCACAAACCATAACCCCTCTCTTGCCAATGGTTGAGTATCCACTGGATCATCCGCTCCACCCCAGCCAGCGACGGGGCCTGCGTGGTGGGAAAGTAACGCAAAACATCCTTGCCGCTCAGGATTTGGTGCATGGCGGGGATGTCGGTGAGGGTAAACGGCCGTAAATACAATCGTTCAGTTGTTATCGTTGGTATCATGCGTCCATTATAAAACCTAAAACCTAAAACGTAAGCAGACCAATGACATTTTACGCTTTACGCTCCTTCCAAACCATGCTACGCTTGCCCCACTTTTACTGGAGAGGTTTACAATGAGTGATTTGATTCTGACCCAACAAAATGGCTCTGTTTTGGAGATAATCTTCAACCGCCCCGACAAGCGAAACGCCATCAACCGCGAGTTGTACTTGCAGTTTGATGCCGCCGTCGCCACCGCCAATCGCACCCCCGACCTTCGCGCCGTCATCATTCGCGGCGAAGGCAAAGTCTTTTCGGCCGGGATTGATGTCACCTCCTTCATGGGCATGGCCGACCACTATGGCCCACAGTGGCAGCAGCGTATGCGCCGCATTACCGATGATTTTCAGGGCGTGCTGACGCGGCTGGAGCGGCTGGAACTGCCCACCATTGCCCTGCTGCATGGCTACTGCGTGGGGCTGGCGATGGAACTGGCCCTGGCCTGCGACATCCGCATTGCCGCCACCGGCACACAGATGGGGCTGCCCGAAACGCGCCTGGGCATGATCCCCGACGTGGGCGGCACCACCCGCCTGATGCGGCTGGTTGGCCCGGCGCGGGCCAAAGAACTGATTTTCACGGGCAAGCAGATTGATGTTTCCCTGGCCGAACAGTGGGGCATCGTCAATTATGTGGTTCCCGCCGAGGAATTGATGAGCAAGGCGGAGGAACTGATTGGCGAAATCTCGCAGGCCGCACCGTTAGCAGTGGGCATGGCCAAGCGGGTCATTGATGGCCTGACCGACATTGATCGCGGCTTGATGTTGGAAGGCTGGGCGCAAAGCCAGTTGTTCCAGACGGAGGATTTTATGGAGGGTGTGCAAAGTTTTATGATGCGGAAGCCGCCGCAGTTTAAGGGGAAGTAGGGGGACTATACTCAACGCGGTTACAAATTGACATTCTGAAAAAGGAGATTGGAGACTAGAGACTAGAGATTGACCAGTCTCCAGTCTCTAGTCTCTAATCTCCAAGAAAATGTCAGTTTATGGCCTTTAACAGTATATATTGGTGTATTAGTGTAGTGGTGTATTAAACAGGTATACCAATATACCACTACACCACTTTAGACGGCCGTTGCCACCGCCGTACAAAACAAAACGGCCGTTGCGCACAGCAAATTCAACCGTAGCAGCCGAACCTCTTTTTGTTGCAGTTCATTTTGGGTGGAGACGGCCGTTTTAGGGCGGCTCTCAGCTAACAGCCGTGCTCGCTCAATGGCGGGATAGAGCGAGAACTGCACATAAGCCGTCAACACAACCATGCCGCCAAAAGCAATGTGCTTAATCAAAATGGCCCAGGCCCACACCCCGTCCATCACCAAAAAACCACTGTAATTCTCATCGTTGGTCATTTGGATAAAACCCGTAATCAGCAGCAAAACCAGACTAAGATTGACATAAGGCAAAAACTTTTGCTGCAAAGTAAGCCATTGATTGCTGGCCAAAGACCCTTTGTTAAGCGCAGGCCAGGCCACCAAAGCCATTAGCGCCATACCACCCAGCCAAACGGCCGTTGCCAGCAAATGAACCCAGTAAGAAAAAACTAATATCCAAAACATGTCACAAGTTTACGCCTTTCTATGATGAACGAAAAACAGTACCAAAGCCATAACAGCAGCCAGAAAGCCAATACTCCAAAAAACAAGTGCCAGGGAACCACTGCCTGATATAAGCAGAGCCGACGCGGCACTGATGAAACATAGAGCAACAATATATTTTTTCATAGCTATCTCCCGTCTGGAATAATAACCTCGCACAGGTTTTTACACTCGTGCGAGGTTATCTCATTACGAATGATATTTCAGTGCCTTGACCGCATTGCGCCGTATATTGGGATTATTGTCATGTGCTGCAATATGCTGTAAAGCGGCTTGAATACGGGGGTCAGGTGAATGAAAGGCAAACGTGCCGACCATTTTGTCGCGCACTTTGTCACTGGGATCGTGTAAAGCCGCATCCACTAACAATTCAACCGAATCTATGGGCAGAGGGCAGCTTTTACACCGTTCGCAAGCCAGACCGTGCAAGGCTTCGGCGCGAACACGGGGAACTTCATCAGTAGATAATGTAACTAAGATGTCGAAACAGCGATCGTCATCCAGATGATCGGCTAAGTGAGCGCACTCGAAGCGAACACGGGGATTGGGATGTGTCATACCGTCTCTTAACTGCGCTATGATTTCGTTGGTAATTTCCACGCGGTCGCGTATGCGTGTGGGCATGGAGAGGAGGGGGGCAACGGCCGTATGTCTCATCGCCCATTCTTGTAAGGATTCAAAACGTACAGAGTAGTTCATGTCAAAGCTCCATAAAATAAAAAGCCTTCCCACGTGGGAAGGCTGCTAATGCCAACATAACACCTCGCCACAGTTACGAGATGCTTTTTCCCACAAAGCAATTATTGGCTGCGCCAATTGGTGCAGCATTTGCTGCTGCCGCTGCTGCGGTTGGGGTGGCTATGAAGCCAGCACCAAGACGATGCTGAATCACATGCTGCCGAATGAGGTAGAACTTAAACATGAGGCTATTATAGGCCAAAGTGTGATGTGGTTCAACTGGGTTAGAGATCGGCCGTTCTTACCAAAATCTTCTCCTTCACATCCGCCATAAAAGCCACCAGTGGTTCACCACCTTCCTGCACCCCATCCCGTTTCCGCACCGACTCCGCACCGACACCATCCCCTCGTCCCCTTCACCAATGCCCCATTCTTATAAAGATTCAATCAAAACGTATAGTGTAGTAGCTCCATAAAACAAAAAGCCTTCCCCAATGGGAAGGCTACTTACGCTAAAATCACACCTTCAATTTCTCCATTATCTGCTGGAAATATACCCACTCAAGTTCACTCATCCTGGTCTAAAATGACACCCCCTGAAATCCAGTAAGGGCCGGGGCAGCCACTATTTTCTATCTCAGTGATCAATTGCTCACTTACCCCAGGAACGCCATCAAACGTCGCGATCTCGTTTTCTCTAGAGTAGACTTCTCCACCGCCCATATAAACCCTCTCTCCAACCCGCGCCACAACCTGACCACTGTTATCCCGAATGAGAATATCACTGCCCTCTTCATCCAGTTCATAACCTGGAGGCCAGACAACCAGATAGCTTGTATTATCTATGCCTGCAATCAGACGAAGACAATCGCCAGTCTGGACTAATTCACCTTCAATAGCAGCATTCAGTCGTACCCATTCACCGTCTACCAAACCGTATTTCGGGAAATAGAGTGAGCTGGATGGTTCACTTTGACAGCCAACAAATACCAATAGTACAAAGAACAACAAAAATGGTACAGAGTAGCGAACTCTTTTGAGTAAAATAAATTGCCATCTAATGAAAGGTTTTATCATCTCTCATCTCCACTTGATTTATACCATCTGCATAATTGCAGATCGGACAAAATTAAACGATTTTGAAAATTTATCCTATGGCTCTGAAAGCACATAAGCACCTTGTTCGCTTGGGCCACCACCTGAACAGCATTGCGTCCAACCTGGTGCAGCGGCCTAGCTGGCTGAGAACGGCTAGGCTGGAGCAGTTTTGAAAACTGCTCCAGCCTAGTCACATAACTTCTAAGCCCACTCTACTGCTCCTGCAAAACACGTTCCCCTTGAGCTGAGGTTTGTAAATTCGCTATGGGTTGCGTGATGAAGGGAAGGTATTGCATGAAACCAGGTGTGGATATTGGGGATGAGGTAACAACGACCATTGTGGTTGCCGTTACCAGACTTAGGCTGTTGCTGGCGGTGACAACGGCCGTATACGTCCCCGTCATGCTGTAGGTATGTGAAACAAGACGGCCGTTCACCACCGTCCCATCCCCCAAATTCCACAAGTAGCTGACATTAGTTCCGCTGCTCATGGTGGCGGTTAGAAGGGTGGTTGTACCGAGTGCGGTGGGGCTGTTGTTAACGGCCGTTAGCTCCCCAATCGCCACATCCGTAATCGTCACTACTGTTGTGGCTGCCATTGAGTTGAGGGAATTGCTGGCGGTGACAACGGCCGTGTACACCCCTAAATCTGGATAGACGTGCGCTGGGTTTGCGCCACTGCCGGTTGTGCCATCACCAAAATTCCAGGCGTAGTTGACGTTGGTTCCGCTGCTGATGGTGGCGGTTAGCAGTGTGGTTGTGCCAAGTGTGGTGGGGCTGTTGTTAACGGCCGTTAACCCCGCAATCGGTATATCAGTCGGTTCCTGCCATTCATCGGCTCCCAAATCAGGGGCCGGGCCAGATGAGCGGCTCTCGCCATCAATATCCATTAGCACATTGGTGGGGATGCCCTGATTGCGTGCGGCTGATGCTGCCGTAATGTGGTAGTTGCTGTTACTAGGGTTTATAAAAGCGGGATTGCCTGTGAAATCGGCCGTTGTGGTTACATTGCCCGCATAGTCCAAGAAATTGTTGTACCAGAGGGTATTGTATAAAACGGCCGTGCTGCCAGGCACAGACACCAGGGCAAACCCATCATGCCCAGCCACAACCGTGTTGGTTAAGGCCACATAGCTTGCCAGACCAGATGTAGACAACGAACCAGTAATAACCACGCCCTCAAAGTCATTATCGGCAATGGTGTTGTGCAGCAATTGACCCGATGTCCCCGTCAAATACAGGCCATCGCCATTAACACCAGCCTGGTTATCGGCCACCATGTTGTTGATCATCACCAAATCAACATCGGCCGTTAACAAGCCTCCCCCCAAATTATCGGACACATTATGCAAAAACAGATTGTTCGTTAAGGTAAAGATGCCATCAAACAACAAAGCTCCGCCCCCTAAACCGAATGAACCGTAAGCAGAATCCACCAGATTGTCTCGCACCAGATTGCCGGTAAATTCGCCATCTGTGGCCTGAAAGAAGCCACCACCGCCGTACTCGCTGCTGTTATTGGCGATTACGTTATCATTCAAAGTGAGCGTGGCTGTCAATGTCGCTATACCACCCCCTATCTCGGCATAATTGTAAGCAATGGTGCTGCTCATAATATGGGCAGCACCATAAGTAACGAAAATGCCGCCAGCCCAGGTTAAATGCAGCAAACTGTCGCTAACACTGTTGCTTACTACTTTGCTATCCGTTAATTCCAATGTGGCCCCAGCACTGTAAATGCCACCTCCAGCATCACTGCCATCATTAAAGTTGCCACCGAGATCGGCGGCATCGCCATTGATTATCTGTAAGCCGGATAGTTTAACTGATGTACCTGTAAAGGTAAGGCTGGTAACGCCGCGCCCTAAACCCTGGGCATCTATGATGGTGGGATTATTTTCGGGGTCAGGTGGTTCGGTAAATACTGTTGTGTACCCGCCACGAATGGTGACTTGACGACTTATGAAGATAACTTGGGATAGGCCGCCATAGGTATTGATGTCGGTGTAGACACCGGCTGCGACTTTGATGATGTCATTGGGGGCGGCTGCGTCAACGGCCGTTTGTATCACACTAAAATCACAAGTAGGCAGCCCCTGCTTGCAAACCGTCAGCGTGGCGGAGGGAGCCTCTGGTCCGCCCCCCTCCGCCAACAAAACCACCACCGTACAAAAAATAAAAACGAAGGCCAAAACCAACGACAAGCCCAAACCAACCAGCTTCTGTTTCATTGTTCTTTCTCCTAGAAATAGCCCTGATGACGAACCCATAGCTACGATTAACCTTAGGAGATATTTTACTATAAGGGGATGCTGTTGTTCAAGATGGTGTTAGAGAGGGTGCGCGTCATGTTTGTTGATGGCCGGAAAAGACTACAAAAGTCTCCAAGACTTTTGTAGTCTGGTGTGTCAACAAGATTGCCGCCCACCCACGTTACAGGTTAGAGAACGGCCGTTCTTACCAAAATCTTCTCCTTCACATCCGCCATAAAGGCCACCAGCGGTTGCCCCTTACTCTGCATCCCATCCCGCTTCCGCACCGACACCGTACCATTTGCCACCTCCTCATCACCCACAATCAACATATAAGGCACTTTCATCGCCTGCGCCGCACGAATTTTGGCCTGCATCCGATTACTGCTCACATCCGCCTGCGCCCGAATATCGGCATCTTGCAGCATTTCCGCCAGATTCGCCGCATAAGTATTGTATCTACCTGTAAGCAGCTTGTCGCCGGAGGGAATTATCGAGCAAAGTATAAAAAAGCTCGCCAACAGTCATTAAGGGAGTATTTTACATTAAGGGCAGACTTGACAGGTTTGGCACACCTGTCAAGTTTCCGTCCAGAGAGCTTGCCCCAGAACTGAAATGCTCTCATCATCAATCTTTGTTTTATTCGATTTTCTTGATACTCCTCTTAAAGAAGGAGCAAATCAGATCATTTGTCCAATATGGAAAAATCGCTATCGTTCAAACTCAAGAATAGTCCCATCTGAGGTGATTAAATAGAGGATGTCACCTAAGTGATAATACCTTTTAGCATCTACCAGTGCGCGTCGCATCTGAGTTTCCTGTTCCATAACTTCTTCCGCGCACCCACGCTCCGTTATTCCTGTATTGCCCAATTTAACAAATTGACCAAATCGCACAAACAGTCCAAGCTCATATCTATTGCAACCAGTGTAACCATCATAAATGAATGGAAGAAAACGAATTGAAGGTTCAGGGCCATCTGGGTCGGAAACAGCGAGTTTCCCATCAATAGCCTTCAATATCCATTCTGAACCAACTAAGGGCCGATTGAATATGACGGTATATAACAAGAAGATTAGGAATGCTACTTTTAAACAACGGCTTTTAACAAGTAAGTTTTTAATTTGCATAAGGGATAGTTCAATCTCAATCTGCCTCACTCAAGTACCAAAATACATAATCCTACTTTAGTTTGTTTGAACGCTATAACCTTTATCCCCCACACGATCAATTGCCATGTAAAAACGATCCCCTCCACCTGTACTGCCCACGTGCATTCCCCATGCGTTTGAAGACGAATACCAGGGCCCACCGCTATCCCCACCACCACTCACCGCACCAATAACAACAACATAGGAACAACTCCACGAGTGACAGTAGATTTTGCTTGAAATTTCGCCACAAGAGTATCCCGTGGCTTGTCCATAGTGGCAGACAGTCGCACCAATAGGTTGACTCGTGTAAGCTACTATTCCAGTAATTGTTCGATACGTTCCCGAAGTTTTAGCCCAAGGTTGAGGAGTTACGCCTGATGGTATATTGTGAACCTGGAAATCATACTTTCCAGAGTCATATCCTGTGTTGTACGAGAAGGAATATCCACCGTATGAAAACGAGGCATTTGAACAATGACCTGCTGTAGATGCGTAAGTAACACCTGACTTCACTAAGTTGTAACCAGATGTACAGGCATTAGCAACTACACCAGCATAAATTGACGATTCTTCAAGTGCCAATCTATCAACTTTCACAATGCGTAAAGAGGGATTGTCAAGCAGCTTAACCGATTGTAGCACATCATTCACAACCGCTTCATCCAGTGCATGTATTTCACCAACATTATCAAAGACATTGACATTTCCGTTGACAAAAACCCCTTCTTGCATCAGAGAAAGATATGCCTCATTGAGGTTGGCTTCCAAAGTACTTAGTGGGTATTTTGCTTCGCGCAATTCTATAAATCTAACCAACTCATTATCTACTGTTGCATCCAGAATATCAGCCCCTCTCACCAGATCGACGTAACGGATCACAACTTTGTAGCTGGGACTATGTTCTATCCATAAACCAGTGTATATGTCGGGGCTTGCAGCAAATAGCGCAGCATCCAGATCCCCTATCTCCTTTTGGAGTTGCAATCGGTCAACAGCTTCTGATATTGTTACATTATATCTTTCCGAATAGTTTCCTGCATCGTAAAGTAATGACTCATCTGGCGACAATACGGTGTCGCCCTCGTCCGAAGCTTGGGTTACGTTAGTTGACACTCCTAAAAAAACTATGAATAAGAGTATGAATAAACTCCAAAAAGAAATAATGGTAGCGCGTGTGTGGTTCATGTTTAACTCCTTATACTAAATATTTAATTGTAATACTACTCTAATTGCTAACCTATGAACCTATATATGGACAATTTCATATCATCACTGCCATATATTGGGTATACTATAAGCTGCTATGGACTCGAATCTGAGGATTCGGGATTAGCAAGATAGAGTCAGGTGGTTTTGTTTACATAACTTAAAAAAGATCCTGCTTTTCACGAAAAAAAGCTAGTGAGCTTAGCAATTAGGGTAATACTATAAATATAGTACACTGCACTCCAGCAACTAAGAAGATTCAATTAATGCAAATTGGTTGCGTATTTAGGCAAGGGGTTTGCGTAAATATGCAATTGGGGTGTGTTAAGTGGAGAGAATGCCTAACTGGGTGGCACGGAAAACGGCACCAGTTGTGGTTTGGGTGTTTAGTTTAGAGCGAATCCTTTGCAAATAGTTGCACACAGTACGCTCGGAAATTTGTAGTATTTGAGCCATTTCTTTATTAGTTTTGCCCTGTGCAACCAAACGCAAGGTCTCAATTTCTTGCTTTGTCAACGAAGGTGCAGGCTGACTAACTAGGAGTGTACGCGATGGCATCAGCTTTGCCAGAAGCGGTGGGCTAAAATACCGTTCTCCTTGAACGGCCGCCTCGAGAGCTTGAACCAACTTTACCGTTGGCTCACTTTTCATCATGCAACTCAACACCCCATTCTCGACCAGTTTGAGTACATCAGTCTCATTTTCATGGTTAAGCAAAACAAGAATCTGGGTTTCGGGAAAACACTGGTGATATTGGGCAACCAGCTCTGGTAGTACCAATTCAGGTGGGCATGACGACAAAACAAGAACATCTGGCACAATCATTGCCTGTTGATTTTGCCCCTCAAGTAAACGTGAGTGGTCTGATTCTGTAATAATGTCCAACCCATCGTCTGTCTCTAACAAAGCACGAATGCCAAAACGAAAAACGGAACAGTTGTCAATCACTAAAACAGTTGTCATGGCTTCCTCCAAAGACAGTGACAAAGATGGCTTATGCCCCTTTCTAAACCTATAAGCCAGCAAAATGCAGGGAATAGCGAATTCTGGCTGTAACCTTATGTTGAACAAGTCATATTATATGCCCTATTTTTTTTTTTTCGTCAAATCCCTTTCCTTTCTTTTAGAGGGCTGATGTTCGCAACAAAATCTTCTCCTTCACATCAGCCATAAAGGCTACCAGTGGTTGCCCATTGGCTTGTGAACCATCCCGCTTCCGCACCGACACCGTGCCGCTTTCCATTTCGTTGTCACCCACGATGAGCATATACGGCACTTTCATCGCCTGCGCCGCTCGGATTTTGGCCTGCATCCGGTTGCTGCTCAAATCCGCTTGCGCCCGAATATCGGCATCGTGCAGCATCTCCGCCAGATTCGCCGCATAGCCATTGTGCCTATCCGTAATCGGAATCACCCGCACCTGCTCTGGAGCCAGCCAAATGGGAAAATTGCCCGCATAATGCTCAATCAAAAAGCCAATGAACCGCTCATGGCTGCCCAATGGCGCGCGATGAATGCAGAGTGGTGTTTGCGCCTGCCCACCCTCATCCGTATACGTCAGTCCCAATCGCTGCGGCTGAGCAAAATCTACTTGATTCGTCGCCAGTGAAAACTCACGGCCGATCGCACTCCAAATCTGCACATCAATCTTCGGCCCATAAAACGCCGCCTCGTCCTCCTCCTCCACAAAGGGAATATTGCCATTCACCATTGCCTCGCGCACCATCCGCTCCGTCTTCTGCCACAGGCGCGGATTATCCACATACTTAATGCCCAACTTCTTGGGGCTGTGTTTGCTGAAGCGCATCACATACTTCTCAATGCCAAAAAGGTTGAAGTAGTAATGGTACAGGTCAATCACCGCCATAAACTCCTGCTCAAATTGGCTTTCGGAGCAGTAGATGTGGGCATCATTTTGCTGTGCGCCGCGCACGCGCAGCAGCCCAAACAGCGTGCCGCTCTGCTCATAGCGGTAAATCATGCCATATTCAGCCAGGCGCAAGGGCAAATCGCGGTAGCTGCGCGGCTTACTGCCAAAGATTTTATGATGGAAGGGGCAGTTCATGGGCTTCAGATAATAGTTGCTGCCGCCATTCTCACTGGGGGCAAACATATCTTCCTCGTAGTAGGGCAGATGGCCGCTCTTAAGATACAACTCCTCTTTGGCAATGTGCGGCGTGGACACACGCACATAGCCAGCCCGAGATTCCACCTCTTTAGCCAGCTTCTCCAACTCCTCGCGCATGATGTTGCCATTGGGCAGCCACAGTGGCAGTCCTGGCCCAATGTCCTCATCCAAAATGAAGATTTCTAGTTCGCGCCCCAATTTGCGGTGGTCTCTGGCTTTGGCTTCTTCGAGCATGTGCAAGTGTTGTTGGAGTTCCTGTTTGTTGCGCCAGGCTGTGCCGTAGATGCGCTGCAGCATCGGCCGTTTTTCATCCCCCCGCCAATACGCCCCCGCCATACTCATCAGCTTCAACCCCGCCACGGGAATCTGCCCCGTATGGGCCACATGCGGCCCTCGGCACAAATCCTCAAAGCCATCCTGCCGGTACGTGCTGATGACCACCGGCTCATCCACCGCATTGCCATACTCATCCACCTGCCCCGCTGCCAACTGCTCAATCAACTCCAGCTTATAGGGCTGCTCGGCAAACAACTGCCGCGCTTCGTCCGCACTCACCTCACGGTACACCAGTGGGTATTTGGCAGCGATGATTTGGCGCATTCGTTTCTCTAGTTGGGGCAAGTCGTCGGGGGAGAAGGTACGGGAACGGCCGTTCTCATCCACCCCCAAATCAAAATCATAATAAAACCCATCCTCAATCGGCGGGCCAATGCCCAACTTCGCTTCCGGGTAATAATCCAGCACCGCCTGCGCCAGCACATGCGCCGCCGTGTGGCGGATATGGTACAAATCATCGTGTTTTTCAGACATGATATGCTCTCCTCAAAGATAATTACGCTATTACGCAATTAAATAAAAAGACCGCTCTCTCGAGCGGCCTTCCCATTACAAATTACCAATTACAGCAACGCCGCTCATAACGCCATAGACTTAGTTGTAATAAGAGTAGTCACGGCGGCGGTAAACTCAGCCACCGGCATCGCGCCGCGATTCTCATTATTGCGCGTCCGCACCGCTACCGCGCCCGCTTCTGCTTCCTTATCACCAATCACCAGCATATAAGGAATCTTCTGCATTTGCGCGTTGAGAATCTTCTTATTCATCCGTTCCGCGCCTTCATCCACCGTCACGCGCATACCCACCGCTCGCAGTTGCGCCGCCACCTGTTTAGCATAATCCACATGCCTATCCGCAATCGGAATCATAATGGCCTGCACCGGCGACAGCCACAGCGGAAACGCCCCATTAAAATGCTCAATCAAAATGCCCACAAAGCGCTCCATACTGCCAAACGGAGCGCGGTGAATCATCACCGGGCGATGGCGTTCGCCATCCGCGCCCGCATACTCCAGACCAAAGCGCTCCGGCAGCAAAAAGTCCACCTGCACCGTGCCCAACTGCCACTCCCGCTTCAACACATCACGGAAAATAAAGTCCAGTTTGGGGCCATAAAAGGCAGCTTCGCCCTCTTCCACCGTGTACTTCATACCCACCTTATCGGCCGCCTGACGGATGGCATGAACACCCCTCGCCCACATTTCCGGCGTGCCAGCGTACTTATCGCTGTTGGGATCATTCGTTCCCAGCCGCGCCCGGAAATCATCAAAGCCCATCGTGTTAAACACATACTGAATCAATTCCACCACGCCAATAAACTCCTCCTCAAGCTGATCAGGAGCTACAAACAGGTGGGAATCATCCACCGTAAAGCCGCGCACCCGCGTCAGGCCATTCAACTCGCCGCTCTGCTCATAGCGGTAGACCGTGCCAAATTCGGCCAGGCGCAGGGGCAAATCGCGGTAGCTGCGGGCTTCGCTCTTGTAGATTTCAATATGGTGCGGGCAGTTCATGGGTTTGAGCATGAACTTCTCTTCATCCACATCAATGGGCGTGAATTGGCTGTCTTTGTAGTAAGGATAATGACCGCTGGTGATGTATAGGTCCAGCTTGCCGATGTGAGGTGTCATGACAGGCAAGTAGCCCCGTTCCAATTGGGCCTGGCGCAGGAATTTCTCCAACTCCTCGCGCAAGATGGTGCCGTTGGGCAGCCACAGCGGCAGGCCAGAACCCACCAGCGGCGAAATGTGGAACAGCCCCAACTGCTTACCCAGGCGGCGATGATCGCGCATTTTGGCCTCTTCCAGCCGCGCCAGGTATTCATCAAGTTCTTCTTTGTTGTGCCAGGCTGTGCCGTAAATGCGCTGCAATTGCGGCCGTTTTTCATCACCACGCCAATAAGCTCCACCCGTGCGCAGCAGCTTCACGGCATTGGCCTTCACCTGCTTGGTAAAACCCACATGCGGCCCGCGACACAGATCTACAAAGTCGCGCTGGCGGTAAATGCCCACCTCGCTCACGGGTTCGCTCAAAGGATTGCCGTTCTCATCTACCTTGCCCGCCGCCAGTTCGTCAATCAGTTCCAGCTTGTAGGGCTGGTCGGCAAAAAATTCTTTGGCCTCAGGCACACTCATGGTGGAACGCTCGAATTTGGCGTTGTTTTTGAGCAGTTCCTTCATTTTTTCTTCAATTGCTTCCAGGTCTTCAGGGGCAAAGGTGCGTGGTTTGCCATCGTCACCTTTACCCAAATCGAAGTCGTAGTAGTAACCATCTTCAATGGGCGGGCCAATGGCCAGCTTGGCCTCGGGGAAAAATGCTAACACTGCCTCGGCCATCACATGTGCGGTCGAGTGGCGTATTTTGTACAGTTCGGATTCCTCGTAAGGAATGTTGTTGTCGGACATGACTACCTCCAAAAATTTACGATTTACGATTTTGGATTTACGATTGAACGGCCGTAAATCGGCAATCGTCAATCGAAAATCGGCAATAAAAAACGCCATCACCCTTATTGGGGCGATGGCGTTGCTTTTACCTCGCGGTTCCACCCAATTTTGGTAATCGGTATTTAGTACGGATTACCCTCATTGTGGGCCGTTAACGGAGCCACCCGTCTTCTCTTACTCAGTTACCCGTTCAGAGAATCACTCTTGGGGGGTTTTCGCCATCTCTGCCACTGTGTTGACTTTCAGCCTGTGGTCAAGCACTCTCTTTTGTGTGTTTGATGGTTACTCGTCCCAATCAACGTGTTATCAAGATTGAAATGTTGCTGCCATTATAAAGGAGCAGGTAGCAAGTGGCAAGGGGCAAAAGAAAGGGGGGTGAGCGTCAAAAATGGGGCTGTCATATTTAATGTCACAAGTAGG
>JACKBT010000066.1 GCA_020634415.1 Ardenticatenaceae bacterium
GGTGCTTCCCGTCGTATCGTTGTAGATTTCGACCCAATAGGTTCCAGCATCCAGAGCAACAGGATTGGCCAAGGTGATCGTATGCTCATACTCATTCACACCGAAGAGAACGATGCCCGTTGTCATACGGGTGTAAGGAACACTCGTTTCCGTAGAAAGTGTAGCTCCTGGTGTCCCGTTGTTGTCGGCATGGAAGATAACCGTCAGGTCATCCTGAACCAATGGTGTATTAGATGGGAAGTACCCACTCCAGATAGTCATACCTGTAATGACAGACGAGTTGGCAAGTACGAAATTCTCGGCAAGCACTTGTGTTCCTGTAGCCGCACAGAGATCACAATCCACATCGCTGAAAGAGCCATTAGATTGGTTAGGCGGTTGATTCAGGAAAACAGTGGCAGCCGAGGTACGGCCGTTTGCACCTGTTTCCATATCTTCCTCAATCGTCCACACCAACAAAGACTCACCCACATTACTAATCTCCAGTGTTTGCGTCACCACCGTGTCAGCAGTCTGGCTAGAAGCCATATTCGCTGGATTCACCGCAATGTCGGGTGGTGCTTGTGCCAACACAGTCATCGTAACAGGAGCAGAAACCAACGGATTGATGGGATCGTCGCTCGTCACACAGAGTGTACCGGTGTAAACACCCGCACTCAGACCTGTGGAATCGAAAGTCAAGTCCACAATGCTGCTCGTTCCAGACACGGTTGTGCCCGACGCCGGTGATACATCCAACCAGGAAATATCATTAGGAATCTGGCAAGCGGTAGCTACCGTAGGTGTACCAGGAGTCAACGAGAGATCATCATAGTAAACCGACGATGCTCCATTAGCAAACAAGTCCACCACGGCAATGGCATTAGACCCACCACCAGCACCACTAATATACCCATTCCATACATCTGTGTAGAGTGCAACCCCATTGTAGAGGAAGGTTTGGGTATCAGCATCCAGATCAATCACAACTTCAATCTTGGCCCACGCATCTGCAACATAGGACATGGTATTGCCACTACCCGCATCAGTCATCAAGCCAGTCCCACCATCGAATTCCACCTGAACCGACCAGTTACAGGTAGTACAAGCATCATCATACTGATTCAGCATGATAAAGTCGCTGGTACCGGAAAGACCACTGGGGATATATTGCCACGCTGTGTATGTCCAAACACCGCTGGTTTGGGTATAGGGATGAACCAGATCAGAATTGGTGTTGATGTCTACCGAGTTGGGGTTGCTGCGAGCCTGCGCATTGGAGGTAAGAGCTCCAAACGTAACGTCGTTGCCCCAACCGAACCAGCCACCCATGCCATGCAGTTGCGCCCCAGTAGCATAACTATCAAAGTCATCAGACCAACCACCATTGGCAACAAATGAACTACCCTCTACTAAAGAGGCAGCCGATTGTAATGTGGTGTCTTCAAAGATAGACCAGTTCAGATCATTGCCACCATTGTTTGTAATGGTGAACGGTTTAACAACTGCAACATCCAAAACCTGGGTACTTTCAGCACCGGCTGGAATCTCAATTGCGGGGGGTTCGCCGCCAGCAACCACAGCTACCGGGAAGTGAGCCGGGGGCAATGGGGCACTTTGCGCAACAAAAACGCCGGTAGAATGGGTAATTCTAATGCTCCAACTTTGCAACTGGCCGGGATCAGCACTCACGCTGTCGCCAACGTAAAGTGTCCAGGTGCCAGAAGCGTTTTCACCAACCAGATCAGCAAAGTTGCTTGGCGGTGTAGCAATGGAGCCTGGATTGGGAGAATAGTCACACTCGCCATCATCCTGACATATGAGAAGGTTCGTGTTGGTGTTTAAATCACCCATTGTTTCGGCATCTTTACTCGCACCATCATAGAAGCGAATAGGGCTTGTAGATACCAAATTGGCACTATCACCACAGCACCCCGTACCATCGTCAGCAGACTCTGCCAGACCGGGACGGCTCACTAAACCTAAGACAGAACCATCTGGACTTACCAATTTGATTACCAAATCGCCAATCCAGGTATGATCAATAGCTGCTTCAACTTCAACACTGACAACAGTGCTGGCGCCAGGAATGCCGGAAGCGTCAATGGCTCGACCCAACATGCTGCCCAGGGAGCCGTCATACCCATCATCGGGGATGGCGACATCGAGGGCGGGGCTGGCTAAGCCAACTTCGCCAAAGTTCCATTGGCCAACAGGCATGTTGGTGACATCGGCCGTTACCGTAAATGACTGTGTGCCATAAGCAGGCAAGACAAAGGATGGCGGATCGACTGTTAATGTCATGCCAGCGGGAGCCTGCACAGAAGCTGTCCAGGTTACGGCTACGCCCTGGGTGCTAGAAACGGTTCTCGTCCAAGAGCAGGTATTCTGGCAGTCAGCATTGGCCATGCTGGAAAGGTTCAGGGCTTTGGGATCGCCACCAGTGCCAGGGTTAGCTGCCTGGAATTCGGCCGTCGTTACATCCAGAACAAAACCGGCCTGTGCCGCTGCTTCCAGATCAACACGACCCGAACCAATGCCGAAGGGGGTGGCCTGGTTAATACCATCGTCATTAAAGACATTGGTATTCGCAGTTGTGGCCATGGCAGATTCGATCATGCTGGGTGTCCATTCGGGATGGAGGGCCATCAAGAGGGCACCAGCACCAGCCACGTGGGGGCTGGCCATAGATGTACCTTGAATCACATTGTAGGTGTATGTGCCATCACCACCTGCGCCTTGATGGTAAGCGGCCCAAATAGCACGGCCAGGAGCCGCTACTTGGGGCTTCAAGATGTCGGGCAGAAGTGGCGCACTGTTGGGGCCACGCGAGCTGAATGAAGCCAGGATGTCGCCATGGGCATCATCTATGTCCAGAATAGAACCAGCTATCGTGCCGCTAACTGTGCCAGAGGCATTCGCCATGTAGTTCAGCAAGTCTTGGTATTCATAGTAGTCTATGTGGACGGCGGGCAGAACGTGGGGGTCTGAGGCTAACGAGCCAGGGCCACCACCAAATTCATCGGGTTGGGCTAAAATGTAGCCACCGGCACCAGCCGCAGCTACGTTTTGGCCTTTTTCAACACGGCCGTAAATACCGCGTTCACAAACAACGATTTCGCCATTGAAGGTTCCCGGAGGGAAGGGATTGCCACTGCTGGAACCACAGAGACGAGCGTCTTCAGGATCAATCGTGCCACCTAATGTGTACCAGCTAGAGAAGACGACTTCGGCGGGGGTAGACAGGGGGCCGGTCATGCTTTCACCATCTAAAGTGATGGAAGCTGTGACACCATCGCTGACGGTGAGTGAATTCAAGAAGGCGCGATTGTGGGTGCTGGCGGCAACGGCCGTTAACCAGGGAATATCCCCAGGGCGGAACAACGTTGCATCATTAGGGCCATTATTACCAGCCGAGGTCGCTACGAAGATGCCAGCATCACGCATATTCAACCATTGTTGAGATTCGGCATCACTCCACGGATTGGCAGTTGGTACACTGGCCCCAATAGAGTAATTAACAACATTGACCCCATCCAAAACAGCTTGATCACGTGCAGCCGACAGGGCCGAACCAGCACAACAAGCCGCATACATAATCACATTCGCATGGGGAGCCACACCAGAAATGCTCGCTGTAAACACCTGGGTTGTGGTCGTAATCACCGTGTCATAAACAAAGTTACCGGCAGACGTGCTAGAAGTGTGAGAACCATGTCCATCACTATCTCGTGGGTCGCCACCATTAACGGTAGGATAACCCCAGGCACCGATTAATTTGTCATTACAAATGAAGGTTGGATCATAGGTCGGATCACCAGGATCACAAACACCTACATACGTACCAGATCCCCAAGGATTGGTATGATCGTACCCATCGCCGCCAACATCAGCGAAAGAGGGGTTCCAGGGGTCAATACCGGTATCAATGACACCCACGATGATGCCTTCACCCATCGTTCCCGGTAAACCACCCGTGGCCGTACCGTTCCAAATGCCAGGGGCACCGATCCAGGCGGGGCCAGCATCTGTTTCTAATTCAAATTGAAGCTCTCGCTCCAGGAATTTTACTTCGGGCAAACCAGCCACAACGGCCGCTTCAGCGGCCGTTAATTCCACAGCAAACCCATTCAAGGTTGCTTGATATTCATAAATGGCTTCGGCATTACGCCCTAAAGCACCACTGACAGCGGCCAAAGCCTCGCCCCGTTTTTGGGCCAGGTAATTCAGATAAGCCACACTGTCGGCGGAATCAACATCTAATTTATTTTCGCCACGGGCTTGGGGGTTGGTGGCCGCCAGGCCGTCAATACCACCTTTATAAGCTACCAATGGCTCATCTTGAAGAACAACAATATAGATAGCCGGTCCGGTATTTCCCTTATCCGCCGGGGCAGCATCGCTTTTAACGACAACAGCACCTTTCACTATCGCACTTTGATTCGACTCAGCAAAGGTTGTCCCTACATTAATGGTGCTGAGCATCAAAGCCAGTAATGCTAATGTAATGGCAAACACAGACATCACACCCAGCATTTTTGATTTTGCATTCATAATTTGTCACTCCTGTTTAGCTTAATAGAAATATGTGGGGAAAAATTGGCAGCTCCTCAATAAACACCTCCTTAATCTGGTAAAGACCCATGGGGAGGGTGCTTTACGCAGTCTTATCTAACAACAATGTGGGTTATTTACTCATAGGTGAGTCATGGTGAACTTGGGTGAATTGAGGCCAATTCTAGCCCAATATCCCCAATCGTCAACGCACAATCAGGGAAAAAATTCACAATTCGTCACAGCCGCACAGTTGTGTTAGACTCACGGGTTGGTCTAAATTATGGAGAGAAAACGGCCGTTACGCACCCTCACCCCCATACTCATTGCCATCTCCTTACTGGCCGCTGTATGGGCCAACGTAACGGCACAACAGCAAGGCAATGGCATCACCGAACCAGCCGCAGGCGACACCATCTCTGGCGTTGTCATTGTGCGGGGCACAGCCACCGACCCCAACTGGCTGCGCTACGAACTGGCCTTTCGCCCCGAATTTGCCGCCGATGACAGTTGGATCGTCTTTGCCGAAGGCGATCAACCCATCATAGACAACACATTAGCCATCTGGGATACCACTGTGGGCCGCAACACAGGTTCACCCATCTTTCCTGATGGGGCCTACCGCCTGCGGCTGCGCGTGGTACGCACCGATTTCAATTACGACGAGTATTTTGTGACAAACATCATCATCTCCAACGACGAGCCAACACCCACGCCCACCATTACCGAGACGGTAGAGGCTGAAGGAACGGCCGTTTTCCCCACCACCGATCCCAATGTCACCCCCTCGACCTTTCAACAGCCCACCGCCTTGCCAACCCTAACCCCCTTCCCCACCCCCTCCCCGCCGCCCACCCCCGCCAACGCCCCCCTGGGAGCCGATGTACCAGACGATAATGAAGACAGTGGTGGGATTCTGGCCCAGTTAGAGAGTGTGGAAGTCGGCCGTTTCGCCACAGCTTTCTGGTCAGGGGCCAGATGGGTAGGGTACCTCTTTGCCCTGGCCCTGGCCTACCTGCTGCTGCGTTGGGTCGTGCGCCGTGTATGGCGCCTCATCCTGGCCCGGCAAAACAAAACATCTTGAACATTCACCGCTGCATGAATCAAATTTGGGAAGTAACTACTAACCCTCCGGGAGGTTTCCATCAAGAAGTTTGCTCCTGGCATAAACCTCCCGGAGGATCACACCAGAGAGGCTTAGTAGATACTTTGGGAATTAAATAGGAGAACATAACATTGCCCACACGATCATACACATCCGTCCGTTGGCCCCGTTTGCGTGGCCTTTGTTTCATTAGCCTGATGGCTGTCTTCTTGCTGGCTGCCTGCCAACAAGACGAAGAGCAGCCGCCCATAGTGAATACACCGGAAAGCACCACAACCGATAACAATGAAGCGACCCCCACAGCCGCTGTTAGCAGCAATGATAACAGCAGTGTTGAACCAACACACACTCCCACCATCGAGCCAACCGCCACGCCCATTCCCTCACCCACCGCCACCAACACCCCCACTGCCACACCAGAACCGCCCAAAGAGATTACCATCTGCATGGGCCAGGAGCCGATTAGCCTATATCTATATGGCGATGAGTCGTTAGCGGCAACGGCCGTTCGCCACGCCCTCTACGAAAACCTCACCACCTCCCTCAGCTACCAGTACCAGCCACAAGGGCTAGAAAAACTGCCCAGTCTGGCCGATGGCGATGCCGCCCTCAACATCGTCGAAGTCAATCGCGGTGATCGCGTCGTCACCCTCGGCGGCAACGCCACCGAACTCATCGAAGGCGTCTCCGTCATCAACAGCGACGGCCAAGTCGTCGCCTACGACGGCGAAGCTCCCATCATGATGACCCAAATGAGCGTTGACTTCACCTTCAAACCCCTCGTCTGGGCCGATGGCACCCCCGTCACCGCCGCCGACTCCGTTTACAGCTTCAACCTCAACGCCAACCCCATCACCCCCGGCAGCAAATTCAAAATCGAACGCACCGCCAGCTACGAAGCCCTCGGCGACAGGCAAGTACGCTGGACAGCCCTGCCCGGCTACAACGACCCCGAATATTTCACCAACGCCTGGCCTCCCCTGCCCCAGCACCAGCTTGGCTCCTTCACCGCCACCCAACTCATCACCGCCGAAGATGCGGCCCGTCACCCCCTGAGCAACGGGCCTTTTGTATTGGAAGATTGGATCTTGGGCGACCACCTGACGCTCATCGCCAACCCCAACTATTATCGTCAGGCCGAAGGCTTGCCCCACATTGATCGCATTACCGTCACCTTTCATCCTGAAGGAGATGCCATAAACGCCGCCTGCGACATCATCACCCAGGATGCCGTTACCATGCAGCAAGCCAGCAGCCTTACCAATAATCTCACCCCCATCTACCAAACCACCGAAGTTTTTGAGCATATCGCTTTTGGCATTAACTCCTATGGCGATTACAGTGATGGGGTTGAGGACGACAGCCGCCCCGACTGGTTTGACTCTGTGGAGATGCGCCGCGTCCTGGCCTCCTGCATAGACCGCCAGCGCATGATTGATGAGCTTACCTTTGGGCAAGGCACCTTGATGAACGCCTACCTGCCCGACAACCACCCACTCTTCCCCACCGATGCGCCCACCTTTACCTATGACCCAGCAGCGGCCAACGCCGCCCTCGATGCCCTGGGTTATGTGGACACCGACGGCGATGGCATTCGCCAGGACATCAGCACGGGTTTGCCCTTTAGCATCACGCTGGGCACAGACAACAGCAGCCCGATTCGCCCCCAAATCATTGCGATTGCTCAAGAAAATCTGCGGGCCTGTGGCCTGACGGTGGGCACGTTCTCCCTGCCCATTGCTGAATGGTTTGCCGATGGCAATGTGGGCCGGCTGTTTGGCCGCGAGTTTGATCTGGGTGAGTTTGCCTGGCGGGTGGGCATACGGCCGTCTTGCCATCTCTGGCTCACTGCCAACATCCCCGGCCCTGAAGTTGAAGGCTATATCGGCTGGCGCGGTGTCAACGTTAGCGGCTGGTCAAACGAAGCCTTTGATACGGCTTGCAATGCCGCGCTCAATGCCCTGCCGGGTACGCCCGAATTCGAGACCAACCATCGCCAGGCTGCCCATATCTTTATGGAAGAACTGCCCATTATCCCCCTCTTTGCCCATGCCAAATCGGCCGCCATCAACCCGCGCATCCTCAACTTCCAACTGGATGTAACGCAGCCGTCAGAACTGTGGAATGTGGCGGAGTTGGACGTAGAGATTGGGGAATAGGTATATTGGTATATTGGTATATTGGTGTAGTGAATATACCCAATATACCAATATACTAATACACCATTACACCTCATGCTCAACAAACTCAAACAGCTTTTCGCATCATCTGACGAGGACTTTGATGACATGAATGATCGTTTTCTCATCGTGGGTCTGGGTAATCCAGGCCGCCAATATCGGGGCAACCGCCATAACATTGGTTTTATGGTGGTGGATCGGCTGGCGGCGGCGAATGGGATTGCGTTGGGCAAGGTGCAGAGTAAGGCGATTTTGGGAGACGGCCGTTTCGCCAACCAGCGCATCATCCTTGCCAAACCCCAAACCTACATGAACGGCAGCGGCGATGCCGTAGGGCCATTAGCCAACTTCTACAAAATCCCGCCCGACCATATTTTTGTCGTCTACGACGAGATGGACATCGCCTTCGGCACGATTCGGCTGCGCGAGAAAGGGGGCGCGGGCGGGCATAATGGCATGAAGAGCCTCATCCAGCACATCGGCCAGGAGTTCCCGCGCATGAGATTGGGCGTGGGCCGCCCCCCAGGACGCATGGACCCGCCCGCCTACCTGCTGCAAGATTTCGACAAAGAGCAGATGCCCGTTGTCAACGATATGATTGACGAAGCCATCCGCGCCATCGCCACCTATTTGAACGAGGGCATTCAGGTGGCGATGAATAGGCACAATGGATCGGTGAATAGTGACCCGTAACCACCCATTGGTAACGCCGTAGGGGCGAGGCAATGTGGCAAAACCTCCCTGATTCACCAACGCCTCCTCTCTGCATTGCCTCGCCCTCTGGCGACAAAAGGGCGAGGCAGGCGGGAAGGGCCGTGTTGGCTACGGACGAGGTGTTGCCCCGCCTGCCTCGCCCCTACGGAACGTAACGATTTTATGAATATCACTGGATTGTTGAACGCTTTTGATGACTTGCCCGCATGGCAGGCATTTGTGGCGGAGATTGAGAAAAAAACACCTTTGGCACCGCTGCGCCTGCCGCGCAGTGCGCGAACGGCCGTTTTAGCCAAACTATTTCACACCTGCAATGCACCCATTGTCTTCGTCGCCGGACGCATAGACACGATTGGCAATTTACAGCAATCGTTGGAAGCGTGGCTGCCGCCAGAAACCCCCATTCTGCGCTATCCCGAACCCACACCACTGCCTTATGAACGCGGCCCCTGGAGTGATCGCTCGCGGTTGGGGCGGATTCAGGTCTTAACGGCGTTAATGGCCGGGCAGCACCCCCAGATTCCGACCGCAGAGGCCCCGCCGCTTGTTTTGACCTCGGCGCGGGCGTTGCTGCAGAAGGGTTTGCCCAAGCGCCGGTTTATTACGGCTACCCGCGCCCTGCGGGTGGGGCAGCAGGTGGACTGGGAGAAACTGCTGGAGGAGTGGAATGGGATTGGGTATGAACGCACCAGTGTGGTAGAAGCCGCGGGACAGTTTAGCCAGCGCGGTGGCATTTTGGATATTTTCCCGGTGGCTACGCCGTACCCGGTGCGGATTGAGTTGTTTGGTGATGAGATTGACACGATGCGCTATTTTGATCCGGCGACACAGCGCACGATGGAGGTAAACGGGGCGGCCCAAACCGAGCGCGTCATCATCCCCCCCACCCGCGAAGCCCTGCCGATGGTGGCACACGATTACGCCTTGTCATTGCCCGAAATTGAATTGGCCGAAGATCATCTGCCCTCGTGGGAGGATGACATCCCCCATCTTAAAAATGGGGCGAATTTCCCCGAATTGGAGTTTTATTTGCCGCTGATCTACCCGCGCCCGGCCAGTTTGTTGGACTATTTGCCGGAGAATGCGCTGTTGGTGGTGGATGATTGGGAGGAGTTGGTAACGGCCGTTCACGAACTGCACGATCACGCCGACCAGATAGCCAACGAGCAGACCAGCCTGCCCCCCGATTATCCCAACCCCCTGTTCGGTTGGGAGACCTTTGCCAGCGAGTTGGAGTGGTGGCAGCCATTGGTTTTGGGTGAGGGCAAAGGAGAGAGGGGCGAGGAGAGAGGGGGAGAGTTGGATTTGGCGGATGCGTTTGAGGCGGGGCCGAGGTATGGGGGGCAGGTACGGCCGTTAATGACCCAGCTCAAATCTGCCCAACAAAGCGGCGAACGAATTGTGATTGTCAGCAGTCAGGCGGCGCGGTTGCAGGATTTGTGGAGTGAGGAGAGAAGAGCGAAGGGCGAAGGGCGCGAAGCGAGTCTGATCGCCCCTCGCCCCTCCCCTCTCCCCCCTCCCCTCTCCACCCTCCCCATCCTCCCCTCCGACCACACCATCACCTTCGTTCAGGGAAGTCTGGTGGAGGGCTTTACCCTGGTGCGGCGCGGGGATCACAAGATTTTGTATGATTTGCTGACGGATGCCGAGATTTTTGGCTGGCAGCGGCCCGTGCCGCAGCGCCGCCATAAGCCGCGCCCCATCGCCCCCGAAGCCTATTTTGCCGATATTGAGGCGGGGGATTTTGTGGTGCATCTCGATTATGGGATTGGGCAGTTTGAGGGGCTGGTGGTACGCAATATCGGCGGGATGGAGCGAGAATATTTGCTGTTGAAGTACGGCAACAGCGACACCCTCTACGTACCCGCCCATCACTCAGATCGGCTGACCAAGTGGATTGGCTCAGAGGAACGGCCGCCTAACATCAACCGCTTGGGCGAGAAGTCGTGGACGGCGGCCAAAGTGCAGGCGCAGCGGGCGGCTGATGATTTGGCGGCGGAACTGCTGGAACTGTATGCCTCACGGGAGACGATTGCGGGTCATGCTTTCCCCAAAGATGATGAGTGGCAGGCGGAGATGGAGGCCAGTTTCCCGTATCAGGAGACGGAAGACCAACTGAATGTGATTCAAGAGGTGAAGGCGGATATGGAACGGCCGTATCCCATGGACCGACTCATCTGCGGCGACGTGGGTTATGGCAAAACCGAGGTGGCTTTACGTGCCGCCTTCAAGGCTGTGATGGACAACAAGCAGGTCGCCATCCTCGTGCCGACGACGATTTTGGCCCAACAGCATTACAACACCTTCCGCGAGCGGCTGCAATCCTTCCCCGTGACGGTAGAGATGTTGTCCCGCTTCCGCACGCCCATGCGCCAACAGCAAATTGTGAGCAAATTGCGCGAGGGGCTGGTGGATATTGTCATTGGCACACACCGCCTGCTGTCCGATGATGTCAGCTTCAAGGATTTGGGGCTGGTGATTATTGATGAGGAGCAGCGCTTTGGCGTAGCCCATAAGGAGCAGCTAAAGCGGTGGCGCACCGAGGTGGATGTGCTGACGATGACGGCTACACCTATCCCGCGCACGCTGTACATGAGCCTGACGGGGGTGCGCGACATTAGCATCATCAACACCGCGCCTTCGGAACGGCTGCCGGTGCAGACTTATGTGGGTGCGGCCGATGAGGCGCGGCTGAAGCGGGCTATTTTGCGCGAATTGGAGCGGGGGGGCCAGGTCTTTGTGGTGCATAATCGGGTGGAGACGATTGAGATTATCCGTAAGCAGATTACGAAGCTGGTGCCGGAGGCGGTGGTGGCGGTGGGGCATGGGCAGATGAGTGAGCGGCAGTTGGAACAGATTATGCTGGACTTTGCCGAGGGCAAGGTGGATATTCTGATTAGCACGACGATTATTGAGAGCGGGCTAGATTTCCCCAATGCCAATACGTTGATTGTGGATCGAGCGGAGATGTTTGGCTTGTCCCAGTTGTATCAACTGCGGGGGCGGGTGGGGCGGGGTACGCGGCGGGCGTATAGCTATTTCTTCCACAGCAATTGGCGTTCGTTGAGCCGGATTGCCCAGGCGCGGCTGGAGGCGTTGGCCGAGCATACGGATTTGGGCGCGGGTTATCAGATTGCCATGCGCGATATGGAGCTGCGCGGCGCGGGCGATTTGCTGGGCGGGGAGCAGAGCGGCCATGTGTCGTCGGTGGGGCTGGATTTGTATACACGACTGCTGGCGAATGCGGTCAAGCGGCGCAAGGAGGGCGGTGGGGATGAGTTGGATGGGGAAGCCCTGGCGCTGGTGCTGCCGGAGACGACGCTGATTGATTTGCCGCTGGCGGCTTATGTGCCGACGGATTATGTGCCGGATGCGGCGCTGCGACTGCGGCTGTATCGGCGGATGGCGCTGTTGGAGTCGCTGGCGGAGATTGATGAGATGGCGGCGGAGTTGGCCGACCGTTTTGGCGCGATTCCCGATCCGGTGCATAACTTGCTCTACCAGTTGCGGATTAAGGTGTTGGCCTTGGCGGCGAAGGTAGCGGCCGTTGTCAGTGAGGCGGGGCAGATCAAAATCCGGGTGAATGACCTGGAGGGGCTGGATCGCTTCCATCTGCAGCGTTACCTGGGCGAAGCGGTGCGCGTGAGTAAGAAGGCGATCTGGATGAAGCGGGAACTGTCCACGCATGAGTGGCAGATTGAGTTGGTGCAGGTGTTGGAGAGGCTGGAGGGGTGGGAACGGCCGTTGGCGTGATCAATTAATAAAGGAAATTATCCATGCTTCGAAATAGATTCTTTACTTTCCTCATCAGCTTATTGTTATGGTTTGCACTTTGCAGTATTTTACTGTTGTCAATATCGGTCAATGCTTTTTCCAGTGATATGGCTAGTACATCAATGAAGCCAAATTTGTGCTTGACGGCAGATGGCAATCCTTTGTCGGGCGTACCAGCACGAATGCTGGCTTGCCGCGATTTAGACACTCAAAAATGGCAAATTGACTCGGAAGGAAAATGGCACATCGAAGCTGATTTAAGTTACTGCTTGGGGTTAGATAGCGATACCGTATGGTTCAATAAATTAGTTGTCTTACCTTGCACAAGCAGTCGAGTGCATGGATTTATTGCCGAAGTACAATCAGATAATTCGGTGGTATATGGTATCACCACTACCAATGGAACTTACGATCTTGCACTTGATAGTGGTCGGGCAGATCGTCAAGTTTGGCTTTATTACAAAGACGTAAACAATTCAAATCAGCAGTGGCACTGGTTTCAAAATGACTTAAATCTCGCGCAATCGTTAGGTTGCAATATTACATACCCGTTTCCAGCCACAGACACTAATGCTTATCTGCGAGAACTCGCATGTGACCGAGTTGCCAAAGTGCAACCACCATACATCACTCCTGTCGATGTAGTACGCGACCCAACTATATTTCCTGGCTCAGTACCACAGAACACAACGATGGTAACGCAGACGTTCAACTTTGATTTGGCATTCAAAGATAACAGTTACTTGCGAATGAGTGTTACACCTGCCAACTGGTTGAATACAGGTTTGTACGCGCCACCTAATCAAATTGTGAATATGATAGTTTCAAACGCGACTATCACAGATGTACAACAAGTATCGGTACAAATTGGCGTTCATACTGACAAATTGAAACCCACCTCAGGAAATGTAGTCCAGTCCGGTTTTTTACGTTACCCAAATGTTGTAACTCAAATACCGCTACAAATCGGTGAAAACTTGATACGGTCGCCCTATGGCGGTCCTATCGTGTTGGTTTCAAACACCTCTGTGACCACAACTATCCAGGTAACAATTAAGGATGCAGTGCAAGCACCCTATTTGAAAGTTGGGGCTACTACACCCGCTGATTGGTTTGCACATCGTAATGCAGCCATTCCATACGGTTCACTGGAAAGTAATTTGGCGGTGGTCTATATGCCAGCCAGCGAAATCAGTACATTGAGTTATGAGGAAGCAGTAGCAATAGCACAATATTACTCAGATTTTGGTGCATTACATAATGAGTTATCAGGTCTTAGCCTAACTGATATAGCGATCCATCAACCACCCGACGGCCAATATTGGCATGTAGCCGATAAACAAATTTCTATTGGATGGGGACACTCTGGCTTCCCAATGATGTATTTTAATGATTGGAACTTGGGAACACCCAACGATACAATCTATCGCTCAGATGGTACATGGGGACAATATCATGAGTTGGGACACGATTACCAAATGGGGGCTTGGTCTCATGTATATGGCACAGAGGTTACTACCAATTTGTTTTCACTTTATGCACAAGAAAACCTTGTTAGTAAATCTCGATTGGTAGAAGAGGATGTATATGTTGATGCAATTGCGATTTTAGATAATCCTATGATTGCAGATAAATGGAATAATGATGGTAACTCTGACCCATTCATTCAATTAGTCTTTTTAGACCAAATTCGACTAGGTTTTCCAGAGCTAGATTGGCAGATATGGACACAACTTATGCGACGATATCGGGAGATGTCTCAAGCCGAATACGATTCTTTGAACAGCGATCAACTGAAACGAGACCGATTTATGACTTTATTGTGTGATATTACTAACACAAACATAACTCCTCATTTTGAGGCTTGGACAATTTCAGTTACAGCAGAAGCCAAAAACATCTGCTTGTCTTACCCACCATTAACTCAAGAGATATGGCGTATTGATGGAGCACAGAATAGCTTGTTTACCATCTACTTACCTTTAATTCGTTCTTAAGATCTCATCTGGGTGCGGTTGATGTGTCATCATATGCCTTATCTGCTGAATTGGTAACGGCCGTTCCTCCACCACCCACATCCATCAACAAAACGGCCGTCTGCATGAAACCATCATCCGGTGACAGCCACTTGCAGAAGCAGCCGTCACCTGGCACTCCCTAAAAAATAAGCACCCATATCACCGCCACAATCGCCGCCATCACCATCGTCAACACCACAGAAACACTCCAGCGCGGTGAAAGCACCTTATGCGATCCCTGGTATAACGTGGCAATACCCCCACCCAAAATCACCAAGGCCATCAAGTCCCAATTGGCTTCCTGCCACACAAAGCCGCGATAAGCCACAATGAGCAACAACCCAAAGGACATTACAGTATAGGCCAGACGATAGCTGCTGTTTTCAACCGCAATTGTACGCTCGTCACGGATGACAGTTTGATTCTTCATTCTAAATCTCCTTCTAAGAAGAACAGGTCTTCTACAGGTTTTTCCAGTTTATTTGCCAATAAAAAAGCCAATAAAGCCGAGGGACCATATTGGCCTGTTTCAATAGAGCTGATGGTTTGGCGTGTGACTTGAACTAAATCCGCAAGCTGCTCTTGTGTGAGATTCTTTTCAGCACGGGCTACTTTCAGACGATTACCCAATTTGATATTGCTCATCCCTATGCTCCTTCAACAGCAGAATAACACAGAATCAGACTAAATGTCAAGTATACTTTACATTTAGACAAGTTTAGATGTCATTTAGACAAGTAAACCCGACAACCCGTCAAGCAATGTACAGCAGGTATGGGGACGAAACGGCCGTTCCCCGTAAGAATCCCCCGCGCTTCCCCATCAATAAGAACGTGTTTACACAAAACACCCTATAACAACACAGGAGATATTCATGGGAAATGTAGCAGTAAAGTGGAC
Source organism: Ardenticatenaceae bacterium (assembly GCA_020634415.1). Next base: position 15,225 of record JACKBT010000066.1, read on the forward strand.
GGGCGAAGGCAGCCAGATGTTTATTGGTCGAGATTCGTTCGGCCATGTGGTTTTAGCCGGTTCCTGGCCCAAAGATGGCGATGAATCATGGCAAGAGTGGAAAGCCCTCAAGCCATCCGACCTACTTTTATTAAGTTTGGCATCCTGCTCCGCTTATGATGTGGTGATGATTTTGGGCCGCCAGCGGCAAAATCTAGTGGATTTATTCGTGGATGTAGCTGGCACACAAGCCGACACACCGCCCTATGCCTTTACCGATATTCATCTTCACTATGTCTTAAAAGGTGAGGGGTTAGACCCCAATAAGGTGGAGCGAGCAATTGAACTGTCCGAGGAGAAATATTGTTCCGTCGCCGCTACCATTCGCGGGGTGGCAAAGCTTACCCACAGTTTTGAGATTCAGTAGCAACGGCCGTTAATCAAAATATTCCCGTATGGTTTGTAGGGAACGGCCGTAATGATACTGCACCTGCGCCAACGTATAGCAATGTTCCGGTGCGACTGGGCAAGCCAGCCGCGCCAGGCAGCGATCCTGGCAAGGTGAACTCTCCTCCAGGCGAAAGTGACTACATTTGAAAACATCAAAGCCCTCTGCCAGCCGCACCGCACTGGCGGGGCAGGTGGTGATGCAGGGTTTGTCAGCGCAGGTATGGCAGGGGGAAGGGGGCAGGGAGAAGGGGGCAAGGGGCAAGTCAGCATCCACCAGGTAGGCGGTGCGATAGGCGAACCAGAGGCCGTAGGTGGGGCTAATGCCCAGCCCCAGCGGCGAGGGATGACACCAGCCCGCCAACTCCCCCAACCGCGGCAAAGGCACAATGTGTTCAGTCAATGGATAAAGCCGTAAATAGGGTGGATTGCCCAGGTAGTCGCGCAGGCAGGTTTCGGTCAGGTGGATGGAAAAGTGGTCAATGGGATCGGCCGTTTGCCAGCCAAACTCATTAAACGCCCGCCAAAACCGTCGGCCCCCATGTCCCAACAACAGCAGCCGCTTGTACCCCGACACAGGTACACCCATTGCTTCCGGCAGGACCGCACAATCAAACACCGCCGCCAAATTCAGCCCATTCTCTGCTAAAAAAGTTAACCCTTCCTGCCACATTCTCTTCATCATAAACCACTATCTCCAAAGACCTCTACCCCTCCCGGAGGCTCCACCCCACACCTCACCCTATCAATACCCCTCCGGGAGGGTTGATCTTTAGAACATGAAGTTCGTATCCGGTTTGGCTTCCCGCAAAATCGGCCGATCCAACCGAAACGGCTCAATGAAATAATCCGTCGTCCCGGACACCGCCAACTGCGCCAGGATTTTGCCGAAGAGGGAGGAGAATTTGAAGGCATGGGCCGCGCCCACAGCCACCGATATATTGGGATGCTCCGGTACAGTGGACAGAACAAAGTCGCGGTCAGGGGTCAGGGTGTAGAGGCAGGTCTTAGTGAAGATGGGTGGGCCGTAGGCTTTGGGGATGACACGCTGGATGAACTCATCCATGCGCTGTTGATAGGCCGGGTTGGGGGTGAAGGTGCGCGTATCGGCCGTTACCTCCTCGCCACC
>JACKBT010000067.1 GCA_020634415.1 Ardenticatenaceae bacterium
ATTCCTTTTAAGATGCGGCGCAGTTCACGGGCATGTTCCGATTCGTCGGCGGCCATGTCTTCCAGGCGTACTTTTAACTCGACTTCGCCTAGTTCTTCGGCCTGGTGCGCTCGCATTTTGTAGTTTTCTACATCTTGCAATTCCATTTCCAAGTCGAGTTCGACCATGCCGCGCAGGGAGTCGGGCTTGTCGAAGTTGAGCGGTTTGACGGTTGGTTCGCCGCCGAGGTCCACAATGACATCAGCCAGAAAGGCGGCGTGTCCTAATTCGTCTTGGATTTCGCTCTGGAAGAGGTCGCGTACTTCGGAACCGCTGGGGCCGAAGGCTTTGCTGGCCTGGTAGTTATAGCGAATGATGGCTCCCAGTTCGCCAGCTAAATCTTCATTGAGTCCTTTTATCAGTTGCTCTTTGGACATGTTTTTCTCCTTGTTAGAAGTTACACGGTTGAAGGGCTGGCCTTCTCGACCAGCATGTTTGTGTACGTTCTACTTGTTTTGAGTCAGACTCTTGGTGTTAAGCGGAGTTGGCTCAAGGTTTGTTTGATACTAGCCTACGAGAGGAGGCGGCTTCCTTCAATGTATCGAGGTATAGATGGGGGCATGAAGTTCGATATATTTCGCAAAATGTATCGAGACTTGTACCTTGTTTCTGTATCTTTGCCCATTCCGCTCTCTGTGGTTTGGCCGTAGGATGGGGGTATGAAAGCGATAATTGGATTATTTTCGGAGATGGATGAGGCGGAAACGGCCGTTGCCCGATTCAAACAAGCTGGTTTTGCTGAAAAAGAGATCGGTGTGATGGCGCGTGGGTATCTGGTGAAAGAGCAGTTGCCCCACGACCCCACAACGGCCGATGTGGCCGAGAAGGCGGGTATTGGCGTGGCGGTGGGGGCGACGGCGGGCGGTTTGCTGGGCTTGTTGGCCGCCGGTGTGTCTTTGACGCTGCCGGTGTTGGGGCCGATTCTGGCGGCAGGCAGCCTGGCCCCTATTTTGGGCGGGGCGGCGGCGGGGGCGGTGTATGGTGGGGCGCTGGGTCTGTTTTTGGGGCTGGATGTGCCGGAACGGGAGGCGCAGTTTTATGTGGATAAGTTGGCGGCGGGGGCGATTATGGTGATTGTGAATGCTGAGGAGGAGCGGGCGGCTGAAGCCTGGAGTTTGATGCGGGATTTACGGCCGTTGCCGACCCCCACCACTGAACGGCTGCAACCATAATGGATTGGTTCCCCTTTTCGCTGCCGCAAGCTCTGCAAATACAGATTGCCATCGCCCTGGTCGGGTTGGTGGTCATTGTTATTGTTTTTGGTCTGGTGCGGCGGCTGACAGCGCGGCGGCTGGTGGATGTGCATACGCGCTACCGGGTGCGTAAGGCGATTACCTTTGCCGGTTATCTTGTTACCGGGCTTTTCTTGGCGATTGTTTTTAGTGATCAGCTGAGTGGTATAACGGCCGCTTTGGGGATTGCCGGGGCGGGCATTGCGTTTGCCTTGCAAGAGGTGATCGTTAGTGTGGCGGGCTGGGTGGCTATTGCTTTTGGTGATTTTTATAAGGTGGGTGAGCGGGTGGAATTGGGCGGGATTCAGGGGGATGTGATTGATGTGGGCATTTTGCGGACGACGTTGATGGAGTGTGGGCAGTGGGTGGGGGGCAGTTCGTATAACGGCCGTATTGTGCGCGTCGCCAATTCCTTTGTTTTCAAAGAGCCGGTCTTTAACTACTCCAGCGATTTTCCCTTTTTGTGGGATGAAATTACGCTGCCGGTGAAGTTTGGCAGTGACCGCGACCTGGCGCGGCGCATTTTGCAACAGGTAGCCCAGGAACTGCTGACTGATTATGCTACTGAGGCTCAATCTACCTGGAACAAGATGACCCGCAAGTTCATGATTGAGAAAGCCAGAGTTCAGCCGTCGGTGATGATGGCGGCTAATGATAATTGGCTGGCGTTTACGCTGCGTTATGTGGTGGATTATCGCCAGCGGCGAGTGATGAAGGATAAGCTGTTTAATGACATTTTGGATGAATTGGAGGCGACAAACGGCCGTGTGGCCCTGGCCTCCGCAACATTTGAACTGGTGGCTGCGCCCAGTCTTGATGTTCGTTTTAGAGAACAGCAGAAGTAGGGTGTCAACCCCATGAATTCCCAAAGAGCCAATTGGTTTTAACACACAAGGAGATTGTATGTTTTTAGGTAAAGATATTATTGGTAGTCCGGTCATTACGGTGAGTGATGGTCGTCGTATTGGCAAAGTGAAGGATGTTTATTTAACGGCCGATTGCCAGTCGGTTGTTGGCCTTTATTTAGGTACAGAGGGTCTGTTTAGCCGCACCACCTATCTGGTGAAGAGTGATGATGTGACGGCGATTGGCCCCGATGCAGCCCTGGTGAAGCACGATCAGGTGATTCAGGAGTATGACCATGTGGCTGAAGCCAAAGATTGGCTGCGGCGTGATGATCTGCAAGGCCGACCGGTGGACACGATGGGTGGCACGAAAGTGGGCAAGGTGGGCGATGTGATTTTGGACAAAAACGGCCGTACTCTGGGCTTTAGTCTGAGCCATACCTTTGTGACTGGGCCTGTGGCCGAGAAACGGGCCATTGCCTGCCATGTGGTGCAGGATGTGGGCAGTGAGGATGGGGCGATGACGATTGATCTGAAAGAGGCGGAGCGGCAGCAGTTGAGTGTTGTGTAGCCATGCGTGCGGCCATTTTTTCGGATGTTCATGGCAATCTGACGGCTCTGGAAGCGGTGTTGGCGGACATCAAACAGCAAGCGCCAGATATGATCTTTTTTGCCGGAGATTTGTGTTTGGGCGGCGCACGGCCGTTGGCCTGTTTGCAGCGTGTGCGTGAGGAGCCTATCTCCTGTGTGTATGGCAACACGGATGAAGAGGTAGCGCAACGGCCGCTGCTCTCTGACGATATTCGCGCTGAACGGAAAGCTTTGCAAACTGCCGTTGATGACAATCTAAGTTGGACGCAAATGCAGCTATCTGTGATGGATCGCGCCTGGCTGCAAGAACTGCCCTTCTACCGCCGCATTTCGCCCACCACCAATCCGCGAGACGATATTTTCATCGTTCACGCCAATCCCCGCGACGTAACCCGCCATATCTACCCGCCAGAAGCACAGCAGCAAAAGCTCTATGGTGAAATTAAGCAGCCGGATGATGCGGCCGATCTGAGCCATTTGCTGCATGACCTGGATACGGGCATTTTGGCTTTTGGGCATTTGCATGTGCCCAATATTCGCCCTTGGCATCGCCTGACTCTGGCGAATATCAGTTCTGTCAGCCAACCGCTGGATGGCGATCCGCGTGCTAAATATGGTTTGTTTACCTGGGCCAACGGCCGTTGGTCTATCACCCATCACTATGTGGCCTATGATGTGCAGGCCGAGTTGGCGCAACTGGCGCACATACAGCCGCCCGGTTGGCAAGCCTTGCACCACGATTTGCAACGGGTGAGCCAGGCAGGGGCGAGGTCGCCTCAGGTGTGAGGTGGCCTCAAGTTTGAGGTGGCCTCAAGTTTGAGGTGGCCTCAAGTTTAAGGTTGTTGGGAATTGGCTCGTTTCTTATAATCGTAATGGTTATGAAGGAAACGGCCGTTACCCCCCCACCTGCAACAAACAAAATGGAGTGCCGCGTTGGCTGCGGCGCTTGCTGCATTGCCCCCTCCATCTCCTCCCCCATACCCGGTATGCCACAGGGCAAACCGGCCGGCGTGCGCTGCATCCAACTATCGCCAGATAATCGCTGCCTGTTGTTTGGCCGCCCCGAACGGCCCACTGTTTGCAGCCGCTTTCAGGCCAGTTTGGAGATGTGTGGTTACACCACAGAAGATGCCCTTCTGTATTTAACGATGCTGGAAACAGCCACCCAGCCAGTCACTGCCCCCTCTGAGTAATTTGCCATCAGGAACTATTGTCCACCCACGCACGTTATGGGGTGATAGGCTAACTGGTGCGATTGGACTTTAGCTGGAACGATTCCGGCTAAAGCTGCCACTCCGCCAATATATTTGTGGACGATTACAAAGGAGTCAAGAATGCGTAAGTGGACAATTTTGTTGATGATTTTGCTATTGGCAGCGGCTTGCGGTGCGGGGGAGGTGGAGCCAGCGGCGATGCAGGCGACACCGCTGCCTACTCCAAATGAGGTTCAGGATGAGGCGGCGGATATAGATACATCGCCTGACCCGATGTGTACTGATGCGGGAGACGGCCGTTCCCTGGCCATCTTCCCCCAAGAAGGCCGTGAACTCATGATCAACGGCTTCGACCTGCCTCCCGGTTCGCAGCCCACCCTGCGCCTCACCACCCTCAACGACACTGGCCCCGATGAGCAAATCGAACGGACCCCCACTGTGAACGAGGAAGGCATGTTCAGCGAACGGATTACCCTGCCTGAGTATGACTACATGCGCTGGAACGTGCGTCTGCTGCATGATGCGGGTGTGTTATGTTACTACGTGGTGATGGGGCAGGATGAGGTGCTGGAGATGGGCTGGGATGGCCCGCGTGAAGAGGATGGGGCCATACAGAACGATTTGGCTCTGATGGCAGAACAAACGGGCATTCCCTTGGCGGAATTGGAAGCACAAATGGCTTATGAGGATGCCATCACTGAATTGCAGGCACGGCTTCAGGCCAATGAGGCGGCTACGTATGCCGGGTTATGGCTGGAGCATGAACCGGTGTACCGGGTTGTGGTGGCCTTTACGGAGAATGGGCAGGAGACGGTGGCCAAGTATGTGGCTGAAGGGGAGGCGTTAACGGCCGTTCTCGACATCCGCCCCGCCACCTATACCCAAGCCCAACTGATGGCTGACCAACAATCGCTGAATCAAGTATTGGAAACGGCCGATTTCGACTTCTTCACCAGCGTAGATGTGCCTCATAACCGCGTTGAATTAGGCGTACCCACCGAAGAAATTTGGGAAGCGTATGTGGGCACACACGATGTTCAACTACCCCCCAGCGTTGTCCTCACCTTTGCCTTCCCCGGCGGCATTACCTTCACCCCACCGCCCAACCTCACCCCCGCCCCAGACATTTACATGGCTCAACTGGCCCTGCCGAGCATGGCTTTCATGGAAGCATTACTCGAGGCCAATCTCATCGTAGACAACAACTGTTTGCTGGCTCAATACCCGGAGATGCCCGACGAGAAGTGGTTGATTATCTGGCAGCCTGGTTACTATGTGCATGAGGCCGATGGGATTGTTCAAATCCTCGACCAGGAGGGCAAAGTGGTCGCCACTGTGGGCGAAAAGCTCTATATGGGTGGTGGTGAAGGCTCTCTGCCTGCGGAAAACAAGTTAACGGCTCCCATTCCCGAAGCCTGCCACGCCGATCATGTCTGGTATATGGGTGAGTTTTTGCCGGAGGAGTATCGGGACTAAAAGGTAACGAGGTAATGGGGGCATTACGTCAATTACCCCATTACCTCATTATTCAATTACCTCTTTCTATCCCGTAAATGCCTGAATATCCGTCTGTGCCCGCCCCAGGATGAGGGCATGAATGTCGTGTGTGCCTTCGTAGGTGTTCACGGCTTCCAGGTTGAGAACGTGGCGAATGACGTGGAATTCGTCGGAGATGCCGTTGCCGCCGTGCATGTCGCGGGCGATGCGGGCGATGTCTAGGGCTTTGCCACAGGAGTTGCGCTTGACGAGGGAGATCATTTCGGGGGTGGCTTTGCCTTCATCCAGCAAACGGCCGACACGCAGCACGGACTGCAAACCAATGGTGATCTCGGTCATCATGTTGGCTAATTTCCATTGAATGAGCTGATTGGCGGCTAACGGCCGTCCAAACTGCGTCCGGTCCAGCGTGTATTGCCGCGCCGCGTGCCAGCAAAACTCCGCTGCGCCCAATGCCCCCCAAGAAATGCCATAACGCGCCTTATTCAGGCAGCCAAACGGCCCCTTCAACCCCTGTACATGGGGCAGGAGCTGCGCTTCCGGCACAAAAACCTCATCCATCACAATCTCGCCCGTGATGCTGGCCCGCAGGCTGAACTTGCCTTCCGTTTTAGGCGCACTTAGTCCCGCCATCCCCTTTTCCAACACAAAGCCGCGAATTGTGCCATCGGCGACATCATCACCGCCAAACACCTTCGCCCAAACGACGAAGACATCAGCAATAGGTGAGTTGGTGATCCACATCTTATTGCCATGCAGCACCCAGCCGCCGTCCGTTTTGGTGGCGCGGGTTTCCATGCTGCCCGGATCACTGCCGTGATTTGGCTCTGTGAGACCAAAGCAGCCTACCCATTCGCCGCTGGCGAGCTTGGGCAGGTACTTTTGCCGCTGCTCTTCTGTGCCGTAGGTGTAAATGGGGTACATCACCAGCGAGCTTTGCACACTCATGGTGCTGCGATAGCCGCTGTCCACCCGTTCCACTTCGCGGGCGATGAGGCCGTAGCAGACATGGTTCAGGCCAGCCCCGCCATATTCTTCTGGGATGGTGGAGCCAAGCAGGCCCATCTCGCCCATTTCGTTGAAGATGGAGCGGTCAAAGGTTTCGTGTCGGTGGGCTTCCAACACGCGGGGCATAAGTTTGCCCTGACAATAATCATGGGCGGCATCGCGTACCATGCGTTCTTCGTCAGTTAGTTGGTCGCTAAATAGGAAGGGATCACGCCATCTAAAAGTTGGTTTTGCCATATTAAACCTCTCAAATAGTAGTATCAGTAGATCGAAATCCTTGTAGAGTGATTTTGTAAATCGTCCGAGCGATTTGCAAAATCGCTCTACAACACACTCGTGATCTGTTTCGATCTACTAAGTATTGGTCCCACATTATGGAGACTCAAATAGTGGGAGCTAAACTATATCAGATTCTTATTGGTTTTACTTGGAATGGTGAGAATTAGCGGCTGGCAGGATGAAGTAGAAGGTGCTGCCCTGGCCGGGCTGGCTTTCGACCCCGACTTGCCCGCCTAGCTTTTCGGCGATGCGGCGGACGATGGACAGGCCCAGACCATGCCCTTCGATTTTGCCTAGCTGTTCCAGGCGTTCAAACGGCCGAAATAAACGCCCTTGCTCCTCAACCGTCATCCCGTGCCCGTTGTCTGTTACTTCAAAACGAATGAGCTGGTGGGGCAGATGCTGATAATTGAGACGGACAATTTGTGAAGCGCCGCCGTATTTGATGGCGTTGCTGATGTAGTTGACCCATATCTCCTCTATCCAGGAGGCATACCCCAAGGCCATAGGCCAGGCATCTGGCTGGGTGATTTGGGGGCGATGTTCTTCCACGAGGTCGGCGAGGCGCTCGATGGCTTCGTGGACGGTACGGCCGATATTGACGGGGACGACTTCTAGGTCTGCTTTGCGCACTTGGGAGAGCAGGAGCAGTTCGTCTATGATGTTGTTCATTTTACGGCCGTTATTATGAATATGCGTTGCCTGTCTGTGTAAAAAGTCATCTAGGCCCACGCTGTCTAGGGCGAGCATTTCGGCAAAGCCAATGAGATTGCTCAGAGGGGCTTTCAAATCGTGGGCGACGGTGTGCGCGAAGGCATCTAGCTCTTCATTGTGGGCCTGTAGTTCTCGTGTGCGCTGCTGTTCGGCTTCGTACAGGCGCACATTTTCTAAGGCCAGAGCTACGTGGTTACTCATGGCCATCATTAGCTCTTTGTCTTGTTCGGTAAAATCTGGCTGTTTATAGCCGTTCATGGCGATGAGGGTGCCCATTGTCTGGCCCTGATAATGGACGGGAACAACGATGATGGAGCCAATGTTTAATTCGGCGCGGCGCTCGAAAATGGCGGAACTGACTCGTGGATCGGGTTCGTTTTTTAGGGCCAGGGCTGGCTGCTGATGGCGCAGCACCCAGCCGGGCAGGCCATCCATAATGGCCTGGAAGGTGTAACGGATAATGTTTTCGGCTCCGGGGCCGCCTTTGGCGAAGTGGATGACTTCTTTTTTGGCGATGTCTACGGTGTAAAGGATAACCCGGTCGGCGGGCAGCACTTCGGCGACGCTGTTGGTGACGATTTGGAGGAGGCGCGGCAGGTTTTGGTAGGCGATTTGGGATCTGGCGATTTGGTAGAGGGCGGCGGTGCGCTTGAGGGAGGCTCTTAGTTGGTTTTCTACGTCCAATCGTGGGGTGATGTCGCGGAAAACGCCGAGGGTGGTGAGGAAACGGCCGTCTTCCATGCAGGCATTGACGTTGCCGTCTACATGGATTTTTTGACCAGATTTGGTTACAAAGATGGTTTCTAATTGCTGGCAATGCTGCCCTGCTTGTACTGATTTGAAGAGGCGGCGGCAATGTTCTATGTGTTCAGGATGGACGATTTGCTCAAAATGGAGTTGGTAGGCTTCTGTTTCGGTGTAACCCATAATTTGCAGCCAGCGTTGGTTTACGAACCGGAAACGGCCGTCTGGCCCCACGCCCTGAATCAAATCATTGGTGTGGTGAAAAAAATGGCGATAAATCGCTTCCTGAACCTGCATGTTTGAAAAACCTGATAGGTGATGTTTATTAATTATATGAGGACACCTGCCAGGAGATTATAACCTATTTGGCCTATTCGCCATCAACTTGAGGCGATTTGGATTCGTGCCGAAATTTGGCCGACCACTGTTTGTAGAGATGGGTAAAACTGTTACCGGCTTCGTCCACCCACCGACTGGGGGAAACTGCTTCTTCGGCGAGGTAGGTGGCTTCCCGTTGGGCTAAGGCGGTTTGTTCGGTTTCGGTTAACGGCCGTATGTCCATCTGTTCGTGGCGCGGAATGACCACAACCCGGACGACGGGGGTTTGATAATCTAGCTGAATGGTGATGCCTGGCGGCGGCACTTGAAAAACCGCGAATATCTGGCGCGGATACCAATCGGTTTCGACGATGCCGGTTAGGGCGGTGAGGCCAGCGGGGGCTTGGGGTGAGGGCAGCAGCAGGCTGACAAAGCCGGGCGGGGTTTGCAGGGTGTAGCCCAGGCCCAGCCCGAAATGGGACGCGGCGAATTGTTGGATGATGTTCGGCTGGTTGGTTTCTCGGGCCAGGGTGGGCAGGTTGGGGATGTGAATACGGCCGTTTTCACCCACCGTAATCGTTACCGCAGTCAAATAGCCATAAAACAGCGTCCAGCCTACCGACTGCCCATCGAGCCAGGGTTTGCAATGAAACGGAACCGCCGCCGGGGGTGTGGCGGCGGCTTTGGTTTTGTCGTCATCGGTAATATGTGGTCGGGAACGAACGGGATCGGGAAGGTAGGCAACCGATTTGGCAAATTTTAGCATGAGGGACGCGAGTAATGGGGTAATTGGGCAATTACCCCATTACCCCATTACCTAATTACTATCTTGTTCGGCCAAAATGGTTATGGCTTCTTCAAAGGCAGATAAGGGCTGTGCGCCGGAGATGAGACGGCCGTTTAGGGCAAAAGTGGGTGTTCCCCGAATGCCCAGGCTGAGGCCATATTGCAAGTCGGCATCCACTGCGGCTTGGTGTTGATGAGAGTTGAGGCATTCACTGAAAACGGCCGTGTCCAGCCCCAACTGCTCGGCATAGCTGATGAAGAAATCGGCTGCATTATTTTGCCCGCTCCACTCACCTTGCTTCATAAACAGCATATCGTGCATGTCCATGTACGCTTCCTGGTCCCAGGCACACCGCGCCGCTTCTGCGGCAATAAAAGCTTGGGGATGGATTTGCGTCAGCGGTAAATCCTTAAACACATAATACACCATTCCCGTTTCCACATAATTTGCCATTAAGCCGGGCAAGGTTTGGGCAAAATGACGGGCACAGAAGGGGCATTGGAAGTCCGTAAATTCCACAATCGTCACGGGCGCATTGGGGTCGCCGATGCTGAAACTGCCGCTAATGTCCACATCAATAATGGTGGGCGGCTGCTGTTCCTGCTGCTGCTGTTGTTGTTCTTGGGGACGATATGCTTCAGCCAGCGTCCCTTCTTCGGCGCGGCTAATGGCAAACTCGAACAAATCGTAGGGTTGGGCACCATTGATGGGGAAGCCATCAATGAAGAAGAAGGGAGTGCCATTCACCCCAAACTCGGCGGCTTCATTCATATTGGCCTGCACCAAATCGTCGTAGCGGCGCTCGGTGACACATTGGTCAAAGACCTCGGTGTCTAGACCCAGTTCGGTGGCTAAATCTACAAACACAAGTTGGGCCGCCGCTTCACCCTGACCGCCCCATTCGCCCTGGGTGGCAAAAAGCAGGTCGTGCATCTCGACATAGGCTTCTTGTTCACCGGCGCAGCGGGCGGCGTTGGCCGCAATACGGGCTTCGGGATGGAGGTTTTCCAGAGGCAGGTCTTTAAGCATGTAGAAAACTCGTCCGGTTTCAATCATCTGGCTCAGGAGTTGGGGCATGGTTTGGGCGACATGGCGCTGGCAGAAGGGGCATTGGTAATCGGTGAATTCGACAATGCGCACGGGGGCATCTTCATCGCCTAAGGTCATGGCTACGGAGTCGTAGTCGAGGGGGACGGGGGTGGGCAAGGCGGCTGCTTGAGCGGCCGTTTCTTCCGCTTCGCTGACAATGGAGCCGCCACCTTGGATGATGGCGATGGCCTGGTTGAAAACATCTAGAGGTTGTGCGCCTACCAGTATCTGGTCGTTGAGGAAGAAACTGGGGGTGCTGCGGACACCCAGCGAACTGCCCAGGGATATGTCGGCTTCGATTTGCTGTGTATATTTGCTTTCCGTTAAGCAAGGTACAAAGGAGTCGGCGTTTAGGCCAATGGTTGCGCCGTAGTCAGCGAAGACTTCGTTGGCGTTGGCATTAGACCATTCGGAGGCATCGGCGAAGAGCAGGTCGTGCATTTGCCAATAGGCTTCTACGCCTTGTTCACCGGCGCAGCGGGCGGCATTGGCGGCGGCCATTGCTTGGGGGTGTATGGAGGTGAGGGGGAAGTCGTAGTAGATCATGAGGACTTCGCCGTTTTTGATCTGATTTTCCAATAAGGGGGGAAGGGTTTGGTTGGCGAAGCGGGAGCAGTAGGGGCATTGGAAGTCGGAGAACTCTTCCATGACGATGGGGGCATCCAGGTGGCCGCGATAGGGATGCCCATCTTCGGTGAAGCCGATGGGAATGCCGTAGTCGTCTAGGAGGCTGGTTTCGGTGGTGGCGGGCTTGGTGGTTGGTTCGGGGGCAGTGGTGGGAGATTCGGTGTTGGTGGTAACGGCCGTTTCCTCGACACTCTCTCCTTCCGTTGCTATCGGAGCCACATCCATCACCTCGTCACTGGTGGCATTGGTGGCAAAAATATCTTCTATTGTGCTGGGCGCATCGGCATTGGCGGCCGATGGCTCACTAGCCGAGTTACCCACTGGGCCGCACGCGGCAGCCAAGAGCAGCATGAAGAAGGTGCTAATTAGTAAGATTCGTTGTTGTTTCATTAACCTGACTCCAGATGTAATTTTGTTGCCTAATTGTAACTACTAAAACCCTATTGCAGTTTAAGTAATAAATCGGGTAATGGGTATGGGACGATTTTGTAAATCGTCCGAGCGATTTACAAAATCGCTCTACATTTATTACCCGATCAATTCGTTAAAGACCCAAAGGGTTTGGTGAACGAGAGATTGCTAATTCCAGCAAATAAAACCCTTTGGGTCTTTCGGTCACGGTTGTAGCTATTTCTAATTATGGCATAAAGGGTGATAAATCAGAAATGGTTGGCAACAGTTATCATCTGCTGTTTAGTGAAGGAGACGAGAGATGGGAGATTGGGGATTGGAGATTGGAGATATGCTGTCTTCATGTCAATTATTGCCGCTGCTGTCTGGTTTTATTACACTTCCAGGCTATGTCTTTACCACCATTTACACTCTGGAATATTCTTTTGGCCGCTGCGCCAATTTTGGTTGTTTTGTATTTGATGATCGGCCGTAATTGGGGCGGGAGTAAGGCGGGGCCGGCCGGATGGGCGGTCTCGGTGCTGGTGGCGGTGCTGTTTTTTGGGGCTGGTGGCGATTTGCTGCTGGTGGCTTGGGGGAAGGCGGTGCTGTTGGCCTGGTTTGTGTTGTACATTATTTGGATGGCTTTGCTGCTTTACCATACGGTTAATGAGGCGGGGGCGATTACCTTGATTGGTGAGGAGCTGCCGGGGCTGGCGCAGGATAGGCCGGCGCAGGCGTTGTTGATTGCCTGGCTGTTTGGCTCGTTTTTGCAGGGGGCGACGGGGTTTGGTGTGCCAGCGGCGGTGGTGGCGCCATTGCTGTTGGGGATGGGGTTTGGGGCGGATACGGCCGTTACCATTGCGCTCCTGGGTCATTCCTGGGCCGTTACCTTTGGCTCGTTGGGTTCTTCGTTTGTGTCGCTGATGGCGGCGACTGGTTTGCCGGGGGAGGTGTTGGCGGGGCCAACGGCCGTTATCCTGGCAATTTGCTGTTTGGGCTGTGGGGCGGGCGTGTTGTGGCTGGTGGGGGGGAAAACGGCCGTGCAGCAGCGCGGCCTCTTCATGATAGTTCTCACCGTCGTCATGGGCGGCGTACAGTGGGGCATTGCCCAGTTGGGGCTGTATACCCTGGCTTCTTTTGGGGCGGGCTTTGTGGGGTTAATGGCCGCCATTGTTTATTTCTTGCGTTCGGGGCGCGGTGAGCAGCGCTTTGATGCCCGTCGTTTGCTGCAAGCCTTTATGCCCTACTTACTGCTAATTGTGATTATCGTTTTGGGTGAGTTGGTGCTGGATGATGTGCTAGGGGTGGTGCAGATTAATCCTGTTTTTCCCGAAGTGGTAACGCGCTTTGGCTGGCTGACGGTGGCAGGCACGGGCCGTTCTATTAACTTGTTTGGTCATGCCGGTGCGCTGCTGCTTTACACCAGTCTGGTCACTTTAGGCTGGTATTTGTGGCAGAGCAAACGCTCCTCTGCAAGCCTGCTCCCGCGCAACTGTGACAAGTATAACGGCCGTCTCATCTTCCAAAAAACCCTCAAAGGCAGCGTCAAGCCCACCATTGGCATCTATGCGCTGGTGGCGATGGCCTTAACTATGCAGCACGCGGGCATGACACAAATGCTGGCTGAAGCTCTTAGCAATACGGGGGCCATCTTCCCCTTCCTTAGCCCTTTCATTGGTGCCTTGGGGTCGTTTATGACGGGCAGCAATACTAACAGTAATGTGGTTTTTGGGCAGTTGCAGCAGCAGACGGCGATGGCTTTGCAGTTGGTTGTGCCCATTATTTTGGCGGCGCAAACGGCCGGTGGTGCCATGGGCGGCACCTTTGCGCCAGCGAAAGTGATTGTAGGCTGCAGCACTGTGCCGGGGGCAGATGACGGCCGTGTGCTGAAATCGGCCACCCTTTACAGCCTCATCATTTTGGTTTTTGTGGGGGTGATTGTCTGGTTCGCAGCTTGAGTGTGAGGAGTGGCGATTTGGTTAGTGTGTTGAAGTTTTGCCAGCTTGGGAAGACTACAGCGGATATGGAAATAAGCGGATAAAAACGGCATGGTATTCTAGTTTGCTTTACAAAGTGTCGAACGATTTTGCAAATCGTTCTCTGGCGATTTGCAAAATCGCCCTACAAAGTCGAACCATGCCTAAAAACAGAGACATAATCCGCTAATTTCCTCATCCATTGTAGTTATGGCGAAATCTGATGACACTAACGAGACTGGAAATTAACCAATCTCCAAACTCTTCTTAGAGAATAACAGGTTTCTGTTTGACTTGGCAGTGGGCGGCATCAATGATGGCTAGGATGTGAGCCACAGCGAGGGATTGCTCGCCATCGGCGTTCAGCACCACATAATCAAACTCCTCCATCCGTTTCATCTCCTGGCGGGCCATCGTGATGCGCAGTTGCAGCCCTTCGGTGGTTTCCGATTTGCGTTCCACCAGCCGTTTAACGAGGTCTTCTTCGGATTTGGGGGTGAGGAAGACGAAGGTGGCGTTGGGGATGAGTTTACGGATGGTGGCCGCGCCTTGTACGTCTACGCGCATGACGACATCTTTGCCGCTTTTGAGGGCATCTCGGATTTGTTGTTTGGGTACGCCTTTGTAGTCGTTGTAGACGATGGCCCATTCGAGCATTTCGTCGGCTTCGATCATGCGGGCGAATTCGTCGCTGGAAACGAAGATGTAGTCGCGGCCATCTATTTCACCTTCGCGGGGGGGGCGGGTGGTGGCGGTGACAACGAAGTGGAATGAATCTGGACGTAGGGCGATTAATTCGCGGGCGATGGTGTCTTTGCCGACACCGGAGGGGCCGGAGATGACAACAAGTTGGGGATGATACGGCCGTTTGTAACTGTTTAAGCTGCTCAAGCTTGCACCTGCCTTTGTGAAAAGTATAATGATAAATCATACATGAGAGAGGAGCACCATGCCATATTACGATTACATTTGCAAGAGCTGCCATAAGGGCAGCCGCCTGTTTTTTACCTATGCGGAGTACGGCACGAAGGAGCCGATATGCCGTCACTGCCAGAGTAAGGATTTGCAGCGGCGCATTGGCCGAGTGGCGTTGGGCAAGTCGGAAGATGCGCGGATGGATTCGATGATGGATGAGTCGGCGCTGGCGGGGTTGGATGAGGAGGACCCGCGGGAGATCGGCCGTTTTATGCGTAAGATGAGCCGGGATATGGGCGAGGATATGGGTGAGGAGTTTAATGAGGTGGTGGATCGCCTGGAGAAGGGGCAGTCGCCAGAGGATATTGAGGCAGCGATGCCTGATTTAGCCAGTGGTGGAGATGATGGGTTTGTGTAACGGCCGTTGAGCCGCGACATTAGGCCAGATGCCAGTTGGCAGGGGCGGGCCTTGTGCCCGCCCCCGCATTACCCCCCCCAAAAAAAGTACCCAAAATTGAATCTGTAGGCGCGGTTTCTTACCACATTTTAGGCCATCTGTTTTCAGATGCGGTGGGAATAACGCGCCTACAGGGAGCAAGCGGCCGTTTGCCTGTTGGGGACGTTTTGGGGACGGAGGCTGTGTATAAAGCCCGCCATATCAGATATTGACAAAGGAGTGTATTGTGAAACGTTTAATGATTCTTATTTTTATGGGATTAATTTTGGGCGGGCTGGGGCTGATGGTGAACCATGTGGCGGCTGGTGGCAGTACGATTGTGGTGACAACAACGGCCGATGTAGATGTGAATATAGACGGGCAATGTTCCCTGCGCGAGGCCATTATTGCCGCTAATACCAATACGCCTTCCGGCATTGTGCTGGGAGAATGCCCGGCAGGTTCAGACACGAGTGAAGATTTTATTGTGCTGACCAGCGGCGAGAGCTACACCCTGGCGATTGCGGGTAAGGACGAAGACGCCGGCCTGACGGGTGATCTGGATATTGTGGATGATATTGACAGTGAGATTTTGGCCGATGTGGTGATCATAACTGATGAGGCGGGGCAGGCGACGATTGATGGTGCGGGCGTAGACCGTGTGCTGCATTTATTGGGGGCGCGGGTGCGGCTGGATAATTTGGTGGTGCGCGGTGGCAATCCTGGCGCGGCCAGTGGTGGCGGTGTGCTGAATGAATCAGGACATCTGGCCGTGAGTGACAGCCAAATCATCCTCAATGAATCCAGTTTGGGTGGTGGTATTGCGAGTAAGGAAGGTGAGCTGCGGCTGACGGATGTGATTGTGCGGATTAATGTGGCGACGCAGGGCGGTGGTTTGGGTTTGGTGGGGAATACGGCCGTTTCCCTTAACAACAGCGACATTACCTTAAACACAGCCAATGAAGGCGGCGGTATTTATGCCGATGCTGCCAACGGGGCCATCACGATTGAGGGTGGTTCGGTGAGCAATAACGGCACGGCCAGCGGTGCAGGTGGCGGCTTATATGTAGCCAGCAGCAGTCCCGTAACGATTGACCAGACATCTATCAGTGAGAATGAGACGACTAGTGGTGTGGAAGTGGGGCATGGCGCGGGCATTTACATGGGGGATGCGGCCAGTATGCTGCATGTGCGTAATGCGTCTATTGAGCAAAATACGGCTGATGCCTTTGGCGGCGGCATTTTTAGTCATGGGACGGTGGTGATGACGCGCACGATGGTGATGTCGAATACGGCCGTTTCCGGCGGCGGTGTTCACATCAGCGAAGGCCAGCAGATAACTGTGACCAGTTCCGGGTTTGTGCATAATGCGGCAATGGGGAACGCAGGCGGGGGCATTATGGCGGCCAAAGCCAGTCTGGTTGCCAGTACCGTAAGCCAAAACAGTGCTGTGGTGGGCGCGGGCATCTATGCGGATGAACTCACAGCCACCTACGTGGAGTTTGTGAATAACCGGGCCGATAGCTGGGGTGGGGCA
>JACKBT010000068.1 GCA_020634415.1 Ardenticatenaceae bacterium
CAAAACCAATCCGTCCTCGTCCAGCAAGACGGCCTCAACAGCCAGCCCACCCCACTCATAGACCCCAACCAACTCAGCGAAGATGGCACCATCGCCCTCGTCAACCAATCCTTCAGCGAAGATGGCACCCTGCTGGCCTACGGCCTCTCTCAAAGCGGCAGCGACTGGCAAACCATCCACATCCGCGATATTCAAACCGGCCAGGACTACAACGAAACCATCGAGTGGAGCAAATTCAGCCCCATCGCCTGGCTCCCAGACAACAGCGGCTTCTACTACGCCCGCTACCCCGCCCCCGACGAAATGCCCGAAGCCCCGCCCAGCACCCATCACCGCGTCTACTTCCACACCCTCGGCACCCCCCAAAGCGCCGATCCCCTCATCTACGCCCGCCCCGATGCCCCCGAACTGGGTTTCATGCCCATCGTCACCGACGACGGCCGTTACCTCATCCTCCACGTCTGGCAAGGCACAGACCGCCGCAACCTCCTCTACTACCGCGAACTCAGCCACAATGGCGAGTTTGTCCAGCTCATAGACACCCTCGAAGCCAAATACAACTTCATCGCCAACGACGGCCCCCTCTTCTACTTCGAGACCGATTTAGATGCCCCCAACGGCCGTATCATCGCCATAGACACCAACAACCCCAGCCGCGATCAATGGCACGAAATCATCCCCGAAGGCCCCGACACCATCGCCTTCAGCACCATGATCAACCACCAATTCATCATCGCCAGGCTGCACGATGCCCATCACCAGTTGTTTATTTATGATGTGAAGGGAACGGCCGTACATCAAATCACCTTCCCCACCATCGGCTCCATCATGGGCCTCACCGGCAAAATCCATGACACCGCCATGTTCATCAACTTCCAATCCTTCCTCTACCCTCCCACCATCTTCCGCTACGACTTCACCACCAACCAACTAGAAACCTTCCGCCAACCCAGCGTCAACTTCAACCCCGCCAGCTACGAAACCAACCTCGTCTTCGCCACCGCCAAAGATGGCAGCCAGGTTCCCCTCTTCCTCACCCACAAAAAAGGCCTAAAGCTGGACGGCTCCAACCCCACCCTGCTCTACGGCTACGGCGGCTTCAACGTCAACATGACCCCCGTCTTCTCCCCCACCCGCCTCATCTGGCTGGAGATGGGCGGCATCTATGCCCAGGCCGTCTTGCGCGGCGGCAACGAATATGGCGAAGCCTGGCACGAAGCCGGCATGTTGGCGAACAAACAAAATGTCTTCGATGACTTCATCAGTGCCGGCGAATGGCTCATCGCCAATGGCTACACCCAGCCAGCGCGGCTAGCCATCCAGGGCGGCAGCAACGGCGGCCTCCTCGTCGCCGCCTGCCTCACCCAACGCCCCGACCTCTTCGGCGCGGTTCACTGCGCCGTGCCCGTCATAGACATGCTGCGCTACCACAAATTCACCGCTGGCCGCTACTGGACGGGCGAATATGGCAACGCCGAAACCAATGAAGACCAATTTCGCTTCATGATGGCCTACTCCCCCCTGCACAACATCCACCCCGGCACAACCTACCCGCCCACCCTCATCACCACCGCCGACACCGACGACCGCGTCGTGCCCATGCACGCCAAGAAATTCGCGGCCGCCCTGCAAACGGCCGATTCCGGCCACAACCCCCTCCTCCTCCGCATCGAAACCAAAGCCGGGCACGGCCTGGGCAAACCTACCAGCAAACTCATCGAAGAAAACAGCGACATCTACGCCTTTCTATGGACAATTTTGATGCAATAGGACACACACGCCTTAATAAACTCCAGAGGATTGGAGATTGGAGACTGGAGACTGGAGATCAGCCCAATCTCCAGTCTCCCAGTCCCCAGTCTCCCTCTCACCCTCCCGCCAACCCCCGCACCTCACCCACCGTCCGCGCATAACGCACACTATTGCGCACCGCCTCCGCCACCGCGGCCACCGCCATATTCCCCACTAGATTCTCCGGCGCATCCACTTCGCCCATAGCCAGCGCAAAAGCCGTATCCCCATCATGGCGCGTGTGAGACGGCCGTATGGCAATCGCCAGCCCATCATGCGCCCGCTGCGCCAGCCGCGTCGCATCCGGCCGCGTTAACTTCGCATTCGTCCCCACCACCACCAATGTCGTATTCGCCCCCACCACCAGCGGCACACTCTGCTCAGACGGGTCTATAAAGCGATAGGGATGTTTCTCCACTAACCACGAATCTCCCTCATAAGCCCCCGCCAAAACTGTGCCATCCGCATTCAGCACATCCCCCACCGCGTTGTTCACTACCGCCGCCATCACCACCAACCCATACTGGCTATGCGACAATTCCGCCAGGCCAAAACCCCCTTTCATCATATGCGGAAAACCAGCCCATTTGCCCACCGTCACTCCCGCCCCGGCCCCCACATTGCCCTGGGCCACCCCATCATGGGTAGCATTAACACAAGCCTGGTAGCCCATATCGGCCGTTGGTGTCTGACTCTCACTCAAAAACAAGTCATACACTACCGCCGCTGGCACAATGGGTATACGGCGAATGGGTGTCCAATGGCCGATATTCCGTTCGCCCAAATAGCGCATCACGCCATCGGCCGTTGCCAGGCCAAAGGCACTCCCCCCCGTCAACACCACCGCATTCACAAACTTATCGGGCTTATCCGCCCCCAACAGCGCCGACTCCCGCGAACCAGGCGCTGGCCCGCGTACATCTACACCCGCCACCGCCCCTTCGCCAGGGCACAAAATAATGGTACAACCTGTGTGATACATCTCATGCGTTGCATGACCAATCTTCAAGCCAGCCAAGTTCATGTTTTGCCTCCACTTTGCAATAGTCCCTAGATTGTCTCAGATTCAAGTGGTTTTAGCAGGTAGGAACGGCCGTATTCCCCAACAAAAAAGCTCTTCGACTACAGCCGAAGAGCTTTCATCTGTACGCCCGGAGAGGCTCGAACTCCCAACCCTCAGATTCGAAGTCTGATGCTCTATCCATTGAGCTACGGGCGCAAATTCTCTTTTTAAGAAAGAGAAAAGGCTGGTATAAAACCAGCCTGGGCGAGTAGTGGGATTTGAACCCACGGTCTTCTGGGCCACAACCAGACGTGTTAACCACTACACTATACCCGCCATGACCGTCTAAAATCCTATCATAACCAGGGTTAATCGGCAAATTGTTGCCGGCAAAAGTTCACTATTCGTTGAGGGCCTGAGAAATCATGGAAGTCTCCAGTCTCCAAAATCACCAAGCTAAAAATGAACGCTTACTTAGTCCAGCGTGGGCGCGGGGCTGTCCAACTCCGGCACAATCTTAGCCGCCAACCGAAACCAGGTACCACGATAGCGGGCCACAACAACTTCATCCTGGTTGATGACTTCGACAGTACCCCAGCCGGTGTCCTCGTCCAGGTTTAACAGTTGGGCAACGGCCGTTAACCCATCCCCCAACTTCGCCGCCTGCAAATACAAAATATGGCTGGCCAACGTCACCCCCGTGCGGTTTTGGGCACAGCAAGCATAAGCAAACGCATGATCCGCCAGCGTAAACACCAGGCCACCATGACAATATTGATGGCTGTTCACCATATCAGGCCGCACCACCATACTCACGGTCGCCTTCTCAGGCGTTACCGATTCCACCACCAAACCAAGCAGCGCCATCACCGGCCCATCCAACTCACACAGCCGCGCCCGCACCGCCTGCGCCACCACCATCGGATCGTCCGCCATTAGGCTTCGCCCCAAATCTCATCAGCTACTTCCACCACCAGTGCTAGCTTACGCATCTGCTCCTCCTCCGTCAGCGCATTGCCACCCGCCACACTGGCAAAGCCGCACTGCGGGCTAATGGACAGGCGTTCGAGCGGCATATAGGCTGCCGCCTCCGCCACGCGCCGTTTGAGGGTGTCTTTGTCTTCGAGATCGGCCGTTTTACTCGTAATCAACCCCAACACCACCTGCTTATCCACCCCCACATATTGCAGCGGCGCAAACGTCCCCGCCCGCTCCGAATCATACTCCAGAAAAAAAGCATCCACATTCACCTGGTTAAACCAGGCTTCCGCAATCGGATCATAGCCCCCCTGCGCCATCCAGCGCGAACGGAAATTACCCCGGCACAGGTGCATCCCCACCGTCATCTCCGGCGGTCGGGCCGCCAGAACCTCATTCACCACCCCAATATACTTTTGCAAAAGCTGACCAGGATCATGCCCCATCTCCCGCACCTGATCCTGCACATCCGGGTCACACAGCATGGCCGCTGGCACTTCATCAATCTGCAAATAACGGCAGCCCGCCGCCGCCAAATCCCGAATCTCAGCCTGATAAACCGCAATCAAATCCTGCCACCACATTTCAATATCCGGGTAAGCTGCCTCATCACGGCATTGGTCACCGCGAAAGAAGTGGAAAGCGGTTGGCGAGGGCATGTTGGCTTTGGCCGTTTGCGTCGTAAATCCTTGCAGCCGTTCAAACTCATCCACACAAATAGGCGCAGTCCGACGCATTTTGTCCACGGCAAAACAGGTCGGCCACTCATACTGCTGCCCCTGTTCGTCATGAAAACGAAAACGAGAAGGCTGTAAGGTAAAACCCGTCATGCGCTCAAAGAAAAAGCCAAACCAGGAAGAACGGCCGAATTCTCCATCCGTAATCGAACGCAGCCCCACCGACTCCTGCAACCGCACCGCCCGCGCAACCTCGCGTCCCAAAACCTCATCAAACGCAGCCTGAGAAAGCTCACCGCGCTGCCAGGCCTTGCCCGCCTCCTTCAAAGCACGTGGTCGTAACAAACTGCCTACATGTTCCGCTCGAAATGGTGGTTTTAACACGTCAAAATCTCCTTCATAAAGCTGAAATACCGAACCTAATTGTCAAGTGTCAATGCTCAATTGTCAACGGAGTCCTTGACCATTTTGCCAGCCCCTCACCTTCCCAGGCTGCCAAAATAGCCCGATGCCCCGGATGATTCTGCCAAAACCGCTCCTGCTCCGCCGCCGATAAAACGGCCGTTCGCCCCGCCAACACCCCATACACCCAGGCCAACACCGCCCGCGCCCCCTCCCCATCCCCCGCCGCCGCCAGCACCCGATAATAAGTCAGATACAGACGCGGCAAATCATAAAGAATCGCCACATTTTGCGCATCCAACTGCGCCAGACCCGCCCGCACCCCCTCATAAACCGCACCAGCCTCCCCCGCCACCAACATCAAACCAGCCTCCGCCTCCAAAGCCAACAACGGCTGCTGCAAAGCCAACCGAATCCCCCGCGCCCGCACCAAAGCAGCCTCCGCTTCCGGCCAACGAGCCAAACCGATATAAGCAAACCCCCTAAAAAGACAAGCCATAGCCACATAATCACGATAATTAATCGCCTCAGCCAAAGCCAGAGCCTGCTCACTACAAGCCAAACTCCGCTCATCATCCCCCTGGTACGTCGCCAACAAAGCCATACAATTCAAAGTAAGCGCCTCACCCGAATGATTATTCAACTCACGGTGAATCGCCAACGCCGTCTCATAATGGGCTTGAGCAGCGGCAAAATCCCCCATAGCCTGCGCCAAAACACCCAAATGATGCCGCGTATACGCCTCACCATCCCGGTCCCCCAAAGACAAACTCAATTCAAGAGCCTGTTGATGATACACATGTGCCTGCCGGTAATCGCCTTGTGCCCGGTAAACGGCCGCTACCTCATTCAACGACCACTCCTTATCCCGTAAATTATCCACCTCCTGACGAATCTGTAGGGCCTGCTCATAATTTTGCCTGGCTTGGGCCACATCACCCTGAAACCAATACAACTCACCCAACTTCCCCAACACCCAGGCCACCCCCAACTTATCATCCACCTCCTGGCGAATCGCCATAGACTCTTGATAGTAACTTTGCACATCGGCCGTTATGCCCTGACGAAACAGCGCATCAGCCAAATTGCCCAACGTCTTCGCCTCACCCACCCGATCCCCAATCTCCCGACGAGCCAGCAACCCCTGATGATGATATTCACTGGCACGAGCAAAATCTCCCTGAAAATAAGCCATCACCCCCAACCCATTCAAACACTCCGCCTCATTCTGACGATACCCGCTCTTCTGACTAAGCTGGTGCGACTGCTCAAAACATTGGTTAGCCTCAGCATAACGCCCCTGAACCCCCGCCACATTGCCCAAAAGACGCAGCGCCAAAGCAATCGCCCGCTCATCCTCAATGCTCTCTGCCAGTTGCCGGGCCTGCGTCAGATGATAGGTAGCCGCTTCATATTGCCCATGAGACCACAACGACTGCCCAAATTGCAGATAAGCCTCAACAATCAGGTGGGCATCTTCGGCCGTCGTGGCTAATTGCAGGGCCTGCATGGCTGCCTCTTCAGCCGCGTCATAATCACCCGTATAAAAGGCATAATGGGCGCGGCGCAGGGCCACCTGCACCTCATAGCGGGGATCGGCCAGTTCGGCCACAAGCTGCTGCAAAGCCGCCAAATCTTGCTGCTCCCGTTCCCGGTCGCCCAGCAAGGCATAAATACCTTCGCGGGCCAACAGCAGTTCGTAACGGCCGTTCCCATCCGTCACCGGCAGCAGCGTAAGCGCACGACTGTAATAATCAATCGCCTGCTTATTTTCATACGCCTGGCTGGCCGCCCGCCCCGCCTGCATCAAATAATAGGTCGCCTGCGCCACAATGCCCGCCTGCTCATAATGGTGCGCCAGGTCGGCATAATGGGGCTGCAATTCAGCCCCATACAGCTTTTCCAAACCCTCCGCCGCCGCCTGGTGCAGTTGGCGGCGTTGAGCATGGCGCTGCATAGCATAAGCCACATCCCGCAGCAGCGCATGTTGGAACATAAAGGTGTTTTCACTCAGCGGAAACCAGATAGCAGCCGCAACGGCCGTTTCCATCCCCGCCATCACCACCTCCTCCCCCATCATCTGCACCAGCAGCGGCAGCGAAAACTCACGCCCCAACACCGCCGCCGTCTGCACCAACCGCCTCACCGCCACCGGCAGCTTATCCAAACGCGACACCAACAGCGAACGCACATCCACCGGCAGCAAAATAGTCTGGCTGGCCGTCACATTCCAGGCCCCATTACGCCACAAAAATCCATTCTCCCGCATATACAGCAAAAGCTGTTCCGAAAAAAACGGGTTCCCCTCAGCCCGTTCCACCAACAAACCCACCAGTGCTGGCTTCACCGGCCCACCCAAACTCGTCTCCGCCAGCTCCATAAGCGCCTCAGCCGCCAGCGGCGACAAAGTAATATTGTCCATCACCGGCAGACTCACCAACGCCGCTTCCTGCGGCCGTATCGTCGCCAAAACAGCAACAGGATACCCCTCCCCCTCAGCCAACAAACTCTGCAAAAATTGATACGAATCCTCATCCAACCAATGCACATCTTCAAAACAAAGCAGCACCGGGCGGCGCAAACTCTCCGCCTTAATCAGCGTTTTGAGCGCGGACAGCACATTGGCAAAACGCAGTTTAGGTTCAAGCTGGGCATACAAAGAATCGGGCCAGTACAAATCAATTAATGAGGCCAGGAAGGAGCGGGTGCGCCGCAGCTCTTTCTGCCAATGGGGATCGGCCGTTTCCCGTGCCAACGTCTCTAAAATACGGTGAAAATTCTCTCGATTCTGGCGGGCATCGGCCGTTTGCTCAAAATAGTGACGCAGCCAATAACGCAGCGGGTTCAACGACTGCCGCAAAATCTCATCCGTCTGGCACAAAAACAGCGAAAAGTCAGCCGCCACCTGCGCCATAAACTCATGCACCAGACGACTCTTGCCCAGCCCCGCCTCACCCGTCACCAGCACCAGCCCTCCCCAACGGCCGTCCCGCACCGACTCCACCGCCGCCCGCAGCGCCACCATCTCCCGCTCTCGCCCCACAAAACGCCCCCCATGTGGCCGCTTACCCACCACGTCCCGACGGCCGTTCACCACATAAACCAGCCGCTTCCCCGCAAACCCCTTAAACTGATACGAACCACGCAGCCGCACCTCAAACTGCGACTGCACCTTAACGGCCGTCTCCCCATCCAACCAAATCTCACCCCAACCCGCCGCCACCATCTGCCGCGCCGCCAAATTCACATACGCCCCATAACAGGTATACTCCTCCCGCACCGCCGCCCCAATAAAACCCGCATAAGCCTGGTTATAAGTCAACCCCGCCTTCAACGGCATCGGCAAAGCCCCCTGCAAATCTAAAATAAAACCCAACGCCCGCGCCACACTGTTCTCATAACTATTCGGCGCACCCCAAAAAAACAGCAGCGTCCCGCCCCTATCCTGCGAGCCAATCCGCCCCACCCGACACAAATAGCCCCCATATCGGGCCAACAATTGGAAGATAGTTTCATAAACGGCCGTCGCCTCCGGCAGCCACTGCAAACTCACAAACAACGACACCACTTGCCGAAACTCACCCCGCGTTTGCATCTGTTGCAGAGCCAGCGGAAAAAACGCATCCCTCCCCCCATCCACCACCACCCCATCCACCGGCAGCAGCCCATAAGCAGCCCGCAGCTCCCCCGCCACCGCCACCAGCCGAAAATGATCAGCCACCGGCTCAAGCTGGGCATACAGAGGAGAGAGTTGGCGGGCAACGGCCGTTGTCACCACCACCTCCCCCGCCGCCGCCACCGAATCCAGCGCCAAACACCGCGCCAGCCCCTCACCCTCAAAAAAATAAGCCGCATTCTGCGCCCGCCCTTGCCCCGCCTGCCCCTGCCAAATCCCCCACACCACCTCCCCCGCCGCAATCATCGCCTTCACCGCCAACTCAAACGTCCCCACCTCCGTCTCAAAAACAGACCGCGCCGCCATTCGCTGCTTAATCTGCCAGGCCACCGCCACCACCCGCTCATACACATCCACCCCCTTAGCCACCGGAAAAACAGCCTTAAACGCATCCCCCGCATATCCCGCCACAAACCCACCCTGCTCATACACAAGCTCCACAAACGGCGCAAAAACGGCCGCTAACACATCGGCCAACACCTCCGTCCCCTCCGAGCCATAAGCCATCAACGCCGTCGTCAACCGCGTAAAACCAGACGTATCCACAAACAAACACACAGCCTCAAACCGGCCCTCTACAAGCCCATCACCCTGCTGCTCATATATAAAATCGGGGACAAGTCGGTGCATCGAAATTCAATGTCCTATCTGTTCAGGGAAAGATATAAGCTGGAATCGAGGCTTCAGCCGGACAACCGCAGCCCCACCACTCCGTCAACAGATGACATCCTATGCCATCACATACTCACGCACAAAAGCATCAGCATCTTTCGGCAAAACAGAAGGCAAAAGCGAATCATACCCCTGTGGCAACTGCCTTACCTGCCCATCCACACCAGGCAAGTTCTTAGCCAAAAAGGCCAACGCCGCCGCACTGCGCTCCGTTTCCCCACCCCGCTCCCACACCATCGCCATCGCCGCAATCGCCGCCTCCAAACCAGGCTGCGACACAATATCCAACGCAATGCGGCCACCCTCCCGGATAAACTCGGCCGCCATCGCCAACTTACCCTCCACCGCCCAAGCCTCACCCAAATGAATCAGGCACAAACATTCCCCCTGCCGATTCCCAATTTTGCGGAAAATAGCCAGCCCCTGCTGATACACCGCAATCGCCTCCGTCGAACGGCCGTCCGCCAACATCACATTACCCAAATTTTGCAGCCCCAAAGCCACCCCCCGCTGATCCCCCAACGTCCCACTAATCGCCACACACTCATTAAAAAGTTGCTCCGCCTCCTCAAACTCCCCCAACTCCTTCGCAATACGGCCCAAATACGCCAGCGAATACGTCACCCCCCGCTGATCCCCCATCTCCCGCTTCAAATGCAGCCCCTCCCGGCAATAATATTGCGCCAAAGCATAATCCCCCTGCTGCGACACAGTTTGCCCCAAAATATTAAAACTAATGCTGGCCTGATACCTATCCTCAATCGCCTGGGCCATCTCCAACGCCTTCAGCACATAGAAATTAGCCCGCTCATATTTACCCTGATGGCGCAGCACCGCCCCCAAATAATTGTAATTAAAAATACTCTCGTCATTAGCCCGCTCATATTCCAGTTCCACCAAACTATTCTGTAACAGATTAAAACTGTGCTGATGCTGGCCCAAATGGAAGGCAAACCAGCCCTGCCGCGCCCGAAGCTGCGCCAAAAGAATCCGCTCAGTTACATTTTGCGGCGGGTCCAGGGCAACGGCCGTTTCCCGAAACACACGCTCCCCCTCCCGAAACCAACTGCGAATATCATAAAAATGGAACAAACCCGCAAAAGCCGCCCCCAAACCAGCCACATCACGCCGTACCAGCGCCCACTGCCAGGCAATGCGGATATTCTCAATATCGGCTTCCGTTTCTCGCAGCACCGTTTGCTGCTGCGGGCTAATAAACGCCGCTCGCCGTTCCTGCAAAAACTCACAGAAAAAAGCCGAATGACGTTGATAAACGGCCGTCTCCACCACCCCATCCTGCGCCAACTTCTCCCCCAAAAACTGGCGCAGCAAACTGTGCATCTCATATCGGTTGCGCGTCCGGTCAAAATGCAGCAGCGACTTCTGCACCAAATCCGCCAGCAAACGCACCGCCATCGCCGAGCGCGTATGCACCAAAGCCACCTGCTGCGCCGCCACCCGCGTAAAGCCCCCCCGAAACACCGACAACGCCGCCAAAACCTGCTGCTCCACCACCGACAGCCGCTGCCAGGCATAGGCAAACACTTGCCGGATGCTGCGCTGCCGCGCCGCCACATCCCGCATATCCGTCGCCAGCATATCCAAATCCTGCTGCAACTCCGCCAAAATATCCGCCACCGACAACGTATCCACCCACGATGCCGCCAATTCAATCGCCAGCGGCATCCCATTCAAAAAGCGGCAAAGCTGCACCAAAGTGGGCCGCTCCTCTGGCAGCGACTGAAAATCATGGCGCACCCGCTGAGCCGCATGAATAAACAGTTGCAAGGCATCCGCATGAACGGCCGTTTCCCCCACATCCCGCTCCGGCAAAGCCAACCCCCGCAGCGTCAACACCCGCTCCCCATACAAACTCAGCCGCTCCCGCGAAGTCACCACCACCTGCACCTCCGGCGCCTCCTTCAACAACAAAGCCACCCACTCCGCCCCCGCCAATAAATGCTCAAAATTATCCAGCACCAACAGCAGCCGCTTCGGTTGCAGCACCGTCAGCAAATGGTGACTGGGGCTGTGTTCCCCCGTCGTCAGCGACAAATCCATCGTCCGCGCAATCGCCAGACTAATCTGATCCGCCACCGACACACTCTCATCAGCCGCCACCCCTTCCAGCGGCACAAAATAGACATCCTCAATAAAAGCCTCATCAGCCAAAAGCCGTTCCACCAGAGCCAGCGTAAGCCGGGTTTTGCCCATACCACCCGGCCCCACCACCGTTAGCAGCCGCGTCTCCGGCAGCGCCAGCACAGCCGCCATATCCTCCAACTCCCGCTCCCGGCCAATAAAAACCGTGTGCGTATGGGGCAATTTTGTGTGCCTGGGGGCTGGCAACGGCCGTTCCACCACCACGTTATGGCGCACTTCCAGCGGCCTTATCTCCTTATCCCGCGTCTCCCGCGCCTTAATCTGGGCAAACAAAGCCTGCGTTTCCTGGCTCGGTTCCACCCCCAACTCATCCGCCAAAAGCTGGCGGCACTGCTCATACTGCGCCAAAGCCGCACTAACCTGCCCGTCCCAGGCCAACAGCCGCATCAGCAGTTGGTGCGATTCTTCCCGCCAGGGTTCAATATCAATCAGGCGGCGTGTTAACAGCAAACCTGGCCCCACCAAATGCTGCTGGGCATAACTTGTAGAAAGCTGGTGCATCGCCTGAATAGCCAAACTCCGCAGCCGCTCCCGCTCCATCAACTGCCACTCCTCAAAATCAGGCGCATCATCCACAAAAAAGCCATGTAAAAAATCGCCCTGGTAATGGTCAACGGCCGTTTGCAGCCGTTCCATATCCCCCGCCAAACCCGGCTTCAGTGCCGCCTCAAACAGTTGCACATCCACCATCAGCCCCTTCGTTCGCACCAACTGCACATCCTGCCGCGAAGCCTGCACATAATCCGGCAAAACCTGGCGCAGTTGATACAACGCCTGGCGCAAATTCATCCGCGCCTCACTATCACTCTTATCCGGCCACAGCAAACCACCCAGCGCCAGACGTGACTGGGGACGACCATGCAGAGCAAGATAATAAAGCAAGGCTAAACTTTTGGCAGATGACAAATCGGTCTCTGCCTTACCATGCAAAGTGATTTGGGGACTGCCCAATAACTGTAACTGAAGCATTGTTTGTTTTACGGCCGTTTCGCCTCTTCCCAGGCTTACCTACCAATTTTCCCAATTATATGCCCGACTCGCTTAACTTTCACGTTTCGATCACGAATCAATCACGCTCAGCCGTTATTCTACCACTGGTAGAGGAGATAGAGAGGGTTCAAGGAACTAAAGGGTCGAGCGATCTTCCCAATTTCATTGGCTCTTTAGTTTCCTTGAATCTCTCTTCTATTTTACGACGCATATCACAATGCGTGAATATTTAGACACCCTTCACGCCGCTCAAATACAAAAGTTTTCCCGCCCGATCAGGAGTACCATGAACCAAACCATCAGTAATCAAAAAGGCATACCCCTTTTTCTAACCAATATGCGCCAGGAATTCCAGCCCGACCGCCTTATTCCCAGCCTCACAGCCGGAATCATCGGCAGCCTCCTCCAGATTGTCCTCGCCATCTCCTACGCCGCCCTCATCTTCACCGGCGATCTATCCAACTTCATAGCCAACGGCATTGGCCTGGTGCTGTTAGGCACAGTCATCATCGGCATCATCACCTCCCTCTTCACCTCACTGCCAGGAACCACCGGCGCCAGTCAAGACATTCCTGCTGCCATCTTAGCTGGCATCGCCGTAGTCATTGCCAAATCCCTGCCCGCTTCCACACCCTCACAAGAAATTTTTCTCACGATTGTGGCCACAATAGGCGTTACCTCCCTGGCAACTGGCCTCTTTTTGTGGGGGCTGGGGCAGTTCAAACTGGGCAGCCTGGTACGCTTCCTCCCCTATCCCGTGGTCGGCGGCTTTTTGGCCGGCACTGGCTGGCTCATCACTACTGGGGCTGTCAGCACCATGACAGATCAATCTCTAAGCATGGCTCTGCTGCAACCAGACATGCTCCTGCGTTGGCTGCCGGGGCTAATTTTTACCATCACTCTCTTCTTCATCCTCAGCCGCACCAATCATTCATTGGTGATTCCCGGCATGGTTATTGGCGGCACACTGCTTTTTTATCTCATCGCTTATATCAGCGGCTCCACTGCCGAACTAAGCTCTCAGGGTTGGGTACTTGGCCCGTTCCCCAAAGGCGGTCTGTGGCAGCCCATTTCTCTGGCCGATTTAGACAAAGTGCATTGGTCACTTATTGGTGGTCAGGCGGTTAACATCATGACCGTCCTCATCATGAGTGCCATCGCCCTTCTCTTAAATGGCACAGGCTTAGAGCTGGCTACGCGGCGCGATATGGACTTGAATCACGAATTGAAAACGGCCGGTATGGCCAACATCGTCACTGGGTTAACCGGCAACATGACGGGGTATCATCAATTAGGTGTCTCCTCGATGAATCACAAATTAGGTGCAGGCGGCCGTTTAACCGGTCTCATCACAGCCACAGTCGGCCTGATCGCCCTCATGTTTGGGGCTTCGGCCCTATCCCTTTTCCCCAAAGTCATTTTGGGTGGGCTTCTCCTTTATTTGGGCGTTTCTTTCCTCAAAGAATGGGTTTATGATGCCTGGTTCAAACTGCCCAGGCTGGACTATTTTGTGGTGATTTTGATTTTGCTGGTGACGGCTTTCGTGGGCTTTTTGGAAGCAGTAGGGGTGGGGTTAATAACGGCCGTTATCCTCTTCGTCATCAACTACAGCCGCATAGATGTCGTCCGCCACGAACTTTCCGGCGCCACCCAGCACAGCCGTGTCACCCGCCCACCCCACCAACAACATCTGCTTGATGAGCATGGCAACGAAGTCTACATCCTACGACTGCAAGGCTTCATTTTTTTTGGCACAGCCGACAACCTCCTGAACACCATCCGTGAGCGCATCAACGATGCCCAGTTGGCCTTGCCCAAATTCATTATCCTCGATTTCCGCCGCGTCACCGCCATTGATTCCACCGCCGGCCTCAGTTTCACCAAACTAAAGCAGTTGGCCGAGGCCAAAGGCATCATGCTCGTCCTGGCCGAGATGTCTCTCATCATTCAGCAGCAGTTACAAAAAAGCGATTTCGGCCCAGGCTCGCATATTCATATCACGCCCGATCTGGATCGGGCGCTGGAATGGTGCGAACACCAATTGCTGCAAACAGTCGACACCGCTGCTACCACAGCCGAACAATTAGAACAGCAGTTACAGACACTTTTAACCAATAACAGCAAAGTTAAAGAGCTTGTGAACTATCTGGAACGCCAGGAAGTTCCGCCCGGTCATTACCTCATCAAACAGGGTGATGCCCCCGACGCGCTTTATTTTATCGAATCGGGACAGGTAACAGCCCAACTGGAAAACCCCGGACAGAAGCCCATTCGGTTGCAAACGATGCGGGGGGGTCATGTCGTGGGTGAAATCGGCTTCTATTTAGGGCAGCAGCGGTCAGCGGCCGTAATTGCCGACGAACCCAGCATCATCTATCGGCTCTCACTCAACACCCTGCAAGAAATGGAAGCGCAAGACCCTGACATTGCCTCTACACTGCACCAACTCATCATCCATCGTTTGGCCGAGCGGGTGAATCATTTAGTAACGGCCGTTAACGCCCTGCAAAACTAACTTACACCACCCTTCCCACATTCACGATGCTCTCACGATTCGATCACGCTCCACAAGTATGCTATGTGCAGAACATTCAAAAAGGCTTCATTTGGCCGCACATTCATACATACCAATCTCAAAAAGGGTCTGCTCATGCAAAAAAATGAGTCATCCGCCACAAATTCAGCCTACTACGCCTATATGCTGCGCTTCTGGCCGGAACAAACACCGGGCGAAACCACCTGGCGATTCACCTTGCTTGATCCCCACTCCGGCCAAAAACAAGGTTTTCAATCCCTCGACGCACTTTTCAACCATCTCGCATCACTCACAGATTGCGATGAGCAAACCATCACGTCATTCGTGCATCGTTCGTCAAGAGATCAGCAAGCATGAAATCAATTTAACTTATTAAAAACGGTAATTATTCACTCCCTCGAGTGAAAAATCCTCCCGGAGGTTTCTTTTACAGAGGCTCTCCTGAGGGAAAACCTCCGGGAGGATGAATGGTTACTAAAAAACGAAAGGAATAACCGCACAAAGGTTTCATTCCCCACAGAGTTGTAGTTGTACGCAGGCAACATCCTTTCAACATCGGAAATGTTGCCTGTTTTGTAACTACTAACCCTCCGGGAGGTTTCCATCAAGAAGTTTGCTCCTGGCATAAACCTCCCGGAGGATCACACCAGAGAGGCTTAGTAGATAC